>NZ_JAPZPY010000005.1:0-319503 GCF_027529605.1 Mycobacterium hippophais | reverse complement strand
ACTTCGGGCGCGGCGCAGCAGGGCGCGGCGCACCGGCGGCCACGCGACGAGCCGCTTCCGGCGACGCGGGCCTGGCAGCGGCGGGCGGCCGATTCGCCACCACGGTCCGGGTGACCGGCGCGGACGCGGGGAGCTGCGCGGCCGCGGGTGCGCCGGAGGCGGGGGCCGGAGCGACCGGAGCGGCCGGCGCGACGGGAGCCGTCGCCGCGGCGGGAGCGGTGCCTGCGCCGCCGCTACCCGAGGTGAACACCAGACCGGTGGCGGCAATCGCTGCGAAGCATGCGGCCCCGGCGAACAGCACCGCCGGCCGCCGGTACCACGCCATCGGCTCGGCCTCGACGGCGTCGTGACCGGAGTGGTCGAACAGCACATCGGGTCGCGCCATCCCGGTGTCGAACGGCTCCCGGTACATGCCGTGTTCGTCGGTGACGTCCTCGGCGACGGGTGTCGCCGCCGACCACGCCAGCGGGGCCACCGCCGCGGCCGAGACGGTGGCCATCCCGGTGGCGGTGGCCGCTACCGGCGCCGCGGCGGCCAGCACCGTGGCGGGCTCGCGGTCCGCAGCGCGGCGGGCCACCAGTGCGGCGCCGATCGCCGCGGCCAGCTCGGGGCGCGGCATCGTCGTCACCGGCAGCCGCAGTTCCTCGGAGAGTCGTTGCGTCACAAGCGGTATCCGGGCACCGCCGCCGACCGTCGCGACGGCGGCCAGTTGGGCCGGCGCCACCCGGTTGCGCTGCAGCAGGTCGAACACTGCCGCCATCAGGTGGTCGACCGGTTCGCGCATCAGCGACTCGACCTCCGCACGGGTCAGCCGCAGCGCCGCGTGCGGACCGGTCAGGCCCGTTGCGGTGTCGAAGGAAAGCCGCTCCTTGGCCAGCCGGCACTCGTCGCGCAGCGCGGTCAGCGAGGCGACCGCCGACGTGCCGGACTCCTCGGCGTCGATGTCGGCGAGCACGTGCGTCAGCACCGCCCGATCGATCGCGTCGCCGCCGAACTCGTCGCAGCGGACGCTGCTGCCGACCGGCGCGAAGCCCGCGCCGGCGTCGGCAACCGTCACCGTCGTGCCGGTGGCGCCGACGTCACACAGCAGCACCAGGCCGCGGGCGGGCAGGCCGGGCCGTGACTGCAGCGCCGTCAGCGCCGCGACGGCGTCGGACACCACGATGGCGTGCGGCATCCGGGCCTGCACGGCGTCCACCGCGGTGGCCGGCCAGTATGCGGGCACCGCTAGGCCGGTGACGTCGGCCCGGCCCGCCGACCGGACGAGCGCCGTCAGCGCAGTCACGGTCAGGTCCTCACCGCGGTGCGTGGATCCGTCGGGGGCGACGATGGGAACGGGATCGCCGACGCGCTCCACGAACGCCGACAGCACCAGGCCGCGTTCGTCGAGCGCAGCGTTCTCACCCGGCAGGCCCACCTCCGGCGGCCGGTGCCCGAACAGGGTCAGCACCGACCGGCGGACGACCGGGCGGTCGGCGGGCCCGGTCAGCGGCACGGCGACGAGGTTCGTGACGCCGACGGACAATCCCAGCAAGCTGCGCATACCTTCTATGTCGCCGCAGGGCCGCGATTCGTTAGGCGGGTGCGACGGCCGATCTCACGGGCTCAGCGGCCGCGCGCGGCGAACTCGGCGACCATGGCCTCGGCGCTGCGCACCGCGGCCCGGCAGGCCCTGGTGGTGAAGGGGTCGTTGAGGGGGTGATCGGCTCGGCGGCGCCAGCGCTGGGCGGCGGCGAATGCGGCCCGCGGGCCGTCGTAGGGGGTGTCGGGCTGCAGGCCCAGCCTGCTCGCGGCGTCGGTGCCCGACCCGCCGATGATGCGCCGCAGCGAGGCGATCTCGTCTTCGTTCAAGGTGGTTGGCCGCGAACGCAGTTGGCTCAGCAGCCGGAGTTCCTCGAAGGCGTGGGTGTCGGCGAGCAGCGGGTCGATGTCGGCGACGATGTAGGGCGTCGCGTAGATCGGGTGCTGCTCGACGAACCGGCGCAGTGACAGCAGCGCGGTGTGCGCCTTGAGCAGGTCGGAACGCTGGGCGAACTGCTGGTCGATGACGTCGCGCAACGCGACGAGACCGCTGCGCTCGAGCAGTTCGTCGGCCAGCGCCACCGAGTCGGTGACACCGGCCCGCAGCACCGCGATCGAGATCCGCACCCCGAACATCCCGAACCGGTTCAGCAACGCCGCGCGGGTGGCGGCGTCGACCGGCAGCGAGGAGTCCTCGCGCACGAAACGGTCCACCGACAGCATCGCCTTGGCCAGCTCGGCCGCGTCGACTCCGGCCAGCTTCTCCAGCGCCACGAACTCGCTCTGCCGCAGGGTCCGCGCGGTCAGTGCGAGCAGCCCGGACACGGGCACCACCGCCTGGCAGATGCCGGTCTTGTCCATCTCGGCGGTGAACCGACTGGCGACGTCCTTGGCCGACATCATCGCGTCGATGCGGCCCGCGCCGATCTCGTCGGCCCGCGACGCCACCCCGATCACACCGAGCGCGCCCGAGGAGCCGCCGACCAGCTCGCCGATCTGCTTGAGCAGCGCGATGTCGGCGGCGTTCAACGTGCGCAGCAGGAACACCACGGCGTCGACCCGCGGCACGCCGTCGTCGGGCACCAGCAGCCGCAGCGTGCGCTGCGAGACGTCGCGCGACAACGACGACGTCCCAGGGGTGTCGATGATCGTGGTGTCGATCAGTTCGGCGGCCGGCCACTCGACGTCGAGGTCCACCACGTCCTCGGGGTCGAGGCGGGCGAAGTCGAACGTCAGGCCCCGGTGGTCCGGCGAGCCCTGCGCGCCGCGGCCGATCGGCACGTTCGAACGCCGGCCGCCGCGATGGTTCGCGGTCACCTTCGGAGTGGGCCCGTGCCGGAACCAGGTGACGATCCGGGTGGCCTCGGTGGCGTCGGTGGGCGCGATGTCCTCCCCCACGAGCGCGTTGACCAGCGTGGATTTGCCCGCCTTCAACGTCCCGGCCAGGGCGATGCGGATCGGCTGAATGAGCCTGCGGCCGATCCGGTCGAGTTCGTTGTGCACGTCGGGACGGTCGCGGTACGCCGGATCGGCCCGGTAGGCGCTGATGGTGCCGCCCAGGATCGTCCGCACCTGATCGCTCGTGCTCATGTCGGCTGTCCAGCTTAGGCACCCGGCCGCCGCGCAGTGCAGGCGCGCGGCGATCGGGACGTTGCACACGCACAGACGCGGGGAAACACCTGATTTCAGCGGGTCGCCGCAGGAATAGCGTCGACTGCGATTCCGTCCGGCGGCGAGAGGGGCGACAGCCATGCGAACGACCCTGTGGTTCGCCGTCCTGGCAGTGGCGGCGTGCGGCGGTTGCGGCGGCGACGATTCGTCCAGGTCCGGAGCGACGCGGCCCCCGGCGTCGTCGCAGGAGCCGCCGTCGCAGCCCGGTGCGATTCCTGCCGGTGGGCTGTTCAGCGCGCCGCAGCCGTGGACCGCCGACGTCTCGGGACTGGCGCCGTCGGAGCGCAGCGGTGCGATCCTCTCGACGCTGACGCAGCTGGGCGGCTGGGGGAACGGGAACGTGCTGCAGACCGGCTTCTCCCTGCCGGTCTTCGCCGCCGACGCCACCACCCCGCGGATGCCCGTCGCCGGCACCGACGACTACTGCTTCGGTGGCCCGGACTGTGACGCCGTGCCCGCGGAGATGCCGGTGCCCGAGGACGCCAACATCGAGGGGTCGACCGACCTGACCTGTGACATCAGCGGCGAGACCGACGGCCAGGGCGACTGTCACCTGCTGGTCGTCGAATCCGACGAACGACGGCTCTATGAGGTGTACCAGGGCTCCAGCGACGGTGAGACACTTACGGCGACAGGGCTTTTCACGTGGAACCTGGACCAGGAGTACCCACCGGACCTGCGCGGCGCGCAGTGCACCAGCGCCGATGCCGCCGGTCTGCCGATCGCCGCGCTCACCCCGACGGCCGACGAGGTGGCCGCGGGTTCGGTCGTCCATGCGCTGCGCTTCATCCTGCCGAACGACCGGATGAAGGAAGGGGTCTACGTCGCGCCGGCCACTCATGCGGGTGGGCCGGAGAGCACCGAACCCGACGCCCCGCCCTACGGTGTGCGCTTCCGGCTGAAGCCCGACGTCGACGAATCGGGCTACTCCGACGGCGAACGGGTGATCCTGGCGGCGCTCAAGAAGCACGGCATGGTGCTCTCCGACGGCGGGGAGATCGCGCTGACCTTCGCCGACGACCGCACCGCCGGCGCCAGGTGGGCCGACCTCGGGGTGGACGCGCAATCGTTTCGCGGGCTGAGCGTCGACGACTTCGAGGTGGTGGACCTCGGGCCGGAGATACCGCTGACCTACGCCTGCGCGCGAACGCCCTGAGTAGCGGGAATCGGTGCGACGCTGAGTTTCTCGCAGTGGTCGAGGACCTGCCGCAGGATGTTGCGCCGGCGTTCGAGCTCCTTGACGCGGGCGTTGCGCTCGGTCTCCTCCATCTTGGCGGCGGCGAGCGTGGCCTGCAGTGACTCGTTGAGGGACCGGGTGGTCTGGTTGGCGATCTCCCGGTAGTGGTCGCGCAGCTGGCGCTGGATCCCCTTGAGCCGGTCACGCGATTCCTTGCCGACGACGAACGAAACGTCGTCGACGAATTTGCGCATGTTGATCTTGGCGTCGTTGCGGATCCGGAGCATGCGGTTCTCCATCTCCTCCTTGTAGGCCTTACGGCCGATCAGCGCGCCGGCGCCCAACGACAGCGGGTTGAGCATGCCGAGGCCGGCGAAGGAGGTGAGCATGCCGAACATCAGCACACCGCCGAATGATCCCCGCAGGCCGGAGACCACGCGGTCGCCGGCGCGGATCGGTTTGGCCTCCAAAGACGCCAGCGATTTGAATTCGCCGAAGCCGGCGCCCATGTCGCGTGCGTCGATGGTCGGCATCTTGATCGCGTCCAAACCGGCTTCCATGAACGTCCTGGCCACCTCGGCGGCGAGTGCCTCGGATCGCTGGTAGGCCCACACGAAGTTGTCACCGACGGCGGTGGCGACGGCGTTCTCCAGTTCGGACCCGATCTCCGCCCACTGCACGCTCGGGTCGCAGGAGTCGATGACCGACTCGGTGTACGCCACGATGTTGCGGAACCGGCCCCTCAGGTCGTGGTCGACGTCGGCGGTCAGGTCGTTGATGCCGTCGTTGAGCACCTGCTGCCACAGCGCCGTCTGCTGCAGCGCGTCCTGGGCCTCCTGCTTGCGCCGTTCCAGCTCCTCGGTCAGCCGGTCGCGGGCCTGCGGATCGTTGAACGCCGACAGTTCGGCGTCCAACCCCATCGCCAGATGCTCGGCGGCGGCGCGGATCTCACTCACCACATGGTCGCGCACCCGGTCGCTCTCGCGGCTGAGCACACGGTCGGACAGGAACTTCACGATCGCCGGGAAGTTGGACTCCTCGTTGAGTTCCTTGTCGTTGAGCTGGATGGCGTGGCTGCGCAACTGCGCCGACGCGGGGATCATCGGCGTCGAGATGCCCGCCCGCCGCAGGTGCACGGAGTTGGCATCGACGATCTGCCGCCAGTGCGGGTAGAGGTCGGTCTTGGACGCCACGATCACGGCCACCGGGCAGATCTCGACGGCCTGCCGGATGAACGTCATCTCGGGTTCGGTGAACTCCTGGCTGGTGTCGCTGACCATCAGCATCGCGTCGGCGTCGGGCAGCAACCCCAGCGTCGCCGACAGGTGCGGCTGACCGTAGCCGCCGACCCCGGGGGTGTCGATGAACGCCAACCCGCCCTTGAGCAGTGGGCTCGGGGCGGTCACCTCGACGCGCAGCACCTCGCGGCCGCCGGCCTGTGGCGCGCGGCGCAGGTCGTTGCGCAGGTCCGCGGGCGGGATCTCGACCAGTTCGGGCTCTTCGCCGTCGGGGTTGGCGACCACCAGGCGCGCGGAGGCCTGCTCGCCGTAGGACACGACGGTGGCCAGCACGGTGGACTCGTCGTCGCCCACCCGCGCCACCGGCATGTTGAGCAGCGAGTTGAGCAGAAAGCTCTTGCCCTGCTTGAGCTGACCGGCGATCACCACCCGGATCTGCGGGTCGGTGATGCGAGCCTTGGCGCGGGCCAACCGGTCGACCAGGTCACCACGCTCATAGGAGTCGGCGATCCTGCTGGTGTGGTCGATGAGTTCGACGATCACCTTGACCTTGCGCGGGTCGTTCGGTTGCGTCATGGCGCCCTTCTCACTCGGTCGATCTCACGGTAACGCGCGAACTGGCGGGGACCGGTTGCGGTCCCCGCCAGTTGCGTCACGCGGTCATGTCGATCAGAACGCGTCCAGATCGGTGTTGGTGTTGGTGGTGTTGCCGGAGGCGACGTCGGTGTCGAACCCGGTGGTGTTGTCCGAGAACAGCTCGGTGTTCGTCTCGTTGCCCGATCCGATCGCGGTCTCGTTGCCCGAGCCGATGTTCGACTCGTAGCTCGAGGAGTTGTCCTCGATCGAGCTCTCGGTGGACGTGTTGACCTCGGACTGCACCGACGTGCTGGTCGAGTTGTCCTCGACGTTGTCGCTGCCGAAGTCGCCGTCGATCTGCGTTCCGGTGTTGACGTCGTTGTCGGTGATGATGATTCCGCCACCGCTGCCGCCGTCGCCGCCGACCGCGTTGCCGCCGCCGATGCCGATCAGGCTGCCGCCGCCGTCGGCGCCGCCACCGTTGCCACCGCTGGTGTCGACGTCGTTGAGCACCGGTGCGTCGTTGTCGGCGATCAGGTCGCCGCCCGCGGTCTGCGAGTTGTCCTCGACCTCGTTGTCCTTGCCGACGACGACGTTCGAGCCGGAGCCGGCGAGGATGTCGCCGTTGTTCATCGTGTTGCCGTCGCCGAGCACCGCGCCGTCACCGCTGACGATGTCGCCGTCGTTGTCGCCGCCGACCACGACGCCGCCGTTGGTGGCGGTGTTGCTGGTCTTGTCACCCAGGGTGATGTCACCGAAGCCCAGGTTGAAGGCGCCGTTCTGGGCGTTGGCGCCGGCGTTCTGATCCGGGCTGGCGATCGGCACGTTGTTGCCGCTCAGCAGGTCCGTGTCGTTACGGCTGGCGAACTCGGTGGTCGGCGCGAACGACGTCTGCGGCGAGAACGGCGAGGCGAAGTTCGAGGCCAGCTGGTGGTGATCGGCGACCGCGCGCTGCAGGCCGACAATCGGGTCTCCGCCGCCGAGGGCGTAGCCGGCCGGGGCGGCGGTGGCTGCGACCGACGCGAGCTGCGCGGCGGTCACGTTCGGCAGGCCGGCGTCACGGAGCGCGCCGTCGGGGTCGGTGACGAAGCGGGCCGCCTCGACCGGGCTGCGGAACAGATCGAGGATGAAGTCGATGAGATTCATGGAACTGCCTTTCTGTTTCTTCCCGGTGAGCCCTCGCGGGCTTGGGAGGTGGTTCCCGCCGGTCCTTCCGGCGTTCTGACGACAACGTTATGGATTCCGGGACCGCCGGGGAACGGGGTCGCCTCCCATCCCCCAAAGGTGCCGTACCGGGGTCCCCGCATCAGCCCCATTAGGGGATTAGGGGGTATCCGGGGGGCAACGGAGACACTCGCCGATCGCTCCGTGTTTTCGCTGCTCAAACGACTTCACCCGCGCGGACAGCGGTCCACGCGGGTGAAGAGGAAGTGCTGCAGAGATCAGTTGAAGAGGTCGAAACTCTGGCCGTCGGCCCCGGGCACCTGATCGTCGGAGGGCGACTGCCCCCAATCGGCGGCGAAGTCGGCCGCGCTGTCCGACGGGGCGTCGGCGAAGGCCGTGTCGAACTGCGCGGCCGGGTCGCCGAGCGCGCTGTCGAGGTCGGCCAACGACGTGTCGGCCACCTGGACGACCGGTTCGTCGACCACGTCGGAGATCACGTTGGCGCCGTCGTCGATCGCGGTGCCTGCGCCCGGATCACCGAAGGCGTCGAACGCCGCGGTGGCGGCGCCGCTCGCCCAGACGTTGCCCGCCGTCTCGGCGCCAACGGCATCGAAGCCGCTGGCCGGACCGGTCATGGACAGTGATTCGGACACCACCGGGATGAGGTTGGCGACGTCGACACTCGTCACGTCGGGCAGGTTCGCCTCGGCGAGGGCACCGGCCGGGTCGGCGGTGTAGCGTGCCGCGGCGTCGGGGTCTCGCACCAGCGACATGACGAAGTCGAGAAGCGAGTTAGCCATGACAGCCCGTCCCCCTGATGATGGTGGTGTACTCCGGCGATTCGCCGATGTCCCACGATGCTATCGGCGCAGGCCCGCCCCGGGATCGGTGCCGAACCCAGCCCCACGGCGCGGCCGTTAGGGGGCGGCACGTTAGGGGATTGACGCCACTAGGGGGATGTTCCGAGGCCTCGGGGGCCCGAGCCGCTAAGGTGAACACCGGCCGAGACAGCAGGAGTGACAGTAATGACCGACTCGTTGGGGTTGTCGATCGGAATGACCAATCTCGTCGCGGCCCGCTTCGGCCGCGACCCCGTCATGCGCCGGTCGATCCTCACCGTTTTCGACGACCGCCCGGCCGAGGTGGGGCTCGCCGCCGAGAACCCGCCCCGCACCTCCGCCGGGATGGTGCTCAGCGGGTTCGTCGACCGCGTCGGCGATCCCGTGCCCCTGGTGGCGGCCGACGGTTCGGCCCACCGCGGCGAGCAGGTGCTGGCCGAGGCGCTGGACACGATGGCCCGCACCGCGGGCGGCGGCGCCCCGGTCGCGATCGCCGTCCCCGCGCACTGGGGTCCCGCCACCGTCGGAGCCCTGCGCGGGGCGCTGCGCAACCATCCGGGTCTCGCCTCCGACGGCGCCCCGGCCGCACTCATCCCCGACTCGGTGGCCGCCCTCGCCGCCCTGCAGGCCGCACCCGGCCTTCCCGATGCGGGCGTCGTCGTGCTGTGCGACTTCGGCGGCAGCGGCACCAGCATCACGCTGGCCGACGCGTCGTCCAACCTCGACGCCGTCGGCCAGACGGTCCGCCACGCCGAATTCTCCGGCGACGGTGTGGACCAGCTGCTGCTCAACCACGTCATCACCGGTATCGCCGACGCCAATGACGCCGACCCGGCCGGCACCGCGGCGGTCGGTTCGCTGGCCCGCCTGCGTGAGGCGTGCCGGCAGGCCAAGGAGCGGTTGTCCGCCGACACCGCGACGGTGGTGCCCGCCGAATTGCCGGGTGTCCGCACCGATATCCGGGTGACGCGCGCCGAACTCGAACAGCTCATCGCCGGTGGGCTCGCCGGTGTACTGGCCGCCGTCGACGACACGTTGCGGCGCAACAACATCGCGCCCGCCGACGTGTCGGCGGTGGCCACCGTCGGCGGCGGCGCCCACATCCCGCTGGTCACCCAGCAGCTGTCGGAGCGACTGCGCGCACCCGTCGTCACCACCCCGCAGTCGCAGCTCAACATCGCGGCGGGCGCAGCGCTGGTGGCCGGCCGCGGGCTCAGCGCCGAAGCGCCCACCGGCATGGCGCCCATCGCCCCCGACGCGCCGACCGGACTGGCCCCCGCCGCCGACGCGCCGACGGGCATGGCGCCTGCGGCGTGGGTGGCGGGAGCAGCGGGACTGGCGGCCGGCGAATCCGCCTCCGACGGGGCGTCGTCGGCGACGTTCCGCGCGCTGGCGTGGTCTCAGGACGACGCCCCGACCGACGAGCCGGTGCCCTATGCCGGCGAGGACTACACCGTCGACGCCGGCACCGGCGCCGCGCGGCCTCCGATCGCGTTCGCGCCCGGCGGCGAGGAGGCGCAGTATCCGCCGGAGCCGGAACCGCTGCCCTGGTACAAGCGCCCGCCGATCCTGTTCGGGGCCGCCGCGGTGGCGGCGCTGGCGGCGATCAGCGGCCTGGCGGTGACGCTGACCAGCACCACGGGCGATTCCAGCCCGGTCACCGAGACCAGCACCACCTATTCGATGGAGCCGTCGATCGCGCCGCTGCCGCCGCCGGTCACGACGGTCACCGTCGGGCCCGACGGCCGCGCCACCACGACGGTGAGCCAGCCTCCGCCCCCTCCTCCGCCGCCGCCGAGCTCCACGACCACCACGTCGCCGACGACCACCACATCGCCGACCACGACCACGACGACGACGACCACCACCCAGCCGACGACCACGACGACGCGGCCCACCACCACCCAGCCGACGACCACGGCGCCCCCGCCGCCCACGACCACGGTGGTTCCCGATCCGCCGGACCCGCCCGATCCGCCGGAGCCGCCGACCACCGTGATCGTGCCGGGCGACGGCGCCTGACCCGCCGATGCCCAATCCGGCGCCGGACCGCCTGACCGACGTCCCGCCGGCAGCGGGCGCATTCGTCACCGCGCTGCTCGCCGACCCCACCGCGCCGGCGAAGGTGCTGGTGTCCGGTGGCATCGGTACCGGCAAGAGCGCGGTCCTCACGGCCGTGCGGACCGCGCTGCGCGAGGCGGGCCGCACGGTGCTCACCCGGCCTCCCCGTCCAGATGACCCCGCCGACGCGGCCCTCGTCGTCGACGACGCGCACCTGCTCGGCGACGCAGAACTCGACCTGCTCGCCGACCGGGCGGCCGACCCCGCGGCCACGGTGGTGGTGTCGGCGGAGTCGCGACTGCGGCATGCCGCGCTGCAGTCCCTGAGCACCGCACTCGCCAGGGAGAACCCGGTGGTCGCGCTCGGCCCGCTCGGGCCGGCCGACGTGCACCGCGCCGCAGCAGCGGCACTCGGGGTGACGCCGCCGGTACAGCTGGTGCGGGCGCTGTCCGCCGCCACCGGCGGAGTGCCGTTCCTGCTGCGCGCGGCGCTGGCGGCCGACGGGCTCACCGCGGCGGCCACCGCGCCCGGCGCGATCCGAAGAGCCGGTGCGGTCGCGCTCACCGAGCGGCTGCGCCGCATCGACGGACCGGTCCTCGACACACTGCTGGTGTCGTCGCTGAGTGCGGACCTCGGGCCCGACGACGTGGCGGCGGCGCTGCGGGTCGGCCAGGCCGAGGCGCTCGACCTCGTCGACGGCGCCCGGGCCAGCGGCCTGATCGACCCGTCGCACCACCCGGCGTTCCTGCGTTCGGTCCATCACGGCGCGGCGCAGATCGCCGGCGCGGCCCGCCATCACGACATCGAGATCTCCCTGCTCGTCACCCAGCTCGAGATGTCTACGTTGACAGCAGATCTCGCGCTGCAACTGGCTGAGCACGGGCTGCGGGACGAACGGCTGGCGGCCGCGCTGACCGAACTGGCGGGCCGGGTCCGCGGCCAACCGGCCCGCGCCGCACGGCTGTACCGGGCGGCGACCGACGCCGGCGCCACGGCGCTGGACGCCCGGCTCGCCGACGCACTGGCGCTCACCGGCGACTGCGCCACCGCGGGTCGCCTCGCCGACGAGCTGCTGGCCTCCGACAACCCTGCCGAACGGGCCGCCGCGGTGCGTGTCGCGGCGAGCATCGCCGTGCACGACGGCGGCGCCGCGCAGGCCGCCGACCTGTTCCGCTGGCTCGGCCCCTACCCGGACGCCGTCGTCAGTGCGGCGGGCGCCGTCGTCGCGGTGGCCGCGGGCGATCCGGAAACGGCGCGCACGGTGCTCAGCGCCGACAGCGTCGGGCCGCCGACGTCGACGGCCAGGGCGGCGCGCAGCCTGGCGGAGGGTCTGATGCAGTCGCTGGACCAGCCGTATGCCGTCGCGGTGGCGCGGTTGAGTCAGGCGATCACGGCCGAGCGCGGTTCGCAGGAGGTCGCGCCCGACACCCCGGCCGCGCTGGTCACGCTGGCGGCGCTGCACGGCGGTGACCCGGTGCGGGCGCGCAGCGTGATCGGCCGGGCGGTCAGGGAGGCCGACGGCGCGGAGCACGTCGACGCTGAGATCTTCGTCACGCACCGACACCGGTTGCTGGCGGGGTGGGTGCGGATGCAGGACGGCCAGCTCGGCGCCGCGTCGGCGAGTGTGGCGGACACGGTGAACGCCGCTCTGCACCGCCGCGATGCGCTGTGGTCGGCGGCGCTGCAGACGGCGGTCGCCCGGCGCAGTGGTGACAGCGGCGCCATGCAGAAGCACTGGTATGCCGCGATGGAGGTGCTCGCCGAGTACTCGGTCGACCTGTTCGCGCTGCTCCCCCTTGGTGAGCTGTGGGTGGCGGCCGCCCGGATGCGTCAGGTGGACCGGTTGGCCCATCCGATGGCCGAGGCGTTCGCGCTGCTCGAGTCGCTCGGCAACCCGGTGCTGTGGTCGACCCCGCTGCACTGGGCCGGCGTGCACGCGGGCATCCTCGCCAACGCTCCGGGTGCGGTGGCCCCGCACGGCCAGGCCCTCACCGCCGCAGCCGCCGGCAGTGCCTTCGCGAAGTCGCTGGCCATGGCGGGCCGCACCTGGCTGCGGGTGCTGGCCAACCATGTCGACGCCGCCGAGGTGACCGCGGCGGCGCGGTCGCTGTCGCAGTTCGGGCTGACCTGGGACGCCACCCGGCTGGCCGGGCAGGCGGCGCTGCAGACGCCGGACGCCCGGGTGTCGCAGGCCATGCTGCAGCTGGCCCGCGACCTCAAGCAGTCGGTCGCGGGCGGCGACGTCGAGACCGGGGCCGCCGACCTGCCGCAACCGCTGCGCACACCGTCGCCGACGCCGGCATCGACGCCCGCGTCGTCGCGGCTCTCCGACCGGGAGCGGGAAGTCGCCGAACTCCTGCTGCTCGGCATGCCGTACCGCGACATCGGCGCCCAACTGTTCATCTCGGCGAAGACCGTCGAGCATCACGTCGCGAGGATCCGGCGCCGTCTCGGCGCCGAGTCGCGCTCGGAGATGCTGTCGATGTTGCGCGCCATGCTGGCGCCGCAGGGGTAACCGACCGACTAGTTAGGTCAACCTTCGTGGCGGTGCCCAGGGGCAGGGTGTCACTATGAGCAGGCACATAGCCTAAGTTACTGACGGGTAACATTACTTAAGTTACTGTCGGGTAACTTACCTAGCCGGGGAGGCGCAGCGTGGACACGCAGATGCTGATCAGGATCATCGCCGGGGTTCTGATGATCGCCGTCGTCGGCGCGCTCGCCGTGAAGCGATTCCTGTGGCTGACGAAGCTGATCCGGTCCGGACAGCCGACGAGCGAGGCGAACAACCGCAAGGACAACCTCAAGAAGCGCATCACCACGCAGTTCGAGGAGGTGTTCGGGCAGACCCGACTGCTCAAGTGGTCGATCCCCGGCATCGCGCACTTCTTCACGATGTGGGGCTTCTTCATCCTCGGCTCGGTCTACGTCGAGGCCTTCGGCCTGCTCGTCGATCACGACTTCCACATCCCGTTCGTCGGCCGCTGGGACGCGCTGGGCTTCCTGCAGGACTTCTTCGCCGTCATGGTGCTGGTGGGCATCGCGACCTTCGCCGTGATCCGCATCGTGCGCGAACCCAAGAAGCACGGCCGCGACTCGCGCTTCTACGGCTCGCACACCGGTGGCGCCTGGCTGATCCTGTTCATGATCTTCAACGTCATCTGGACCTACGCCCTCGTTCGCGGCGCGGCGGCCGTCGTCGGCAACCTGCCCTACGGCAACGGCGCGTTCTTCTCCCAGCTCATGGGCTGGATCATGCGCCCGCTCGGCGTCACCGCCAACGAGTGGATCGAGACGATCGCCCTGCTCGGGCACATCGCCGTCATGCTGGTGTTCCTGTTGATCGTGCTGCACTCCAAGCACCTGCACATCGGCCTGGCGCCCATCAACGTCACGTTCAAGAGGATGCCCAACGGCCTGGGCCCGCTGCTGCCGGTGGAGTCCAAGGGCGAGCCGGTCGACTTCGAGGATCCCGCCGAGGACGCCGTGCTCGGCCGCGGCAAGATCGAGGACTTCACCTGGAAGGGCTTCCTCGACTTCACCACCTGCACCGAGTGCGGCCGCTGCCAGTCCCAGTGCCCCGCCTGGAACACCGGTAAGCCGCTGTCGCCCAAGCTCGTGATCATGAACCTGCGCGACCACATGTTCGCCAAGGCGCCGTACTTCCTCGACGGCAAGGAGAGCCCGCTCGAGAACACCCCGGAGGGCGGCCTCGGCGAAGAGGCCCGCGGCGAGAAGCACAGCGAGGAACACTCCCACGAGCACGTTCCCGAATCCGGCTTCGAGCGCATCCCCGCCGACTCCCCGTTGCAGGCGACCCGTCCGCTGGTCGGCACGCTCGAGCAGGGCGGCGTCATCGACCCCGACGTGCTGTGGTCGTGCACCACCTGCGGTGCGTGCGTCGAGCAGTGCCCGGTCGACATCGAGCACATCGACCACATCGTCGACATGCGCCGCTACCAGGTGATGATGGAGTCGGAGTTCCCCGGCGAGCTCGGCGTGCTGTTCAAGAACCTGGAGAACAAGGGCAACCCCTGGGGGCAGAACTCCAAGGACCGCACCAACTGGATCGACGAGGTCGACTTCGACGTCCCGGTGTTCGGCAAGGACGTCGAGACCTTCAAGGGCTTCGAGTACCTGTTCTGGGTCGGTTGCGCCGGTGCCTACGAGGACCGGGCCAAGAAGACCACCAAGGCCGTCGCCGAACTGCTCGCCACCGCGGGAGTCAAGTTCCTCGTCCTCGGCGAGGGCGAGACCTGCAACGGCGACTCGGCCCGCCGCTCCGGTAACGAGTTCCTGTTCCAGCAGCTCGCCGCGCAGAACGTCGAGACGCTCGACGGCCTGTTCGAAGGCGTTGAGCGGGTCGACCGCAAGGTCGTCGTCACCTGCCCGCACTGCTTCAACACCCTGGGCCGCGAGTATCCGCAGCTCGGCGGCAACTACACCGTGCTGCACCACACCCAGCTGCTCAACCGGCTGGTCCGCGACAAGAAGCTCGTGCCCGTGACGCCGGTCGGCGGAGGCCAGGACGTCACCTACCACGACCCCTGCTACCTCGGCAGGCACAACAAGGAGTACAGCGCCCCCCGCGAGCTGGTCGGTGCCGCCGGCGCGAAGCTCACCGAGATGCCCCGGCACGCCGACCGCGGTCTGTGCTGCGGCGCCGGCGGCGCGCGGATGTGGATGGAAGAGCACATCGGCAAGCGGGTGAACACCGAGCGCACCGAGGAGGCCATCGACACCGGCGCATCGGCGATCGCCACCGGCTGCCCGTTCTGCCGCGTGATGATCACCGACGGTGTCGACGACGTCGCCGCCGCCAGGGACATCGAGAAGGTCGAGGTGCTCGACGTCGCGCAGCTGCTGCTCGGCTCGCTCGACAAGAGCTCGGTGACGCTGCCCGAGAAGGGCACCGCTGCCAAGGAGGCCGAGGAGCGCGCCGAGATCGCCGCGAAGACCGCCGCCGAGGCGCCCGCGGTCGAGGAGGACGAGGAAGCCGAGGAGACCGGCGCAGCGGCCGAGGCCGACGACGCCGCCGAGGCCAAGCCGGTGACGGGCCTCGGCCTGGCCGGTGGCGCCAAGCGGCCCGGGGCGAAGAAGCCCGGCGGCGATGACGAAGCCAAGCCGGAGGCGAAGACCGCGGCCGCGCCGGCCAAGGGCCTGGGCCTGGCCGGTGGCGCGAAGCGGCCGGGGGCCAAGAAGACCGCCGCGGCACCCGCAGAAGCCAAGGCCGACGCACCCGCCGCCGACAAGCCGGCCGCCGCACCGGTCAAGGGCCTCGGCCTCGCCGGCGGCGCCAAGCGACCCGGCGCCAAGAAGACCGCCGCGGCACCCACGGAAGCCAAGGCCGACGCACCCGCCGCCGACAAGCCGGCCGCCGCACCGGCCAAGGGCCTGGGCCTCGCCGGCGGCGCCAAGCGACCCGGCGCCAAGAAGACCGCCGCCGCACCCACGGAAAGCCCAGCGGCCAAGGCGGAACCGGTGGCCGAGGCGCCGGCAGAGGCCGAAGCTCGTGCCGCGCAGCAGCCCGAGGTGAAGGGCCTCGGCCTCGCCGCGGGCGCCCGCCGCCCGGGGGCGAAGAAGGCGCCGGCCAAGAAGGTGTCGCCGAACGAGGGCGAGCCGACGGTCGTGCAACCGGCCAACGTCGACCCGGATCAGGTGGAGGCCGGCACCGAGCCGGACGACACCGCCGATTCGGACCGTGGACTCGCCGAGCACGAGGCCGACGCCCGGCCCGAGCCCGAGGTCAAGGGTCTGGGCATCGCCGCGGGCGCCCGCCGCCCCGGCGCGAAGAAGGCGCCCGCCAAGAAGGCTGCTCCGAGCGCCCCGGAGTCGAAGCCCGAAGCGGCGCCCGAGCCGGAACCCGAGACCGCCCCCGAGCCGACGGAACAGGCGCCGACGGACGGCGAGGACGCCCCGGCACCCTCGCCGAACGGCTCCGGCAACGGGGAGGCCCGTGTCGTCGGCGACGAGCCACCGGTCAAGGGTCTTGGCATCGCCAAGGGCGCCCGCCGCCCCGGCCGGAGGTAGCGAGACAGCGAGCGAGAATCGTTCGCGCCCAATGCACACGAGCCGTTCTTCAGCTAATTGACGGCGGGTCCCCAGCCGTTCATACGTAGGCATTTCACTTTCGTCACCGACCGTGGCGAACGTCCGGTCTCCCGACCACCTCGAGGAGTGGGATGCTGGGCAGCCCGGACGACGGCGTTCCCGTACTGCGGACACCCGCAGCGCGTTGGCGAAGCATCATCCTGCCTGTGGTCATCCTGCTGGCGGTCGGGATCGTCGCCCTGCTGCTGACGGGTCGCGGGCAGCAGACGGAGATCCAGGGCGCGGGCTCCACCCTGGCGCAGCCGCTGATCGAGCGGTCCGCGACCGCCTTTCGCGACGCCCAGGCCGCCGACGACCCCGAGCGGCCCGGCGCGACGGGCAACGACTGGGTGCTCAACGGCAACGGCATCGACTACGAGCCCGTCGGATCGATGGGCGGCATCCAGCGACTGTCCGATCCCGAAATCGACTTCGCCGTCTCCGACTACCCGTTGACGGCTGACGGACTGAAACAACTCGCCGTCACGCAGTTCCCGATCGCACTGGGCGCCATCGCGGTGGTGCACAACGTCGAGCTGCCCGATGGTCGGGACCTGCGCCTGGACGCGGGCACCCTGGCCGCCATCTATCGCGGCGAGATCACCCGCTGGAACGACCGGAAGATAGCCGCACTGAATCCCGGTGTCGCGCTGCCAGACTCGGCGGTGGCCGTGGTGCACCGCAGCGACGGGTCGGGGTCGACCAAGGGGTTCACCGGCTACCTGAGCGCAGGCAGTCCGCAGTGGAAATCCGGACCCGGCACGGGCACCCTCATCGACTGGCCGACGGGCACCGGGGCGGAACGCACCGGCGGCATGATCGAGCAGGTGCGCGACAACGCCGGGTCCATCGGCTACGTCGAGTTCGGACAGGCGCAGCGCGCGGGTCTGGACGTGGTCGCACTGGCCAACGAGTCCGGGAACTACGTTCGCCCGAGCGCGGACGCGATCCTCGCGGCGGCCTCCTCCCACGACTGGAGCGGCAAGGACGATTACGCCGCCTCGCTGGGGACATCGGGCGCCACCTCGGCGTACCCGGCCACCGTCGGCATCTACGTGCTGGTCAAGCGCGATCCGGAATTCCAGCAGCAGACCGATCGCACCCTGGGGTACCTGCGCTTCCTTCTCAACGACTTCGGCAGCGGCACCGAGGAACTCGGCTATGTCCCGATGCCGGCCGCGGCCGCGGAGTCCATCGAGGACTACGTCGCGAAGACGGTCGCCAGCCCCGCCTGAACTCACACGTCATCCGAACCCCACCACCCCCACCCTGAGCAGCGTCAAGAAGGAACATCGTGGATGTCGACATCCTCAAGGAGATCATCGCGCCCGTCGTCGGCGGGCTCGGCATATTCCTGTTGGGCCTGGAGTTCATGGAACGGGGAATCCAGTCCCTGTCGGTGAACCGGATGCGTGACCTGCTGGGCAAGATGGCGGGCAATCCGGCGAAGGGCGTGGTCGCCGGGACGCTGATCACCGGGATCATCCAGTCGTCCACCGCGATGACCGTGATGACGGTCGGGCTGGTCAACTCCGGGGTGCTGGCGCTGCGCGGCGCCATCGGCGTGATCATGGGCGCCAACATCGGCACCACGCTGGGCAACGGCTTGATCGCCCTGCCGCTCGGCCCGCTGGGTCTGCTGTTCGCGGGCATCTTCGCCTCGATCTACGTCTTCTCGAAGTCGGACAGGGCACGCGCGATCGCGTTGTGCGGCATGGGCTTTGCGCTGGTGTTCTACGGACTCAACCTGATGACCGGCGGGCTCAAGCCATTGCGCGAGATGCCGCAGGTGATGAACGTCATCTCCAGCCTGGACGCGGGGTCGTTCGTCGGCGTCGTCTCCTGTGCCCTCATCGCGGCGCTGATCACCGCGCTGATCCACTCGTCGTCGGCGACGATCGGCATCGTGATGGGCCTTGGCGCCTCCGGCGTGCTGGAGTGGAAGACCGCGATCGCCTTCGCCATCGGCGCCGACCTCGGCACCACCATCACGTCGTGGATCGCCTCGCTGAACCTGTCCAGGAACGCAAAACGAACGGCTTACGCCCACATCGCCTTCAACTTCATCGGCGTCTGCGTCGTCCTCGTCCTGTTCTTCCCGGCCATCCAGGTACTGACCTGGGTGATGGGATTCTTCGGCGGCGACCCGGGAAGCCCGGTGGTCGTGGACGGGGAGGAGACGTTCCCGCTGGTGCCCGTCGCGGTCGGGCTGTTCTCGATCTTCTTCAACATCTTCAACGTCCTCATCCTGTTCCCGTTCGTCGGCACCTTCGAGCGGGTGCTGATGCGGATCGGACACAAGGGCGACGACGTCGAAGACTACTCGTTGCCGAAGTACCTGGACCGCAAGGCGCTCGACGACTTCAACCGCGCCGTGCCCGCCATGCGCCAGGAGGTGGCCCGCGCGCTGCAGGGAAGCAGACTGTTCCTCGACACCGCCCGTGGCAAGCAGACCGTGAAGAAGACCGCCGAGCACTCCGCGGCGATCGACGCGCTCAACCGCGAGATCCGGGTGTACTCGGCGCAGCTGTTCCACGGCAACCGCACCCGCGAGCAGATGGACCTCGTCGCCAGCATGATCGAGGAGGCCGACTTCACCGGCTCGCTCACGGAGTCGCTGCACCAGATCGCCAGGCGGATCCAGCGTGAGCCGTTCAGCCCCGCCAGTCGGGAGGTGCTCGACAAGGGGCTCGACCATCTCGACAAGAAGCTGTCGATGCTCGAGGGCGTGCCCGATGTCGACGGGCTCGCCGCCGCGGCCGGAGCGACCCTGGTCGACGCCCCGGAGTTCGAGGCGATGCGGTGGACGGTGATCGACGCCGAGGACATCCCGGCCGCCGAGAAGGGGGCGTTGCTCGCACTCCTCGGGTCGATGGAACGGGCGGAGGCGTTGATCGACCGGATCGCCCAGGAACGCGCCTCGGTGGACCGCGATCAGGCCAGCGTGCTCGCCCAGGCCTGACTGTCTGTGTGATTTGTGGAGTCGTAGCCGCGCTCACCGCACCGCGCTCACCGCGGCTGCGACTCCACAAAACGCGGCTGCGCTGCTGCTTCAGCAATTTCTAATTAGCTGGACGGCAATGCGACCATGGAGGACGTGACCAGCCAACAGGTGCCTGCCGAGAAGATGTGGCACACCAGCCACACGCCGCGGCAACGGACGTTCAATCAGTCCTCGAAGCTGCAGGACGTGCTCTACGAGATCCGTGGCCCGGTACACGAGCATGCCTCCCGGCTGGAGGCCGAGGGCCATCGCATCCTCAAGCTGAACATCGGCAACCCCGCCCCGTTCGGCTTCGAGGCGCCCGAC
Source organism: Mycobacterium hippophais (assembly GCF_027529605.1). Lineage (NCBI taxonomy): Bacteria > Bacillati > Actinomycetota > Actinomycetes > Mycobacteriales > Mycobacteriaceae > Mycobacterium > Mycobacterium hippophais. Next base: position 299,856 of record NZ_JAPZPY010000005.1, on the reverse strand, counting down.
GTCATCATGCGCGACATCATCGCGGCGCTGCCGTACGCGCAGGGCTACTCCGACTCCAAGGGCATCATGCCCGCGCGCCGGGCGGTGTTCACCCGCTACGAGCTGGTCGACGGCTTCCCGCGCTTCGACGTCGACGACGTCTACCTCGGCAACGGCGTCTCCGAGCTGATCACGATGACGCTGCAGGCACTGCTCGACAACGGCGACCAGGTGCTGATCCCGGCGCCCGACTATCCGCTGTGGACGGCGTCGACCTCGCTGGCCGGCGGCACCCCGGTGCACTACATCTGCGACGAGACCCAGGGCTGGCAGCCCGACATCGCCGACCTGGAGTCCAAGATCACCGACCGCACCAAGGCGCTGGTGGTCATCAACCCGAACAACCCGACCGGGGCGGTGTACAGCCGCGAGGTCCTCGAGCAGATGGCGGACCTGGCGCGCAGGCACCAGCTGCTGCTGCTGGCCGACGAGATCTACGACAAGATCCTCTACGACGACGCCGAGCACATCGCGATGGCCTCGGTGGCGCCGGACGTGCTGACACTGACGTTCAACGGGCTGTCGAAGGCCTACCGTGTCGCCGGCTACCGGGCGGGCTGGCTGGTGATCACCGGCCCGAAGGAGCACGCGGCCAGCTTCATCGAGGGCATCAGCCTGCTCGCCAACATGCGGCTGTGCCCGAATGTTCCCGCGCAGCACGCCATCCAGGTCGCCCTCGGTGGCCATCAGAGCATCGACGACCTGGTGCTGCCGGGCGGGCGACTGCTCGAGCAGCGTGATGTGGCGTGGGAGAAGCTCAACGAGATTCCCGGTGTGTCGTGCGTGAAGCCGCGGGGCGCGCTGTACACGTTCCCGCGCCTGGACCCCGAGGTGTACGACATCGTCGACGACGAGCAGTTGGTGCTCGACCTGCTGCTGCAGGAGAAGATCCTCGTCACCCAGGGCACCGGCTTCAACTGGCCGGCACCTGACCACCTGCGCATCGTGACGCTGCCGTGGGCGCGCGACCTGGCCAACGCGATCGACCGGCTGGGCAACTTCCTGGTGAGCTACCGGCAGTGAGTCGCCAGCACCGCCCTCTACCCTGACCGGGTGACGCACTCCCATGCCCACTCCCATTCCCTGAGCGGGCCCGCCCCGCTGGGCCCACTGGCGGCGAAGATCGTCGTCGGCCTGCTGATCGCGATCGGTGTCGCGGTGCTCGCGAGCGCGGCACTGCTGTGGCCCAGCCAGCAGAAGGTCGACATCCCGCTGCCCTTCCAGAACGCCCAGGGCGGCGCGGTGACCACCGAGAGCGGCCATGTGGTGTCCACCAGCCTCGGTACCTGCGGCAGCCCGTCGGCCGGCGCCGTGCTGACCGCCGATCCGGTGCCTGCGCAGGGCGAGGGCGCCGAATGCGTGCAGACCCTGGTGTCCATCGACTCGGGGCCGAACAAGGGCGCAGACACCCTGCTGGAGTTCAGTGGCGGCCCGGGCCAGCCGAATCTGATGGCCGGTGACGACATCCGCATCAGCCGCCAGGTCGACCAGGGCGGCACCACCACCTATTCGTTCTACGACTACGAGCGGGCGTGGCCGCTGTTCGGGATGGCGGCGGTGTTCGCCCTCGTCGTGGTCGCCGTCGCCCGGTGGCGCGGACTGCGGGCGCTGATCGGCATTGTGGTGGCCTTCGGGGTCCTGGTGGTGTTCCTGCTCCCCGCACTGCGCGACGGCGCGTCGGCGATCCCGGTCTCTCTGGTGGCGTCCGCGGCGATCCTGTACGCGGTCATCTACCTGGCCCACGGCGTCAGCCTGCGCACCAGCGCGGCACTGCTGGGCACCCTGGCGTCACTGCTGCTGGCGGCGCTGTTGTCCTGGCTGGCAATCGAACTCGCGCATCTGACCGGACTGTCGGAGGACCAGAACAACGAGGTGGCCGCCTACCTGGGCAACGTGTCGATCACCGGCCTGCTGCTGGCCGGCTTCATCATCGGTTCACTCGGCGTGCTCAACGACGTGACGGTGACGCAGGCGTCCACCGTGTTCGAGCTCGCCGAACTGGAGGGCGCCACCAGGCGCAAGATCTTCGTCGGCGCGATGCGGGTCGGTCGCGATCACATCGCCAGCACCGTCTACACGCTGGTGCTGGCGTATGCAGGCAGCGCGCTGCCGCTGCTGCTGTTGTTCAGCGTCGCCAATCGCGCCCTCGGCGACGTGCTGACCAGTGAGAGTGTCGCCATCGAGATCGCCCGCTCCGCGGTCGGCGGGATCGCGCTCGCGCTGTCGGTGCCGCTGACCACCGGCATCGCGGCCGTGCTGGCGACGCCTACCGCTCCAGCAGTTCCAGCAGGTAGGCGCCGTAGCCGGACTTGAGCAGTTCGCGGCCGCGGGCGGCGAGCCCGTCGTCGTCGATCAAGCCGAGGCGCCATGCGATCTCCTCGGGCACGCTGATCTTGAGGCCCTGGCGACGCTCGATGGTGCGGACGAAATCGCCGGCGTCGAGCAGCGAGTCGAAGGTGCCGGTGTCCAGCCATGCCGTGCCGCGCGCGAGCACCTCCACCGACAGCCTGCCCTGCTCCAGGTAGGTCTGGCTGACCTCGGTGATCTCGTACTCCCCGCGCGCCGACGGCTTCAGTGACCGGGCGATGTCGATGACGTCGTTGTCGTAGAAGTACAGCCCCGGAACGGCGTAGTGGGATTTCGGGGTGGCCGGCTTCTCCTCCAGGGAGAGCACGGCGCCGTTGTCGTCGAACTCCACCACGCCGTAATCCGACGGATTGGCCACCCAGTACGCGAAGATCGCCCCGCCCTTCACCCCGGCGAACCGGCTGAGGTTGGTGCCCAGGCCTGGACCGTAGAAGATGTTGTCGCCCAACACCAGTGCCACCGAGTCGGTGCCGATGTGCGACGCACCGATCACGAAGGCCTGGGCGAGGCCGTCGGGGCGGTCCTGCACGGCGTAGCTGATGTCGATCCCGAACGCGGAGCCGTCGCCGAGCAGGCGGTGGAAGGCGGACGCATCCGCGGCGGTGGTGATCACCAGGATGTCCCGGATGCCCGCCATCATCAGGGTGGACAGCGGGTAGTAGATCATCGGCTTGTCGTACACGGGCATGAGCTGCTTGCTCGCGCCCAGCGTGATCGGTTGCAGCCTGGTGCCCGATCCACCGGCCAGGATGATGCCCTTCACACGAAGCCCTTCCTAGCCGCTCAGATCCTCTTCGGTCAGCTCGGTGGCAGCCAGCGCCGACGCCAGGTCGTCGTGCCGGAACACCGACGTGACCTTGTCGTGGACCACGCGGAACGCCGACGCCGCGGCCCCGCTGCCCTGCGCCCCCGCGACCCGCTGTTCGACGACGACCACGCCGTCGCGCACGTAGAGCTTCCCGGGTTCGGCGGTGATGCCCGCCGATCGCGCCCAGTCGAGCAGCGCGGCGTGGCCCTGACGGGCGCCGCCGGCGTCGCCCACCTCGATGTCGTCGCTCGACAGCGCGACCAGGGTGTCGAAGTCCTGCTCGTTGAGCGCGTCGTGCCAGGCCAACACCGTCGCGATCTCGGAAGTGGTCATGCTCGCACGGTAGCCTACGGCGCGGCGCCGATGAACTCGTCGACCTGGCGCCCGGGCCGTCCCGTTCAGAACTGCGTGCGCTGCAACCAGGTGTCCCACACCGCGGTCTCGCCGAACACCTGGAGGCCGAGTTCGGTGGCCGTCCGGCGCCGCGTGACGGCCAGCAACAGGTCCCGGGCCGGACCACGCAGGGCCACATCGCCTTTGCCGTGACTGTGCGACCACGAGATGCCCTCGTCGTCGTGCACGACGGTCCACTCGCCGGTGACGCCGAGGCCGACGTCAGTGGCGTGCAGGTGCATCGTCTGCCCGCGGTCGAGCGCGTCGGTGATCAGCTTCGGGTTGGCCATCAGCTCCACCCATTCGCTGATCGCGTCGGCCGCGAGGTCGGCGGGCACCTCGAAGACGCCGCCGACGGCCAGTGCCGCGTCGGCCCGGTGCACGAGCACCTCGTGCAGGCGGCGCCGGATCCACCAGCCGGCCGGCCGCGGTCCGGCGAATGTCCACACCCTGGCACTGCCCACCCGGTCCACCGCGTCGACGATCAGCTGCGCACCGCCGTTGAGCCAGTCGAGTGCTGCGTCGGGATCGGCCGGCGGCTTTCCCTCGCGTACCTCGCGCGGGTCGAGGGCGGCGCTGCGCCGGTCGGCGATGATCTGTGCAGCCCAACGGTTTCCGCGGCCGACATGCCGGAACAGCTGCGTCAGGGTCCAGTCGGGACAGGTGGGCACCGGCGTGTCGGGATCGCCGGTGGCGATCAGCGTGCCGAATCCGTCGGTCTGCTCGAGCAGGGCGGCCCGGAAGTCCACGTCACGAACTTAGCGCCGCGCGCGCCGTGCCGAGTGCGATCGGCAGAGTCGACCACCCCCGCAGCACCCTGGTGTCGCGGCGACTGCCTTCGCCGGCCAGCCGCGCGCCGGGGAATCGCTCGAAGAACGTCCGCAGGCCGACCTCCCCCTCGACCCGGGCCAGGGCGGCGCCGAGGCAGAAGTGCCTGCCACCGGAGAACGACAGGTGCCTGCCCGCGTTGTCGCGCTCGATGTCGAATCGGTGTGGATCGGTGAACACCGCCGGGTCGCGGTTCGCCCCGGCCAGGTGCAGCACGATGGTCTCGCCGCGGCGCAGCGCGGTGCCCGCCACCTCGACGTCCCTGCGCGCGGACCTTGCCGTCATCTGCACCGGCGGGTCGAGCCGCAGGATCTCCTCCACCGCGGTCGGCCACAGTTCAGGGCGGGCGGCGAGGGTGTCGAGGTGCTCCGGCGTGTCCAGCAGCAGCCGGATGCCGTTGCCCAGCAGATTCACCGTCGTCTCGAAGCCCGCGGCCAGCACCAGACCGGCCAGCGCCTCGAGTTCGGGTTCACTGAGCCGGTTCTCGGCGTCGGCGGCCGCGCTGGCCCGGATCAGCTGGCTCATGAGGTCGTCGCCGGGGTTGCGGCGCAACTCCTTCAGGTGCTCGCGCAGCCAGGTGTTGAACCCGACGATGCCCTGGTGCACCTGCCGGTACTGCTGCCAGGACAGCCCGATGTCGAGGCTGGGCGCGCCCAGTTCGCCGAAGCGCAGGATCTGCGGCCGGTCGCGTTCGTGGACGCCGAGGATGTCGCTGATGACGGCGACCGGCAGCTGGGCGCAGTAGCGCTGCACCACGTCGACGACGTCGCTGCCGGAGCCGGCCAGGTCGTCGAGCAGTGCGTCGGCCCTCTGCTGCACCGAGTCCCGCAGGGCGGCAACTGCTCTGGCCGTGAACACCGACGACACCAGCTTGCGGCACCGGGTGTGGTCGGGCGGTTCGATCGACAGCAGGGACGGCGGCTGAATCGGGTGCATCAGCCCGGTCTCGGTCTTCCTGATGATCCACTGCTGCGGTGCGGGCAGATTGCTGCCCTGCGGCACGGTGCGGAAGTCGTCGTTGCGAAGGAGATCGGTGATGACGGCATGGTCGAACGTCAGCAGTGCGGCCCTGCCGCGGATGACGGGGCCCCTCGGCCGCAGTTCGTCGGCGAAGGCGGCCGGGTCCTCCCGGACGGTCGGGTCGGCGATCAGGCGGGCCTGTGGGTCGCCGCGCCGCGCCCCGAGCGTCGACAGCCCGCGGATCACGCCGTGCAGGGCCACCCACCGGATGCGTTGTCTTAGGTCGGCGCTCATGTGTCGAGTCCGAGCACGGGTCGCAGGTCGTCCAACCGGTCGAACAGATGCCAGATGTAGGACGACGTGCCGTTCTCACGGTGGGCGTGCAGGTCGGCCAGCGCCGGGTCGTCGCGATAGCTCTCGAAGGCCTCCCGGGAGTCCCACTCGACGAGGATCAGCACCGTGCGCGGCTCGAGGTCACCGATCATCGATTCCCGGAACTTCCCGAGCGCCAGCACCCGGCCACCGTGCGCGGCCACCTCCTGCGGGGAGCGCTTGGAGTAGGCCCGGTACTCGTCGGCGTTCGCGACGTCGAACAGGTTGAGCGCGTATACCGTCATACACCCCGACGCTACGCCGCGGGCGGTTCCGCGACGCGCCGGCCCAGCGCGTAGACCCGCCAGCCGGCGCCGCGCCACCGCTCCGAATCGAGGCAATTGCGGCCGTCGACAATGACTCTCGCCCGGACGGTGGCGGCCAGCTCGGCCGGGTCGAGCTCGACGAACTCGGGCCATTCCGTGAGGACCAGCACGGCGTCGGCGCGGTCGCAGGCCTCCACCACCGACGTCGAGTAGTTCAGTGTCGGGAACACCCGCTGCGAGTTCTCCATCGCCTTGGGGTCGTAGACGTTCACCGTCGCCCCGTTGAGCTGCAACAGGCCGGCGACGTTGAGCGCCGGGGAGTCGCGCACGTCGTCGGACTCCGGCTTGAAGGCCGCACCGAGGACGGCGACGTTGGCCCCGAGCAGTGAACCGCCGCACGCGGTTGTGGCGAGTTCCACCATCCGGGTGCGGCGCCGCATGTTGATGCTGTCCACCTCGCGCAGGAACGTCAGCGCGTGGTTGGCGCCCAGTTCGCCGGCGCGGGCCATGAAGGCGCGGATGTCCTTGGGTAGGCAGCCGCCGCCGAAACCCAGGCCGGCGTTGAGGAACCGGCGCCCGATGCGCGGGTCGTAGCCCAGCGCGTCGGCCAGCAGCGTGACGTCGCCGTCGACGGCCTCGCACACCTCGGAGATGGCGTTGATGAACGAGATCTTGGTGGCCAGAAAGGCGTTGGCCGACACCTTCACCAGTTCCGCGGTCTGCAGGTCGGTGAGCAGGAACGGCACGTCGTCAGCGAGGATCGGGCCGTAGAGCTGGCGCACCGCCGCTTCGGCCCGCACCGAATCACGTTGCACGCCAAGCACGATGCGGTCAGGGTGCAGGGTGTCCTGCACGGCGAAGCCTTCGCGGAGGAACTCGGGGTTCCAGGCCACCTCGACGTCGACACCGTCGGGGGCCAGGCCGCGGGCCCGCTCGGCGAGGTCGGCGGCGGTGCCCACCGGCACGGTCGACTTGCCGACGATCACCGCGGACCGGCGCAACCGCGGCACCAGGCTGTCGATGACGGCGTGGACGTGCCGCAGGTCGGCGCCGTACTCGCCCTTCTTCTGCGGGGTGCCGACGCCGAGGAAGTGCACGTCGGCGAAATCGGCGGCCAGCTCGTAGTCGGTGGTGAACTGCAGCCGGCCGGCCGCCAGGTTCTCGTTGAGCAGTTCCGCCAGTCCGGGCTCGTAGAACGGGATGTCGCCCGCCGCCAGCTTGGCCACCTTGCCGGGGTCGATGTCGACACCGATCACCTCGTGGCCGAGTGCCGCCATCCCGGCCGCATGGGTCGCGCCGAGGTATCCGGTGCCGAATACAGTGCATCGCATACTGCCTGGATATGCCGGTGCGATGAGCTGACTGCTACGCGACACTGAGCGGCAGCCCAACATCGGGTGACGAACAGACGGTGCCCGATCAGCCCAGGGACGGGAACGGCCAGAACGGCGAACCGCCGTTGCCGCCGGAGGATCCGCGGTCAGCGCCCGAGGACCCGCGGTCGCCGTCCGAGTCGCCGTAATCACCGCGGCCACGGGATCCGCTATCCCCGTAGTCACCCCGGCTGCCCGAGTCCGAGCCGGAGCCCGGGAACGGGAACGATGGCTGCCTCGGCGTCTGCGGGTACTGCGGATATTGCGGGTACTGCGGCTGCTGAGGCGTCTGCGGCCAGTCCGAGCCACCTCTCGGCGGATCGTCGTTCTGCCACGGGGGCGTCCACGGCGGCGTCCAGGGCGACTTGGGCGGGTCGTAGACACGCGGCGGCTGGAAGACCGGGTAGCGCGGGCGCGGATAGACGACGACGGGCGGCGGCAGCGCCGCCGGCGGCGCGATCACCGGTGCGGGGGCGGCCGGCGGCGGAGCGGGAGCGGGCGGCGGGGCCGCGGGCGCCGGTGCGGGTGGCGGGGCGGCGGGCTCGACGTACACCTGCCGTGGCGGGGCCTGCTGAACGGGCGCCTGCCGCACCACCTGCACGGGAGCCTTGATGACCTCCGGCGGCGGGGCGGCGGGCGGCGCCTGCACGGGCCGGACCTCTGGGACGGGGGCCGGCGCCGCTGGGGCCTGCGTGATGCTCGGGACGATCGCGCTCTGGGCGGGGCTGGGCCGCTGATCGGCGGTCGGCCGGATGCTGACGGCCAGTGAGATGGCCAGCGCCACCACACCCACCACGAACACCGATGTCAGGGCGCTGCCGACCAGCAGGAACGGCTTACGGCTCTCGTCGGCGGGCACATCGACGTCGGCGGCGACGAAGTCCTCGGGCGTCGGCGCCGGATCGCTGGCGGGCCGCATCTGGGTGGCGGCCGCGGCGAGCCCCACGTATGCGCTGCCCGCGGTGGTGCCGTCGTCGGGATCCTGCGAGTAGGCCAGTCCGACGGTGGACGCCTCGAGGGCGGGGGCGTGCGCCGATGCGAGCGCGGCGCCGCGGGCGAGTGCCAGGGCGGATTCGTCGGGTGCGCTGACGGGCAGCGACACGATGTGCTCGAGATGCGCCTTGACCGAGGTGACGTCGACGCCCGAGCCGACCACGAACATGCCGTCCGGCGCGGAGTCCTGCGCGTCGACCGCGGCGGCCATCTCGGTGAGCACGGCCATCGCGTCGTCGCTGTGCAGGCTGCGGCTGAGCACCTTCACGACCGAGCCGTCGTCGGTCTGCACGACGGACAGGGTTGCGGTGTCCCGGTCGATGAACAGCAGGGCGGTGGTCGCGTACCCGACCGCCCGGCCGACGGCCTGGGCGAGCGAGGCGGCGGCGTGTCCCTCGGACACCAGCATGACGTCGTCGATACCGCGGGCGGTCAGCGTTTCGCGCAGAACGGACGCCTCGGCGTGATCACTCCACGTGACGCCGGTCGACTTCAGGTAGTGGCCGCCCTCGGCCGCGCTCTCCTTGGTGCCGAGCACCGCGGCGACGACCTGGTCGGCCGCGCTCGACGTTGCTGAGCCCTCGGTTGCGGTGATGTCGAAGACGTCGTGGTCGACGATCGCGCCGTCGGCCTTCTCCCCTTCGACCAGCACCATGCGGACCGTCGTAGGTGTCATCGACACACCCAGTACGATGTCCACCAGATCCTCCAAAGTGTTTGCTACGCCTGCTCGTTCGCCGTTGCGCAATCGACCGTCACGAGTCTCCAACTAGAACTTCATCGTCGCGAGCAGCGGAGTCGTTACATCTCGACCGTTAGCTGTGCGCGGTGGAGCCCTGGCCGGATCGCGACGCACCGAATGCCCGCTGACGCCGGTACTTCGACCCTACTCGGATCAACGACAACGGGACATGTTCGGTTCATTCCCCCTGTCGTTGACTCAGCGGGGATCGGGGTGCTTGATGAAGTTCTGATATGACCGCGACGGGGTGGGGCCGCGCTGGCCCTGGTACTTGGAACCGGCCTTGCTGCTGCCGTAGGGGTGCTCGGCCGGACTGGTCAGCCGCAGTAGGCAGAGCTGGCCGATCTTCATGCCCGGCCACAAGGTGATCGGCAGGTTGGCCACGTTGGACAGCTCGAGGGTGATGTGGCCGCTGAAGCCGGGGTCGATGAAGCCGGCGGTGGAGTGGGTCAGCAGCCCGAGCCGGCCGAGCGACGACTTGCCTTCGAGGCGGCCGGCCAGGTTGTCGGGCAGCGTGCAGCGCTCCAGCGTCGACCCGAGGACGAACTCACCCGGGTGGAGGACGAACGGCTCCCCCTCCTTGGGTTCGACGAGCGTGGTGAGGTCGTCCTGGCGCAGCGCCGGGTCGATGTGGGTGTAACGGGTGTTGTTGAACACCCGGAAGAGGTTGTCGAGGCGCACGTCGACGCTCGAGGGCTGGACCAGGGTGTCGTCGAACGGATCGATGCCCATCCGGCCGGCGTTGATCTCGGCGCGGATGTCGCGATCGGAAAGGAGCACTCGCCGAGCGTATCGGCCCGTGGTGCTAACCTCACTAGCCACACCGCCGATGTAGTTCAATGGCAGAACATCAGCTTCCCAAGCTGAATACGCGGGTTCGATTCCCGTCATCGGCTCCACGAAATTTCAGTTCAGCCTCCCGCGAGGTGCCGCCGATCCTCACGCGTAGACCTTGGGGCGTGAGCCCGCCATCGAGCCCGCAATGCACTGCTCGTAGAGCTCGAGGTAGGCCGAGGCCATCACCTCCGGGGCGAACCGACGTTCCGCTACCGCGCAGCAGTGGGCGGGATCGAGCCTGTCGACATCGGCGACCAGCCGAGCCAGCGCCGCCTCATCACCGAAGTCTGCGAGCAATCCCGTGCCGGGTTCGACGAGTTCGGGCAGACAGCCGCGGCGGTAACCGACCACAGGTGTGCCTAGGGCCAGCGATTCGATGACCGCGGTACCCCCGGGTTCGTCCCAGCACACCGGAAACAACGTGGCGAGCGCGGTCGAGACGAGGTGGTCACGATCATCTCCGGTCACGTTCCCGATCCACCGAACCCGGTCACCGTCGACGTATGGGGCAACCTCGTCGCGCCAGTACCGAACGTCGGCATAGCGATCGGCGTTCGGCTCGGCGCTCAGCTGCTCCGGCGTGGTGAACGGCCCGATCGGCCCCGCCAGCACCAACTCCCACCCGAATCGCTGCGCCAGGCGCGCGGCGATGTGTTGCCCCTTCCGACTGTTGATCCGCGCGACCAGAACCAGATGGCCGTTCCCGGCTGAGGCGGGCCGACGTGTGGCGTGACGTGCGAGCGGAGTGGCCAGATGGACGTGCCCGACACTGTGGTGGCGAAGCGCATCGGGCGCGCGCTGCAATTGCTCGGCGGAGACACCGTTGACGTGAAACCGATCGTGCCTGCCGAATCCACGGTAGAAGGCGCGGTGCTTCGTCAGATCCCAGTGCAGGGTGTGGAGCACGGCCGGCCGGTCGGCGCCCATGGTCGCGAGCATGCTCGGGCCCAACACCTCCATGTGGTCGTGAACCAGGTCGATGTCCGAACGGCGCCGCAATTCGGCGGCGATGCGTTGCAAATGCGCTGCGGCGACACCGACTACGTCGTTGTAGGGCTCCGCGAGGTGGGCGAACTGCGGCTCGTCGAACACGTGGATCTGTTCGTCGACGTCGGTGGTGCTCTGCCCGACGGTGGCAAGGACGACACGCACGCCGCGTCGGCGTAGCTCCGGAATGAGCGTCGCGACGATGTTCTCGATTCCGCCGTAGCCGACCGGTGGAACCGTCAGCCACGGTCCGGCATTGATCAACACCGTCGGAGTCATGGCCGCTGATTCTCAAGCGGCCAGGAACGGGCGCCGGGAGCGGTGGCGAGCAGGTCGGCAACGGCGCGGACGTCAGCCAGGGGCGGTCTCTCCTCGACAGTGACGTCGGAGACCATCAGCTGGTGATGCACGGGTGTCGCCGTGTCGTGGCGAAACTGGGTGAGCCATCCCGATGCCGGCGCGTCGGTGACGCCGCGCTGCTCGCGCTGGAGCCGCACGCTGGCGGTGTGCAAGATCTGAGCCGCCATGCGCCCCAACGCTTCGATGTCGTGGTGACGATGAGTGCGCGTGCCCAGATCGACCTGGGCGAGCGCGTCGAGTCCGACGAGGTTGAGCAGATCCACCAGCATGGCGAACTCGACGCCGTAGCCAGTCGTGAACGGGACTTGTTCCAGTACGTCTCGATAACCCCCGTACTCGCCGGCCAGGGGCTGTACGAAGCCGGCCAACCGCGGCCAGAACATGTTGATGAGGGGCCGGGCGACGAGTTCGCTGACCCGACCGCCGCCGCCGGGGACCGTGACCTGATCGGTTGTCAGCGGGCGCAGGTAGTGCGCCTTGACGAACACCACGTCCGATTCACACAGCAGCGGGCCGAGCAGTCCGACGATGAAATGCGTCGTGAAGTCGCGCAAATCCGAATCGACGAAGAGCACGATGTCGCCGGTGCTGGCAGCCAGCCCCTTCCACAGCGCATCGCCCTTGCCGTCCATTCGCGGTTGGTCGGGCAGTATCTGGTCCTGGTGGAACACCGTTGCCCCGGCCGACGCCGCCCCTGCCGCCGTCGCGTCGCTGGATCGGGAGTCGATGACGATGAGCTCGTCGACCAGACTGACGTCCTCCATGAGCCGGCGCCGTATCTGCGCGACGATTCCCCCGACGGTCTGCTCCTCGTCGCGGGCGGGCAGCACGACGCTGATTCGTCTGGCGCCTTTGGCCCGCATGACCCGCTGCAGCGTCCACGACACCCCGCGACTGGACCGCCGCGGCAGCCACTCCCATACCTCTGGGTTCACCCCGGCCGGAATGTGTTCATCTCGTTCGCGCATGACAGGCGGGTTACCGTTTACACCGACGTCAAATCCACCCCTAAGGGTGGAGTGATGCCGGTTGGCTAGGGGTAATCGGCGTCGACGCCGACCCGGGAGGCTAGCTGTGGACCGCTGCAATGTCGGATTCGTGGGCGCCGGTGGTGTTGCCGTGCGCCACGCGCACCATCTCGCTCAACTGCGGGATGTACGCATCGTCGCCGTCACAGACCCGGTGCCGGCGGCCGCACAGTCGTTCGCCGACGTGACGGGCGCCGCCGTGGTGCCTGACCTGCAGGCACTACTGAACACGTCGCCGGATGCGGTGTATGTCTGTGTTCCCCCGCATGCCCACGGCGCGATCGAGGAACAGGTGCTCGGCGCAGGCATCGCGATGTTCGTCGAGAAGCCGCTGGCGCTGGACCTGCCGACCGCCGAGCGCATCGCCGACGCGGCGCGAATGGCCGGCGTCGTCACCGCGGTCGGTCATCACTGGCGGTATTCGGCGGCCGTCGACCTGGTCCGTGAACTACTCGACGGCCGACCTGTTCGGCTCGCGGTGGGGTCATGGATCGATCGCGTGCCCCCGGTGCCCTGGTGGAGCAGGCGGGCGATGTCGGGCGGTCAGATCGTCGAGCAGGCGGCGCATGTGCTGGATTTGATTCGGCTGTTCTGCGGCGACGTCGTCGAAGTCAACGCTTACGCCAACGCCACACCGCCGGGCGTGCCGGACGCCGATGTCGACGGAGCCACCGTCGCGATCCTGAGGTTCGATTCCGGAGCGGTGGGAACCGTCGCCGCCGCATGCTGCCTGGATTGGAAGCACCGGGCGGGACTCGAACTACATGCAGACGGCCTGTCGGTCACCGTTCATGAAGACGAAATCGTCGCGAGGACGGACCGAGGAGTCGTGCGGCGCAGTCTGCACCCCGATGACGCCAAGCGGGCGGCCGATCGTGCGTTCATCGACGCCGTGCTCGACAATGGCGCGGCGCGCGGCGGGATCCTGGTGGACTACGGCGAAGCGTTGCGTACCCATGAATTGGCCTGCGCCATAGCGGCTTCGGCAAGGGACTGCCGGACGGTGAAACTCCATGACTGACCGCAGACTCACGGTCGTGGTCGAGCGCTGCGGCGTGGTCACACTGCGCGATGAACCGCCACCGCCGCCGCTGCGGGATGGCCAATTCGACGTGGAGACCGTTTTCAGTGGACTGTCGGCCGGGACGGACCTCAGTTGGGTGAAGGGCACGAACCCCGCCCTGCACCGTAAGTGGGATCCCGAGCTCGGCCTGTTCGTGCCGGGCACCTCGGAGGTGGGATATCCGGTCGAGGGTTTCGGCTACATGCAGGTCGGCCGGGTCACCGGAAGCGCGACACCTGCCGTGCAGCCAGGTGACCTCGTCGCCATGACCTACGGGCACCGCAGCGCTTACCGCGCTGACGCGCTGACCGACCGTTTCGTCACACTGCCGAGTTCACTCGATCCGGTGCTGGGCATCTATGCCTCACACATGGGACCGATCTGCGCGAACGGGCTACTCCACGCTGCTGCGGACCTTCATGGCACCGATCTTCGCGGTCTCGCCGACGGCGTACGCGGTCGCCGGATCGCTGTCACCGGGGCCGGCGTCGTGGGTCTGCTGACCGCGCTGTTCGCCCGCCTGCACGGCGCAGAATCGGTCGTCCTCGTCGAGCCGACTCCGTCACGCCGCCAGGTCGCGGCCGAGCTCGGCCTGGAGGTCGTCGATCCGCACGGCGTCGATCCGGCCGTCCTGCTGAAGAGCCGATGGCGTCACGGTGCCGGGGACCGCGGAGCCGACGTCGTATTCCAATGTCGCGGTCAAGCCAGCGCGTTGGCTCTCGCCCTTCGCATGGTGCGTCCCCAGGGCACGGTCATCGACTTGGCGTTCTACCCGGGCGGAAGCGACGAAGTTCGACTGGGCGAGGAGTTCCACCACAACGGACTGAGCCTGCGCTGCGCTCAGATCGGACGGGTGCCGCGCGGGACCAGCCACCTGTGGGACCGCGAACGCCTCAGCACCGAGACGTTGGCGCTTCTGGCCGCCCACGGCAAGGACATCGCCAGGCATGTCATCACGGACTACACGCCGTTGTCCGAAGCGCCGGAGACCCTGGTTCGACTGGCCGACAGCCGACACGGCGGACTTCAACTCGTGTTCACCTGAACGGGCGCCGCACCTCGAGCCTTACCCCACGGATAGGAAATTGTTGCCGTCCCGCGGTGAACTCTGGCCTCCCGTCGATTACGGAGCCAACCCCGGTTCCGCGACCATTTCTTCATGGCTACAGCGACCCCGGCATCCACCGCCCCGATCTCCACGGGCGCCCCGAGGTCCGCGCGTCGCCGCCCGCGCACCGCCTGCACCGGGCGCCGACATCTGACCGAACGGACCGTCACCGTCTGTGGCGGCGTGCAGTTGGCGGTGCGGGACCAGGGACCCGCCGACGCCCACGCCACTGTCGTCCTCCTGCACGGTCTCTGCCTCGACAGGGACTCGTGGACCGGCCAGATCGATCACCTGACTCGGCAGTGGGGCGATCGTCTCCGGATCATCAGCTATGACCACCGCGGCCATGGCAAGTCGGATTCGGCCCCGAAGCGCACCTACACGGTCAGCCAACTCGCCGAAGACCTCGCCGGCGTGCTGACCGCCCTTCGCGTCACCGGCCCACTCACCCTCGCCGGACACTCGATGGGCGGGATGGTCGCCCTGGCCTACCTCGGCCGCCCTCCGGCTGATCGGCCCGTCGAGCCCACCGGACTGGTCCTCGCCGCGACGGCCGCCGGCCGGCTCACCGAGCGCGGCATCGCCCGCCTGCTGGCCAATCCGGCGACGAACGTCCTGTGCGGGCTGGCCGCCCTCACGCCGCACCGCGCCCTTTCCCTGCTCAGCAGGCCGCTCTACGCGGCTCTGGCGCTGCGGTGCGACGCCGACGCACGCTCGACACTCTCGAGGTTGTTCACCGAGACTTCGGCCGCAGCGACGACCCTCGACACCGCAATCGGGTTCCTGCCCGGCCTGCGGTCCTTCGACCAGCTCTCGACGCTCGGCTCGATCCGTGCCGAGACGATCGTCCTCAGCGGCGGCGCCGACGTGCTCACCCCGCCGTCCCACGCGCACGAGATGGCCGCCGCCATCCTCGGCGCCGCGCATGTGCACCTTTCAGACGCCGGACACATGCTCCTCGATGAGGCCGCGCACGCCGTCACTGCCGCCGTCAGCCGGACGATCGCCACGCGCATCGGCGCCCGCCCGCGATCCGTTTCAGTGAATCACATTCTCGGACAGCGGCATTCACAACTCGCCATGACGGCGTGATCGCCAAAAGCGCAGGGCTAGAAGACCCGGATCCAGTCGATCAGCATGTCAGCGGGGTAGTTGCCGCCTGCGGGTTCACGACCGCCGGAGCCGCCGACGGCGATGTTGAACACCGGGGCCATCGTGTAGCCCGGGTCGTTGAATGGATACTCCGGCAGCGAGTTCGACGGCACGGTGAAGAACGGCTGCATCCCGGGCTGATAGTCCTTCCAGAAGTACAAGCCGGCCGGCTGCCACGTCATGCGCCAGGTGTGCCATTCCCCGTCGACCGGATGCTTGTGCGTCTGGTACTGGGTCCCGTCCAGCCGCGCGTGCACGGTCGTGCCCGACGGCCAGTCCCGGTTGCCGTACCACTCCACGAGGTCGATCTCACCGCCGCGCACGGGGCTGTCGTTGATCAACCAGAAGGCCGGCCATGCCCCGTCGGTCAGGCAGTTGAGCTTGATGCGGGCTTCCCATGTGGTTCCGATGCCGCCGCGCCAGTTGCCGATGACCTTCGCGCTGGCGTACTTCTCCTGGATGTTCGCGCCCGGACCGCGGGTGGCCCGGATGACCAGGTTGCCCATCCCGTCCTGGAACACATGCTCCTGGTCAGTGACATAACGGCCCATGTTGAAGGGCTTGTCCCATTCGACGGGGTTCCGGATCGTCTCACGGGCCGGAACGATGAACCACGACGCCGGGTCGGGCGGCGCACCGGCCGGTCCGTTGAACTCGTCGGCGAACAAAAGCCCAGGTCCAGGCTCCGCGGCGGCAACGGGCAGCCCCGGCACACCGGGGGGCGGCCCGGGCGGCGCATCGCCGATCACCGGCTGAGCCCCAGCCTTGGGTAGGGGCAGGGCAGCAGCCGCCACCCCGAACCCCAACATCAACATTGCGCTTCGGCGATCCATACTCGACACCCCCAAACCGTAAACGGAACGGGCGCGATTCTGGGTGAGAACCCCGCCGAAGCCCTCGACGGGTCCGCGACAGCCGTCGGCGCGACGGCAGAATCTGCGATCACCCGCGGTTCGTGACCGGCTTAGGATCAGGGCACACGTTCGGCTGTCACGGGGAGATCGGTCATGGCGACACGGCGGTCCGTCCGCGCACTGGTGACGGCCGTGGCCGTGATGCTCGCGGTCACGCTCGGCGGCTGGTCACCTCCTGTCGCCCACGCCGACGAGGCCGCATGCCCCGCTCAGGTCGCCTCGCTGCAGGCGACCATGGCCAAGATCGACGAGCACAATGCGCGGGGACTGCCCGGCGGCGTGGGTCCGCCGGAGATCGTCGTCCCGTACAACCGTGAAGCCGACCAGCTCAATGCGGAGAAGGCCGCCAAACTCGGTCAGCTGCAGGCCTGTGCCGCGGTCACCGACAAACTTCGCGCCGGCGGACCCCCGACCAAACCGCTCAACAAGGGTGCGCTGGACAACATCGGCGTCGCCAAGACGAAGGTCCCCAGCGGATGGACCCCTCCCACGCCGCTTCCCACCCTCGGCACCCGGATCACGATCCCGCCCAACAGCCCGATCAAACCGCTGTGGGATGCGATCAACAAGCAGAAGAGTCCGGAGTATCCCTACCCGAACGTCTCACTGCAGGGCGCACCCCGGCCGGCGAGCGACGACAGGCACCCGTCGCAACCGGACCGGCCCATCGGCACGAATGCCAGAGGCGGACCGGCGGTCTCGGCCGATCACATCGTGCCCAAGGTCGAGATCATGTATCTGCCGCGGTTCATGGAACTGACGCCGGAGAACATGTGGCTCGTGCTCAACGCACCGGTGAATCTGCAGTGGCTACCCACAGTGGTGAATGCGAAGAACAAGAACTCGCGCTCGGCCGCCGACATGCAGGGTGTCGATCCGCAGTGGCAGGACGAGCAAGTCGCACTGCAGGACGAGAAACGCCGAGAACTGACCGAGTTGATCGCGCAACTGGCCGACAGCCAGCTGCCCTAGCGCGGGGAGACTCCATCGATGGCCGGAATCGACCACGAGGCCCTCGCGGCCGCGATGCCCTGGGAGACAGAGCCCTTCACGATCCTCGAGCCGGGGGAACAGACCCGCGCGGCGACCCCGCAGGCATGGTGGCCGATAGTCGAGTCCTCGGATCCCCAGGACCGCAGGCAGGCGGCGCTCGCCCTGTGGAACGACGACTTCCTGTCCCTGATACCGAATTTCGCGCAGGCACTGCATGACGACCTCGTCGACGTCCGCGTCGTCGCACATCCCTGGATCGGCGCTGCGTCACTCGACTACGTGGTGGCGGCGAGCGCCGGCGAGGGTTACGGCGTGTGGATGGGCGAGGATCCGGCCACGTTCGGCGACGACGATCCGCCGCTGTTCGACTCGCTGCCGCCGCCGGTGCAGACCTTCCTGCGCCGAGTTCACGCCGGTTTCACCACATGGGACCGGGAATCCTGCGGCCTCACCCCGCCCTCGATCATGAACACGCTGGCCGCGTACTGGGGTGACCCCGAGGACTCCGCCCGGATCGAGTGGTACGAGACGGAAGCGGAAGCGCCCGAGATGCGCCGGCTGCTGCGCGTCACCGGACGCGGTCCGCACGGGGATCTGCTGACGTCACCGGACCTGCCCGCCGACAGTGCGGTCACCTACTTCGAACCCGACTTCGAGCTGAAGCCGTTCGGCGAATCCCTCGACCTGTTCATGACCATGCCGTTGGAAGAGTGACGATGACATTCCCCGGACCGTGGCCCGGCCCCCAGCCTGATCCGTTCTCAGCACCACAGTTTCCGCCGCAGCAGCCACCGCCGCCGCAGCAGTGGGCAGGACCGCCGGGCTGGGGACCACCACCTCCCCCGCCGCAGTGGGGATCACCGGGCGTGCCGCCCTACGGCGGACCTCCCTACGGCGGGACTCCCTATGGCGGGCCGCCGCACGGCGGACCGCCGCCGAAGCGCTCGGGCCGCAAGTGGATCATCGCCGCGGTCGTCGGCGTGCTGGCCGTCGCAGGCGCCGCGGGTGGGATCTGGGGCTACCAGCATCATCAGAGCGAGAAGCAGCTGGCGGGCATCCGCGACACAGTCAGCCGATTCGCTGAAGCCTCCGACACCGCCGACACCGAGAAGATGTCGGCGCTCATGTGCGCCGCGGAGGCCGAACAGTTCGCCGACGGCATGGAGGGCACCGACGACGGCGGGCCCATCAAGGCCGGCGAGCGTCGTGCCGTGAACTTCGGCGCCATCTCGGTCGACGGCGACACCGCCACCGTCGAGGTCACCCGTCCGCCTTCGCCGCGGGTCACGCTCAAACTCCTGCGCGAGGGCGGTTCCTGGAAGTTGTGCAATCCCGCCTGATGCCGCGGCGACGAGGGGGCGCTTCGGCCTCGGGACACTGAGATCGCTCTCAGGTCCGTTGCTGTGTCGAGGATCACACCGCTGGCTCATCGCCATCGGCAGATCGTGTCGCGACCCAGAATGCACGTTCACATAACGGCCGAATCGTTAAACGATCGCCGGAGTCGCCGGCCTCGTCCGGCGGGTGATCGCAACCTCCGACCGTGAGGTTGTTAGGTTAGCTTAATTAGGCCAGGCTCGCCTAAATATGGTGCTCACGTGCCCTATTGCGGCGCGGGCGAGTTCGCTCAGACTACGGGCGGTGTGGCCGCCGCAGGGGGCTACCTCTCGCGGACCGGACACGGCCTACATTGACGCGGCTGGAAATTCCGCGTCAAGCGACACGGGCCGAAAGCAGCTAAGGCACTCACTGACAGTTTGTCTCAGGTTCCTCACAGACGATTTCCGAATCAAGATCGTCTTCGCAGGTGAGACGTAGGCATTGTTCCTCAGGTAACGCTCAGCTACTGTCCGTCTGCCTGATAAGGCAACCCTCAGTTACTTAGACCAGGAGACCAAGTGCAGCAAGCCCCTAGCCTCGACTCGGGCCGGCATCACGCCGATTCGCAGTCGCGCGTCAGCAAGTTCGTGGCCGCCGGTGTGGCGGTCGTCGGAGCCGGTGCCATCGCCGTGAGTCCGGTGTCACCCGTTACCGACGACATCAGGATCCAGGAGCGCGCAGTACAGCTCTCAGCGGTGGCGAACCCCATCACCGAGTACCAGAAGACCATTACCGCGGCGCTGGCCAATCTGAGTCTCATCAGCGCAGGAACTCAGGTCTCGTCGAACGCCCTGGGTCAGGCACTGACCAACCCCGCGCTCTACGAACAGCTGGCGACTTTCGTCGGTGGCAACATCCTCAATCCGCTTCCGTTGTTGACGGAGCTGGCCGAGTTCCAGGAGACCTACGGGGCGATCATCAGCACGGGCTTCGAAGGGTCGTCCGCCGCCACGCAGACAGCGCTGCAGAATCTGCCCACCGTCCTGCAGAACACGTTCAATTTCCTCGCCGCTGGTGAATTCGTCGAAGCGTTCAGCGAGCTCGACATCTATTTCCTCGTTCAGTTGCTCGAACGCCCGGCCAGGCCACTGTTCCCCGTGCTCGAGGTCCCCGGCGACTTCCTGGCGAGTCTTCCCGGCGGGCAGATCCCAGGCGCGCTGGTCGACTCACTGCTAGTCGGACGCGCCAGTGGTTATGCCAGGGCCTTGCTGGCGCCGGCGTTGACCCTGGGTCTCCAGACAGCAATCATCCTCGATGACGTGCGCGCCTCCCTGGAGGCGGGAGACACCGAACAGGCTCTCAGCGATCTGATCAACTTGCCTGGTAAGGCGCTCAATGCCTTCGTCAACGGGTTCGACCCCTCCGGCGAGGGGATCGGTTCGACGTGGCAGGGATTGCTCAGCGATCGGGGGCCCGTCGACTTCTTCACCGTCGACCTGCCCAACGCGATCGCCGCGGCGCTGAAGGTTCCGACGACGCCGGCGATCACCGGTCTCAACGCTCCATCGGTCGAGACTGCTCGCGTGGCGTCCGGTGAAGTGGCTTCGGCCGAGAACACCGTGACGCTGGCGATCGAACAGGCCCCCGACGTCAAGCCGGAGACTGCCCCCGCGGCCGCCCTCGGTACCCCGTCGACAGGCGCGACGACCGTCGATACGACCCCGTTGGTCAACACCGACGGCGCCACCGACGAGATCATCGAGGTCGGCGGCGAGGGCGAGGAAGCTCCTGCCTCGACCACGCCGGTCAAGAAGGGCTACCAGCCCGGTGACGGTATCAAGGCGCTGAAGAAGGCCGGTGACGACTTCAACAAGGGCGTCAAGAGCTTCACGGACTCGCTGAAGCCCAAGAAGAAGACGACCGAGTCGGAGGCCACGAAGGACGGCGCCGACGACAAGGCCAAGGCCGACACCGACACCAAGGACGACAAGCCGAAGTCCGACGACAACGACAAGAAGTCGGAGAGCTCCGAAAGCTGATTCGGAACCGGAAGTAGCGACGGCCCCCTCGGCGACGAGGGGGCCGTCGTGTTTCCGAGCGCAATGTCGATTCGGCGTCAGTCCAATGTCTATCGAATGTCTGCCGCCGACATCACGGTCAAAGAGAGCTATACAAGCAGGTGCCTATTCGGGCACCGCAATTTCGCGGACACCTGTGAGGGAGGGCACCGGTGAAACGCATAATTCTTGCAGCGATACTCGCGCTCATGATGCTCAGCGGCGCGGCATTCGTCGCACCGGCCGCGTCGCACGCCGCGCCCGGACCGGGTGGGTCCACCGTTCTCACACTGGCGCCGGCTTTCCGTGAACTACCGTCCAATTGGCTTCGCGGTGAGCTCTTCGCCGCACCCAATGTGAAGGTCAAGGTCCCGTACAACAACTTCCCAGGCGCCACCAACACCAACAAGGGCGCCGACAATCTCGACGAGGCATTGCGCTCGACGCCCGGACAGAAGATCGTGCTGGGCCACAGCCAGGGCGCGCAGGTCATCGACGCCTGGCTGCGGCGTTACGGGCCGACGAGCGCCGTGGATCCGGCGACGGTGCAGTTCGTACTCACCGGCGACCTGGAGAGCAAGTACAACGGGTGCGCCAATGTGCCCGACAGCGGATGTGTGGCCGCCTACGGCGGCAACAATTTTCCGGACGACACACCATTCACGGTCAAAGTGATCGCGCGTCAATACGACTATTACGCCGACTGCCCGAACGATTTGTCGAATGCGACGGCGAAGAAGAACCGCAGCGCCGCAACGGTGGTCGGCGGTAAAGGCGAGCTCGGTCAGGTGCACGGCGATTACAGCAAGATCGGCTTGAACGATCCCGCCAACAAGGTGTTCGTCGAGGGCAATGCGACCTACATCCTGGGCGCTCCGGCCACCTATTTCCTGCCGATGGTGACGCAGGAATGGACGCCGAACTCCCAGAAGGTCATCGACGACGCCCGCCTGCGTCCGATCGTCGAATCCGCCTACAGCCGGCCGATGGGCACACTGCCGGTGCCGCCGGCCGGGTCGTCCTGACCGACGGTCAGCGGAAGTACAGCTCGTCTCCGGTCGGGTAGCCACCGCCGGTGGTGGTGATGTGCACGTGGTCGAAGTGGCCGTATCCGCCGTTACGCACCCCACTCGGCGTGATGTAGCGCCCGCGCCAGATGGCGTCCTGCATGCCGAACCGCTCGGCGTTCTTCAGGACGAAGGCGACGATCTCGTTGCCGAGTGCGATGCCCTCGGCTGACATCGGGTTGGGGATCATCACGTCGAGCGCCAGACCGTCGGGATGCCAGCGCAACGCGTCGGACCGCACGCCGCCGATCTGGTTGATCTCCGGGAAGGCCGCGCTGATGCTGCGGGCAGCCAGGATGGTCTTGACTTGAAGACCGCTCTCGGGGGCGTCGCCGGCGTGCAGGATCCGCTCGGCCTTGGCGGTCTCGACGATCCGGTATCTCGACGCCGGGGGCGGCTGGACGGCTACGGGATCG
Source organism: Mycobacterium hippophais (assembly GCF_027529605.1). Classification (NCBI taxonomy): domain Bacteria; kingdom Bacillati; phylum Actinomycetota; class Actinomycetes; order Mycobacteriales; family Mycobacteriaceae; genus Mycobacterium; species Mycobacterium hippophais. Next base: position 277,413 of record NZ_JAPZPY010000005.1, on the reverse strand, counting down.
GCGGACGCCGGCATCCACGCCAGCGCGGGTGCGGCCCCGGCGACGAGTTCCATTCCATACGGCGCAGCCGGCTCCGGGGCGGGAGCGACCTGAGCTTCGGGACGTTCGGCGTCGGGCGACAGATTGGCCCCCACGCCCATGAAGACGATGGCCGGTGAAGCGAATGCACCGAGGAGAACCGACACCCGTCGACGGTCGGCGGTCACCGAATGCCTTCCCACCCGATGCACGATAGATGCAAATTCCAGCAAATGTCACGGACGAGTCACGGAGTTGTCACGACAACGAATCGGACCTTTCGGATCATTCGACCGATTCGGAGCCATGCCTGCAGGTCACAGGCCCGGTCACACGCGGCCCCCTTGATCGCAGTCGACATTTCTCTCAATGAATTCTTAGTGCAGGCGGTGCGGGTAACGTCACGGAAGCCATGCGCCGATTCGTGTACATCGACGGACCCTCGGTCTGCTGGGAGGGGCAGCGGCTCGCGGCTGTCCGGCGGGGTTTCGCCTCCTCGCTGCACGACGCGATCAGTCGCGACATCGTCGACGGCGCCTGGAACCTCGACTACGGCCGACTGTACGAAGCGGTGTGCCCGCAGGCCGATCGCGGCGGGCACACCTCGCTCTTCGGCGTCCGGCCACACCAGGTCGACACGATCTGGTCCCTCGGCGGAGTGGACGCTGTCGTCTTCGATCGGGAGGCGCCGGGCGACACCGCCACGAAGTTCGACGTGATGATCGCGACGCAACTCGTCGAGCACTCCTTCACCGGGATGGAACCCGGCGACCGGGCGGTGGTGATCGCCGGCGACCGCGAGCTGACGCCGGCAGTGCAGTCGCTGTCGTCGCGCGGCTTCCCGACCACCGTCGCGTTCTGGGACCACGCCACGGCCCGGGAATTGAAGAGGGTCGCCGACGAGGTGGTCAGCCTCGACGCGGTGCTGGACCGCCTCAGCCGCGACGCGTGAGGACCTACACCGCCAGGCGTTCCACGCTGACGTCGCCCGATCGCAACAGTTCCGCGCTCGCATCGATGATCCGGAGCACCGTCCGGCGGTCGCACCCGAGCTGACGGGCGATGGCCTGCGGTGCGTGATCTCGCTCGTAGCTCAGGTGCAGCACGCCGGCGACATCGTCGGCGGACAGCCCCCTCAGGTCCTCGCGCGAGGCGATCGCCTCGGCCATCGACTCCCAGGGCTGGCGCGCCGCGATGCCGATGTCCGCCGACGCCTGCCCGACGGGCTCCTCGGCGAGTTCGGTCACGGTGGCGTCGGCCGCGACGGACGCGTGTTCGTAGTCGGTACCGGCGCCGCCGGCCTCCGGAGGCCCAGGGATGCGGCTGAGCAGGCTGAGCCCGTGCGTGGCCGCCAACAGGCTCACCGGCGCCACCACGGCGATCGCCGCCGCCACCCACGGGTTCATCGGCGCGCCTGCGGGGATCACGGCGTGCAGGGCGTTGGCGCCGACGCTCACGGCGGCCGCGCACGTCAACACGGTCCAGAAGTAGCGACGGCTGCGGGCCTGATCCTGATAGCCGGCCAGCACCACCACGGCCATCGTCGCCTGCAGGATCGTCCCGTCGACGATCAGCGGCCACAGCCAGGCGAGCTGCTCGGGGATACCGGCTCGCGCCGCCAGGTCACGCAGCGCGGCGAACGACAGGACGAAGCTCGCGACACCGATACCCGCGGTGATCACCACCGCCGCGGATCTGGTGAAGGTCAGTGACCGTCGTGACTGGCTCATGGCAGGCGATCCTGCCGAAGGCCACCGACAGACCCGCTACCCTCCCGGACCCTGCAACCGGTTGATGAGCGGCAGCCGCCCGATGATGCGGTCGCGAAGACGCGGCTCGGGCTGCTGGACCGGCGGCACGGTGCCCGCGCCGGGCGGCACATAGGCCGGGTTGCCCGGCACGAAGCCGGGCGGGGTGCCGTCGACCGCGGGGACCGGCGGGGTGGCCGGCGGGACGTAAGCCGGCGGCGCGGGAGGGACGTATGCCGGCACGACCGGTTCGGGCAAGCCCTGCGGTGCGGGGGCGGCGGCCGGTGGTTCCGGCGCGGGCGCCTCGGGTACCGGCACCGCCTCCACCGGTTCGACCGGCAGCACCTCGGGCGGCGGAGGTGGAGCCGCGGGCGGGTCGACGTCGACGGGCGGTGCGGCGGGCACCGGGCGCGGCGCCGGCTTCTGAGGACGCGGCGGCAGCTTCTCCACCGGGTCCTGCACCAGGGCCGCCTTCGCCGATTCTTCGGACGCGTTGGCCGTCTGCTCGTGCTCCGGCGTGGACTGAGGGGTGAGGGCGACCGACAGCGACACCACGAACGTGACCACCGCGGCGACGAGCACCCCGCCCAACGCGGCCACCCGCGGCGTGACGAACGGCTGCCTGCCTGCGGGAGTCGGCTCCGCAACGAAGCCGAGGTCGAGGTCGTAGGTGCTGCGGGCCGACGCGAGTGCCGCGCCACGGGCCATCGCCAGGTCGGCCTCGGCGGCGGAGATGACCGCGAGTCCCCCGGCGTCCAGCGATGCGACGACGTCGTCAAGATCGCCGGCCGAGCCGAGGACGTAGACGTCGGCCGGTTCGGACGGGCAGCTGTCGACCAGCGCGGTCAGCCAGTACGCCACCTCGGCGGCATCACCCGCGCCGAACCGTTCGATGACGTCGACCACCACCTCGTGGGCGTCGACGACCGCGGCCACGGCCGCGTCGGGTTCCACCACACACACGGCGATGTCCTCGAGGCCGGCGATGTCACCGATTCCCGTCGCCAAGGCGGCCGCCGCGTCCGACTCCGAGACCGCGATGACGTTGTCCGCACCCTTGTCGGCGAGGAGTTCGAGCACCGTCGAGGCCGCAGCCGTCGCGCTTCCGAGCCAGGTGACCCCGATCGCGCGTGGTCGCCGGCCGGGGACCGCGGCGAAGGGTCCCTCGCCGAGAACCGCGTCCACCAGGTCATTCAGGCCATTGTCGGCGCCGTTGAGTGCCAGGGTGCCCTTGTCGACCGTGGCGCCCTCGCCGGTCGCGCCTTCAACCAGCACGAAACGGATGGCAGCCGACGTTATCGAGAGGCCGAGTACTAGGTCCACTGATACGTTCCCGATCTGCTTGTCAGTCGGACCGAGGTTACCGCCGCCTACCCGGGTTGGTGCAATCTGCAACTTCGCCGAGCCTGCGACCTGCGGCGATGGGTGGCTACCCTGAGGGGATGAGGCTGCGGAAGGCGTTGGTGACGGTGTCGCTGATCCTGGTCGCCAAGGCCGTGCTGATCGGCTGGGTGGCCTGCGGCCGGGCGGAGATGATCGGCGCGCCGCCGCACTTCGAGGCCAGCGCCACGCTGGTGACAGCCACCACGTCGGCGACCGCCGCGGCCGACCCGCGCGCCGGCATCACACCTTGCTGAGGTCCGTTCGCATGGTCTTGACCTGGTAGTCGTCCCACGTCGAGATGTTCCAGTAGAGGTACTGCTGATCACTGGTCGAGACGTTGGCGGTGGACGACCAGGGGTGGATCATCGGCGCGTAGAGCCCCGGCATCTTCGCCGACGTCACCAGCGTCGTCGGCGCCGTCCATGGTCCCTCGGGCCGGTCCGCCTTGCGGATGACCACGTTGTTGTTCTGGTCCGTGTAGAGCATCACGTACTTCTTCTCGTACGCGTTGTACTGCACCGACATCTCGCCGACGGTGGGGTACGTGGTGTTCTTGACCAGACCGAACCACGACGTGGTGGTCGTTCCCGGCAGGATGGGTTTCGCCGCAGCGGGGTTGTTGTTCACCCACGACGAGCCGTTCCAGTACTGGTACTTGGTCTGGTCGAGGAGGTCCTTCTCGTTGACCCGAGACAGGTAGGCGGTGCCGCCCCGACCGGCCGGTGTGCCGAAGGCGTACACGTATCCGTCCGTCTTCGGTTCCCCGGTCACGGGATCGGTGACCGGCACCCCGGTGGCGTCGACGACGGCGCCCTTGACGTAGGCGAACTGCTGGAAGTTCTGGTTGCCCGAAACGAATGGCAGGGTCGATCGTCCCCAGGCGGCAGGCCGCACCGAGGATGCCGGAACGGTGCGCCAATTCTGGCCGTTGTCATCGGAATACGCGATCGCCGAGTAGTTCGTGGTCCACCGGCCCGGGGTGTCCCAGGACCGTACCGACATGAAGTTGATGTACTGCCTCGTCGCCCCGTTGACGCCGGCTCCGGGTACCGAGATCGCGGCGGTGGGGATGATCGTCACCTCGGGTCCGACGGCGTACCCGTACTTCCCGATGATCTCGCGCGAATAGTTGTTCACCGACATCGGCGATCCGCTGTAGGTGCCGGGATCGTGAATGATGCCGTCGTGGACGTACATTCCGTTGGACAGCGTGGTGTCATAGCTGCGGAACAGGGTGTTCATCCGCCACCCGGTCTGCCGCACCGGGTTGTCGCCGTAAAAGGTGTCGCCGAAGGCGATCAGCACCTGGTGTTCGTTGACCGGCGTGAGCGGGTTGTCGCGAATCCCGTTGTCCCACATGATGCCCAGATCCGTGCCGCCAATGCCGAACCTGTCGTAAGTCCTGTTGAAACTGTTGCGGCCGGTGACGGCGGTGATCAGATCGGTGTTGGCGCTGACCGGAACCGGTGTGACCACATTGCTGGTGGCGGGGTCCGGTGTGGCGACCAGCGCCGTGGTGGTGGTCGCGGCAGTCGTGACGGCGGCGCGCGTCGTCGTGGAGACAGCCGCCGTCGACGCCACCTGTTCGGTCTCCCGTCGCGCAGCCACCGCCATCAGCGCCCCGAGCGCCCACGGCGATGTCGGCGCGACCGGCATGTTGGACAGCGTTCCCAGGCCGAGTGCCGCGAGCACGCGGTTCACGATGCGCGTTGCGGGCGCCGGTGCAGGCACCGCAGTGGGCGCGGCCGCCGTCAAGGCAGAAGCGACCTGCCCACCGGCCGACGTCACCGACGACACCGCCGTGGTGACCGCCGTTGTGAAGGAACGGGTCTCGGTCACTGCGGCCAGTGTCTTGGTCTCCGGTTGCGGTCCGGTCGTGATCTTGTCGACGACGACCGCGCGTGTGGTCACCCTGGGACGCGCGGCCTCGACCTCGATCCTGGTGATGCGGTCGTCTCGTGCGGACGCCCGGGACCGGGCCGAGGACGACGACAGCGCAGGTGGCGCCTTGACTTCGCCTTCCACGACGGCCGGTTGAGCCGGTTCGCCGGTGATGACGCCGGCAGCCTCGGTGGCGTCGGGGTCACGCGCGTCCGTCTTGACGCGGTCCTCGACGGATGTCTCGCCGCCGACATTCCAGCGGCTCCTGGCGTCGGCACCCGCCGTCTTCAGCCTCTCCAGGCGCTTCTCCAAACGGGACTGCCATGGGGGTGACTTCTTCTTCCCGACAACCGATTTGGGCGTCTCGTCATCTGCAGGTGTCGACGCGTCCTTCGAGACGTCCTCGGACGCATCTTTGGTTGCGTCCTTGGTGCTGTCCTTGGTGGCGTCCTTGGATGAGTCCTGTGACGTGTTGTCGGAGGTGGACGTCTCCTCCGCCAATGCCACCCCGGCACCGCCGGACACCACGGCGATGCCGACGCCGAGCGCCACTGCCAGTCCGCCGACCCGACCCACGTACGCCGATGCACCCATTGATCCGCCTCGAAGCCATATCCCCCGACGGACAAGAGTTCCAGGCGGCACGCGGCCGCCCGTGGACTCAAGGTAGACCCCCGCAGCCGTGCCGGCGCCACTTTCGAGATAAATCGTCGCAGGCGTCAACACACCGTCATGGCCGGGGCTACTCCGCGCGGCTACGCACCAACGTCCAGTGATTGCCGTCGGAGTCGCGGCGGTACGACAATTCGTCGAGCACCCGGTGCGCGATCGCCAGGCCGCGGCCTCGCTCCGACAGGCCGTCGGGCATCTCGGCCTGCGACACGTCGACCGGGGCCGGCCGGCCGTCGTCGGTGAAGACGGCGCGCACCGACTCGGGCAGCACGTACACCTCCATCCGGAGGTGGACGGGCTTGCCGCCACCGGAATGTTCGATGATGTTGGCGCCGATCTCACCGACGGCGAGATCCATGTGCATGCGCACCACGTCCGGGATGTCGTGCGCGGACCACACGTCGTCGAGTGTCTGCTGGATGGCGTCCAGGGTCTCCGGCCCCGTTGTGGTGTGCAGCACGTAGGGCGTGTCAGGTGGCGCCATCGAACGCACCGTCTACCGAATCGTGGACGCGGAGAACCCGATTGAGGTTGGTCAATTCCAGAACGGTGACCACCTGCCGCGTCGGCGCTGCGATGCGCAGGTCACCTCCGGCCTGACGAGCCGCCTTCAGGCCGGAGATCAAGGCGCCCAGCCCCGACGAGTCGATGAACTCGGTTCCGCTGAGGTCGACAACCAGCCTCGAGCTTCCCGCCTCGACGAGTTCATGCAGCTGCCTGCGCAGGCCGGGAGCCGCGACCATGTTGAGTCGCCCCTCCGGTCTGATCACCGTGGCATCGGATGCCGTGGTGCGCGTGGGGTATTGGGTCATACCGCTCCTTCCGTTCGGTGTCCGCGGTAGCGAACGGCCTGGATGACGACGCTGAGTATCAGCAGGTCGAACAGCACCCAGAAGAGATTGACCCCGACGCCGAGCACGGAGATGGCGCCGTAGTACAGCTGGACGATCCCGATCACCGACGCGACGATCAGCATCGCCATCGCCGCCAGCTGCCACCTCACCAGGTGCCACGGCGTGGCATCAATGGCCTGACGGGTTTTGGGCGTCACGGCGAATCCGAGTGGGCGCCCGAAGTACACGTTGCGGAACGCGGTGACGCATGCCCGGATCCAGACCGGGAACAACGCCAGACTGTACTGCTGGCCCCGCCACGTGGGTGTGCCGCGGCTGATGATGATGAACATCAGCTGATTGAGGACCAGGAAAGGGATGAGCCGACCGAAGAAGTCCCAACTGTAGGCCTGCACCGGCATGATGCCGGAGATCAGGTAGATCGCGGGTGCTGCAATGTATGCCAAGGCGGCGAACCCGGCGAGGTAGCTGTACATCGTCGACCAGTACATGAGCTTCTGGCCCAGGCTGAGCCCCTTCTGCACGAACGGATTCTCGCGCAGCATCACCTGAATCGTGCCCTGCGCCCACCGCAGGCGCTGGGTCAGCATGGTGCCGGCGTCCTCGGGCGCCAGTCCCTCGCAGAGCTTCTCGTGGTGATAGGCCGATCGCCACCCCATCGAGTGCAGGCGCATGCACGTCGCCATGTCCTCGGTGACCGAGATGGTCGCCATCGGGAGCACCGGTTGCGCCTCGTCGTCACGGTCCACGTCGACGGCCCGGATCAGGGCGCGGATCGACTCGATCGCCCCGAGCGGGGACCACTCGCGGTCCGCCAGCGTGGCGAGCGCCTCGTCGTCGAAGACCAGATCGGCCGACGGACCATCGGCGTCAGCGCTCATGGCGGCGATCATCTCGAGATCTGCCCGCATCGCCATGATGTCGGAGTCCACCAGCGTGCGCGCCGCGGCGTCGACCCGCTGCTGGAACGTGAAGGTGATGTCCGCAAGGGGCCGCTTGTCGCGGAGCTCGCGGCGAGCGTCGCGGACCGCGTCGCGGACCGCGTCGAGCGCGGCCTGCGCCTCGCGTTCGTCGGATCCGATCTGGCCTGCGGTCTGTTTGAGGATCTTGTCGGCGGTGTAGAGCGCGCGTTTGATGCCCTCCTCGATCGCCCGCACATAGCCGCGAATGCCGAGTTGCATCAACGCTTCGCGGCGCAGCACCGCGTTCGATCCACAGAAGTACGCGGCGTTCCAGCCGTCCTTGCCCTGCTGGATCGGGCCGTAGAACAGCGGCGCCTGGCTGCCCAACGGGTCGCTCACGGGCACATTGTGGAAGAACTGTGGGGTCTGCACCAACGCCATGCAGGGATCCCGGAAGTAGCCGAGCGTCCTGTCGAGGATCTCCGGAACCGGTACCTGGTCCGCATCGAGCATCAGGATGAACTCGCCGTCCGTCTCGAACAACGCGTTGTTCAGGTTGCCCGCCTTGGCGTGGCGGGGCTTGTCCTGAGTCCAGTGCGCGGACCGCGTGATGTAGCCGACACCCTTCTCGGCAGCGGCGGCGGCCAGTTCACGGCGGTCGCCGTCGTCGAGGATCCAGGTGCTGTGCGGGTACCGGATGTCAAGCGCCGCTTGCGCGGTGGCCATCACCATCTCGATCGGTTCGTTGTAGGTGGTGATGAACACGTCCACGGTGGCGCCCTCAGGCGGCGGTTCAGGAGGATTCCGGCGGAGTGTCCGCCACATCGTCAAACCGAAGAGTTGGGAGTCGATCACGCTGTACGTCTCGGCCACCACCAACGGGACGGCGATCCACCATGCGGACCAGTTCACCGACGCGAGCCACCGCCACACGATGTAGTTGACGCCCAGTATCACCGTCAACAGGATCAGGGCGCGCAGCCACGGAGAGGGATATCGCCCGGCGGCGGCGTGAGGCAGCTGGTGTCTCACGGCAGCTCGCGCCGCACGGCCACCAGGGTCACGTCGTCCAGCGGCGGAGTCCTGGCATGCAGGCTGCGGGCGAAGTCACACAGTTCTCCCGGGTCGCGGTACTGAGAGATCAGCTGCAGCGCGGGCCGGACGTCACTGCCGTCGCCGACCAGGTCGAGGACGCCATCAGAAGCGATGACCAGGGTGTCACCGGGTTGCAGCGTCACCTCGCCGCGGGTCCAGCTGTATCCGGGCAGCACGCCGACGGGGAGGTCCGCGCTGTTGAGGGGTTCCACCCTGCCGTCGCCGCGGATCACCGCCGCGAAACCGTGTCCCGCGTCGACGAAGTCGACCCGCCCGCTGTCGATGTCGAGCTTGGCGTGGAAGAGGGTCACAAAGGTGTCGGTACTGTCCAAATCCTCACTCAATTGCGCCGCAATGGAATTCACCGTGTCTGCGACGTCGACGTCGGTCGCCGTGAGTCGGTCCACAGCGCGTGAGGCGGCTCGCAGGGACGAGCGCACACTAGCCGCGAGGATGGCCGCCCCCAGCCCCTTGCCCATCACGTCCGCGACGGTGAACATGGCGCCACCCTGGACGCGGTAGTGGTCGTAGAAGTCGCCGCCCACCGCATAGGCCGGCAGGCACATCGCACAGACCGAGTAACCCGGCAGGTCCCCCAGCGGCCGGGGCAGCAGTTGCCGCTGAACGGCCGACGCCCGCTCGAGGTCATCGGAGCTCTCCAGCTCGCGCTGCGCCCATGCGGCGAGCTCCTTGAAGGTCTGCAGTTCGGAGTCCGCCAGCGCCCGCGGCCGATTGTCGAAGATGCAGAAGGTGCCCACCGGATGACCGCCGGGGCCGTAGAGCGGGTAGCCCGCGTAGAACCGGATGCCGTCACCGCCGACGCCGGGCACACAGGCGAACTCGGTGTCGGCGGCGTCCTCGAGGATCAGCGCCGGCTCCTCCGGCTGCTGGTAGGTGCGGGCGATGGTGGCCTGACACACCGAGTTGCGCCGCGTCGTCTGGGCGCCCAGCGAGAGTCCGTCGGCCTGCTTGAACCACTGGCGGTCGCGATCGATCAGGTTCACCGATGCCATCGGCACGCCGAACACGCAGCGCGCCATCCTGGTGATGCGGGCGAACCGGTCTTCCGGCGGCGTGTCGAGGATGTGCAGTTGCTCGAGGGAACGCACCCTCTCGTTCTCCACCTCCGGAGGCAGCGCGTACCGCTGGCTCAACGTCTCGGTGTTCACGCCGCCGCCTCACTCAGCGATGCGCCCATCGCCGCGGCGGCGGCCGCGGTGCTGGTCAGTCGCCAATCGGTTTCCTTGTCGTGGTGGAACCAGATGAAGCCGGTCACCTGCGGCTCGCCGGCCATCATGCGCACGAGCTCGCCGATCCACTCGGCCTTGTCCCCGCCCGCTTCGGCGCAACCGACCTCGGTGACCAGGATGGGCTTGGTGTCGCAGAGCCGGCGGAGCTCGGCCAGCCCGCGCCCGAAGATCTCCGTCGGTCCGGTCCACCGGCTGCCGGGCAGGATGGTGCCCCAGTTGTAGCCGTCGATCCCGAGCACGTCGACGCACTCGTCGCCCGGGTACCAGCGGGTGAGCGAGTGTTCGTCGACCGGCCCCGCGTCGGGCGCCCACACCCATCGGACGTTGGTGGCGCCGCGCTCGTGGAAGAGGTGGTGGACATGCCGCCAGGCCGAGACGTAATCCTCGGCCGAGGTTCCCGCCCCGGCCGACCACGGATACCAGGTGCCATTGAATTCGTGCGCAAATCGGAGGAGAACGTCCCCGCGCGCACCGGCGAGTTCGTCAGCCCATTTCGAGAGGTACTCGTCGTAGCAACCGAATTTGATCTTGTCGACAATGGTGCCGGGCGGCTCCGCGGATTCGCCGCGCCACAGTCGGGGCTCCCAGGTGATGACAGGTTGGGCTGTCCGGCTGATCACCGCATCGATCTTCGGCGTCGGCGGTGGGGAGGCAAAATCCTCATACCAGAGCACGAATTCGGGAGCCATGCCCACCGCGTCACCCACCTCCGCGAGTTCGCGTGCGGCCAGCGGGCCTCCCTGCGTGCTGACCCCGAAACGCAACTTACCGGCCATTCGCCTCCCGCCGTCCAGCAAATTGCCCCGATTCAACCATAGGCACCGGCGCGGGATGACTGGGCCGGAACGATCGAAGTGGCTCGAGCACAGCGGTGTCGGTGCCGGCCACTAGCGTGACGACCATGCCGCACCCCATTCACCACGTCCTCGTGGAGTCGGCCGATCCCACGCAGCTGGTGCGGTTCTGGACGGCCCTGCTCGGCCTACCGGCGGGAGACGACACGTCGGTGTCCCTCGGCGACGGTGCGGCGCTGCGCTTCGCCGCCACGGAAGAACCGAAGCAGGTGAAGAACCGGATGCACCTCGACCTGGCCACCACCTCCGCCGAACACCAGGCCGACCTGGTTCGCATCGCCCGCGAGCTCGGCGCGCGGCCCGTCGACGTCGGCCAGACAGATGGACGTGCCCTGGGTGGTGCTGGCGGACCCCGGCGGCAACGAGTTCTGCGTGCTGGAACCGCGTGACGAGTACCGCGGCATCGGCCCTGTCGCCGCGGCCGTGTTCGATGCGCTCGATCCCCGTGCGCAAGCCGAGTTCTGGGCCGAGCTCACCGGGCTGCCCGTCACGCGGTCCCATCCGCAGTACGCGTCGCTGCGTCAGGACGGGCGGTTCTGGGTGGAGTTCATTCGCGTCGGCACACCCAAGCGGGTGCGCAACCGGGTGCACCTCGTTCTCGCGAGCGACGACACGGATCTGCCGCACACGGATCCGGAGGGCAACGAGATCCTCGGCTGCTGACGGGAGTCTCCAGTCGGTGCGGCGCGCGGCGCCTCAGGGACCGTACGGCGACTGCTGGTAGGGGTTCTGCGGCGCGTACGGGTTCTGGGGCTGATACGGATTCTGGGGCTGAGCCGGCACCTGGATCGGGATCGGCACCGGGACGAACGGCACCGTGACGTAGGTCGTCGTCATCGGGTTCGTGGTGGTGGTCCGTGTCGTCGTGGTGGTGGTCGGCGGTGTCGTGGTGGTCGTCGTCGTCGGGGTCGTCGTCGGGGTCGTCGTGGTGGTCGTGGTTGTGGTGGTGGTGGTCGTCGTGACGGGCTGCGTGGTCGGGGGCGGCGGAGGAGGCGGCGGCGCGGGCGGCTGCGTCGTGGGTGGCGGGGGTGGTGGCGGCGGAGGTTCGCTGACCACCGTGAGCGCCGGCGGCGGCGGAGGCTCGCTGGGGGGCGGCGGTGGCGCGCTGGCCGGCACCCGGGTCGTCTCCACCTGCGTGCTCGGCGTCGTGCTGCTGGAGCTGGTCAGCCCGTAGGCCACGCCGCCGACCGCGACCAGCGCCACCACCGCCGCGAGGCCGATCACGATCTGCGGCAGACCGAGCCACGGCCGGCGCTGTTCGATCGGTCCGGTGCCAGGCACGTACTGCACCGGCGGTCGCGCTCCGGTCGCGCCGCTCTCGAAGCCACTGTCGAAGCCACTGGAGTAGGGGCTGTCGTAGGCGTCGCCCCCGCTGTACGGCACGGGTTCGCCGGCACTGTCGTCGTCCTGCGACCAGGCGAGTGCCCGGAACGTCGCCGAACCGGGCGCATCGGCCGCGGCCTCCCCGATGACCGGCGGGACGACGACTGTCGGCGCCACGCCGGTCTGCGCATCCGATGTCGGTCCGTAGGCGGCGAACAGTGCGGCGCCCACCGCGGCGTCGAGGGCCGGCTGCGGCGTGGTGACCACCGGCGCCCGTGAGTACTCCGAGAGACGCTGGGTGATCAGCGGGATGCTCGCGCCGCCACCGATGGTGACGAGCGCGGAGACGTTCGCCCATCCGATCCTGTTGCGCGCCAGTGCATTGTCGAGTGCGGTGAGCACGCCGGTCAGCGGGAGGTCGGCCATGCCGTCGAGCTCTGCGCGGGTGACCCGCACCGTCGAGCCGTAGCCGGGCAGCTCGACCGGCAGCTCGGTCACGGTGACCGCCGACAGCCGCTCCTTGGCCGCCCGGCACTCGTCCCGCAACCGGCTCAGCGACCCGACGGCCGCCGTGCCGGCCGGGTCCGTGCCCCCCGCGGCCGCCACGCCGTCGAGCACGTGGGTGAGCAACGCCTGGTCCAGCTGGTCGCCGGAGAAGTCGGCGATCCGGGTGGTCTCGTCGATCGGCTCGAACAACGCGCCCGCGTCGGCCAGGGTGATGCTCGTGCCGCTGCCACCGAAGTCGAGCAGTGCCACCACGCCCTGCGACGGCAGCCCCGGCTGGGCGTTCAGCGCGGACAGCGACGCCACGGCGTCGGGCACCAGCCGCACCGGCGTGCCGCCGGGCGCGAACCGCGGGTTGGTGCGCAGCGCGCTGCGCAGGGCCCACAGTGTGGAGGCGCCCCAGTGCGCGGGGACGGCGATCGAGAGTTCCGGCGATCCGGTCGCTCCGGCGACGTCGACCATCGCGTCGAGCGCCTCGACGAGCAGGGCTTCGGCCTTGTAGGACGAGCCGTCGGCGGCCACCAGCGGCACCGGATCACCGACCCGCTCGACGAAGCCGCTGAGCACCACGCCCGGTCCGGCCACACCGTGCTCGACCGCTGAGCCGACCTGCGGCGTGCGGTCGCCGAACAGGGTCAGCACCGAACGGCGCGTCACGGGTCGGTCGCCGACTCGCGCCGCAACCAGGTTGGTGGTGCCGATCGACAACCCCAGGGGGTCGCTCATAACGCCCCACACCCTAGCCCCTCGGATCCGGTTCGGCCGTCAGACACTCCGCGCTGAGCTGCGCCAACCGCGTTCGGCCAGCAGGGTTTTGACGTCCCCAGCAACCCTCTACCCGCCGTGTCACCGGTAATTGACGCGCGTGCGGCAACCGATCCGCGGCCGGGACGGGCGCGTTTGGCCGCAGCGCCGCTGGGTATCTCACGTCCATGACGTCACTCTGGCTCGCCGACCGCGTGCAACAGGCAGCACACCCCTCGTCGGTGTCCTCCGACTTCGACCGCAACGCCGACGTCGTGGTGGTCGGTGCCGGCATCACCGGCCTCACCACGGCCGTACTGCTGGCGCGCGCCGGCCGCAACGTCCTGGTGCTCGAGGCGTTGACCGTCGGGGCGGGCACCACCGGGAACACCACCGCGAAGATCAGCCTGCTACAGGGCAGCAAGATGTCGAAGATCGTCGGCAAGCACGGGCCGAAGATCGCGAAGATGTACGCCCAGGGCAATCGCGAGGGGCAGGAATGGCTGCTCGGATACTGCGAGGCCCGCGGCATCTCGGTGCAGCGCGAGGACGCCTACACCTACGCCCAGACCGAGAAGGGCGTCAGTTCCGCGCGTCAGGAACTCGAGGCCTGTCAGGCCGCCGGGCTGGCCGCGGACTGGGTCGACGACGCCGACGTGCCGTTCGAGTTCAACGGCGGTGTGCGCCTTGCCAATCAGGCCCAGTTCGACCCGATGCCGTATTTGGACAGCCTCGTCGTCGAACTCGACGAACGCGGCGGCCGGCTGGTGCAGAGCACGCGGGTGCAGCGGGTGTCCGGGCACGGTGACGGCCTCGCACTGAGCGTACGCACATCGGCGGGTGAGGAATTCGACGTGCACGCCAAGCAGTGTGTGCTGGCGACCGGCATCCCGATCCTCGACCGGGGCGGATTCTTCGCCCGGCTCAAGCCGCAGCGGTCCTACTGCATGGCCTACAAGGTGCCCGGCACCCTCACCCGCGGGATGTACCTCTCGGTGGACTCGCCCACCCGGTCGGTGCGCTATGCGCCCTCCCCCGATGGCGACCGCCTGGTCGTCGGCGGGGCCGGCCATCCCGTCGGCCGCGAGAAGAGCCCATCGTCCTCGGTGCAGGAACTCGACTCCTGGGCCAAGCAGCACTACCCGGGCGCGATGCAGACCCACTACTGGTCCGCGCAGGACTACACGCCCGCCGACGAGTTGCCCTACGTCGGACCGATCCTGCCCGGCGACGACAAGATCTTCGTGGCAACGGGATTCGACAAATGGGGGATGACGAACGGGGTCGCCGCGGCGCTGGCGCTGTCCGGACGCATCCTCGGTGGCCGGATGGACTGGGCGGATGCCTTCGCCAGTTGGAGCCCCCACGAGCTGTCCGGGATCCCGAAGGCGTTGCAGGCCAACCTCGAGGTCGGCTTCAATCTGGCCAAGGGCTGGATCACGCCGGTCACCCGGATGGGGGACCGCTCGCCGGAATCCGGCGGAGTGGTGAGCGGACCGCCGTGGGACCTGGAAGCCAGGTGCCGGGTGAACGGGGTCGAGCACCGGGTGTCGCCGGTGTGCCCGCACCTTGGCGGCATCGTCAACTGGAACGACGCCGACGAGGCGTGGGAATGCCCGCTGCACGGGTCGCGGTTCGCGCCGGACGGCACGCTGTTGGAGGGTCCTGCGACCAGGGGGCTGACTGCATCCGTACAGTCAGCCCATGGGTGACATCGACGACATCAAGCAGGTCAAGTACCGCTATCTGCGGGCGCTGGACACCAAGGACTGGGAAACGTTCGCCGGCACTCTCACCGAGGACGTCGCCGGTGATTACGGCGAATCCCTCGGCGAGGACCACCGTTTCACCGACCGCGACGGTCTGGTCGAGTTCATGCGCACGTCGCTGGGGCCGGAGATCGTCACCGAACACCGCGTCAGCCACCCGGAGATCACGGTCGACGGAGACGAGGCGTCGGGCACCTGGTATCTGCAGGACCGGGTGATCGCGGCCGACTTCAACTTCATGCTCATCGGGGCGGCGTTCTACCGCGATCGCTACCGCCGCACGCCCGACGGCTGGAAGATCAGCGCCACCGGCTACGACCGCACCTATGACGCGAGCATGTCGCTGGAGAACCTCAACTTCAAGCTCAAGAAGGGCCGCGCGCTGCATCTGTAGACAGCGGTCGCCGGATGCCCTACTGGGCGATGGCGATCAGCGCGCCGGGGCGCAGCCAGCGCATGATCCGCACCAGCGTCGCGTCGTCGATGGCGACGCAGCCCGCGGTGGGCCCGCCGTCGGTGCTGTGCAGGAAGAACGCGCCGCCGTTGCCGGGCACGCGGGCCTTGTTGACGCCCATCACCACGGCGTGTGCGTACTGCGGGATCTGGAGATTCTCGGTGCCGCTGGCCAACGATGTGTTGAACGGGCAGCGGTCCTTCTTGCACACCTGCATCGTGTTGTAGGTGGGGCTCTTCATGTCGCCGTCCCACCAGTGATCCGGTCCGACCTGGACGTACTTCAGCCCCCCGCCCGGATTCGGTTCGGTGCCGAAGGCGAAGTCCAGGGTGAACACCCCCATCGGCGTCTTCATCTGTCCGTCGTGGGTCTGCGGAGCCATTCCGTTGGCGCCGATGAACGCCGGGATTCCGACACCGACCGGCTGCCAGCCCGCGGCGGTGCGCTCGTAGACGTCCATCTTCGCCTTCGAACCACCAACGCCGACAACGGATATCACCTGGGTGGCGGCGCCGACGGAGCGGGCGAACCACGGCGCCGCCGCTGTTGCGGGCGCCGCCGGGAACACCGAGAGCACGGCCGCCGCACAGAGCAGTATCGACAACCGGCGCACACACCCATCGTCGACGCCGCTGCTCTCGGTCCTGTCAACGTTCGGACACGATCAGGTCGCAACCGCCTGATCGGCGAACAGATCCGCCAGCCACGCCGACCACTTCGGCTGTTCGGCCGCGGCCGCGTCGCCGGCCCCGGCACCGTAGAAGTAGATGGTGATCATCATCCGGCCGTGGTCGCCGGCGGTGAAGCCGCCGAACACGGCGAGGCCCGCCGCGGGCTGCTCGAGCCGGACGATCACGTCGCGCAGCGCCGCATCCTGGTGGACGAGATCGACCACACCTGCCAATGTCGGTGCCGCCCCGGTGGTCTGGCAGCGATCGCCGACATCGGTGGCCGAAAGGCTGAGGGCGTCGGTCAACCGCCGGTAGGCCGGACGGATGTCGCCGGTGAACGGCACCATCGCGTGCACCGCTGCGGCGGGCGCTCCGGCGAAGTGCTGCAGGTAGCGGCGGAGCACCTCGAAGAATCCGGGCCAGCCCTGCTCGAAGGTCTCCAGTTCGTCGTCCCAGTCGTCCTTCTCGGTGAAGAGGCTGTGCACCATCCGGATCACGCAGCGGTCACCCGAGCGGGCGGTCACCGTGATCTCGGTGGCCAGCGGGCCGGGCGAGACGGTCGAACTCCAGTCGCGCTCCTCGTAGGTGAAGCGGTACGGCGGTTCCCAGCCGGTCACGGTCCCGCGCTGGGTGAGGCCGCCACCGAAGTCGAATTCGATGTCCCCGCCCTGCTTCTCCTCGATGGTGGTGGGAGTGAACCAGGCGCTGTTGCCGGGCCCGGTCGCGATGGCCTCCCACACCTGTTCAGGGGTGCCGGGGACGAGCAGTTCCATCTCGACCCAGCGGCGGCCGGAATCGTCACTTCTCACGGGCATGGGAATTCTCCTCTTTCGGTGCGGGATAGGCGGTGAGCAGCACCCGGTGGGTGCGGCCGCGTGGATCGGTCTCGTCGTGGTAGCGCGCCACCAGGGTGGCGACGGCGGCGGACACCTCCTCGGTGAACGCCGCCCGGTCTGCGGGCGAGCGGAACCGGATCGCGGTGTCGATCGTCATTGTCGCCAGGCGCTTGTCGGCGGCACGGGCGGACCGCCACAGGTCGCCGACCTCACGGACGGTGCGTGCGGCGACGGCGATCAGATATCCGGCGGAGAGCCGGTCGGCCGCACGGTCGGGGTCCGCGGCGACGGGGCCGAGGGCGCCGGGCGAGACCACGTAGGACGAGGCGGTGGCGATCATCAGGCGTTCGGTCAGCCCACCCCAGCGGCGTTCGCCCGCGGGGGTGACCAACCGGTGCTCCTGCAGCGCCTTGAGGTGGTAGTTGACCTTCTGCCGGGTGATGCCCACCCGGGTGGCCAGCGTCGCCGCGGAGGCGGGTTCGGTGAGTTCGGCGAGCAGCCGGCTGCGGATCGGGTCGAGCGCGCTGACGGCCGCGGCCGGGTCCGCGATCACCTCGACGTCCAACATGTCCGCCAGCCTGCCCTTGACAGGTTTTGTTGTCAAGGGCAGCGGCTACGTTGAAGCCATGGAACTGCCGCTCCGCCGCCGCCGCGAAGGCCTCCGCCAGATCGGCCGTGGCCTGGGGACACTCGACCGCGAGGTCTTCGAGGCCATCGCCGAATCCCCCAGCCCGCTGCTCGATGCCGTGATGCCGCGGCTGACGCGGGCGGCGGACCATTCGAAGCTCTGGTTCGCGCTCGCCGCCGCCATCGGGGCGTTCGGGAGCACTTCGGCGAAACGCGGCGCCGCCCGCGGGCTGCTCACGCTCGGCGTGACCAGCCTGGTGACCAACCAGGGCGCGAAGAAAATCTGGAAGCGGGCCCGCCCCAACTACATCGTGGTGCCCCTGGCCCGGCGGTCCAGGCGGTTCCCGACGTCGAACTCGCTGCCCTCGGGTCATTCAGCCAGCGCGGCGGCCTTCGCGGTCGGCGTCGGCCTGGAGAGCCCACCGGTCGGGCTGGGACTCGCGCTGCTCGCCGGCCTCGTCGGCATGTCGCGCATCGCGGTCGGAGCGCACTACCCGGGCGACGTGCTGGCCGGGCTGGGCCTCGGGGCCGGCCTCGCCGTCCTCGGCGGGCGCATCGTGCCGACCGCGGTCCCGACGAAGATGCCGACGGCCGCACCGCTGCGCGTGCACACCGATCCGCGTCCCGACGGCGCCGGGGTGGTGCTGGTGATCAACCCGGCGTCCGGCAGCGGGACGGGAGCCCGGGTGGTCGACGAGGTCCGCGAAGCACTCCCCCAGACCAAGATCGTCGAACTCAGCGGTGACGAGGAGCTGAAGACGGTGCTGCGGTCGGCCGCCGAGAGCGCCGAGGTGCTGGCCGTCGGCGGAGGTGACGGGACGGTGGCGTGCGCAGCCGAGATCGCCGTCGAACTCGGGATGCCGCTCGCGGTGTTCCCCGGCGGGACCTTCAACCACTTCGCCAGGGACATCGGCTGCGACACCGTCGCCAAGACGATCGACACCATCCAGCGAGGCACCGTCTCGTGTGTCGACCTGGTGTGCTTGAACGACAAGGACATCGTGATCAACACGGCCAGCATCGGGGCGTACCCGATGTTCGTCCAGACCCGGGAGAAGCTGGAGCACCGCATCGGCAAACCGCTCGCCGGCGTCTACGCGATGTTCTACACGCTGCGTCGGGGCGTGCCCGTGCGCATCGAGTACGACAACCACACATTGCAGACATCGCTGTTCTTCCTGGGCAACTCGACATACCTGCCGTCGGGCTTCGCACCCGCCCGGCGGCACAAGATGGACGACGGCCTGATGGACGTGCGGATCCTGGAGACCGGCCGGCCCTTCAGCCGGTTGCGGATCCTGGCGGCGCTGATGCTCGGCCGGCTCACCCGCAGCCCGCTCTACCACGAGATGCGGGTGCCCGAGTTCAGCTTCACCGCGGTGGACGGACCGACGGAGCTGGCGCGCGACGGCGAGATCGGAACCGTCTACGACGAGGCGAGTTTCAGCGTTCGCTACCGGGCGCTGCAGGTGTTTCGTCCGCTGCCCTGACCCGCGGCGGCACAAGGAGCAGGCACAGCACGAACCAGGCGTAACCCAGGGCCCACCCGGCGAGCACGTCGGACGGGTGGTGGACGTTGAGCACCACGCGAGCGGCGCCGATGGTCAGCACGATCAGGCCGCCGAACACCGCCAGCGAAATGTGCAGCCGCGGCCGCACCGAGGGCCAGACGATGGTGAGCACCGCGAGCACGATGGCCATCAGCCCGAGCGCATGCCCGGAGGGGAACGACGTGGAGTGCGCGGCGACCAAGGCACCCGATGGCCGCGGGCGATCGGCCGCGGCCTTCGCCAGCTCGGTGACGAGACCGCTCAACACGACGGATCCCACCAGGAAGACGGCGAGGCGATGGCGCCGCCGCACGAATGCCCACACGATCACGAACACCGACAGAATCCGGATCATCACGGGATTGACCACCGTGCAGTACACGTCCCAGCCGGTCACCCAGGCGGGGTGCGCCGCGCCGAACCTGTACAGCGGGTCGAGCGCGGCCGAATCCATGGCGCCCTGCCAGTGCCAGCCCTGCGTGAAGCCCAGCCACAACGCCGCACAACCGGCGACGGCCACCAGGGCCGAACCGATGAGCAGCCTGCGTCTGTTCATCTCAACAGCTGTATCACGCGGCACGCTCAGCTACCTTTTGATCATGGCGCTGCTTCGCAAGTTGTTCCGCATCGGCAAACTTCCCGACGACATGCGCGCGCAGGTCGAGGCCGAGGGCGTCATCTTCTGCGCCGAATTCCTCGGCGCGGTGGTGCGGTTCACCGGTCGGGTGCCGGGCCGGCGATCGGTCGGGCTGGTGCGCGGCTACGGCGGCGCACTCGCGCTGACCAACCAACGCGTCATCGCGACGCTGTCGGCCATCCCGGGCAAGGCCGGGCGGTCGGTCGACCAGCCGTGGACCGCCGCGCAGAACGGCATGGTCGCGGGCACCCTGTCCGAAACGGGCCTGCTTCTCGACATACCCGACCTCGCCGTCGTCCACCCCGAGTTCTCCGGCCGGTTCTCGTTGACCTACAAGACCGCGCTGACCGCCGACGTGCTCAGCCGAATCCCCACCAGAACCATCGGTTTCGATGTGCCACCCAAGTTCGTCTACAGCGCTCTCGGCATTCCCCGCGGCTGAGCTACCGTGCAGAGATGGCCGTATTCGTCCGCAAGCTGCTCCGCATCGGAAAACTGCCGGGTGAACTGCGCTCGCAGGTCGAGTCCGAGGGGGTGCTCCTGATCGCCGAGTACGTCCCGGTGACGCGGCGTTTCAACGGGTCGATCCCGGGCAACCGCGCCACCGGCAGCGTCGCCAGCTACACGGGCTCGCTCGCCCTGACCGACCAACGGGTGCTGGCGACACTCTCGACGGTGCCCAAGCTCGCGGGCCGCACCATCGACCAGCCGTGGTCGGCGCCGCAGACCGGCGCCGTGACCGCCCAGATCTCGGAATCGGGCCTGAAACTCGACGTCGACATCGCGGCCGTCGACGCCCGCTGCGAGGGCAGCCTGTCGCTGTACTACAAGCAGGACATCCCCGGCGAGGTGCTGGAGCGCCTGCCCGCGCGGACACTGGCCTTCGACGTGCCGCCGGAGTGGGTGTTCCGGGCGGTCGGTGTGCCCTACCACCCCTGAGACGCAACGCTGGGGATGACGGCGGGGTCGTCGTTTGGCGCGCAGGGCCCGGGGTATGACGCGGGCACCCCCCGTCAAATCCCTTAGGAGTTCACATGGCCCGCGCCACGCTCTCGCACCAACTTCACGATCTCGGCCTGGCGGCCTGGTTCGGCGGCACCCTCGCCAACGCCGTCGCTCTCAATGCCGCCGCCTCGGCCGGCGGTGACCCGTCCCGGGTCGGCGCCGTCGCCAATGCCGGTTGGGACCGCTGGACCCCGGTCAATGCGGCCGCGATCGGCGTCCATCTCGCCGGCGCCGTCGGCCTGCTCAAGCATGACCTCGGCCGGATGCGGGCCCAGCAGGGCGTACCGTCCATGGCCGCCACGAAGATCGCCCTGACCGCTGCGGCGCTCGGCGTCACGGGCTACAGCAGGGTGCTCGGCAAGAAGGTCTCCGAGCACCGCGCGGTCCCGGCCGCCGACGGCACCACTCCCGCCGCGGCCACCCCGCCTGACGTCGCCGCGGCACAGAAGCAGCTGAAGATCCTGCAGTGGGCGGTACCCGCACTCACCGGCGGCATCCTCGCGATCGGCTCCTACGCGGCGGAGCAGTACCGCCCCGAGGAGGTCTCCAAGGGAGTGCTGCAGCGGCTGCTGCCCTGATCACGGCAGGGCGTTCTCGGCCACTTCCTCCTCGGACGCGCCGACCTGCCGCGGGCTCGGCCAGCGTTGCGGCACCGGCCGTCTGCGGACGTTCTGCGGCCACCAGAACCAGCGCCCGAGCAGCGCCGCCAGCGACGGTGTCATCAGCGACCGCACCACCAGGGTGTCGAAGAGCAACCCGAGGCCGATGGTGGTGCCGACCTGGCCGATGACGATCAGCTCGCTGCTCGCCATGGACATCATCGTGAAGGCGAACACCAGTCCCGCGGCGGTCACCACCGAGCCCGTTCCGGCCATCGACCGAATGATGCCGGTGCTCAGTCCGGCGTGGATCTCCTCCCTCATCCGGGACACCAGCAGCAGGTTGTAGTCCGCGCCGACCGCCAGCAGCACGATGACCGACATCGGCAGCACCATCCAGTGCAGCGGTATCCCGATCAGGTGCTGCCACAACAACACTGACAGGCCGAATGAGGCGCCGAGGCTGAGCACCACGGTGCCGACGATCACCGCTGCGGCCGCGACGGCCCTGGTGAGCACCACCATGATCAGGAAGATCAGGATCAGCGCCGCGATGGCGGCGATCAGCAGGTCGTAGTCGGCGCCCTGCTGCATGTCCTTGAACATCGCTGCGCTGCCACCGATGTAAACCGTCGAGCCCTCCAGCGGGGTGCCCTTGATCGCGTCCGCCGCCGCGATGCGCAGCGGCTCGATGTGCGACGTGCCATCCTCGGTCAGCGGATCGCCCTGATGGAAGACGGTGAACCGGACGGCGTGGCCGTCGGGCGAGAGGAACAGCTTGATGCCGCGCTGGAAGTCGGCCGTCTCGAACGCCTCCGGCGGCAGGTAGAAGTTCTCGTCGTTCTGGGCGGCGTCGAACGCCTTACCCATCGCGGTGGCGTCCTCCTGCGTGGCCATGTTCTGGTCCTGCTGCGCCTTCTGCGCCTGATACTGGTTGAGCATCATCTGCTTCTGGTTCTTCATCGTCTGGATCATCGCCGGCATCAGCGCCGCCAGTTGCGGTGTCAGATCAGCGAGCTGCTCGATGTCGGGCACCAGCTCCTGGAAGTCGTCGGAGAGCGCGCCGATGCCGTCGAGGCTGTCGAAGATCGACCGCAGCGACCAGCAGATCGGAATGTCGAAACAGTGTGGCTCCCAGTAGAAGTAGTTGCGGATCGGGCGGAAGAAGTCGTCGAAGTCGGCCAGGTGGTCGCGCACCTCGGCGACGGTGAGGGAGGTGTTGTTGAACTTGTCGGCCATCCGCCGGGTGACGTCGGCCATCTGCAGCGTGATGGACTGCATCTTCTCCATGGAGTCGATGGTCACCTGCATCTCATCGGCCTGCTTCAAGGTGTTCTCCAGCACCCGCTGCTGGTAGTCGTTGTTCATGAGTTGCCCTGTGCCGCTTTGGCTCATGGTGTAAGCCAGCGACGCGTGCTCCACCGGCTTGCCGTCCGGGCGGGTGATCGTCTGCACCTGCGCGATGCCGTGCACGCGGACCATCGCCTTGGCGATCTTGTCGATCACCAGGAAGTCGGCGGGGTTGCGCAGGTCGTGGTCGGCCTCGACCATCACCAGTTCGGGATTCATCTTCGCTTCGGAGAAGTGCCGGTTGGCCGCCGCGTAACCGATGTTGGCTGGCACGTCGTCGGGCTGGAAGATCCGGTCGTTGTAGGTGGTGTGGTAGCCGGGCAGGGTCAGCAGTCCGACCAGCGCCAGCACGACCGCCATCACCAACACCGCGCCGGGCCACCGCACGGTGGCGGCGCCGACCCTGCGCCATCCGCGCGAACGTCCCCACCGCCTCGGCTCCAGCACGCGACCGAACCGGCTCGTGATCGAGATCAGTGCCGGCCCGAGGGTGAGCGCCGCGGCGACGACGATCGCCATGCCGATGGACAGCGGGATGCCCATGGTCTGGAAGTAGGGCAGCCGGGTGAAGTGCAGGCAGAGCGTCGCTCCGGCGATCGTCAGTCCGGACGCCAGCACGACGTGGGCCGTGCCGTGGAACATGGTGTAGTACGCCGACTCCCGGTCCTCGCCGGACCGCCGGGCCTCCTGGTAGCGGCCGATCAGGAAGATCGCGTAGTCGGTGGCGGCGGCGATCGCCAGCGTCACCACCATGTTGGTCGAGAAGGTGGTCAACCCGAACACGTCGTGGTAGCCGAGGAAGGCGACGATGCCTCGGGCCGACAGCAGGCCGATGACCACCATCACCATCGTGACGAGCATGGTGACCACCGACCGGTAGACCAGCAGCAGCATCACGATGATGACGGCGAAGGTCAGCGCCTCGATGGTCTTCATGCTGGCGTCGCCGACGGCGTTCTGATCCGTGGTGGTGGCCGCCGGACCCGTCACGTAGGCCTGCACGCCGGGCGGCGGCTGCACGCCGGCGACGATGGCGCGCACCGCCTCCACCGACTCGTTGGCCAGCGCCTCGCCCTGATCGCCTGCGATGTACACCTGCACGTATGCGGCCTTGCCGTCGACACTCTGCGCGCCCGCCGCGGTCAGCGTGTCGCCCCAGAAGTCCTGGACGTGCTGGACGTGGGTGGTGTCGGCACGCAACTGACGGATCATCTCGTCGTAGAAGATGTGCGCGTCCGCGCCCAGCGGATCGTCGCCCTCCAGGACGATCATCACGTTGCTGTTGGTGTCGTACTCACCGAACACCTCGCCGACCCGCTTGGTCGCGACCAGCGCCGGAGCGTCGTTGGGGCTCATCGACACCGCGCGCAGCTTGCCCACCTCTTCGAGCTGGGGCACCACGGTGTTGAGCAGGCCGACGATGACCACCCAGGCCAGCACGATCGGGACGGCGAAGGTGCGGATGAATCTCGCCACCCGTGGTCGCGCGGGGTTGCTCATGCCGCCTTCACCAAGCAGTACGTCGCGGCATTCACTCCCTGAGCCGTCCTTTCGTCCTTCACTTCGTCGTCGACGAGGACGCGGCAACCGATCGACTCGCCGTCGCCCTGGGCCAGGATGTTCGGCGTCACCGAGGGCACCGTCGTCTCGAGCCGCAGGGTCCACGGCAGGGTCACCTCGCCGGTCCGCTGCGGCAGCCCGTCGAGGTCGGTGTAGTTGATCACCGCGGTGCCGCCCGAGCCGAAGACCTCGTAGATCACGACCTTGGGGTTGAAGTTGTCCGCCGTGTCGGTGCCGACCGGTGTCACCACCGCGCCGTCCGACCCGAACACCGATCGCAGGTGGGCCACGCTGACGACGCCGACCGCGATGGCGACCACGAACAGGAGGGGCAACCAGACGCGTTTGAGCATCACGAAGACTGCGGTCACGTCGACCCTTTCGCGGTGATGGCTGCCGCAGGCGACCTGGCGGCGGTTGATCTAGAAGGGCAATCTAAGCCGCTAAGTGGATAGCGTCAATCCACTTATGGACGCCCGTTACGCAGATCACTAAACTGGCCGTGATGATTGACAAACCATGCCGAGGGCTGCGCAAGGACGCCGAACGCAATCGGCAGCGCGTGCTCGAGGCCGCGCGCGAACTGTTCGCGGCGAAGGGCATGGAGGCCACCCTCAACGACGTCGCCCAGCACGCGAACGTCGGCGTCGGCACCGTGTACCGACGGTTCGCGACCAAAGAGGAACTCGTCGACGCGATCTTCGAACACGGCATCCAGCAGGTCGTCGCCCTCGCGGAAGCGGCGTTGCAGCAAGAGGATTCGTGGGACGGCTTCGTGTGGTTCGTCGAGCAGCTCTGCGAACTCACCGCCACCGACCGAGGCCTGCGTCAGATGGTCTACAGCACCGCCTACGGCGGGTACGGCGTCGACTGCGCCCGCGAGCGGATCGCCCCGCTGACGTCGAAACTGGTCGAGCGGGCACGCGACGACGGCCACCTGCGGGCCGACATCGAGCCCACCGACGTGCCCTGCCTCGGACTGCTGGCGGGCACCGTGGGCGAGTGGGCCGGGCACGTCGAGCCCGGACTGTGGCGGCGGTACGTGGCGCTGCTGCTCGACGGCATGCGCCGGCGCGACGGGCAGCAACCCCTCGACGTCGAGCCGCTGGACGAGAAACAGATGGACGCCGCGATGCACGGCTGGCGCCCCGCGGGCTGACCGTCGGGCCCGTTCGTGGTGTGACTGGAGTGATCCCTGTGAAATCTGGGTATAAAATCAAGATCCAGCCAACCAAGGAGCAGCCGTGTCCGTCGAGAGCCGGTTCGCGCGACGGGCGACATCGGTCGCCACGTCGGTGACCGCACTCGCCGTCCTCGCGATGCCCGCCGCCCCGTCTGCGTCCGCCGCCCCGAAGTGTTCCGACATCGAGGTGATCTTCGCGCGCGGCACCGATGAGCCGCCCGGGCTCGGCGTCGTCGGAAAGGCACTGGTCAGCGCGCTGCGTCCGATGGTCAAGGGCAAGTCCATCGGCACCTACGCTGTCGAATACCCGGCGTCGTGGGACTTCGTCCAGGTGGCCGCCGGCGCCAATGACGCCAGCCGCCGCGCCCAGTCCACGGCGGCGAAGTGTCCCGACACGAAGATCGTCCTCGGCGGCTACTCGCAGGGCGCGGCGGTCATCGATGTCGTGGCCACGTCGCCGATCGCGGGGCTCGGCTACAGCGCGCCGCTTCCCGCCGCGGTCGTCCCGCACATCGCCGCGGTCACCGTCTTCGGCAATCCCTCGGCGCGGGTGGGCCAGCCGCTGACGCGGATGAGCCCGGTGTTCGGCGCCCGCACCGCCGACTTGTGCAACACCAACGACCCGATCTGCTCGCTCGGTCAGGATTTCGACGCGCACGTCCGCTATCCGCAATCCGGTCTGGTCAAACTGGCCGCACAGTGGGTGACACGCCACGTGCAGCCGAGCGCCGGCCCCGCACCGTCCAAGAGGTAGCGCCTCCGCGGCGCACCGACGCGCGCCGCGTGTGGAATCTTTGGATGAGGCAAAGGGTTGCGCATCGACACCGGACGCTGTGCGGTGACAGCACACCAGCGAGAGGAGCCCGGTGACTGAGCCACGCCGCGACAGCACCCGTCGAGACAACGTCCTGATCGTGCACTGGCACGACCTGGGCCGGTATCTCGGCGTCTACGGCCACTCCGACGTCACCAGCCCTCGCCTGGACGACTTCGCCGCCGAGAGCATCCTGCTGACCCGCGCCCACGCCACCGCACCGCTGTGCTCGCCGTCGCGCGGGTCGCTGTTCACCGGCCGCTACCCGCAGACCAACGGCCTCGTCGGGCTGGCCCACCACGGCTGGGAGTACCGCTCAGGCATCCGCACCCTGCCGCACATCCTTGCTGAAACCGGCTATCACACAGCCCTTTTCGGCATGCAGCACGAGACCTCCTTTCCTGCCAGGCTCGGGTTCACCGAGTTCGACGTGTCCAACTCGTTCTGTGAGTACGTGGTCGAGCACGCCTCCGCCTGGCTGCGGCAGTCGCCGCACCGGCCGTTCCTGCTCACCGCGGGGTTCTTCGAGACGCACCGGCCGTATCCGCACGACCGGTACACCCCCGCCGACCCCGACACTGTCTCGGTGCCGGGATTTCTGCCCGAGAACGACGAGGTCCGCCAGGACCTCGCCGACTTCTACGGTTCGGTCACCGTGGCCGACGCCGCGGTCGGCCGGCTGCTCGACACCCTGCAGGAGACCGGGCTGGACCGCAGCACCTGGGTGGTGTTCATGACCGACCACGGGCCCGCCCTGCCGCGCGCCAAGTCGACGCTCTACGACGCGGGCACCGGCATCGCCATGATCATCCGGCCGCCCCGCGACGCGGGCATCGCGCCGACGGCCTATGACGACCTGTTCAGCGGTGTCGACCTGGTACCGACGCTGCTCGACCTGCTCGGGATCGAGGTGCCCGCGGACGTCGACGGCATGAGCCACGCGGCGAACCTCCTCGCGCCGCCGGCGGACGGCGCGCAGACCCGCACCCACCTCTTCTCCACGAAGACCTACCACGACTCGTTCGACCCCATCCGCGCGATCAGGACCAAGGAGTACTGCTACATCGAGAACTACGCCTCGCGGCCGCTGCTCGACCTTCCGTGGGACATCGCCGCCAGCGCACCGGGCCGGGCGGTGGCGCCGTTGGTGAATTCAGAACGGCCGCAACGCGAGCTGTACGACCTGCGCACCGACCCCGCGGAGCAGGACAACCTGCTCGGCCCCGACGCGACCGCGGAGGCCGAGGCAGTGGCGGACGACCTCGCCCTGGTACTGCACGAGTGGCGACAGAAGACCAACGACGTGATTCCCTCCGATTTCGCGGGTACCCGGATCTCCGAGCGCTTCACCGAGACCTACCTGCGCATCCACGGCGGAAAGATCACCAGCAGGTCGGCACTCGCGGCCGAGCGCGGCATCGAAGATCAGCACAGCGCCACACAAGAGTCAGGATCACCGTGATTCAAATAGGCCGTTCGGCAACGGAATACGACGCCGGTTAGGCTCTCGCGCATGCCTGCCCATCCGACGGCGTATCTCGTGCTGGCGTCCCAGCGTAGCGGCAGCACGCTGCTCGTCGAGTCGCTGCGGGCGACCGGCGTCGCCGGCGAACCCCAAGAGTTTTTCCAGTATCTGCCCCGCACCAGCCAGGCACCCCAGCCCCGCGAGTGGTTCGCCGACGTCACCGACGAATCGATCCTGCGGTTGCTCGACCCGCTGGACGCCGGCACGCCGGACCTGGCGCCTGCCACGATCTGGCGGGATTACATCCGCACGGTCGGACGCACCCCCAACGGCGTCTGGGGCGGGAAGCTGATGTGGAACCAGACGCCGCTGCTGCTGGACCGCGCCAAGGATCTGCCCGACCGGTCCGGCGACGGCCTGCTCGCGGCGATCCGCGACGTGGTCGGCTCCGATCCGCTGCTGGTGCACGTGTACCGGCCCGACGTCATCTCCCAGGCGGTGTCGTTCTGGCGGGCGGTGCAGACCAGGGTCTGGCGCGGCAGGCCCGATCCGGTGCGGGACGCCCGCGCCGAGTACCACGCCGGCGCGATCGCCCATGTCGTCAGGATGCTGCGCGCCCAGGAGGAGGGCTGGCACGCCTGGTTCGCCGAGGAGAACGTCGACTACGTCGACGTGCCGTACCCGGTGCTGTGGCGCAACCTCACCCAGGTCGTCGGCGACGTCCTGGAACGACTCGGCCTCGACCCCCGGCTGGCGCCGTCGCCGGTGCTCGAACGGCAGGCCGATCAGCGCTCCGACGAATGGGTCGACCGCTACAAGGCCGATGCGCAGAGAGAAGGACTCCCGACATGACAGCCACCATCGAGGACCTCCGGGTCGACGAACTCCGCCTGCTCGAGGCCGAGGCCGTCCACATCATCCGGGAGGTCGTCGCCGAACTGCAGCGGCCGGTGCTGCTGTTCTCGGCGGGCAAGGACTCCATCGTGCTGCTGCGGCTGGCGGAGAAGGCGTTCCGGCCGTCGCCGCTGCCGTTCCCGATCATGCACGTCGACACGGGCCACAACTTCGACGAGGTCATCGAGTTCCGCGACCGCCGGACCACCGGCCAGGGCCACAAGCTGATCGTCGCGTCGGTACAGGAGTCGATCGACAACGGCCGGGTGCCCGATCCGGGTCCGGGCGCCTCGCGTAATCGGCAGCAGACCCGCACGCTGCTCGACGCGCTGGAGGCCGGTGGCTTCGACGCGGCCTTCGGCGGCGCCCGGCGCGACGAGGAGCGGGCCCGCGCCAAGGAGCGCATCCTGAGCTTCCGCGACGAGTTCGGGCAGTGGGACCCCCGCGCACAGCGCCCGGAGCCGTGGTCGCTCTACAACGGCCGCATCAAGAAGGGCGAGCAGGTCCGGGTCTTCCCACTGAGCAACTGGACCGAGATCGACATCTGGCGCTACATCCAGCTGGAGAACCTCGAGCTGCCCTCGATCTACTTCGCCCACGAGCGGGAGGTGGTCGCCCGCGACGGCATCCTGCTGGCGGTGTCGGAGTACGTGCAGCCCCAGGGCGACGAGACCTCCGCGGTCGAATGGGTGCGCTACCGCACCGTCGGCGACCTGACGATCACCGGTGCGGTGCGCTCGCGCGCCGTCGACATCGAGAAGGTGATCGAGGAGATCTCCGCGGCCACCGTCTCCGAGCGCGGCGAGACCCGCGCCGACGACCGCACCTCGGTGGCCGCCATGGAGGACCGCAAGCGAGAGGGTTATTTCTGATGACCAGCGTTGTGTCCGCACCGACCACCCCGGTCACCCGCCAGCTGCTGCGGATCACCACCGCCGGATCGGTGGACGACGGCAAGAGCACGCTGATCGGTCGGCTGCTGCACGACACCGACAGCCTCCCGCTCGACCATCTGGAGGCCGTCAAGGACGAAGAGGGCATCGCCGACCTGGCGGCGCTGTCCGACGGGCTGCGCGCCGAGCGCGAGCAGGGCATCACGATCGACGTCGCGTACCGGTTCTTCTCCACCGAGACCCGCAGCTACATCCTGGCCGACACCCCCGGCCACGAGCGCTACACCCGCAACATGTTCACCGGCGCGTCCAATGCCCACGCCGCTGTGCTGCTGGTGGACGCCCGCGCCGGTGTGCTGCGCCAGACCAACCGGCACGCCCGCATCGCGAAGCTGCTCGGCATCAAGCACTTCGTGGCGACGGTCAACAAGATCGACCTGGTGGACTTCGACCGCAACCGCTTCGAGGAGGTGCGCGAGGAGCTGCATCAGGTGGCGGCCCGCCTCGGCGGCCTCGAGGTCACGGTCATCCCGATCGCCGCGAAGCTCGGCGACAACGTGGTGCACCGCTCGGACAACACGCCCTGGTACGAGGGACCGACACTGCTGGAGTACCTCGAGAACGTCGAACTCGTTGCGCCGCAACCGGAGGCGAGCAAGCTGCGGCTGCCCGTGCAGTGGGTGTCGCGGCCGACCGCCGAGCAGCGCCGCCGCTACACCGGCCGGCTGGCGGCGGGCACGCTGAGTGTCGGTGACACCGTCGTGAGCCTGCCGTCGGGCACCAGGTCGACGGTCACGGTGGTCGACACCCTCGACGACGACCGGCCGGTGGCCGTCGCACCGCTGTCGGTGTCGATCGAGCTGGCCGACGACATCGACGTCGGCCGCGGCGACGTCTTCGTCAGCGGCGAGGAGGACGCCACCCTGCCGGTGCTGGCCCGTGAGGTCGACGGCACGGTGTGCTGGTTCCGCGACACCCCGCTGCGGGCGGGCGACCGGCTGGCGTTCAAGCAGGGCACCCGGACGGTGCGGGCCACCGTGCAGGCCCTGCACAGCCGGCTGGACCCAGAGACGCTCGAGGAGGTCGACAACCCGGTCGAGTTGTCGCTCAACGACATCGGCTCGGTCACGCTGCGCACCAGCTCGATCGTGGTGGCCGATGCCTACGCCGACAACCGGGACAGCGGCGCCTTCATCCTGATCGACGAGACGACGAACGACACCGTCGGCGCCGGCACCATCACCGAGCCGCGGGAGGTCAAGCCCGGCGAGCAGACGCGCAACGACATCCGTTGGCATCCGTCGTCTCTCGACCGCGCCCACCGGTGGACGGCCACCGGGCAGCGCGGCGCCACGATCTGGTTCACCGGGCTGCCCGCGTCGGGCAAGTCGACGATCGCGGTGGCGGTGGAGCGGGCCCTGGTCGAGTCGGGTCAGGTCGCCTACCTGCTCGACGGCGACAACATCCGGCACGGGCTGTCCGATGATCTGGGCTTCTCCGCCGGTGACCGCGCCGAGAACATCCGTCGGGTCGGGCATCTCACCCGGCTGTTCGCCGACGCCGGCGTGGTGGCGCTTGCGTCGCTGGTGTCGCCGCTGAAGTCCGACCGCGACATCGCCCGCGCGCTCAACGACGCGGCGAAGCTGCCGTTCATCGAGGTGTACGTGTCGACGCCGGCCGCGGAGTGCGAGAAGCGCGATCCGAAGGGCCTCTACAAGCGGGCCCGCGCCGGAGAGCTCACGGGCCTCACGGGTGTCGACGCGCCCTACGAGGCGCCGGAGGACGCGGATCTGGTGCTCGACACCACCGGCGCCGACATCGACAGTCTGGTCGCCCAGGTCATCGACCTGCTGAACCAGAAGCGCTAGCCGACCCTGGCCACCACGAACACCCGGCGGAACGGGAAGAACGTCCGGCCGTCGGGCGTGGCCGGGTAGGCCTCGTCTAGCAGTGGGATCAGTTCGGTGCGGAAGCGCTGCCACTGATCGTCGTCGAGGCGGCTGCGCACCGGGGTCAGCGCGGTGCCGGTGATCCACTCGAGCACCGGGTGTTCGCCGGTCAACTCGTGCAGGTACGTGGTCTCCCATGCGTCGACGGTGCACCCCGCCTCGGTCAGCAGTTCGGCGTAGCCCGCGGGTGCGTCGACCACCTTTCCGACGCGGAACGGTATGTCATTCAACAGGTCCCGCCATTCGGCGCTGCTCGCGAGGTCGCGCACCGCGACGTGTGACGGCGCGTCGAAGTTGCCGGGCACCTGGAAGGCGATCCACGCGCCCGCGGCCAGCGCGCGCGTCCAGGACACCAGCACGTCCCGGTGTTCGGGCACCCACTGCAGGGTGGCGTTGCTCACCACGACATCGGTGTCCGGCGCCGGCGTCCATGCACGCACATCGCCCACCCGGGCATCGACGCCGCGCTCACGGGCGGCGTCCACCATCTGCTGCGAGCTGTCCCAGGCCTCGATCACCGCGCCGGGCCACCGCTCGGCCAGGGTGACCGTGAGATTCCCCGGCCCGCAGCCCAGGTCGACGACCCGGCGGGGATCCTGTGCACCCACCCGCGCGAGCAGGTCGAAGAACGGCCGCCCGCGGTGGTCGGCGAAGGCCAGGTAGGTGTCGGGATTCCACATGTCCGCCAGTCTCGCACTTCGCTAGCATCGGAAGCCGTGGAGCCGTCCAGCGCCGACCCGGTCGATCCGCCCATCCCCGTCCCCGACGTGCCCGGTGGCGACGCCGGCGCCCGGGGGCTGCCCCGTCGGGAGGATCTCACCGTTCGCCAGCGGCTGATCGTCGACTCGTCGGCCGCCGCGGACATCGCACTGCGCACCGGTCTGGCGTCGATGGTCGGCGCGGCGATGCTGCCGTCGGTGATCGGATCGCTGTTCCGCCCCGAACGGGCCGGCATCGAGCAGGAACACCTGCGGTTCTACGGCGAGCTGGCGGCGGCCCGCGATCCCGCGGTGTCGTTCCCCGCTCCCAAGGAGCCGCCGCGGATCTCCTCGCGTCCGGCCGATCCCGTCGCCGAGTGGATCGCACACGGGCGGGTGCACAACATCAGGTTCAGGAGCAGCTTCGAGGCGGTGAACCCGGCGCTGCGGGAGCGGTGCAGCGGCTTCGAGCGCAACAACGTGGTGCGCGCGCAGCACTGGCGCCACGACGACGGTCCGCACCCGACGCTGTGCGTGATCCACGGCTTCCTCGGCTCCGCGTACCTCGCCAACGGCCTGTTCCTGTCGCTGCCCTGGTTCTACCGGTCCGGTTACGACGTGCTGCTCTACACCTTGCCGTTCCACGGCCGACGGGCCGAGAAGTGGTCGCCGTTCAGCGGTTACGGCTACTTCGCGGGCGGCGCCGCCGGATTCGCCGAGGCGATGGCCCAGGCGGTGTACGACTTCCGCTCGCTGCTGGACTATCTCGAGTTCACCGGTGTCGACCGCATCGCGCTGACCGGTATCTCTCTTGGCGGCTACACCTCCGCGCTCATCGCATCGGTCGACGAGCGGATCCAGGTGGTGATCCCGAACGTTCCCGTCGTGACGCCCGATCGCACGGTCGACGAGTGGTTCCCGGCCAACAAGCTGGTCGCCCTCAATCGCGCTGTCGCACAGACCGACCCGCAGATCGCGGAGGCCGCCACCCGGTACTCCTCGCCGCTGAACTACCGCCCGCTGGTGCCGAGGGAACGCCGGCTCATCATCACCGGGCTCGGCGACCGGCTCGCTCCGCCGGAGCAGGCCGAGATGCTATGGGAGCACTGGGATCGCTGTGCGTTCCACTGGTTCCCCGGCAACCACCTGCTGCACGTCAGCCAGCCGGACTACCTGCGCCGGATGACCCGCTTCATGAGCGGCTACATGCTGGCCTGAGCGGCAACGGCGTCCTGCGTCACGGGTTCCCGGCGGTCCGGCTGTTGTGTCGGCCACCACAGCTGGTCGAGCACACCGTCGGGCAGCGCCGTCGGATCGCCCTCGAGCCGCTCGTCGGACGCCGGCGCAAGCGCCTCCAGCGCCGGGCGGTGCCGCCCACGCTGCGGGGTGAGGCCGGCGGCGGGTGCTCCGGCGCCGGGCCGCTCCGCCGTGCGGACCGCGCACCCGACGGCGATGCTCCTGCGCGCCGCCGTGCCGGTGATCTCCAGCGCGGTCCAGGTGTCCGCTGACAGCGCGGGGACGGCGGCGAGTGTCTCGGACAGGTTGTCCTTCACCGCGACCCGGTACGCGGCGACGAATCCGGCCTCGTCCCGGACGCCCCGCCACGTCTCCTTCGCGCCCGGTGGGACGGGGGTGTCGGCCCGCTCCTCCGCCGTCACGTTCCAGCCGGCCTCGCGAAGGTGGTCGGTCAGCCGGCGGCCGGCGATCTGCGCCGTCTCGTGCAGTGGGATGCTCGTCGACCGGGCCTGCAGCGCGGCCAGGTTGTCCGCCGCTCCCAGCGTCAGGCTCACCCACGTGGTGCGGGTGCCGCCGGCGTCGTGGCTGACGACTTTCACCTTGTGGGCGCGGATCCCGTAGCGCTCGACGTAGCCGGCGATTAGCGGCAGCGGCACTGCCCGCTGTTCCGAAGGGTCCAACCGCAGCACCACGGTCGCGTAGGCCGCCGGCCTGCCGGACCCCTTGGCGTGCCGCTTGCCGTGGTTGCGGCGCCACACCGCGAGCCGCCGGCTGACCATCGTCGTGGCGAAGAGCCCACGCCACCAGGCGAACACGACGATCAGCACCGCGGCGGCAACGCCGAGCACCCACCAGTCGAGGGTGGTCTGCCACGGGTAGGCCAGCGCCGCCGCCACGACGACGAGTGCCGCCAGGGTGATCCGAACCGTCATGCGGGGTCCTTTCGTCGGTCAGAGCCGATCACCACGACCGCCAGCACGATCAGCGCGAGCGCGCCCGCACCGGCGAACGCCACGATCCTCGGGGTGTCGTCCTCGGCGGGTGGTTCCGGTGGCGCGGCCACCGGCTTGCTGGAAGCGGCTTTCGCCGTTGCGGTTTCGGGCACATCCCAGGTCAGCGCCGCAACGGGGTCGACGCTGCCGGCGCCGACCACACTCGACGGAGTGCGCGGGCCGCCGTGGGCGGTGGTGGTCAGCCTGCGGACCACCTGCTCGGCCGACAGCTGCGGATACCTGCTGCGGACCAGCGCCGCGACGCCCGACACGTAGGCCGCCGCGTAACTGGTGCCCTTGATCGGGTTGTACTCCTGCCGCTCGTTGGGCAGACCGTTCGCCAGACCGCCGCCGGGGGCGTTGCTCACCGAGGTGATGCTCTCGCCGGGCGCCGCGATGCCGACCCACGGGCCGGCCATCGTGAAGTCCGACGGTTGCCCGCCGGGGGTCAGTGATCCGACCGACAGGACGTAGGGCTGCCACCACGAGGGGATCGAGACCGAGGTGACCCCGGCCCAGTTCCTCGGGTCCGCGGGATTGCCCGCGTCGGCAACAGGATTCGACTCGCATGCCGTCCCGGTGGTCAGTCCGCCGCGCTGGTTCCCCGCGGCCGCCACGACGACCGCGTCCTTCTCGACGGCGGCGTACCGCAGCGCGGCGCCGAGTTCCGCCTGGTCGACCGACCTGTCCGCCGGAAGGCAGGTGACCACCGAGATGTTGATGACGCGGGCGCCGAGATCGGCGGCGCGCACCACCGCCCGGGCCAGACTCGTCACGTCGCCCGCCGCCCGCGCGGTGGCCTGGTCCTCGCCCGGGTTCCGCGGGGAGAACGCCGCGGAGTTCTGCCGGATGGACAGGATCCGCGCGTTCGGCGCCACCCCGGAGAAACCGTCGGCGCCCGGCTTGCCCGCGATCAGGCCGGCCACCAGGGTGCCGTGCCCGTCACAGTCGGTCAGGCCGTCGGTCGACTGCACGAAGTCCCCGCCGGGCTCCACGTCGGGCAGCCTCGGGCCGGGTTGCACGCCGGTGTCGATGACCGCGACGGTCTGCCCCTCGCCCCGGCTGTGCTCCCAGGCGCCGGCCAGGTCGAGCGCGACGGTGTTCGGGCTGACCGCACCCGGGTCGCTGCCGCCGATCACGCCGCTCGTCACGCATTCGGTGCGCTGTTCCATCGGCTGCGCCGGTCCGGCGCTGCCGGACGGCGGCGGCAGCAGCGGGTCGACCTCGGGCGGGCTGACGGCGGAGGCAGGCGGACTGCTGATCAGCAGCACCGTGCACGTCGCGGTCAGCGACGCCAAGACCTTGTGCATCACCGAGGCATCACCGTTCGAGGACCCAGGTGAACAGCCCGACCAGGTAGGCCATCACCGGGATCAGCGATGCGTCGACGGCGGCCGCGGCGAAGCCCACCAGGCGCCGCATCGGCAGCGAATAGCTCTCCGGCGAGGCGACCTTCGGGTTGAGCGCGACGATCACCCACACCGCGACCAGCACGGCCAGTGCGAGCAGCGTCCACCACGCCGCCTGGTAGCGCTCGGTCACCGCGAACGTGACAAGCAGCGCGGTGGCCACCAGGTAGGAATGACCGAGCAGCCACGCCTTGCAGAGCGCCGAATCCCACACGCGGGCACGCAGAGTGGCGCCGGCGGCAGCTGCCGCGACGACGTACCACGCCCACGGCGAGGCGTCCGACGGTGCGACCAGGAACAGCGAACCGGTGACTGCCAGCAGCACACCGGCCGCGATGAAGCCGACCTGATGGGACTGGCTGATCCGCACCCGTCGCGGCAGGTCCTCGAGGACGCGCAGGGGCTGGGCGGACGGCGTCGGGTCCCCGGGTGCGGGAATGACCGGCAACGGGAACCGGGCCAGCGTCGCGGAGAGTTGCGCGGCCTGCACGGTGACCAGCAGCCCGATCACGATCAGCAGGCAGCCGATCTTCACCGGGTTCAGCTGCCAGAAGATCGCCGCGCCGGAAGCCAGCAGGACGCCGAGGCCGACGGTCGCCGTCGCGGTGAACAGGCCGATGGCGCGCGCCCCGGTGGTGAGGCTGATGACCGACCAGGCGGCCACGCCCGCAGCGCCGAGCAGAATCTGAGGTGCGCCGAATTCACCGGGTACGGCCAGCGTGAACGCGGCTGCCACCGGCGCCAGCGCCACCACGGACAGCGCAGTGCCCAGCCGGGCGGCGGCCGGTCGGGCGAGCAGCGCAGCCAGCGCGGTGGCCAGGGCCAGTCCGCAGACGGTGAAGAGTCCGACCAGTTCGTCGGTGACCACCCGGTGCGTCACGGACAGGGCCGTGGCAATGAGCACCAGACCGAGCACCGCAAGCGTCGCGCCGCGCTGGATCTGGGCGATGCCCCACGGCTTCGCCCGTGCCGCCGAGAAGATGACGGCGGCGTCGGCGATGTCCTCGACGATGCGCGGCGCCGGTGTGCCCGCCGGGACCGGCTGCAGCGCAAGGAGATCACCATCGACGACGCCGACAGTGTCCAGTGTGGCGTCCAGGCTGAACGGCGCCCCTCCGATGGGCGCCAGGCTCAGCCGCACCGGGTCGGGCACCTCGGTATCGTCTGAACCGCCTGCCGGCAGCACCAGGCGCTGGACCGCGGGCAGGATCTCGCGCAGCGGCAGGTCGGCAGGGAGCGCGACCTCGGTCAGCCGGCCCCCGTCGTCGCCAGCCGCGAGGACGGCCACGCGCACGATCGGCATCACAGTGTTGTCGGACATTGCTCGTTTCTCGGATCTCTCGTTGTGTCTTCGGTTGTCTCCGCGTCGAAGTCGCGGGTGAGGTTGAGGTCGGGGAACCACGGTCCGCTGGGCAGCGAACCGGTCAGCCGCTCCACGGCGGCGGCGATCGCGAACGGGTTGCCCGGGGCGAAGGTGGAGACCCATTCCCCGTCGAACGCCTTGGCCGGGCTGACCAGCACCCGGCCGGCGACGGTGTCGACGATGCTCACGCCGACGCTGGTGGTGACGCGGTGGCCGTCACGGTGCTCGCCCGCGACGATCTCCACATACGTTCTGGTGTCGGCGAAGGCGGCCTCCACGACCGGCCGGGCGGACGCCGGGATCCCGAGGAAGTCCAGCACCTCCGCCAGTGGCACACCGTCGCGGATCTGCTGATCGGAGCGGGCGCCCAGCGCAGCCGGCAGGGCGAACTCGTCGAAGTGGGCGGGTTTGCGCCCCGACAGTCCGACGGCCAGCACCGGAACCAGCGCATGCGGGTGGTCGATCGCCATCTCCGTGAACGTCACGAGGTGGGCGTTGCGCAGGACCACCACGGTGCGGCCCTCGCGGCGCGCGATCACACCGCGCAGCAGATCGCCCGGCCCGGAGACGAAGCGCAGATCGAGCCACTGCTCGGCGCGCGTCGTCACCCGGACCCACTGTGCCACCGCGGGATCGATCATCCCGTCGGCGTTCATCACCCCGAGTGCGGTCAACTCGGCGGTGCGTTCGGCGACGAACTGGCCCCGTTGAGACATGTCGCTGTACGGCGGCGTGATCGCCAACACCCACGGAAAGGAACCCGCACCGAGGGTGTCGGCGACGAACCACGCCTGCTCGACGGTCAGTTCGACGGCGTTAGGACTCACTGAGCCTGACGCCGGCCCCGGATTGCCAGCGGTGGCTCATGCCCCCCACTTGGCGCCTTCGGCCATGTCGCGCGCGTTCATCGACGCGGTGTTCATCTCGTGGGTCGACGCCATCGCCCGGTAGGCGCGCACCAACTCCTCGAGCGCCATGTTCCACTGCGCCTGCCACGCCTGGTACGTCATACCCGTGTCGCCCTGCCACGCACCGGCCAGCGCTGCCTGCTCGCTGGCGATGTCCGCGCCCACCGCGTGCATCGCACCGGCATAGGTCGACATCTCTCCGGCGTGAGCCATCATCGCCGGGTAGTTGTACATGATCTGAGACATCACAAACCCTTTCGTTCGCCTTTGAATCCGGTCAGATCGCGGTGTAGGTCGACGCGGCCGCGGCGTCCTCGGCCACGTAGGTGCCTGCGGCGTCGCCCAGGTTCACCTGTGCGATGTCCAGCAGTGCGTTCACCTTGGCCGACACCTCGATGAACCGCATGTGCGCGGCCTGGAACGCCGCCGACGACTCACCCATGTGAAACGCCTGCGCCGACGTCGCCGCCTGCTCGGCCTGCGCCATGGTCGAACGCATCAGCGCCGTCTTGGCGCCGAACGCGGCCTCAGAGGCCACCAACTGCGGAATGTGCGCATCCAACATGCTCATCTATTGCTTCCCTTCACCCTTGTTCGTTCGAAACAGACTGTCCCCCAGCACGTCGCTCAGTTGCGCGATCCCCCCTCCGGGCCGTCCTGCTCGGACTCCCACGACGTGGGCAGCATCGGCACCACCGGGCCCCCGTCGAACGCATCGGTGGACACCGTCGTCAGCCCCGCAGCGGCGGCATCGGAGCGGCCCGCGGTACCGCTGAACCCCATCGGCCCGCCACCGCGGGTCGACGCACTCACCCGCGGCTCATCGGCCGCCGGCGTCTCGCCGTCGGGCTCGTCCTCGTAGTCCATGTAGGCATCGGCGTATCCGCGCCCCTTGACCTCGGCGACCTTCTTGCGCCGCCGTTTCCGCCGCTCCGCGGCCGACAGCGCCGCAGCCGCGGCCGCGGCGGGGATTCCGGACGCCGGCGCCTTGGCACTCGAACCCTCCCGGAACGTGGGGGAGAACCCCTCCTCCGGGTCAGACCCCGCCACGGCGTACGGCGCGATCGGCGCCGCCGCGGGGGCGGCGGCCCCCGTGGACGGTGCGGCCGTCCCGCCGGTGCCCGCACCACCACCGGCGGTCGCGGACACGCTGCCGGGCGGAAGGCCGGCCGCGGTGAAGGATCCGGGCTGGTCGGCCCGGGCCGGGACCTGCGCGGCGGGCGCGGCAGGCGTTTCGGCGGGCACATCGGCCGGCGGCGCAGGCAACTGCTTGAGGTACTGCAGCACGCCGCCAATGATCGCCAGCGTCAGCGCCAGAAGCGGCTGGATCAGCAGCTGCGGGTAGGTCAGCGAGGCCCCGATCCACGAGATGGCCTGATAGGCCACGGCGAACAGGAAGGGACCCCAGGTCTGCAGCGCCGCAGCCGGATTGGTGAGGAAGTCGGTGATCAGCTGGATCGTGTTGCCGATCGGATCCCGCAGGAAGTCCGCGATCTCCTGACCACCGGGGAAGATGTTCAGCAGATCCGAGAGCCAGTCCGAATTGTTCAGCGCCGACCCGGATTCGGTCGCCTGGGCCTGGGCGCCGGTCTGCTGCAGGCTCGCCATCGCGGTGCCGGCCTCGCCGACGCCGGGGGTGAGGATGAACGGCGAGGGCAGCGAGGCCGGTGTGCTGGCCATCGCCGCGCCGGCCATCGCCTGGTAGGTGCTCATCGCGGTCGCGGCCTGGATCCACATCCGCACGTAGTCGGCTTCGTTGATCGCGATCGGAATGGTGTTCAGGCCGAGGAAGTTCGTCGCCACCAGTACGCCGTGCACCACATGGTTGGTGACGAGCTCCGGCATCGTCGGCGTCATCGCCAGCGCCGTCGTGTACGCCGCCGCCGCCGTCGTGTGCTGCGCCGCCGTCACGGAGCTGTTGGCGCTCTGCTGGGCCAGCCACGCCAGGTAGGGCTGATGGGACGCCACGTATTGCTCGGCGCTCGGACCCTGCCACGACCCCGCCTGCACCGCGCCGAGCAACGCCGTCAACTCCGCTGCGGCCGAGGCGTACTCGGCGCTCAACGACTGCCATGCCCCCGCAGCGGCCAGCAGCGATCCGGGGCCCGGACCACTGCTCAGCAGCGTCGAATGCACCTCGGGCGGCAGGGCCATGAAGATGGGGGCGGTCATCTCAGCCGCCGCGTGCGATCAGGTACGACGACGCCGCCATCGCGTCACCGGTGGCGTAGCTGACGCCCGACTCGCCCACTCCCATACCGGAGCGGCCGAGCTCTTCGACGCCGAGCGCGGCGGTCGCGGCGTGCTGGTTGCCGTGCGCGCTGAAGCCCGCCGCGGTCTGCAGCGACACCACATCGGCTCCTGGCGGCAGCACCGCGGTCACCGCGGGTGCGGCCGCGGCGTGCGCCGCCGCCAGCCGTGCGGTCAGACCCTCGACCGCGGCACTGGCCGCGGTCAGTCCCTCGGGAACGACACGAAGCGTCATCAGCTGTATTCCTTTCCGTTGCTGTCCGTCCCTCGGCCGCCCTGGGTGGCGGCCTCGCCGACGAGTGGATTGACGAGCTGCACGAATGTCGGGAGGTCGCCGTCGTCCAGCAACATGCCGCGGCCCGCGGGCAGCCGGTTGAACCTGTGGCCGCGAATCTTACCGCTGTCCTGCGGATTACCGGACAGCAACAGCGTCGTCGCCTGCAGGTCGTTGAGCCTGCGCAGCAACGGCGCCGTCATGATCGCGTGCGCCGAACCGGTCGCCCGCGCCGTGACGATCACCCGCAGGCCGAGGTCACCGGCCTGGCCGAGCAGGCCGAGCAGCGGCGTCCACGGCCGCTGGCCGACGTAGGGTCCGCTGACCGCCGGGCTGTCTGGGATCTGGTCGACGTCGTCGATGATCAGGTAGTGCGTGTGACCCTGATATCCCCAGCTGCTCAACTGCTGGGGCGTGAGACCTGCGGGCGGGCGGCGCTTCTCGATCAGCGCGGCGAGTCCGAGCATCGCCGGGGTGATCCGGTCGATGTTCGGCGTGTACTCGTTGTCCGGGAACAGCGGCTCGTCGACGAGGTGCAGCCGCCGGTCGATCACCGTGAACGCGACGTCGTCCTGCCGCGAGTTCTCCCGGACGGTGCGGATCAGGTGCCGCAGCAGGGTGGTCTTGCCCGCCCTTGCGTCACCGAAGACCATGAGCAGCGGATTGCGCTCGAAGTCCAGCGTGACCGGCGCGAGGTCCTGTTCCCGCTGGCCGATGACCACCCGTTCGGGCGGCATGTACAGCGGGGCAAGCACTTCGGGTCGCAGGTCGGTCGGCAGCAGCCGCACCCGCGGCGCCGTGACGTCCGGGTGCCGGTTGTTGATCGCACGGATCACATCCAGCGGCGGGGCGGCGATCAGGAAGTGCTCGGCCGCC
Source organism: Mycobacterium hippophais (assembly GCF_027529605.1). Classification (NCBI taxonomy): domain Bacteria; kingdom Bacillati; phylum Actinomycetota; class Actinomycetes; order Mycobacteriales; family Mycobacteriaceae; genus Mycobacterium; species Mycobacterium hippophais. The sequence goes on along the minus strand of NZ_JAPZPY010000005.1, from coordinate 235,923 downwards.
ATAGTCAGGCCGCGACCGGGCTGATCGGCCGGCACGCTCTCGGCGGGCCTGCGCAGTCCGCCGACGATCCGCACGTTGCTGTCGCGGGCGTCGTGCAGCTTGAGTTCCAGTCGAAGGCCGAGCCCGTCGCGCATGTTCAACGGCACCTCCAGCCAGTTCGGCGTGGTGATCACGACGTGGATGCCGTAGGCCAGTCCACTGTTCACCAACTCGGTGACCCTGGCGAGCAGCGGGTTCCGGGTGTTGAAGGTGTCGGTGTCGTCCCGGCTGAACGCGTACAGGTTGTCGATCACCAGGAACACTTCGCCGTAACCGTCTGCGATGTCTTCTGACCGGGACACCGCACCACGCTCCTGGCGTGCCCGCAGCAGCTGCTCCAGCTCGCCGAAGGTGCGCCGGATGCGTTCGGGCTCCAGCGGAGTGGCGACGCTGCCCACATGGGCGAGCTCGGCCATCGGACGCAGCTGCCCGCCGCCGTAATCCAGGCAGTAGAACGTCACGTCGCGCGGTGAGTGCAGCGCGGCGGCCGACAGCATGAACGTCTGCAGCGCCGTCGACTTGCCCGACTTGGGCCCACCGTGGATCACCATGTTCCCGGCTGCCGAGTTGGCGTCGAACATCAGTGCGTCGCGCCGCATCTCGAATGGCCGGTCGATCTCGCCCAGCGGCCAGCGCCACTGCCGGGCGTTCACTCCGGACCGCTGGAGCAGGTCGAGCAGCGGGATCGAGTCCTCCAGCGGGGGCAGCCACAGCGGCGGCGCCTTCGGGCCGTACTGCGCCAGTTGCTCACCGATCGTGGCGATCAGCTTGCGCGGCGGCAGCACCTCGACGTCGGCGTCCGCGGACGGGATGATGGTGTCGGGCTCGGGCTCGACCCGCGTCGCGGTGAACTCCTGCGGCTGCGGCAGCGCCCGCACCACGATGGCCTTCTCCACCCGCGGCGGCTCGTAGATGCCGTCGACGTAGGTGCTGCGGAACTTGACCGGCACCGCGCCGGGGGCGGGCACCAGGAAGCCCTCGCCCTTGTGTTCGCGGCCCGATTCGATGTGGTACGCGTCCTCCACCCCGATGATCTGGCGGGAAACGCTGGGGCTGGCCACCTTCAGGCCGATGCGGTACGACGTGTTCTTGTCGATGTCCTTGATGCGGCCCACATCCAGGGTCTGCGACGCGAACAGGATGTGGATCCGGAACGACCGGCCCTTGCGGGCGACGTAGTCGAACAGGTCAGCGTACTCGGGGTGGTCGGCGAGCATCAGCGTGAACTCGTCGGCCACCACGAACAGCGTCGGCATCGGCGGCAGGTCGTGCCCGGCTGCGATGGCGGCCTCGTACTCGGTGACGGAGTTGAACGCGCTGCCCTGCACGCGCCTGCCGGACTCCTTGAGCAGCTGCTCGCGCCGGGCCACCTCTCCGCGCAGGGTGTCGGCGAACCGGTCGGCCAGCGACTTCTTCTCGGCCATGTTCGAGATGACGGCGACGACCTGCGGGAAGTCGCGGAAGATGTCGGCGCCCGCCTCGCCCTTGAAGTCGGCGTAGATGACGATCAGCCGTTCGGCCGAGTGAGTGGTCAACAGCGACAACAGGATCGACATCAGGGTCTGCGACTTGCCCGAACCGGTCATGCCGATCATCAGGCCGTGCGGGCCCATGCCGCCCTCGGCCTCGTCCTTGAGGTCGAAGTACAGCGGTTCGCCGGTGGCGGTGACACCGATCGGCACCCGCAGTTCGTCGTCGCGGTGGCGCGGCGCCCACAACGCGGCCACGTCGAGTGCGGACGCGTCGGGGATGCCCAGCAGCGTGGTGAACGTCGAGCCACCCGTGGTCGTCGACCGGGCGTGGTTGGGATTGGAGTCCCAGCGGGACAGCCGCCGCGCGATGTGGCGGCAGTCGTCGGCGCCGATGCCGTCGGCGACGTCTACGTAGGGCTGCCAGCCGCCGCTCTGCCACCGTTCGATCCGGCCGTCGGCGACCTTCAGGATCGGCCGCTCGGGGTCCGGGTACTGCTCACGGTTCGGCGGCGTGGTGGTGCGGTGGATGACGGTGACGCCGGCCAGGCCGGGCCGGCGCACGATCGCGTCGAGGTCGGCCTCCGGATCGTCGACCACGACCAGCAGGTGCTTGAGCGCACCATCGTTGCTGCCCGGGAACGCATCCCGGCCGGCCAGTGCCGGGCCGAGCAGCTGCCGCAGTTCGCCCGCGGTGGTGGTCAGGTAGCGCGCCGGGCCGACGCCGTCGGTCTCACCCGGGACGTCGACGTGCGGCAGCCACTTCAGCCAGGACCAGTCGTCGCCGTCCACATCGGGCGACACGAGGGCGACCCCGAGCACGGCCGGATCGTGCCAGGTGACCGCCTGGGCCAGCCATGCGCGCACCGCGGCGCGCACGTCGTCGGCCTCACCGAACACCGTGATGCGGGCCAGCTTGGCGATGTCGATGCCCGCCGGGGCGTCGCGGACCGTGCGCTGCACGTCGAGCAGCCCACGCAGCGTGCTGTGCGACACCGGCTCCAGGTCGATCTCGTCGGCGGTGTCCTTCACCCGCAGTGTCGCGTTGAGCGGCGTGTCGTGCAGGCCCGCCCGCAGCACCAGGAAGTCGTTGTCCCGCGGATCGCGCTCCCACTGCCTGCGGGTGCCGGGGATGGTGGCCAGCACCTCGGGGTCGGGATGCGACCACTCAAGTGCCGCACGCTGTTCGGCGGCGTGTGCGCGGACGTTGTCGCGGACCACCGACAGGTAGCGCAGGTAGTCGGCGCGTTCGGCGTCGACCTCCTCGGTGCGCATCTTGTTGTCCGAGCCGCGGTAGAGCGCAGTGGCGGCCAGCAGCAGCACGAACGGGAAGAACAGGATCTGCGGCGAGATCAGCCGCATGCCGGTCGCGACGAGCGCGACGATCATGCCGACGATCAGGATCACGATCAGGTACGGCAGCACCCGGCGCAGCAGCGACGGTGGCACCAGCCGCGGCAGTTCGGGCGGCGGTTCGATCGTGATGGTGCCCTTGCGGGTGGTCGGCTGCGGAAGCCGCCGGTGGGCCTCGAAGATCAAGCGGCTCATCGGTTCTCCAGTCGCGCGGGGCTCGGGTCGGGCAGCAGGGTGTCGTGCGCGAGCAGCGCGTCACTGCGGGACAGGGTCGGGCCCGCGGCGAACTGCGCCAGGACGGACCACGGGACGGGCAACGGCGGGGAGCTCAGGCCCAGCGCGGCGACGGCGTCGTCGTCGGCGCCGGTGTCGATGCCGTAGCGGACGCCGGTGTCACTGATCCAGAACAGGGACCCAGCGGTCGGTGAGCCAGGGGCCTGCCCGACGGTCTGCACGAAGTATCCGCTGCCGGGGGCGATCGCCACCCGGTTCGCCGTCGTGCCACTGCCCGCGCCGACCAGGGTGAGCGTGCGCTGGTTCTCGGGCAGCGGCAGGGTGGCACCGGACAGCAGGGCCAGCGAACTCTCTGCGGCGCCTTCCGGTTTCGTCCACCGCGCGCAGGTGACGGGGTCGGCGGAGGTGTCCACCAGGTCGACGGTGGAGTCGGGGTACGCGGCGGTGTCGATGCCGCGTGCGACCGGCATGCGGGCCACCTCGTCGGCGCCCAGCCTCGGCGCCTGGGCCAGGCCGTAGGAGTTGGTGTTGCGCAGGATGCCCGCCAGCACCGGCGACACCGGCTGAAGGCCGTCGGACAGCACGGCGTAGTAGCGGATCGAGTTGTCCGCATCGAACGCCGCGACCACGGCGCCGACGGGGACCTGGGACGACAGCGGGAACTGCGGCGGCGCACCGGCGCCCGCGATCGGCGGCGGGGCGAGCGCCGGAGCCTCGGGGATGGCGTTGAACAGGCCCGCGGCGATCGGGCGCGGCGAGGGGATGTCGCCGCCGAAGCCGAGTGCGTCGGTCACGGCCCGGTTGGCCAGGTCGACCGGGCTGCGCCTGCCGTCCCACAGCAGCCAGGTGCCTGCGTTGGTGCCCTCGGTGTCCTGCACCAGCACGGCCTGGTCCGCAGGCAGCGTCGCCGCGCGCTCACCGCCCGACCCGGTGGCGCCGGCGATCACGGTGACGCCGGTGTCCGGTCCCGCGACCGCGTCGCACACGGTCCAGTCCGCGTCCGCGTCGGTGCTCTGCACCATGCGTTCCGGTGCGCCGGGGATGCCGATCAGGTTGCCGCGGGGGAACTGGTCGATCTCACTGGTCTTGACGGTGGTCGGGTTGTCCGCACGGCCAGCGATGAGGCGGGCCGACGTCAGGTTGAGCACCGGGTGCAGCTGCTCGCCGACCTTGACGTAGAGCGCGGCCGTCGAGCGGTCGGCGAGGATCGAGTCCGTGCCCGCCGACCCGGACGGCCGGATGAAGGAGAACAGGAAGCAGCCGATCAGGCCGGTGACCACGATGAGGGCGCCGGTGATCACGGCGCGGCTCTGGGTGCGCAGCGGGTCGACCAGCATGCGGGTGTCGTGCAGCGCGACGCCGGAGGCGATGCGGCGCATGACGAATCGCCAGCCGGACACCTGATGGCGGGTGACGAAGCCGCGGCGGTACTCGACGCGGTCGGGATTCTCGTTGGCCGGGGTCCGGGAGGTGAAGGAGCGCCGGTCCTCAGGAGAGGTCATGCCTGCACCGACAGTTCCGGCACGGTCAGGCCGAGGCCCTTGAGCAGCGGCACGGCGGAGCTACGCACATCGTCGGCGGTGATGGTCATCAATTCCTCGTCGGTGAAGTCGTCGGCGTCGGAGTGGTCGAGGCGGTACTCCCGCTCCTCCTCCGAACGCTCGACCAGGTTGCGCACGAAACGGCCGTTGCCTGCGATGTCGAGGCTGCGCCGGTCCACACCGTTGCCGTCGGGCGTGGTGGACCGCGCGAGCTTCTCGAACAGGTCCTCCATGTGGTCGTGCGCCGCCTTCTCGAACACGCTGTCGCGCTTCTCGGCCATCCGCATGGCGATCTCGACGAGCTCGGCGCCCGAGTAGGACGGGAAGTCGATGCTGCGGGTGAAGCGGGAACGCAGGCCCTCGTTGGTGTCGAGGAAGTTGTCGAGGTCCTTGCGGTAGCCGGCGACGATCACCACGAGCCGGTCGCGGTCGTTCTCCATCCGGGCCAGCAGCGTGTCGATCGCGACGAGCCCGAAGTCGTTCTTGGCGCCGGTGGACACCAGAGCGTAGGCCTCGTCGAGGAACAGCACGCCGTCGAGCGCACTGTCGATGATCGCGTTGGTCTTGGCTTCGGTCTCACCGATGTGCTGGCCGATGAGGTCGGCGCGGTGCACCTCGCGGACGGTCTCCTTGCGCAGCAGGCCGAGTCCGCAGTAGATCTTGGCGACCACCCGGGCGATGGTCGTCTTACCGGTTCCGGGTGGGCCGGCGAACACCAGGTGATTGGTGCGCTGGGCGACGGTGAGCCCGCGCTCCTGGCGGCGCAGCGACATGGCCACCGAGCTCTTCAGCCGGGCGACCTGGTACTTGACCTCCTCGAGGCCGATGAACTCCGCGAGTTCGGCCTCGGCCTCGACCAGCAGGTGCGACTTGCGGTCCTGGGCGCCCGGGTCGATGAAGTCGGCCTCGCCGGGTTCGGTGGCCGGATCCCACGGGTTGCTGCGCGCCTCGATCCGGGCGGCGGTGGTGGTCGGGATGCCAAATGTCTTGTCCGTCAGCGCCGTTTCGACCTGCGCGTTCTCCGGGTTCGCGGCGTAGAGCTCCTGCAGCACGTCGGCGGCGTCCTCGTCCTCCCCCTCGGCGCGCAGCACCAGCGCCTTGGCCAGCGCGCCGTCCACGGCGGCCACCGCGACGGGTCCCGCCGGCTGCTCGAGATAGGACAACGCCGGGGAGAACATGCCGATCCGGGCCAGCGAGATGCCCAGCGCGATCCGCGCGGCGTGCGAGAACGTCTCGTCCTGTGTGGTGTCGTTGACCACCGGGGTCAGCAGCCGCACCACGTCGGACCAGCGTTCGGCCCGGTAGTTGATCGCCACCCGCACCCATCGGGCCTGCACCCAGCCCGGCCGGCGGTCGAGCAGTTCGCCCACCAGCTCGTCGGCGTCGGCGTACGCCTCGTTGTCGGCCAGCGTTGCCGCCCATGCCAATTGGAAGTCGTCAGGGTCCGAGGCCCGGAACTGCAGGTACAGGCCGGTGTCATAGGTGAACGCCAGCGCGCCGGGCGCGAGGTCGATCTCGCGCTGCAGCAGACCCGCCGAGCGCCTGGTGCGCCAGATGGATTCGATGACATGCCCGGAGACGTCGCCCGCGGCGGCGAGGCCGGTCCAGGCATCGCAGTGGTCGTGCGCGACATGGGCGAGCGCGGCGAAGCCCGACCGCGCTGCGGTCAGGTCTGCGGGACGTTGTCGATCGTTGACCGAGAGGCCGAGCGCCCGGCAGCAGGTGGCGAACCGGCTGACCACGTCGCGGTCGATTCGGGGCGCTCCGTGCGAGAGAGCGGCAAGCGTGTCATTACCCATGTCTGTGCACGGGAAGCGAATCCCGTCACCGGGCAGCCCCCGTTTTCTCCCCTTATGTAGGCAAAGCTAACTTTTGCTGAAGTTAGCATTACCTAGCCTCACTGTCGAGACTCACGGTCTCGCCCGAAAACGTGAGCCCGGTCACCGCTTGACGGCGCTGACCAGGGAGATTGTCTGGAACATCGGACCGGCGTCGGTGTCGGCCGCCGGCACCGGCCGGCGGACTTGCCGCAGGTAGTCGGCGAGACGGGTGGTGTCGGCGGTCCATCCGCGGGCCGTGAACCAGTCCTGGGCGGCCGCGTGCTGCTCGTTGTAGATCAGCGTGAAGAACGCGTTGTCCCCGCCCGCCGCCCGCTCCTCGGCACGCTTTGCCTCGAACACCGCCGGCGGCATCGGCGTCGCCTCCTCGACCGCGACGCGGCTGCCCGCCGCGGCGAGCGTGTCGATGCCGGAGAACAACTGGTCCTGCGCGGTGGCGGGCAGGTACATCAGCAGCCCTTCGGCGAGCCACGCCGACGGCGCCGCGGGGTCGAACCCGCCCTCTGTCAGCGCGGCAGGCCAGTCGTCGCGCAGGTCGACCGCCACCTCGCGGCGGTCGGCGCGCGGGGCGTCACCGTGGGCCGCGAGGACCTCCCGCTTGAACTGCAACACCTGCGGCTGGTCGAGCTCGTAGACGACGGTGCCGTCCCGCCACGGCAGCCGGTAGGCCCGCGAGTCCAGGCCCGCCGCGACCAGGACCACCTGTCGCACACCGGCTTCGGCGGCGGCGGTGAAGTAGGTGTCGAAGTAGCGGGTGCGAGCGCCCTGGAAGTCGACGAACGCTGCGCCGAACTCCGAGGCGAGCGGGTGGTCGGGCGCCGTGCCGTCCAGCAGGGCGGACCAGTCACCACCCGCCGCGCGGCAGAACACCTCGGCGTAGGGATCGACGGCGAGCGGCACGGCCTTCTGCGCCTCCAGCGCCCGCGACGCGGCGACGAACAGCGCCGTGGAGCCGACGGAGGTGGTGATGTCCCAGGAGTCGTCGTCGGTGCGCACGCGGGTGAGGCTACGCCGCTTTTTCAAACGCCGAGACTACGGTTGTTGACACGTTTTCCACCGATTCCCGTCAACAACCGTAGTCTCGGCGCACGTGGCTGCTCCGTGGAACGTCAACATCCACTACGACGCGACCATCGACCGGTGTGTGCCGCCCGACGCGGCGTCGGTGCTCGACGTGGGCTGCGGCGACGGGTTCCTCGCCGCCCGGTTGGCGCGGCGGGTGCCGCGGGTGGTGGCGGTGGACGTCGACGCCCCGGTACTGCAGAGGGCTCGTGAGCGCTTCCCCGACGCACCTGTCGACTGGGTGCACGGCGACGTGCTCACGATGGACGGGCTGGGCCGTTTCGACGCGGTGGTGTCCAACGCCGCGCTGCACCACCTCCCGGACACCCAAGCCGCACTGCGGCGACTGCGGTCGCTGGTCGCGCCGGGCGGGACCCTTGCTGTCGGGGCGCTCGCCCGACCCGGATGGCGTCACCTGCCCTGGGCGGTGCGGAGTTTCGTGGCGACGGGCGCAATGCTCCTGGTCCGCACGAAGTGGGAGCACACCGCACCGATCGTGTGGCCGCCGCGCGATGACGTTCACACGCTCAGGCGCCACGTCGCCGAGGAACTGCCAGGGGCGACAGTGCGGCTGCTGATGATGGGTCGGGGGCTGATCCGCTGGCGGGCGCCGTCGTGACGCGCCCGGCCCGCCGCGACTAGACCAGCGGCTTGCCGGTGCGGATGCGCCGGTCGAGGTCCTTGAGCAGCACGTTGAACGGGAACTGCCGGATGAAGCCCGGCGCCAGGTCGTTCGCTGTCCGCAGTGCGGTCATCAGGCGGTCGAACCGGCGCTGGTGTCCGGCGTCCCACGGCAACCGCATCTCCTCGCGGAATCGTTGCGGCAGAAAGCCGGTGGTGATCAGCAGGTTGGCCGCGTCGAGACGGCGCTGGACGGCGCGCGGCAGCCGAACCCCGCGGATGCGGCCCGCGGCGATGGGGAACAGGTACTCGCGCACCGTGTCGTCGATGTGGACCTGGTCGAGCGACTCCTGCCAATACTTGTCGAACGCCGCACGGTCGGCCGGCCACATCTCGAGTGGCACCTGCAGCGTCGTGCCCAGCGTCGCACTGTCGCGGTAGTGCTCGTCGGCGGTCTCGTCGTCCATCTCGCCGATGAAGATGCGCTGGATGTCGACGCCGCCCTTGTACAGGCACGCGGCCACCCACAGCTGCAGATCCTTGTCGAACGCGTGGTACTTCACCGGGCTCTCGTCGGTCGAGTACACCTGCGCGTGCGCCGTGTTCACCGCGCGCCGGTAGGCCGCCTTCTGCGCGTCGGTGCCGCGGGTCGCGACGGCCAGGTAGGTGAACGTGGTGCGGGCGCGCTTGATCGGGTGCAGGTCGATGCGGCCGCTGTCGACGCGGCTCTCGTAGACGCCGTAGCCGACGCCGGGCCGGGCCAGCTGCATGATCACGTTGGCTGGGCCTGCCAGCAGCGCCACACCCATCAGGCCGTCGTCCCGGGTGGCTCGGCGGCCGGCGAGCAGTGAACGGCGCGCAGCGGGTCGCGGCCGCGCCGGCTCGCTGACCGGGCGCTCGACGTGCGGGACCGGCTGGGTGACCGTCATCGGGCACTCCTCGTCGATAAAAGTGATAACGAATGTTTCCTGATATTGCCCTGCGCCGCTGACGGGTGTCAAGATGGGCAGATGGCACAGGTCCGGCCGTACCGCGGCGTCGAGGCGCCCGAGCGGCTGGCCCAGCGCAGGCGCCGGTTCCTCGAGGCAGGCCTCGCCCTGCTCGGCTCCGCCGGCGACGACCTGGCGGACCTGACCGTGCGAGCGATCTGCCGCGAGGCCGGTGTCGGCGTCCGGTACTTCTACGAGGGCTTCACCGACAAGGACGACTTCGTCGGCGCGGTGTTCGACTGGGTGATCGCCGACATCGCGGCCACCACCCAGGCCGCGGCGGCCGCCGCGGCGCCGAAGGACCAGACGCGGGCGGTGATGGCCGAGATCGTGCGCACGGTCGACGGCGACGCCCGCATCGGCCGCCTGCTGTTCAACTCGCAGCTGTCCAATGCCGTGGTGGTACGCAAGCGTGCGGAATCGGGCGCCCTGTTCGCGATGCTCTCCGGCCGGCACGTCAGTGCCGCGCTTCGCCGCGACGAGAACGAACGCATCAAGGCGACAGCACATTTCGTCGTCGGCGGCGTCGGGCAGACCATCAGCGCCTGGCTGGACGGCGAGCTGGCACTGGCTCCGGATCAGCTCGTCGACCAGCTGACCGCGATCATCGACGACCTCAGCGAACCGCGGCTGTTCCGCGACTGAGCGTCCGGTCGGCCGCCGTCTTCGGCGGAGTCTGCGCTTCCTCGTCGGTGAAATCTCGTGTCCAGCAAGCGAACTCGAGCGTGACGCCATCGGGATCGAAGAAGTAGAACGATCGCACGTAGACGCCGGGATGGACCGTCGCCGACACCTGCATCTCGCTCTCGTCGTGATTGAGGATGGGCCCGACGCGGACGCCCTTCTCCTTCAGTTTCCGGCGGTACTCGTCGAACTTCTCGGCGGGCACGTGGAAGGCGAGGTGGTTCATCGAGCCGGTGGCACTGACGATCTCGCCGATGCCCGGGATCGCCGCGGGCGAGGACACCCCCGGCACCCCGTCCGGCGCGTCGCGGAACCAGAAGAACGCGACGCAGTCACCGTTTCCGGCGTCGAAGAAGAAGTGCTGGCCGACGCCACCCGGCAGGTCGAGCGACTTGATCAGCGGCATCCCCAGCACGTTGCTGTAGAAGTCGACCGTCTTCGCCATGTCCGAACAAACCAGTGCCACATGGTTGATGCCGCCGAGTTCGAACTCGCGGTTCGGATTGTGCGGCTTGATCATGCTCGGCTCCTGTGGTTATGGCGAAAAACCGGTCAAGCGGCAGAACTGAATCTAACATCGGTTTCAGACCCGCTCAATGCCCGGAGAGGGGTTCACCGGCTGTGACGACTGCGCCCCGCCACGCCCGCCGCCGGCATTCCCGTGCGGCCGCCGGCTCCTCCGCGCGTGCGGCACTCATCCACGGCGCGGGGGCGTCCTCAGTCCACCTCGATCTTGCTGAATGCCGTTCCGAGATGCGTCAACTGCCGATGTGCCGTGGCGGTGCTGTGGATGCTTGACCACTTCTGCTACACACGATGGACGGGGGGCAGGGCCGCGCGCGACGTCGACGACGACGCGTGCGTCTCGACCCCCGCCGACATCTTCTGTCGGACGATCTACGGCCGGGGGGCTGGGGGAACATGACGAGGACAGTAGGCACACCGGGGGTCATCCGCGAATTCGTGGGGCTCGACTCGCCCACTGCGCGACGGGCCGGCTCGGGCGGGCACCCGTGCCAGGGCATCTACTACCGGGGCGTGGGCCGCAAGCCCAAGGTGGCGATGATCGCCGCCCACTACCAGATCGACTTCTCCGAGCACTACCTCGCGGAGTACATGGCCACCCGCGGCATCGGCTTCCTCGGCTGGAACACCCGGTTCCGCGGCTTCGAGAGCAGTTTCCTGCTCGACCACGCACTGGTCGACGTCGGCGTCGGTGTCCGATATCTGCGCGACGTGCAGAACATCGAAACGGTTGTGCTGCTTGGAAACTCAGGTGGCGGGTCACTGATGGCCGCGTACCAGGCGCAGGCGCTGGACCGCCACATCACGCCGCTGGACGGTATGCGCCCCGCGGCCGGCTTCATGGACCTGCCGCCCGCCGACGGCTACATCGCCAGCGCGGCGCATCCCGGCAGGCCCGACGTGCTCACCGCCTGGATGGACGCCGCCGTGACCGACGAGAACGACCCGGTGTCATCCGATCCCGATCTCGACCTGTTCGACATGGGCAACGGGCCGCCCTACTCGGCCGAGTTCGTGAAGCGCTACCGGGCGGCGCAGGTCGCACGCAACGAGGCGATCACCGACTGGGCCGAGGCCGAACTGAAACGGGTGCAGGCCGCCGGTTTCTCCGACCGCCCGTTCAATGTGATGCGCACCTGGGCGGATCCGCGCATGGTGGACCCCACCCTCGACGCCAGCAGGCGCCCACCGAACATGTGTTACCTCGGACCGCCGGCGAAGGCCAACCGCTCGGCGCACGGCGTCGCCTCGGTGAGCACGTTGCGCAACTGGATCAGTATGTGGAGCTTGCGGCACTCTCAGACGCGCGCAGAACCGCACCTCGCGCGCATCACCTGCCCCGCCCTGATCATCAACGCCGAGCAGGACACCGGCGTGTTCCCGTCCGATGCCCAGCGCATCTGCGGTGCGCTGGCGAGTGAGGACAAGACGATGCGCTCCATCGACTCCGACCACTACTTCACCACTCCGGGCGCGCGAAGCGAGCTGGCCGATCTCGTCGCGAAGTGGATCGGTAAGCGTTGGCGCTGAGGGTGCTGGCGCACTTCACCCCCGGGGGCAAGGTGCTCGATCTGCTGGCCGCCGAGTCCGACTGGCTCGACGTACGGTTCTGCGCCGAGGACGACGACGCCACGCTGCACCGGGAGCTGCCCGACGCCGAGGTGATCTGGCATGTGCTGCGTCCACTGTCAGGAGACGATGTCCGGCGGGCCACCCGCTGCAGGCTGATCCACAAACTCGGCGCCGGGGTCAACACCATCGACGTCGGTGCGGCGTCCGAACGCGGTATCGCGGTCGCCAACATGCCCGGCGCGAACGCCCCTTCGGTGGCCGAGGGCACCGTCCTGCTCATGCTCGCCGCGCTTCGCCGGCTTCCGGAGCTCGACCGCGCCACCCGCGCCGGCGCAGGCTGGCCGACGGATCCTCGTCTCGGCGAGACCGTCCGCGACATCGGCGGCGGAACCGTCGGGCTGGTCGGCTACGGCAACGTCGCGCAGCGGGTGGCGACGATCGTCAGTGCGATGGGTGCGACGGTGCTGCACACCAGCACTCGCGACGACGGACATCCGGGCTGGCGGGCGCTGCCCGACCTGCTGGCCTCCAGCGACATCGTCTCGCTGCATCTTCCGCTCACGCCGGGCACCGCCGGACTGCTCGACCGGGCGGCCCTGGCCCGCATGCGGCCCGACGCGGTGCTCGTCAACACCTCGCGCGGCCCGATCGTCGACGAGTCGGCCCTGGCGGATGCGCTGCGTTCCGGGCGACTGGCGGCGGCCGGGCTCGACGTGTTCGGCGAGGAGCCCGCACCCCCGGACCATCCGCTGTTCGGCCTGCCGAACGTGGTGGTGACCCCGCACGTGGCGTGGTACACCGCGGACACCATGCGCCGCTACCTGGCCGAGGGAGTCGAGAACTGCCGTCGCCTGCTGGACGGCCGGGACCTGGTGAACGTGGTGAACCAGGCGGGGTAACCTGGCCCCCAACCGACCGGTTAATAGGGACGGCCCTCAGGAGGCACGGCATGCCCATCGCGATCACCCCCGAACACACCGACCTCGCCGAATCGGTGCGGTCCCTGGTGGCGCGGGTTGCGCCCTCGGAGGTGCTGCACGAGGCGCTCGAGAACCCGATCCCCAACCCGCCCCCGTTCTGGAAGGCCGCCGCCGAGCAGGGCCTGCACGGGGTGCACCTGGCCGAAGGCGTCGGGGGTCAGGGGTTCGGGATCCTCGAGCTGGCCGTCGTTGTCGCCGAGTTCGGCTACGGCGCGGTGCCGGGGCCGTTCGTGCCGTCGGCGATCGCGAGTGCGCTCGTCGCCGCGCACGACGCCGGGGCCGACGTGCTGAGCGGACTGGCATCGGGCGAGGTGATCGCCTCGTACGCCATCGACTCCGGCCTGACCGCCACCCGCCACGGTGACGGCCTGATCATCCGCGGCGAGGTGCGCGCCGTCCCTGCGGCCGCCCAGGCCTCGGTGCTGGTGCTGCCCGTCGCCATCGAGAGCGGCGAGGAGTGGGTGGTTCTCGACGCCGAGGCCCTCGAGATCGAACCCGTCCAGAGCGTTGACCCGTTGCGCCCGGTCGCCGACGTGCGCGCCAACGCGGTCGAGGTGTCCGAGGACCGGGTGCTGGCGAACGTCAGCCGCACCCTGGCCCGCGCGCTGATCTCGACGCTGCTGTCCGCCGAAGCCGTCGGCGTCGCGCGGTGGGCCACCGACACCGCCACCGGCTACGCCAAGATCCGCGAGCAGTTCGGCAGGCCGATCGGCCAGTTCCAGGCGATCAAGCACAAGTGTGCCGAGATGGTCGCCGACACGGAGCGGGCCACCGCCGCGGTGTGGGACGCCGCCCGCGCGATCGACGAGGCGCGCGAGAACCCCCACAACAGCTATGAATTCGCCGCCGCGGTGGCGGCCACCCTCGCGCCCGCCGCGGGTCAGCACTGCGCGCAGGAGTGCATCCAGGTGCACGGCGGCATCGGGTTCACGTGGGAACACGACGCCAACGTTTACTACCGGCGCGCGCTGGCGCTCGCGGCGAGCTTCGGCCGGTCCGCCGACTACACCCAGCAGGTCGTCGATACCGCGACTGCCACCGGCATGCGCAGCATCGACATCGACCTGGACCCCGACACCGAGAAGCTGCGCGAGGAGATCCGCGCGGAGGTCGCCGCGCTCAAGGACATGGAGCGGGGCGAGCGCATCACCGCGATCGTCGAGGGCGGCTGGGTGCAACCACACCTGCCGAGGCCTTGGGGCCGCGCGGCCGCGCCCGTCGAGCAGATCATCATCGCCCAGGAGTTCGCCTCCGGGCGGGTGAAGCGTCCGCAGATGGGCATCGCCGCCTGGCTGATCCCGTCGATCGTCGCGTTCGGCACCGACGAGCAGAAGCAGCGGTTCCTGCCGCCGACCTTCCGCGGCGAGATGATCTGGTGCCAGCTCTTCTCCGAGCCGGGCGCTGGTTCGGACCTGGCCAGCCTCACCACCAAGGCCACCAAGGTCGACGGCGGGTGGCGCATCACCGGCCAGAAGATCTGGACCACCGGAGCGCAGTACTCGCAGTGGGGCGCCCTGCTGGCGCGCACCGATCCGAGCGCGCCGAAACACAATGGCATCACCTACTTCCTGCTGGACATGGCGAGTGACGGCGTCGAGGTCAAACCGCTGCGCGAGCTGACCGGCAACGCGATGTTCAACACGGTCTTCATCGACGACGTGTTCGTTCCCGACGATCTGGTGCTCGGGGAGGTCGACCGCGGGTGGGAGGTCAGCCGCAACACGCTGACCAATGAGCGGGTGTCGATCGGCAGCAGTGAGCCGCCGTTCCTGGCGAATCTCGAGGGCTTCGTGGAGTTCGTGCGCGACGGGCAGTTCGACCAGATCGCGCAGCACCGTGCCGGTCAGCTGATCGCCGAGGGCCACGCCGCCAAGCTGCTCAACCTGCGCTCGACGCTGCTCACCCTCGCCGGCGGCGACGCGATGCCCTCGGCGGCGATCTCCAAGCTGCTCTCGATGCGCACCGGTCAGGGTTACGCCGAGTTCGCGGTCTCATCCTTCGGCACCGACGGCGTGATCGGGGACCCGAAGACGCTGCCGGGCAAGTGGGTCGAGTACCTCCTGGGCAGCCGGGCGACCACCATCTACGGCGGCACCACCGAGGTGCAGCTGAACATCATCGCCGAACGGCTGCTCGGACTGCCGCGCGACCCGTAGTCCGCCGCCCGCGAGTGTGAACCTGGCGACGGTTTCGGTGCCAGACTCGTCGTGGAGTTCACACTCGCGAGGAGGGGCCACCACGAGCGCCGACGTCACGCTGAGGCAGCTGCGGTACTTCGTCGTGCTCGGCGAGGAACTGAACTACCGGCGCGCCGCCGAACGCCTCTTCATCACGCAGCCCGCACTGTCGACGGCGATCAAACAGCTCGAGCACCAGTTCGGCGTGCTGCTGTTCAACAGGAGCACCCGCGAGGTGGCGCTGACCGACCTGGGGGCGGCGTGGCTGCCGCAGGTGCAGCAGGCGATCTCCGGAGTAGACGCCGTCGTCGACAACCTGGTCATCCTGTCGGGCACCCGGCAGGGCGTGCTGCGGGTCGGGTATCTCATCGGCACCGGCGCGGACCTGCTGTTCCGCGTGGTCCGCCATTTCGAGGCGGCCTATCCCGAGGTCAGCGTCGAGCCCATCGAGTACGACTTCTCCGATCCGACAGCAGGTCTGGCCGACGGCAGCACCGAGGTCGCGATCATCCGGCCACCGGTCGACCTGCCGGAGCACCGGATGCTCGTGCTCGACTCCGAGTCGTGGATGGCGTGCCTGCCGCGGGATCACCCGCTCGCCGACCGCCGCGAGGTCGAGATCGCCGAACTGCTCGACGACCCCATCGTGTGCGCTCCGCTGACGGCGGGCACCTGGCGCGACTACTGGCTGGCGATGGACGCCCGCGGCAACCGGCCGCCGGCGATCGCCGCCGTGGCGGCGACCTACGAGGCCGAGACGACGTCGATCGCGCGTGGTCTCGGCATCAGCTTCACCACCTCGTCGGTGGCCCGGTTCTACGACCGGCCGGGCATCGTTTACGTGCCGATAACGGACCGGCCGCCAAGCTACACCGCGCTGGCGTGGCACCCGCAGAAGCTCTCACCGCAGGCGGATGCGCTGGTCAGGCACGTGCAGTCGCAGTGGAGCTTCGGCGAGGCGGCGCCCGACGCCGACCATTCATAAGCCGTCGTTATGAGTACATCAATACCTCGAACTTCCGGTGTCCGGCCGATGACGCTTTTCTGTCTTCAGGTGTTCTTCCCATCGGTTTGACCTGGAGCGACCATGACTGACGCAATGACATCACCCACTCATTCAGAACAGCGACCTCCGACGCCGGACGCCGAGGACGCCAAGCTCGCCGAACTCGGCTACACGCAGAAGCTCGACCGCTCGGTCGGCACGCTGGCCTCGTTCGCCATCGGCTTCGCGACGATCAGCGCCACCACCGCGGTGTTCACCGGCTTCGGCGCCGGCTACTTCACCGCGGGCGCACCGTTCGTGTGGACGCTGCTGCTGGCCGGCGCGGTGTTCGCGCTGTGGACGTTCATCGCCGCGGACCTCACCGCCAAACTGCCGCTGGCCGGTTACTCCTACCAGTGGATCAGCCGTATCAACGGCCCGGACCTTGCCTGGTTCACCGGCTTCATCGCGCTGATGGGCTGGGTGTGCGGCATGACCGGCGTCGGCTTCATCCTGTCCGGCTATCTCGGCGGACTGTTCGGTTGGAGCATGACCCAGAGCACCCAGATCCTGCTCGCCATCGCCGTCGTGTTCGTGTGCGTGCTGATCAACATCTACGGCGTCCGGTTCGCCACGATGGTCAACAACATCGGCGTCAGCCTGGAACTCGTCATCACCGTCGGCGCCACCGCACTGATCGCGATCATCGCCTTCTCGGCGCCGGAGAACCACCAGCCGATCTCGGTGTTGTTCACCGGCGGCGAGTCCGGTGACAAGGATTCGTACATGCTGGCGTGGCTCGCCGCTGCGCTCGGCCCGTTCTTCGGCCTGATCGGGGTGGAGTCCGGGGCCGACGTCGCCGAGGAGACCAAGGACGCCCGCCGTGTCGTGCCGAGGACGATGTTCTACGCCCTGGTCACCTCGATCGTCATCGAACTGCTGATGTACGTCGTCTACGTGCTGGCCATCAAGGACGCCGCGGCGGTCGAGGCCAACGCCGCCGCGCCCATCGAGGAGATCATCACCCAGCAGGCCGGGCCCGTCGTCACCAAGATCGTCGTCGCCATCGCACTGACGAACATCCTCGCCTGTCTCTTGGCCAACATCCTGGTCGCCACCCGGCTCACCTATTCGATGGCCCGCGACAACATGCTGCCGTTCTCCCAGGTGTGGCGGCACGTCTCGCCGAAGAGCAAGGCGCCCACCTACGCGGTGCTCGGGTTGGGCTGCCTGTCGACGGTGCTGCTGCTCTCGGCGCTGGTCAACGAGAAGGCGTTCAACTACATCATCGGCATCGCGTCGCTGCTGTTCTTCTTCGTCTACATCCTGCAGACCATCGGACTGCTGGTCGGCTACCGCAAGGGCACCATCCCGCAGGGCGAGCCGGGCACCTTCGATCTCGGCCGGTTCCGGTTGCCGCTCTACGTCACCGCACTGGTGGTGTTCGTCGGCGTCGCGATCGCTCTGCTGTTCCTCCCGCAGTTCACCAGCAACAAGTGGATCTTCCTCGGCATCGTGGTGCTGGCCGCCCTGTGGTGGGCCACCGGCTTGAAGTCGCGGCTGCGCAGCGGATCCGCCGGCGCCACCTACGCGAAGACCCACGGCATCTGACCCACCCCCGCTGACTCCGCGTCCACGGCACCGGGCACTCGCACGTCCGCGCCGTGGACGCAGGGTCGACGCAACCATGAAGGGACACATCATGACCAGCACTCTCGGCACCAGCAACCTCGTCGCCGTCGAACCCGGCGCAATCCGGGAGGCCACGCCGCCCGGTTCGGTGATCCAGTACAGCGACTACGAGCTCGACACGTCCAGCCCGTTCGCCGGCGGCGTGGCGTGGATCGAGGGCGAGTACATGCCCGCCGAGGACGCGAAGATCTCGATCTTCGACACCGGGTTCGGCCACTCCGATCTGACCTACACCGTGGCACATGTGTGGCACGGCAACATCTTCCGGCTCGGTGACCATCTGGACCGCCTCCTCGACGGCGCCGCCAAGCTGCGCCTCGACCCGGGGATGTCCAAGGACGAACTCGCCGAGATCACCAAGCGCTGCGTCAGCCTCTCGCAACTTCGTGAGTCGTTCGTGAACCTCACCGTCACGCGCGGTTACGGAAAACGCAAGGGCGAGAAGGACCTGACGAAGCTGACCCACCAGGTGTACATCTACGCGATCCCGTACCTGTGGGCGTTCCCGCCCCACGAGCAGATCTTCGGAACCACCGCGATCGTCCCGCGCCACGTCCGCCGCGCCGGCCGCAACACCGTCGACCCGACGATCAAGAATTACCAGTGGGGCGACCTGACGGCCGCGAGCTTCGAGGCCAAGGACCGCGGCGCACGGACTGCGATCCTGCTCGACTCGGACAGCTGTGTCGCCGAGGGCCCGGGTTTCAACGTCTGTGTCGTCAAGGACGGCGTGCTGGCGTCGCCGTCACGAAACGCGTTGCCGGGCATCACCCGCAAGACGGTGTTCGAGCTCGCCGATGCGATGGGCATCGAGGCCACCCTGCGCGACGTCACAAGCCGTGAACTCTACGACGCCGACGAGCTGATGGCCGTCACCACCGCCGGTGGCGTCACCCCCATCAACTCGCTCGACGGTGAGCCGATCGGCGACGGCGCGCCCGGTCCGATGACCGTCGCGATCCGGGACCGGTTCTGGGCCCTGATGGACGAGCCCGGCCCGCTGATCGAGGCGATCGAGTACTGAGCCCGCGACGGGCAGGAAGCCGCCGACTCCCCTGCCCGACTAGGACTTCGGTACCCCGTCGTCGCGCGGATCCGCTTCGGATCTCGTGGTCGCCGTGCTCGGGTGCTCGCCGCGGGTGAGCGGTGGGATGTGCTCGATGGCGCCCGCCAGCCGCGCCAGACCGGTGCTCACCGCCCGTAGTCCCTGCGACTTCGCGCCGCCGGTGTGCCGCGACCAGCGGTCGAGGCGGTCCCGGCCACGGTCGAGGACGGTCAGCGGAGCCGCCGCCGCGACGTTGCCCGGTGGCCGGCGGGCGACCACCGGGTGCGGGCGGGTCGGCGCTATCCGCCGCACCGCCTCCCACGCGACACCCAACGCGGTCAGCCGGTTCCGGTCGAGAGCCGCCTGCAGCTTCGGCAACAGGACGTCCTCCTCGTCGCGGACGTCCTCCCGCAGCAGCGTCTCGATCCGCCGCCACAGGTCGCGGTGCCGGGTGTCGTCGGGATCGGTCTTCTCGAGTTCGGTCCACAGCTCGTTGATCTGCTGGTGTTCCTGCTCGATCCGCAGTGTGACGGCCTCCCCGTCGGGCAGCGTGCGGCGGATCACCGGCCACAGCACCGATTCCTCGGCGAACGCGTGCGGAAAGACCAGGCGGGCCACCTCGTTCAGCAAGTCCTGGCGCCGGGCGCCCGTCGCGCCGTCGATGGCGTGCAGCAGCCGGTCGAGCTCGACGTGGTCGCGCTTCTGGCGTACCAGCACGCTGGCCCGGCCGCCGAGTTCGGCCGTCGACTGGGTCGCGATCGTGTGTGTCATCTCGACTCCTTTCTTTCGAAGCCGTGACGGCAGGCCGGCGGTGTCGCCGGCCTGCCGATCAGCTGTCGGTCCTCACGTCTTGTCGGGGTCGACCGCGTCCTTGAGCTTGCCGACGAGGCCCTTCTCCGTGCCGAACGCCGGGGTCCGCGGTTCGCCCATCCCACCGTCGTAGGTGCAGTAGAGCTTCGGGTCCGGCGGCGGGCCCGACTGGCGATCGCCGAGCGGCTGCGGGTCGGCGAGGAACTTGAAGGTGTGCCGCCCGTCGGGAGCCGGCCCGCTCGCCCACCGGCCCTTGTCCGAGTCGGCGCCGTCGGACAGGTGCCAGATCGTGCTGGCATGCTCCTCGAACTCCTCGTCGAACAGGTCGTTCGGCGCCACCACGCCCTCCAGTCCGTCGGCCTGCAGCTCCTCGATCGCCGCCAGCCACATGTTCTGGTGCAGCGTGTCGCGGGCGAGGTTGAACTTGAGCATCGACTTGACGCCCGGATCGTCGGTCATGTGCCAGAGCCGCGCGGTCTGCACCCGGCCCTGCGCCTCGGCCGCGACGTTGGCGTAGAAATCGGCCAGCAGGTTGCCCGACGCGACGACGTACTTTCCGTTCCAGGGCGAGCCCTGGCTGTCCGAAAGTGTCGGCGCACCACCGGAGATGATCGCCTGCTGCGGATCCATCCCGCCCATCACCGCGGCGACCACCGGGTCGCCGAGCGCGTTCTTCGTCGAATCGGTTGCCGGCGCGCCCTCGAGCAGCCGGGCCACCATGGTCGCGATCATCTCGACGTGACCGATCTCCTCGGTCGCGATGTCCATGATCAGGTCTTTGTACTTGCCTTTCATGCGGCAGTTCCAGCCCTGCATCAGGTACTGCATCGTCACCGTCATCTCGCCGAACGCGCCGCCGAGCAGTTCCTGGAGTTTGCGGGCGTAGACGGGGTCGGGCTTCTCGGGCTTGACGTCGAACTGCATGTAATCGGTATGCCGAAACATAAGTGCTCCAAGGAGGATTGAGAGTATTGAGTGACCACATCGCCGAACGGGCGAGCTGCTTGACCCCGACGTAGGGGCGGCGATACCCGGGCCGGGCGGCCACAAACCTCGGTTGGAGAAAATTCGCGGCCGGACAAACGCGACGCCCGCGGCGTCAGGCGAGGGCCGCGCGAAGCGCCGCGAGCGCCGCAGCGCTTCGATCCAGCCGACCGGGCTCCGGCAGTGCCAGCCTCGGCCGCCATGGGATGTCCGTGTCGATGCCGCCGAGCCCGCCGAGGATTCCGCAGGCAAGCGCCGCGACGGTGTCGGTGTCACCGCCGAGCATGACGGCTTCGCGCACCGCGTCCGCCAGGCCCCATCGCCGCTGTCCGGTGCGCCGGACCACCGTGATGACCGCGGCCGCCGTCTCGATCCCGTCCAGCGACACTCCGTCGCCGCCCGTCCGCCAGTCACCGGCGACGGCGTCCGACAACGGCGCCCATACGGTGTCCGACCCGGCGAATCGGCCTTTCAGATAATGGATCTCGGCGGAGGCCGCCTCGAGGACGGCGTCGATGGCGGCCGCTTCGACGGCCGTCGCGGCCATCGCCGTCACCACGCAGGCGGCGCCGACGGCCCCTGCGGCGCCATGGGTGGTGCGGGACAGACGCGTCACGACGCGGCGCCGCAGTCCGGCCGCCGCCGTCGGGATGCCCCAGCCGATCGGCAACGCCCGCATGGCTGCGCCGTTCGTGTCGCCGGTGCGCGCACGCAGACCCCCGGTGGCACCGAACCGTTCGACGGCGGCGTGGGTGCTCGGACCGATCCCTCGGATGCCGGGCACCGCGCCGGCGAGGCGGGTCAGGAAGTCACGCTCGTCCACGTGGACGCCGCGGTCGGCGAGGTAGTCGACCACCAGCAGCATCAGTGCCGTGTCGTCGGACGTGGCGCCCGGTGGCCACCCCGCGCGACGCGGCACCTCCGCCACGGCGCCGGGGTCGATGGCCGCCGGCCGGTAACCCTCCCAGGGCACACCCGTGGCGTCCCCGACGGCGAACGCCACGAGCGCCGCGCGGATCCTGTCCTCGAGCGCCGTCATGTCTCCAGCCTGCCCCGCGAGACGGTTCGAGGCGATCGGTCCGGGTAGTCGATGTCCATGACCAACGATGTGGAGAAGCGGTGGGACGACCCGCCGACCTTCCGGGCGGCGATCACCTACACCGCCGTGGTGGTCGTGGTGGCGGGCATCGCGTTCGCGGTCTACGCGCTTGCGGCGCGCGAGTCGCTGGTGGTGGCCTCGACGGTGCCGGCAATCCTGCTGGTGGGCGGCATCGGCGCGTTCGTGAAGACCTACCGGGTGTGGAAGGCGCGTGGCGCGTGGCCGGCCTGGCAGGGCGCCGGATGGTTCCTGCTCGCGCTGATGCTGGTGGCGCTGGCGATACCCGGCGCGGCCATCATGGGCGCGCAGGCCGTCGCGTGACGCTCAGCTGCCCGCCGAGATCAGTGTGTCCCAGGCCGAGAGTGCCGAGCGTGCAATGGCTTCCAGCGTCACCCGGTCCGCCCCGTCCCTGGCCTGGATGGACATGCCCTGCTGGACGGTGACATAGAACCGGGCGATGGCCGATACGTCGGCGCTCGCCGGGATCTCGCCGTTCTCGACGCCCTCGGTGAGCCGGGCAGCCAGGTCGACGGTGTTCTGTTCGCGCATTTCGGTGAGGTCGGCACGTACGGCATCAGTCGCACCGTTGGCGTGCAGCGCCGACAGGACCACGAGGCAGCCGGCCGGGCAATCGCCGCGGGTGAACGAACTGGCGGTCGCCATGAGGAAGCCTTCCACGGCGCCGAACGCGGTATCGGCGTCGGTGACCGCGGACCAGATCTCACCGCCCACGTTCTGCGTGTAGTGGCTCACCGCCTCACGGAACAGGTCGTCCTTGGCGCCGAAGGCGGCGTAGAGACTGGTCGAACCAATCCCCATCGCCGAGGTGAGATCGGCGATCGAGGTGCCTTCGAACCCTCTGTCCCAGAACAACTCCATCGCCCGCTCCAGCGCGCGGGTCCGATCGAACCCCCTCGGCCTGCCACGTGCCGCCACAGCGATCTTGCCTCCAAATATTTTCTGCAACGAATACTACAGAAATGTCTTGACGCCACGCCAGCCGCCTGCCTAAATTTGCAGCGATCACTACAGAAATGGAGCGGGCTATGGCGGCACTCGACGGGAAACGGGCATTCGTGACGGGCGGAAGCCGGGGAATCGGCGCAGCGATCGCGAGAAGGCTGGCGAGCGACGGCGCCGCCGTCGCGGTGGGGTACGAACGGTCAGCGGACGCCGCGCACGCGGTCGCCGACGAGATCACCACCGCGGGCGGACATGCCGTCGCAGTGCAGATGGCCGCTGAAGATCCGGCCTCGATCTCGCGCGCCGTCGACGAGGCAGCCGGGGCGCTCGGCGGCCTCGACATCCTGGTCAACAACGCGGGCATCTATCGCGGCGGCCCCGTCGAGGAGATGACACTCGACGACGTCGACGCGACATTGAACGTCAACGTCCGGGCCGTGATCTTGGCGTCACAGGCGGCTCTGCGCCACCTGCCGGCCGGGGGGCGCATCATCTCGACGGGCAGCAATCTGGCAAGCCGCGTACCCGAGGCCGGGGCAAGCCTCTACTCGGCGAGCAAGGCTGCGCTGATCGGCTGGACGCAGGGCCTGGCCCGCGACCTCGGACCGCGCCGAATCACCGTCAACGTCGTGCATCCCGGCTCCACCGACACCGACATGAACCCGGCGGACGGACCGCAGGCCGAGGCGCAGCTCGCACGGATGGCGATTCCGCAGTACGGCAAGCCGGCGGACGTCGCCGCCCTCGTCGCGTTCGTGGCCGGGCCGGAGGGTGGCTCGATCAACGGAGCCGGGCTGACCGTGGACGGTGGAGCCAACGCGTGACGTCTCCTGACGCAGATGCCGACCAGGTCCTGCGTCGGATTTTCGTCCTGCTCGCACCCGCGATCGCATTGGTGGTGGCGACCGAGTTCATCGTCGTCGGCCTGTTGCCGTCGATCGCCACGGACCTCGGCGTGCCGCTCTCGATCGCCGGCCGGCTGACTGCGGTCTTCGCGATCGCCGCGGCGGCGGCGGGACCGGCCGTCACGCTCGTCGTGGGCCGAGTACCGCCGCGGGCTCTGCTCGCCGCGGTGCTCGTTGTGTACGCGGCGGGCAACGGCGTCGTCGCGCTGGCAACCGACATCACGCCGATGCTGCTTGCGCGGGCCGTTCAGGGGGCGTTGCTTCCGCCGTTCGTGGGTTTGGGAACCGCTGAAGTCCTCCGAATGGCGCCCGCGGCGTCGCGTGGCCGCGCCCTCGCCAAGGCCAATCTCGGCTTCGTGCTCGGCGTGCTGCTCGCATTGCCCGCGGGCATCGCGCTGGCGCAGGGCGGCAACTGGCGTCTGTCGTTCGTCGTGCTGGCTGTCGCCCCGTTGCCGGTGGCCCTCGCCATGGCCCTGCTCTTTCCACGCAGCCGGCGGACGCACGACGCGCCCCCGGCTGGTCTCGCAGATCAACTCGCCCTGCTGCGCCGCCCCCTGTTCCTCGGTCACCTCGCGCTGTCGGTGGCGATCTTCGCCGCCATGTTCTCGGCCTACACGTATCTCGGCGCCTGGTTCGAGGACGTCATGGGGCTGGACCTGAACCGCCTCGCGCTGGCACTGCTGCTGTTCGGCGCCGTTGGCGTCGCGGGTAATTCAGTGGCGGAACGTGTCGCGGACCGGCGGCCGCTGGCGGCCACCGTGGTCACGGCCGCAGTGCTCGCCATCGCCGTCAACGTCGCGGCATGGACGGGGGGTTCGGTACTGGCGTCCGTCGTTCCGCTGCTCATCTGGGGTGTGCTGCACACGGCGGGTGTCACGCTCAGCCAGGTGCGGGTGACGATGGCGGGTGCCGAGGCGCCGGCATTCGCACTTACGCTGAACATCTCGACGGCCAATCTCGGCATCGCCGTGGGAGCGGTCGCGGGCGGCTGGGGCGTGGATCGTTGGGGCATGGCCGGACTCGGCGTGATGCCGGCCGCGCTGACCCTGGCGGCCCTGCTGCTCGTCGTTGCGCTCAGCGCACGACCGCGGCCCGGATCACCTCGGCGCCTGCGACAGGGTCAGGGCAGGATCGAGTCGACGTAACCGCCGTCGACCCGCACGGCCGCGCCGGTGGTCGCCGACGCCAGCGGGGACGCCAGGTACGTCACCAGATTCGCGATCTCCTCGGGTTCGATCAGGCGCTGCAGCAATGACTGTGGCCGGTGCAGGCGCATGAATTCGCGCTGCGCCTCGTCCCACGGCAGCGAGGCGTCCACCAACTCGTAGACGAATTTCTCGACACCCGCGGTATGGGTGGGCCCGGCGATCACCGAGTTGACCGTGACGCCGGTGCCCGCGGCGTCCTTGGCGAAGCCCCGCGACACCGCCAGCAGCGCCGTCTTCGAGACCCCGTAGTGGATCATCTCCTCGGGGATGACGATGGCCGAGTCGCTGGCGATCTGGATCGCCCGGCCCCATCCGCGGTCGGTCATCCCGGGCAGATAGCTGCGGATGAGCCGCACCGCGGCGAGGACATTCACCTCGAAGTAGGTGCGCCACTGGTCGTCGGTGATCTCCCGGGCCGGCACCGCCCCGAAGATGCCGAGATTGTTGACCAGGATGTCGACCGCGGGCAGTTCGCGCAGCAGCGCGGCGACCCCCTCGTCGGTGCTGACGTCGGCCGCGATGCCGAAAGCCTCGCCGTCGATTGCGGCCACCGCCTCGTCCACCCGGTCGCGGCTGCGGCCGTTCACCGCGACGCGGGCGCCGGCCGCGGAGAGGCTGCGGGCGATCGCCAGCCCGATGCCCTGGGTGGAACCGGTGACGAGGGCTGTCTTACCGCCGAGATCGATGTGCACGGTGAGTTACGACGGCCTCGGCCCCCGGACTATTCCGTCAGCTCTCCACGCGCCTCTATTCGTCGTCTCCGCCGACGGTGATCTCGCGGAGCTCCCTCTTGAGGATCTTCCCGGTGGGGTTGCGGGGCAGCTCGTCGAGGAAGATCACCTCGCGCGGCACCTTGTAGCGGGCGAGGTTCTCCTTGACGTAGGTCTTGATGGCTTCCTCGTCGACGCTGGCGCCGTCGGTCTTGACGACGAAGGCCCGCAGCCGGTGCCCCCACTCCTTGTCCTCGACCCCGAGCGCGGTGGCCTCGACGACCTCGGGATGGCCGCTGATGAGGTCTTCGACTTCGGCGGGGAACACGTTCTCACCGCCCGACACGATCATCTCGTCGTCGCGACCGCTGACGTAGAGCAGTCCGTGCTCGTCGAAGTAACCGACATCGCCGGAGGACATCAGGCCGTCGATGATCTGCTTGTGGCCGCCGCCGGTGTAACCCTCGAACGGGAAGGTGTTGCCGACGAAGATGCGACCGACCTCGCCCTTGGCCACCTCCTTGCCGTTCTCGTCGAAGAGCTTGACCCTGACGCCCTTGACGACGGGTCCGACCGTGGCGGGGTTCTTCTGCAGATCCTGCGGGCGGGCGATGGACGCGAACGCGATCTCGGTGGACCCGTAGAGGTTGTAGACGACGGGCCCGATGTCCTTCATCGCACGCGTCGCCAGTTCGGCGCCCAGCTGCGAACCGGACACGAACACGATGCGCAGCTTCGACAGATCGGGCTTGGGGTCGGTCTTCTCCAGCTGATCGAGGATCCGCGACAGCATCACCGGGACGACGACCATCGCCGTCACCCCGTGCTTCTCCAGGTCGGCCAGCACGGTCGCCGGCTTGAACCGGCGCCGCAGCACCAGCGTCGAGCCCAGCATCATCGCGATCGTCGCGTGCAGGAAGCCGAGCGCGTGGAACATCGGAGCCGGCAGCGACGTGATCTCGCCGGCCTTGAACGGCACGTGTGACAGCACACCGCCGATGGGGGCGAGCGACGGTGGGGTGCTGCGGTTGGCGCCCTTGGGGGTACCGGTGGTGCCGCTGGTGAGAATGATGATCGACGAGTGCTTCGACGCCTTCGGGGCGGGATTGCTGTTGCTGCGCTCGACGATCTCGGCCAGGGTCTCCGCGGAACTCTCGGACGGTTCGTCGGTGTCGGGGTTGGTGCCGAGCGCCCGCAGGAACCCGAGTTCGGGCTCGGCCTGCGCCATCGCCTTGGTGTACTCGTCGTCGTGGATGATGATCTTGGCGCCCTCGCGTTCTGACACCTCCTTGACCTGAGGGCCGGAGAACTCGCTGTTGAGCAGGATGATGCGGGCACCGGTGCGGGCTGCGGCGTACACCGCGACGAGGAACCAGCGGTGGTTGCGGGCCAGGATCGCCACTCCGTCTCCGCCCTTGACGCCCTTCGCGAGTAGGGCGTTGGCGACCGCGTGCGCCGCGGCGTCGAGTTCGCCGAATGTCATCTCGCCGTCGTCGTCGATCACGGCCGCTTTGTGCGGCGTGCGTCGCGCATTGAGGGCGGGGATCATGCCGAACTCGCCCCAGCGGCGGATGTCGGCCACCATGGCGGCGACGTTCTGCGGCGGCTCGAGCTTGAATGCGCCGGCCTCGAACATCTTGCGCGCGTAGTGCAGTTCGGCCGAGCCCCGGTCGAGATACTGCTTGGCCTTCGCGGCAGCCTGCAACGGGAATTCAGTCAGCTTCGGCATGCCCACACCATATGTGTTCCATGTCGCACCGGAGGGCGGTATCGCCAGTCCCTACCATGGCTGGCATGGCCGGATCGGCGTCGAAGGGTCAGTCGCTCGAAGTGGCCGGTCTGCAGGTCCAAGTGACCCATCCGGACAAGGTCGTCTTCGAGGCGTTCGAGGGGCGTCCGGCGGTCACCAAGCTCGACCTGATCCACTACTACCTCGCGGTCGCCGACGGCGCGCTGCGCGGGGTCGACGGCCGGCCGATGATCCTGAAGCGGTTCGTCAAGGGCATCACCGAGGAGGCGGTCTTCCAGAAGCGCGCCCCGAAGAACCGTCCGGATTTCGTCGATGTCGCCGAGCTCCGCTACGCGTCGGGCACCTCGGCGGAGGAAGCGGTGATCCGGGACGCCGCCGGGTTGGCGTGGGCGGTGAACATGGGCTGCGTCGATCTCAACCCGCATCCGACGCGCGCCGACGACCTCTCCCATCCCGACGAGCTGCGCGTCGACCTGGATCCGATGCCCGGCGTCGACTGGCGCCAGATCGTCGCCGTCGCCCAGGTTGCCCGCGAGGTGCTCGAGGATCACGGCCTCACGGCGTGGCCCAAGACGTCCGGCTCGCGCGGTTTCCACATCTACGCGCGCATCCACCGCCGCTGGCCGTTCAAGTTCGTCCGGCTCGCCGCGCAGGCGGTCGCCCGCGAGGTGGAGCGGCGAGCGCCCGAGCTCGCCACCGCACGGTGGTGGAAGGAGGAGCGCGAAGGCGTCTTCGTGGACTTCAACCAGAACGCGTTCGACCGCACCGTGGCCTCGGCGTACTCGGTGCGCGCACTCCCCGACGCCCGGGTGTCCACGCCGCTGCGGTGGGACGAGGTCGCCGGATGCCGACCGGAGGCGTTCACCGTGGCGACCGTGCCTGCCCGGTTCGCCGAACTCGGCGACCCGTGGGAGGGCATGGACGACCACCCGGGCGCCCTGGACGGGCTGCTCGACCTGGCCGACCGGCTGGGGCCGGCCGAGAAGGCGCCGCGGGGGGCCGCCCGCGGATCGAATGCGGGAACCGGACGACGCCAGTCGACGATGCCGTTGATCGAGATCGCCCGAACCAGGACCAAGGACGCGGCGATGGCGGCGCTGGACACCTGGCGCGGTCGGCACCCTGCGGCCGCCGAGCGCCTGGCGCCGGCCGACGTGCTGGTGGACGGCATGCGGGGACCGAGCTCGATCTGGTACCGGATCCGGATCAACCTGCAGCACGTGCCACAGGATCAGCGGCCACCGCAGGAAGAGCTGCTCGCCGACTACAACCCGTGGGAGAACTACTCCGGCGGCCAGACCAGGGATCGCTGAGCGAACACCTGTCGAGTATTCGGCGAAACGGCCCGGTACCCACGCAACGTTAAGGATATGCGGCCGGATCCTAAGACCTCCATGTGAAACCCGTGGGTAACAAAAGCCGTTGAGACCTGCCGAAATTGGGTTCTTACCAAAGGCTTAGCGGTCACTACCCAGCCGCCTTAGATTGGCCGCTTAGCTTTGGGGTCATGTTCGGAGCGGCAACAAGCGAAACGTCGCTACAGCGAACCAACGGAGGGAGGCAGGTCATGGCACTGAGAAGCGTCGACTCAACCCCCGGTGTTGCCTTTCGGTACGGCAACCCGGCGACCGACTGCGACGGGGTGCGGATGCGGGCATGCTGCCGTCAGCTGGCCACCGTGGTGACGGTCAGCGGAGACATCGACACCCGCAACGCGAACTGCGTCCGCGCCTACGCCAAGCGCAACATCCTGGCCGAGAAGCCGCTCGTGATCGACATGAGCAGCGTGACCTCCTTCTCCATGCAGGCGGTCGAGTTGCTGTTCGATCTGGATGACGACTGCTACCGCACCGGTGTGGAGTGGGCACTGATCGCCAGCCCCCCGGTGCTGCAGGCGCTGCGGGCCACCGGCCCGGAGTCCGACTTCCCGATCGTCGGCTCGGTGCCCGAAGCCATGCATCACTTCCGCGAGGGCATCCTGGCTCGCCGCCGGTTGCTGCCGCTGCTGACCAAGACCGCCTAGAGAAAGTCGAGAAGACCATGTTGATTGACGTCCGCTGGCTGTCGTTCCTGCTGAAGCGCCGGCATCACCAGAGTCATCCCGCCGCCGCGTAGCGGCGACTGACCGATCCGATCGCCCCCCCGGTCACCGGCGGTGCGATTCTCTCGTCGACCCGAAGGCCGCGGAGCCACCTGGCTCCGCGGCTTTCGTCGTCCGGCGGCCCTGTTCACCTGCGTCCCTGCAGCACACCCTCGATGTTGCGCTCGGCGAGTGCGGTGATGGACATGAACGGATTGCACCCGAGGTGTCCGGGCAGCAGCGACGCGTCGTTGACGTACAGGTTGTCGTATCCGTTCACCCGGCCGTAGCCGTCGGTGGCGCGGCCGCGGACACAACCGCCCAGCGGGTGGACGGTGTTGGGCGCGAACACTTCCCCGTCGAAGATGTCGTCGCGGTACTCGACACCGTTGGCCTGGGTGATCCGGTCGAACACCGCGCGGGTGCGGGCGGTCAGGTGCTCGGTATGGCCCTGTGGCCACAGGATGTCGATCGAGTCGGAGCTCTTGTCGTATGTGATCGCGGCGCGGTCGCCGGTCTTGACCATCACGTAGTAGCCCAGCGCATACGTCTCGACCGGTAGGGGAACGGAGAACATGCTGGCGTACACCGGGTTGTCCGGATCGTCGCGGCCGTCGAGGTTGATCATGCCCATGATCGACTGCTGGGTTCCTGCCGGTGTGCTGTCGCTGAGCATGTGCGCGACCATCATGTCGCCGTTGTTGCCGTAGCCGCCGCCGATCTCCGAACTCAGGTTCGGCAGCGTGCCCGTGTCGCGGGCCTTGAGCAGCAGCTTCGTCGTGCCCAGCACACCCGCATTGAGATGTAGCTGGTCGCAGCCGATCTCCTCGCGGGCCACCTCGGTGCCCCAGCGGTCGATCTCGCGCACCGACACGACGTACTCTCCGCTGCGCTCCCGCCGGATGTCGGTGACCTCGGTGAGGGGGCGGAGGCTGACGTTCCCGGTGGCCAGTGCCGCGGCGATGTAGGTCTGATCGACGCTGCCGAACCGCCCGTGGTTGTTGCCGAACTGCTGCTCGAAGTCCAGCGCGGACCGCGGAACCCGGCCCGCCTCTTCATCTTTCATGTAGTCGAAGGAGTAGGCGCTGCCGTTGTAGTCGACGGGGTAGCCCGCGGCCGCCGCGTACTGGCGACCCACCCGGGCGTACTGGTAGTACGGCGTGCGCTCGAACCAGTCCATGTCCCGGTAGTTGATGCGCAGCGTGGACTTGGCCCGCTCGATGTAGGTGCCGAGGAACTGGGCGGGATCGATGTCGGGGAACACCTCCCGCACCTGCGCCGGGGTGGGGATCGCCGCGATCGCCGCGTTGACCATCGATCCGCCTCCGACGCCGATTCCCCGGAAGACGTTGTGGGCGCCGTGCACCGACTTGTCGCAGATGCCGGCCTGTACCGGCTGGGCCGACGGCGTGCGCTGGGCCACCATCTCCATCGAGATGCCCTGGAAGGACGGCACCAGGCTGGGCGGGGTTTTGGTGAACCAGCCCGCCCGGGTGTCGGCGGGCAGCATCCTGGAGAACCGCTTGCCGTCGTCGTCGGCGGCATCCCAGAGCCGTCCCATCTCCAGGATGAGCGTCTGCACTCCCGCCTGCCCGAGGCGCAGCGCCGACACCCCGCCGCCATAACCGCTGCCCACGACGATGGCCGGGTAGTGGCTGCGGATGCGCGACGGGCGGGCACCCGACTCGAGCCACACCGCGGCGCTGCCGGCCCCCGCGCTCGCCGCGACCGCGGCCGCACCGGCCTGGAGGAAGCGTCGTCGCGAAAGCACCGTCATCCCCGGCTCTCCGATCATTCGTCGATTCGGACTAGAGCGAATCTACAATACTTAACTACAAATGCAATCCCATGTGTGGTTTACACCCTGAAGACGAAGTCGGACTTGTCCCGCACGCCGCAGTCCGGACAGTTCCAGTCCGGCGGCACAGCGCTCCACGGTGTCCCTGGCGGAAATCCTTCCCGGTCATGGCCTGCGTTTTCCTCGTACCGGTAGCCGCATTCCGGGCAGAACGCCGAACCCACTGATGCTCTCCTCTCACACGCGCCGATCACTGGCCGGCCCCGCGCGACTGTAATCAGTGTTATGTTACGAGCGTGTTACCACATTTGCAGAGTTGGTAACAGCAAGGTAGATAGGTACCCCATGGGATCCACTGTGTCGTTGAGTCGCCCTCGCACCGTGCACACCGAGCGTGGCGAGATCCCCATTCCGCGATGGCACGACCCGAAGCGCTACCTCTGGCTGCTGGGAGCGGTCGTACCCGCCAACGTCGCCGCGTCGTGGCTGGCCGTGTACCTCACGGGCAACGGCCTGTTCTGGTGGTTCACCGCGGTGCTCGCGTTCGTCGCCGTGCCCGTCCTCGACTGGGCGGTGGGCGAGGACGCCGAGAATCCGCCCGACAGCGCGCTGGCCTGGTTGGAGCACGACCGGCTCTACCGCTGGGCGACGTATTTGTATCTGCCCAATCAGTACGGGTCGCTTCTGCTCGCATGCTGGTTCTGGGCCGGCGGTGGGTGGCTGACGATGTCGTTCGCCGACAAGGTCGGCCTGATGGTGACCGTCGGCATCATCGGCGGCATTGCGATCAACACCGCCCACGAGCTCGGGCACAAACGTGCACCCGCGGAGAAGCGGCTGAGCAAGGTGGCGCTGGCGCAGACCTGGTACGGCCACTTCTACATCGAGCACAACCGCGGCCACCACGCCCGGGTCGCCACCGCGGAGGACCCGGCGAGCGCCCGCTTCGGAGAAAGCCTGTACGCGTTCATTCCCCGTTCGGTGCTGGGCAGTCTGCGCTCGGCGTGGCGGATCGAGAGCGCCCGGTTCGAGCGCCTCGGCCGGTCACGCTGGACGCTGCGCAACGACGTCCTCAACGCCTGGTTGATGAGTGCGGCGCTGTTCGTGGTGCTGATCGTCTGGTTCGGAATCACCGTGCTGCCGTGGCTGATCGGTCAGGCGGTGATCGGATTCTGCCTACTCGAGGCGGTGAACTACCTCGAGCACTACGGGTTGCGCCGGCAGAAGCTCCCCGACGGGCGGTACGAACGGGTGCGCGCCGCGCACAGCTGGAACAGCAACACCGTGGTGGCCAACGTGTTCCTGTTCCACCTGCAGCGCCACTCGGACCACCACGCGCATCCGCTGCGTCGCTACCAGGCGCTGCGCCATGCCGACGAGGCGCCGCAGCTGCCCGGTGGATACGCCACCATGCTCGTCCTCGCCATGGTGCCGCCCCTGTGGCGCCGGGTGATGGACTGGCGGGTCATCGAGCACTACGGCGGCGACATCCGGTTGGCCGCGCTGAGCCCCCGGCACCAGCGGGGCCTGCTGGTCGCCTCCGCTCCGACCGGTCAGTGACCGCCCACCGCACCTGAACTGGCCTGCACCATGATCCGGACGGCTTCGTTGCGGTTCATCGACCCGAGCATCTGCGCACCCGCACGCATCATCTCCCCCACCATCCAGGTCGGCCCGTTGGTCAGGTTGTCGAACGCCTCGGAGATGACGTCCTCGACGGTCGCGGCATCGGGCAGCGGTTCGTCGGCCGTGATCGTCGAGCCGCGTTCGCGCTCGAGCTTTCTCAGTGCCGGCGTGTCCGTCTTGCCGAGGATCAGCCCCAGCACGTCGACGCCGCTGTCGTGCAACTCCGTCCACAGCGCCTCGGCGAACACCATGTCGAACGCCTTGCTGGCGGCGTAGGCGACCATGTTGGGGGCGCCCGCGAGCCCGGCGCCCGAGCCGAAGATCACGATGCCCCCGCGCCCGCGCTGCACCATCGCCGGCGCGAAGTGGTGGCACAACTGCATCGGCACCATGCAGTTGCGCTGCACCATCGCCTCGGCCGCCGACACCGGGTTGGCGAGGAACGGTTCGAAGTTCGGATCCGCTCCTGCGCAGTGCACCAGGAATCCGACGTCCAGGTCGGCGGTGGCGTCGGCGACGGCCTCCGCCGCCCCGGCGTCGGTGAGATCGATTGCGAGAGTGCGGGTCTGGACATCGGTCTCGCTAATGATCCGCTCCGCCACCTTGTCGAGCACCGCCGCCCGCCGCGCCAGCAGGACGACATTGACGCCACGCTGCGCGAGCCCTTCGGCGAACGCGGCGCCGACGCCGTCGGATGCACCGGCCACCAGCGCCCACGGTCCGTAACGGTCGGCGAAGCTCACGACCCGCCTCCGACGGGAACCACCCGCACGACGGTGAACCGGCGCCGCGCGATGCGCCAGCCCTCGGCGGTGCGGGTGAGGTCGTCGTCGTAGAAGCCGACGGCGTTCACCCCGGAAGTGTTGTCGGCCGACATGATCAGCGCATCCACATAGCTGCGCGCCGACGCCGTGTCACCGTCTACGGCGATCGCCTTATTGCTCATCCGGTGCAGCGTGTGGCCTGCCATCGCGTGCGTCTGCTCCATGAAGTCGGCGACGGCGTCGATCCCGTCCCAGCTGCCGATCTCGCCGTAATCGAGGACGCAGTCATCGGTGAACACCGTGCGGAACAGCGGCCAGTCACGCCGGTCGATGCCGGTCGCATAGCGCACCAGGACATCGGCGATGTCGAGGCGGTCCTCCAGTGCGGTCATCGAGTCGTCTCCAATCTTTGCGATTTCGGCGTGTCTCGTTGCGGTGAGCGCGCCGAAACACGCCGAAATCGCCAGGTGGTCAGGCGATGGCGCCGGCAGCCTTGAGGGCGTCGATGCGGTCCCAGTCCATGCCGATGTCCATCAGCACCAGTTCGGTGTGCTCCGACGCCTGCGGGGCGCGCGTGGTCTCCAGCGGTTCGTGGTTGAACTGCACCGGGCCGCGGACGACCTTGAACGGGGCGCCGCCGTCGTTGGCCTCGACCTCGACGACCATGTCGTTGGCCAGTGCCTGCTCGTCGGCGCCGAGGTCGACCAGGCTCTGGAACGGCGCCCACTGCCCCCTCATCGTCTTCAGGTGTGTCCGCCAGTAGTCGAACGGCTTGCTGCGAATCGAGTCGGCAATGTATTCGACTGCCGCAGCGGCATTCTCGATCAACGGCAGGACATCGCTGAACCGGGGGTCGTCGGCCAGTTCGGGCAGCCCGAGGTGCTCGAACGCGTCGCGGATGTATCCGGTCGGGCTCACGATGCACAGGTTGATGGTGCCGCCGTCGGAGGTCAGGTAGTTGCCGAGGAACGGGTTGACCGTCGGCCCCACGGAATCCGGCATCTGCGAGCGCATGGTCTCGCCGGTCTCCATGCCCTGGGTGACGCTGGCGCCGGCGGCCCACCAGGCGGTGCTCAGCAGCGACACGTCCAGTTCCACGGCCTCACCGGTGCGCTCGCGGTGGAACAGCGCCGCGGAGATGCCGCCGGCGATGTTCATCCCGCCGATCGAGTCGCCGAACGCCGGAATGCCCTGCGACAGTGCGCCTCCGATACCTTCGGGCGTCAGTGCGTGCCCGACGCCGCTGCGGGTCCAGAAGGCGGTGCCGTCGAAGCCGCCGGTGTCGCGTTCGGCTCCCTTGTCGCCGTAGGCGCTGCCGCGGGCGTAGATGATGTTCGGGTTGGCGGCGCGGATGTGCTCGATGTCGAACTTGTTCTTCTGGCGCTGCGCGGGCATGTAATTGGTCAGGAACACGTCGGAAGTCTTGGCGATCTCGTAGAGCACCTCCTGGCCGCCCCGTGTGGAGACGTCGATGCCGACGCTGCGCTTGCCTCGGTTCGGGTGCTCGATCAGCGGGTGGCGGTTGGGGTCCAGTTGGATGCCGCCCATGTTGATGAACCCGCGCTGGGTGTCGCCGCGCACCGGATGCTCCACCTTGATCACGTCGGCGCCCCAGTCGGCGAGGATGGCGCCGGCCGCCGGAACGAACGTGAACTGTGCGACCTCGAGGACGCGCACGCCGTCCATCACCTTGATCAATTTCGGACCTCTCTCCGTCGAACGGTCTCCCTCACCCTAGTGGTCTACCGTTGCACCGACGGTACGAACGGACCCGATGAACAGGACGTCAGCGCCCGATCGCCTTAGGGTCGAGCAATGAATCGTCTCGACCACTTCTTCGAGATCTCGGCGCGTGGGTCGACGGTCGGCACCGAGATACGCGGCGGTGTCGTCACGTTCATCGCGATGGCCTACATCATCGTGCTGAATCCGATCATCCTGTCGAGTTCGGAGGACGTCACCGGCGGCAGTTTGGAATTCGACCAGGTGTCGGCGACGACGTCGCTGGCCGCCGGCGTGATGACGATCCTGTTCGGCGTCATCGCCAGGATGCCGTTCGCCTTCGCCGCCGGGTTGGGCATCAACTCGTTCCTGGCGACCACCGTCGTCGGGGAACTCACCTGGCCCGAGGCGATGGGCCTGGTCGTCATCAACGGCCTGATCATCGTGGTGCTCGCCGCGACCGGTCTGCGCAGGCTGGTGTTCGACGCGGTGCCGATGGAGCTCAAGCTGGCGATCACCGCGGGCATCGGATTGTTCATCCTGTTCATCGGTGTGGTCGACGCGGGCTTCATCGGCTCCACCGGGTCGCCGTCTCCTCCGGTGGGCCTCGGCTTCGGCGGCGTCGGCTCGATCAACACCGTCCCCACGGTCATCTTCGTCTTCACGCTGCTGGTGACCGGTGTGCTGGTGGCCCGGCGGGTGCGCGGAGGCATCCTCATCGGGCTCGTCGCCGGCACGCTGGTGGCCGTCGCGGTCGAGGCGATCTGGGAACTCGGCAAGGCCACCGAGCGACCCGGCGGCTGGAGCCTGTCGGTGCCGACGCTGTCGGGCTCACCCTTCGCCCTGCCCGACCTGTCACTGGTCGGCGCGTTCAGTCTGGACAGCTTCGGCCGGATCGGCGTGCTGGCCGCGCTGATGCTGGTGTTCACCCTCGTCTTCACCAACTTCTTCGACGCGATGGGCACGTTCACCGGCCTGTCCCGGGCGGCGGGCCTCGCCGACGCCGACGGCACGTTCCCGCGGTTGAGGTCGGCGCTGATCGTCGAGGGCGCCGGCGCGGCGGTCGGCGGTGCGACGTCGGCGTCGTCGAACACGGTGTTCATCGAGTCCGGCGCCGGTATCGAGGAAGGCGCACGCACCGGGCTGGCGAACCTGGTCACCGGCGCGCTGTTTCTCGCCGCCATGTTCATCACCCCGCTGGCCTCGATCGTGCCGACCGAGGTCGCCGCGGCGGCGCTGGTGGTCGTCGGCGCGATGATGGTCTCGCACCTGCGCCACATCGACCTGTCGGAGTTCTCGGTGGCACTGCCCGTCGTGCTGACAGTGGCGACGATGCCGTTCAGCTACTCGATCGCCAACGGCATCGGTGTCGGCTTCATCTCCTGGGTGGTGCTGCGCTCGGCCGTCGGCAAGGCGCGCGAGGTCAGCCCGCTGCTCTGGGTGGTCGCCGCCGGCTTCCTGCTGTACTTCGCGCGCGACTGGATCGAGTCCCTCGTCGGTGCGTGATCGGGACGGTTGAATGCGACCGTGGCCGGTAACCTGCTCACCATGACGGAGACCCGATGAGCGCCGGTCTGTTCGCCCTCCTCGACGACGTGGCCGTGCTCGCCCGCCTCGCGGCGGCGTCGATCGACGACATCGGCGCGGCCGCCGGTCGCGCCACCGTCAAGGCCGCAGGCGTCGTCGTCGACGACACCGCGGTGACACCGCAGTACGTGCACGGTCTGGCGGCCGAGCGGGAACTGCCGATCATCAAGCGCATCGCGATCGGGTCGCTGCGCAACAAGCTGCTGTTCATCCTGCCCGCGGCGCTGCTGCTCAGCCAGTTCCTGCCGCAGTTGCTGACGCCGATCCTGATGCTCGGTGCGACCTACCTGTGCTTCGAGGGCGCCGAGAAGGTCTGGGGGCGCATCCGGGGACACGACGATCACGCCGCCCCCGTCGCGGCCGCCGGTGAGGACGCCGAGAAGTTCATGGTGACGGGGGCGATCCGCACCGACTTCATCCTGTCCGCCGAGATCATGGTGATCGCGCTGAACGAGGTGGCCGACCAGTCGTTCTGGCCGCGCCTGGTCATCCTGGCCGTCGTCGCCGTGGTGATCACCGCCGCGGTGTACGGCGTCGTCGCCGGGATCGTGAAGATGGACGACGTCGGGCTGGCACTGGCGCAGCGCTCGTCGAAGTTCGCCCAGCGCATCGGCCGCGGCCTGGTCGCGTTCATGCCGAAACTGCTCGGCGCGCTGGCGCTGATCGGCACGGTCGCGATGCTGTGGGTGGGTGGCCACATCCTGCTCCTCGGCACCGACACCCTCGGCTGGCACGCGCCCTACGGACTGGTCCACCACGCCGAGGAGGCCGTACACCACGCCGTGGCGGGTGTCGGCGGTGTGCTCGCCTGGCTGGTCAACACCGCCGCCTCGGCGGTGATCGGCCTCGTGGTCGGCGCCGTCGTGGTCGCGATCGTGCACGTGCTGCCTTTCGGCAAGCGCGAGAAGCACTGACCGCCGGCCGTCAATCGCGCCGGAGCACCTTCCGCAACGGCCACAACGCCACCTGGCCGGCCAGCGTGCGCGCACTCTCGGCGAGTGACGGCGGCACGTGGTCCGGATCCATCAGATCGTTCTCCGCGAACGGGCCGACATCGGCGGACACCATGAGGCGGCTGAAGCTGCGCAGTGACCGACCGCTGGTGCGCGACGCGTCGACCGCGGCGCGGAACGAACCGCACCTGCTCAGCTCGGCGCGGAACGCCTCGACCGAGTAGCCGAGGTGTTCGGCCACGAGATCGTCTCGGGTGTAGAGGATCTCGCGGCGCATGCGATCGGCGGTCGGGTCGCCGGGGATTGCTTCGATCGCCACGTCGCATTCGCTGTCGAAGCCCAGCGAGCGGTTGTTGAGGTTGGACGACCCGATGCGCAGCAGCCGGTCGTCGATCACCATCACCTTGGAGTGCACGTAGGTCGACACACCGCCGGGGGCCATCGGCCAGTAGACACCGAGGCGGTCGTGCTGGTCGGCGGCCCACAGCACGCGGAGCATCCGTTCCCTGGCGCTGTCCATCGACTCCTGTTCGAGCCGGCTCTCCGCGCTGCGCGGCAGGATGATGACCACTTCGGGGCCATCGGCTTCGGACAGGCGGGCGGCCAGCGCCTCGGTGAGACTGCGGGCGGCCAGGTACTGGTTCTCCAGGTAGATCACGTCGCGAGCGGCGGCGATCGCGGCGAGGTTGAGCGCCTCGACCTCGCGGACCTCGTCGCGCTCGGGCAGGGCCGGCTGGGTGCGGGCGACGGCCACCTCGACGTCGCGCAGCATCGGCCGCAACCGGGCCGGCCAGATCGACCGGTCCGACGGCACCGGTTCGAGCGTCGTGCCGGTCGCCGCCTGCCAGCGCTGCCGGGCCTGCTCGGCAAGGATTCCCGCGGCGTCGCCGTCCACCGCGGCGGCGACCTCGTGGCGCGGCCCGTAGCTGTCGCCCGCCATGGAGCGCGTCGGGTCGTCATGGGCGTGGGCCCGGGTGTCCCACCGCCCGAGCGTCAGGTCGATGCCACCGCAGAACGAGATGGCGTCGTCGACCACCACGATCTTCTGGTGGTGGACCGCCCCGGTCGGGTGGGCGCCGTCGACCGCGAAGTGCATGCGCCGCGACGTGACCCTGTTGAGCAGGGACACCGGCGTCACGCCGTACCAGAACGCGTCGAACGCCGGCAGCAGCCGCAGGTTGGACCGCAGCAGGTACACCTCGAGCTCCGGCCGCCGCCACACGAGCCAGTGCAGGAATGGGCCCAGCTTGTTGGGGCCGGGCAGCGTCTGCTCCCGCTCGAAGAAGGTCCGGTAGTCGAGATCCCAGCCGATCACCATGATCCGGTGCTGTGCACCCAGCATGGCCGCCTTGACGTGGCGCAGGTAGTCGGCGCCGTCGACGATGCGGGCCAACCGGTCCGCGTGCCCGGTGCGCCAACAGGTGTCGCCCGGCCTCAGCACCGTCACTTCGCCGCGATCGAGGGCCTCACCGGACCCCGCCGCATCCTCTGCCACCTCTGACATCGTCACCCTCCTCTGTCAGTGTGTTGGACACCCATGGTCGGCGGACGCGAATACGCAGCGGATATGCCGATGGTCACAACTGCGGTCCGATTGTGCCGTGAGGCGCACGGGGTCCTGATCGAGGCGTCGCATCACATCCCGCCGCTTCGCCTGCACTTCGCCGGCGAGCGCGGGTACAACCAGGACATGCGTACTGCAGACATGGAGGCACTCGGTGGTGTCGTGACCGAAGGGCTGACGGTCCTCAACAGCGTGGTGCGTGGCGTACACACCGGCATCGCGGGGCGGGTCTTCGGCTCGATCGGCCCGGTGGCCCGGCCCGTCGAGGCGGTCCACGACGTCATCGCGGGCGCCGTCTACAACACCATCGACGCGGCGGGGCATCGGCTTCCGCCGGCGCTCGGCTCTTTCACCGCGGCCGGCATCGCCTTCGACGACGACCCTCCCCTCGACGAACGCGCGGGGGTGGCCGAGTTGATCGCCGCGCTCAACGGGATCTACGGCGACGAGCTCGCCGAGCGCGGCAACCAGTTCGCCGCGCCCCTCTCGGTGCGCGCCGACGGACGGCGGGTCGAGCTGACACCCGATGGCGTCGCCGCGGCATTCGCTCACCCGACCGACCGCATCGTGGTCTTCGTGCACGGGCTGTGCCAGACCGAGGCGTCGTGGCGGCGTCCGCCCCGTCCCGTCGAGGACGCCGACCCGCGGTCCTACGGCGAACGCCTCCGCGACGACCTCGGCTTCACTCCGGTCGACATCCGGTACAACACCGGGCTGCACATCTCGACCAACGGCCGGCAGCTCGACGAACTGCTCACCCGCCTCGTCGAGGTGTGGCCGGTGCCGGTGCGCGACATCAGCCTGGTCGGCCACTCCATGGGTGGACTGGTGGTGCGCAGCGCCTGCCATTACGGGGACCGCGCGGATCACGGGTGGACGCAGGCGGTGCGGCAGGTCGTCTGCCTCGGCTCGCCGCACCTGGGCGCGGACCTGGAGAAGAGCGTCCATGTCGCGTCCTGGCTGCTGGCGAAGCTCGGAGAGACCCGGCCCGTTGCCGAATTCCTCAATCTCCGCAGCGACGGCATCAAGGACCTGCGTTTCGGCGCCCTCACCGACACCGACTGGTGCGACGCGGATCCCGACGAGTTCCTGCGCGACCGCTGCGCCGAGGTGCCGTTCCTGCCGCACGCGAGGTATCACTTCGTGGCGACGTCCATCGCTCCCGCCGCCGTCGGCGCGATGCTCGGCGACCATCTGGTGCGCCCGTCGAGCGCCTCTGGGCGTGGCCGGACCCGACGGATCCCGTTCGAGGAGCACGACGGCCTGGTCCTGACCGGCCTGCACCACTTCGACCTGCTGAACCATCCCCGGGTGTACGACAAGCTGTCCGCCTGGTTGAGCGCCCGCTAACGCAGGCTCTCGGCCGCTGACCGGACCGCGGCGGTCACCGCGGCCACGAGTGGGCTGTCGAGCTTCCAGCACTGCCAGAACAACGGCACGTCGAGGTGCACGTCGGCGATCCGGACGAACGACCCGTCCGCCAGGTCGGCCGCGGCCAGTTGCTCCGGGTACATGCCCCACCCGAGGTCGGCGCGGACCGCGGCGCCGAAGCCGTCCGCCGTCGGCACGAAATGCACGGGGCGGGTGATGTTCCGCCGGAACACCTTGCGCAGCAACAAGTCCTGCAGCGCATCGTCACGATTCCACGCTAGTGACGGCGCCGCCGCGGCGGCTTCGGCGGTGAATCCGGCGCCGAGGTGCCGCTCGTGGTAGCCCGGCGACGCGACCGGGACGTAGCGCATCACCCCCAGTGGCACGCTGCGGCACCCCGGCACCGCGGCGCGCTCGGTGGTCACCGCACCCATCGCCGCCCCCTCGCGCAAGAGCTTCGCGGAGTGGTCCTGATCCTCGATCGTGATGTCGAGCAGGACGTCGGGCATCCGGGCGAGCGCCGCGGCGAACCACGTCGACATCGAGTCCGCGTTCACCGCGATCGCGACCCGTGGCGCGCGTGAACCACCGCCCATCTCGCCGAGCGCTTCGGCCTCCAGCATCGCCGTCTGGGCCGCCAGCCGCAGCAGTGGCACCGCCGACGGGGTGGGCCGGCACGGCTTCTCCCGGACGACGAGCACCTGGCCGACGCGTTGTTCGAGGGCCTTGATGCGTTGGCTGACCGCGGACGGCGTGACGTGCAGGCGGCGGGCGGCCGCGTCGAAGCTGCCGAGTTCCACCACGGCGGCGAAGGCGGCGAGCTGCTGGCCATCGACGTTCACGTCAGCAATTCTAATCTCAGCGCAGAGTCCGCAATATTCCTTAACAAGATTGACGCCGTCGGCCCGCCGCCGAACTGCATGTCCGGGCCAGGACCGCGACGTCGGTAGGCTGGGCTGCGCCGCGTCAGGAAGAAGGTGAAGCACGCGTGACCGATGAGGACCAGTCCGCCGCGAACGGCCCGACGGCGCGCTCCGGCTCGCCTTCTGAGCCCGATTCGGCCACCCGACGGGTGTTCGGGCGGCCCGACGGGGTCGAGGGCGCATTCGCAGGTCCGGACCGGACGCCTCCCGACGGCCCCGATACCCCGACGAACCAGTCGCCCGAGCCGGTGCTGGCCGCCGCGTTCGGACGCGCCGAAGCCGATGACGGCCGGTCCGACGATGCATCCGAGGCGGTGGCGGTCCAGCCTGCGTACGACGAGGCCACTCCCGCTGCCGCACCGCCGCCCCCACCGGCTCCGCCGGAGGTCCGCGGGCCCAAGCTCGGTGTTCGGGACCTGTTGTTCAGCGGACAGGTGTCGCGGTTCGCGCTGGTCGTCGTCGCCGTCCTGGCGATTCTTTCCGGACTGCTCGGAGGCTGGATCGGCAGCAAGACGACGTCGGTCATCGAGGCGTTCACCACCCCCAAGGTCGAGCTGTCCCAGAGCGACCCCGACGAGGCACCCGAGGGTCGCTTCGCGCGGGTGGCCGCCGCGGTCGCCGATTCCGTGGTGACCATCGAGGCGATGGGCGACTCGCGGGGATCCCAGGGCTCAGGAGTGGTCGTCGACGGCCGCGGCTACATCATCACCAACAGCCACGTCGTCGCCGAGGCCGCCCGCAAGCCCAAGGAAACCAAGCTGACGGTGATCTTCAACGACGGCAAGACGGTGCCGGCGAACCTCGTCGGCCACGACCCCGACACCGACCTGGCAGTGCTGAAGGTCGACAACGTCGACAATCTGACCGTCGCGCGGCTGGGCAATTCAGACGCCCTGCGGGTGGGTCAGGAAGTCATCGCCGCCGGTGCGCCGCTCGGTCTGCGCAGCACCGACACCCAGGGCATCATCAGCGCGCTGGATCGTGCCGTGGCGGTGCCGCGGGACGAGTCCGGCGACGAGTCCACGGTGATCGCCGCCGTGCAGACCGACGCGTCGATCAACCAGGGCAACTCCGGCGGACCGCTGATCAACATGGACGGCGAGGTGATCGGCATCAACTCCGCCGCGAAATCGCCGTCGGGCAGCTCCAGCGGTCTCGGCTTCGCCATCCCGGTCAACGAGGTCGCGCGCGTCGCCTCGGCGCTGATGCGCGACGGCTTCATCGCCCACCCCACCATCGGGGTCGAAGCCAAGACGGTCGGCGACGAGGCCGAGGGCGGCGCTCAGATCCAGAAGGTGAAGTCCGGCAGCGCTGCGGAGCGGGCCGGGGTCAAGCAGAACGACATCGCCGTCAAGCTCGGCGATCGCGAGATCACCGACCTGAACTCGTTCATCGTCGCCGTGCGCCAGCTCGAGGTCGGCAAGGACGCCCCGCTCGAGGTGCTTCGTGACGGCAAGCCCGTGACCTTGACGATCGCTCCTGACGCGGGCGAACCCTCGACGAACTGACGATGGCCGCCTCGCTCGTGAGCGAGGCGGCCATCTTCGGGCCTGCTAGCGGCCCCAATGTCCCGGGTAGTGCGGGAGACGAACGTCATCCCAGTGACCCGGCGGGACCCCGTTGAAGGGGCCGGGCAGCTTCTTGAACTGGCCCGGCGGGATACCCGTCACCTGGCCGATGTGTCCCGGAGGCGCCTTGAAATCCACGTGCGGGATACCGGGGACCGGCACCCAGTAGTCGTCGTGTTCGGCCTGAGCCATGCCTGCGCCGAGCCCCAGCGCGGTGACGCCCATGGCGCCCGCAGCGATCGAGGTGACTGCGATTTTCTTGAATTTCTGCATGTTTCTTCCTTTCCTTCGCGCGAAGCCGTGTCGTGAAGACAACGCACGCGTTGTGCAGGAACGCGGTCCACCACCGCATCG
This sequence comes from Mycobacterium hippophais, assembly GCF_027529605.1. Lineage (NCBI taxonomy): Bacteria > Bacillati > Actinomycetota > Actinomycetes > Mycobacteriales > Mycobacteriaceae > Mycobacterium > Mycobacterium hippophais. The sequence continues at coordinate 192,378 of NZ_JAPZPY010000005.1, read as the reverse complement.
GGTGGTACTGACCCTGTCGTTACCCCCCACACTGTCTATCGCCCTGCCACCCGGGGGCGTTAACAGTGCCCGCCGCCGATCAGCTGGTGATCTTGCGGCAGTCCTCTTCGATGAGGGTCGCGATCACGCCTCCACCACCTTCGATGCCGTATTCGGCCCGCCGGCTGTCGACACAGTCTTCGTATGCCATCGTGTTCGAGCACTGAACCAGCGAGAAGCCGAGCAGGCCCACCACCGCGATGACGGATATCAGGAGGATGAGCCGTCCGGCCGTGGTCAGCGCCATGAAGTACTCGTGGATCTGCCTCAGGACGCCCGGTCGGTCCGCGTCTGCCATGCCCACCCCCTCGCCGCGACGAATGCTACCGGCGGCGGCGGGCTCGCCTGGTTCGGCGTTGACTTTGTCTTCAGATCGCCGATATCGCAGATTTCGCGATCTGAGCGCAAAGTCAGTGACAAAGCTACGTCGACACCTGGCCAAATGCGGCGTTCCGCCTGGCCCGCTCGGTCATCGAGGCGATCACGCCGCCGTCGTTGAGGATGTCGGTGCCGGTGAGGTAGCCCGCCCTGTCGCTCACACAGAAGGCCAGAAGTTCCGCCATCTCCTCCGCGGTGCCCCAGCGCGGGACGGCGGCGTCGGTGACCATTGCGCCGGCGCCGGCCTTCTCCTCGAGCCTGCCCATCTCGGTGTCGACCGAACCCGGCGACACCGAGACGATGCGCAGCCCGCGGCCGTTGAACCGTTCGGCCTGCGCGGCGCTGTACCACTTGACGAAGCTCTTGCTCAGCGCATAGGCCAGTCCGGACCGCGCCTCCTCGGGCGCGATGCTGCACGCCGTCGCCATCTCGGCCAGGAACGCGTCCCGGTCGGCGACCGCCAGCGGGAAGTGTCCGCTGGGAATCAGGCTGTCGGGCAACATGTGTGCGGCCATCGACGCCACGTTGACGATCGCGGCGCCCTCACCGGCGACGCCGAAGAAGGCCTCGTTGACGTTGACCGTGCCGATCGCGTTCGTCGTCATGACGTAGTCGGCGTCGCCCATGCTGGGGCTCACGCCCGCCGTGTGCACCACCGAGGCGATCGGACCTAAATCGGTCGCGGTCTTCAGCAGCGCCGCCACCGCGTCCGCATCGGTGACGTCGCAGTGCACCGCGGTCGCGGTGATGCCGAGGTCGTCGAGCGCGGCGGTCGCAGCATCGAGGCGGTCGTCGCGGACGTCGCAGAGGACGATGCGGTGCTGCCGTCCGAGGAGCTTGGCCGTGGCCAGGCCCATGCCGCCGGCGCCGCCCGTGATCACCGAGACTGGTTCCATATCAGCGACGGTAACCGTGCCGACCCACCGCGTCGGTCACCAGGTCGTCTTCGCAGCGTTGCAAGCTCTCACCAAGTTTGTGTCGCAACGCCTTTCGCTAACGAGACGGCGCCCCCGCCGGTGCTGCACCGGCGGGGGCGACCAACCCCTTGTTATGCGCGCGGATTCCCGGGGCCCGCCACGGTTCCCCGCGTGGCCGGGTAGTCGGCGTCCTTGCGGCGCTTGAGGCCCGCGAGCCCGATCAGGCCGAGCAGTCCCGCCAGGCCCCACAGACCGGTGTTGTCGCCGTCCTCTTCCTCGGCCTGCTGCGCCACCGTGGTGGTGGTTGCGGGTGCCGGTGAGTTCAGTTCAGTTGCCTGGGCGACGCCGGCCCCCCCGAACAGAAGGGTCAAAGTGGTGGTGCCGATGACGATCGTCCTGCGCATGTGCGTACTCCTCCAGTTGTTGTGATGGTGGAGCCGTATGACCCCGAGCGTGCTGCTCGTCCCCCCGGCTCGCAGACCCATTGATTCCCCGCCGACGGGCAGCGAAACCTCTGATTTTCAGATTCGCGCGCCGAGCAGCAAAATGCCCAGCTCAGGGCTTCGAATTAATGTCTCTTGGCGTTAAATACCTAGTACAGCTAAGCCGCTCGGCTCACACGATCGGCATCAGACGTGTCAGTGTGGACAACTGATGTTCGTGGTCGCCGTCGAGTTTGACCAGCAGGGTGGTGATGGACGCTTCGCGGTATGCGGCGATGCGCTCGGCGATCGCCTCCGGCGTTCCGAGCAGATTGGTGAGGCGGCCGAGGTCGATGGGGACGGCGGCGCGGGCTTCGTCGTGTCGCCCTGCCTGCCAGAGATCGACGACGCGGGCGACCTCGCGTTCGTAGCCGAGGCGGTTGAAAGCGTCGTTGTAGAAGTTGCGGCCGCGGTCTCCCATGGCGCCGATGGTGAATGCGTAGCCGTCGGCGTGGCGGCGGGCGGCGGCTTCGGCTGCCGATGTGTCGCTGTGGAATTCGAGGGCGACCGGTGCCACGAGGTCGATGTCGCTGAGCGCGCGGCCCGCAGCGTCCGCGCCCTCCCGCAGCGGCCCGAGGAAGACATCGGCGGCTTCGGGGATGAAGGCGTTGCCGAGCCAGCCGTCAGCGACCTCACCGGTCAAACGAAGGTTCCTCGGGCCCATGGCGGCGATGTAGACGGGGACGTGGCGAGGCGCCACGAGTGGCCGCAGAGCGGCGCCGCTGCTGTTGGGCAGCGGCAGGGGGTAGATCTCACCGGGGTGTTCCAAGCGATCGCCGCGACTGATGATCCGGAGGATTTCGATTGTCTCGCGGGTGGTTTGGACGGGCTTGTGAAACCGGACGCCGTGCCATCCCTCCATGACCCGCGGCCCGGAGGTTCCGACACCGAGCATGAATCGGCCCGCAGACAGTTCCTGCAGGCTCAGCGCCGACGTGGCCAGCAGTGCGGGACTGCGCGAACCGAGCTGGACGACGAAGGTGCCCAGTCCGATGCGTTCGGTGTGCGCGGCAAGGTAGGCCAGTCCGGTGAGGGCGTCGTATCCCCACACTTCGGGCACCCATAGGGAGTCCACGCCGAGCTGCTCGACCTCGGCCGCGAATTCCGCGGCGCCCGGCAAGCGGGGCTCGACGGCGAGGCCGATCTTCATGGGCTGTCGGTCGCAGAGCCGACTTGTTCGGCGAGCCAGGCGAGGTTGGCACTCATGTTCTGCTGCCATTCCTCCAGTCGGCGGGCGACGATCCTGGCTTCTTTGTCCGGCGTGGCGAGGATGGCGAAGGTCAGCCCCGAAGGACCCGGACCCATCCTCGCCCACTGGCGCACGATGGCGCCCCGGCTGGAAGGCTCGACTTCGAAGCCCCACGTGGCAGTGACGCCCTCGGCGCCGTGGACGTTCCAGGTCCAGCGCCGGCCCGGCTCGACTTCGGCGACTTCACAGGTGGTCTGCCAGTCGCCGAGGGCGTCGTGCTGGCTGCGGCCGCGGAAGCGAGCTCCGACTTCGACGTGATCGGCGCCGTTGAGCCACTCGACGTGCTTGAGTTCAGCCGACATGTGCAACGGCAGTTCGATGTCGGTGACGTATTGCCATGCGGTCCCGGGGTCGCAGGACACCACCTGCGTCACTTCCACAGTGGGCTGATCGCGGTATCGCATCATGCATCCTTCATCGGCATCCCCGATGCTACCTCCGGCCTCCTTCGGTCAGGCGAGACGTGACCGCAGAGTGGAGACGCCGGCTCCGGTCACGTTGTCGAATGCCACGGTGCGTCCGCATATCGCCATCATCACCGCGACACCGGGCCCTCGGACCGCAGCGCCCTCACCCCAGGTTCGGCCGGTGTCCTCGTCGTGAAGGGCGATACCGCGAAGGCGACGCCGGGGAAAGAAGCCGATCTGCGTTGGTCCCGTCAGGAAATCGATGGCGCGGGCCACCAGCAGAGGATCTGGTTGATGCTCGATGCCCAAGGGGATGCGCATGTCACCACCGTGCACCAAGACATCGGCCAGACCCGACATCGGCCCGGCCACGGGTGGGCTCAGCGGATGATCGGCCTCTCGTTCGAGGGTCTGTGCGATGTCGACGGCCGAGGCACGCGCTCGACGACGAGCCAGCGCGTCGATCCCGCGGTCGATGCTGCCGTGGCGAACGCCACTGATCAAGAACCCACGGAAGCCGTCCTTGAAATCGCTGACGAGATGCGCAGCAACCGTTTTCACATCCCAACCGGCACACAGACTGGGGGTGGCCAGCTGTTCGGCATCGAGGCCGTGAAGAAGTTCGGCGATGGACCGGCGCTCGTCGGCAACCGCCGCGAGTACCTGCTCACGTTCACCTCGGCTCAGGCGCACATCTGCAGACTATCGGGCCACGGCCGCGCGGCGAAGCGGCGGAAGCCGGACGAAGACGAAAATCAGTTGCCCGATTGATCTCACGTGCGTTGACTGCCATGGATGGAGGAGGGGGAAAGGCTGTCGTTGGGCTGGGAGGCGCTGCGCGCCGATGCGCTCAGCAGCGTCTGGGGTCGGCACACGTATCGCGTCCGTGTGGAGGGTTGCCCGCCGTGGGTGCTGCGCGCGGAGCTCAGGCCTCAGCGTGACAGGCGCCGCGTAGATCCGGTGTCAAACTCTAGGTCGATGAGACCCCCACTACCTCCGTTCGACCGCGAGAGCGCCGTCCAGAAGGTGCGCAGTGCTGAAAACGGTTGGAACACACGAAATCCTCACCTGGTCGCCGAGGCATACTCGGCAGCAAGCCGATGGCGCAACCGTTCGACCTTCCTACGCGGTCGTGAGCAGATCGTCGAATTCTTGACGTCGAAGTGGGCCGCGGAACTCGAATACCGTCTGATCAAGGAACTCTGGGCGTACGACGGCGACCGGATCGCGGTCAGGTTCGCCTACGAATACCACGATGCGACAGGTCAATGGTTCCGCGCCTACGGCAATGAGAACTGGGAGTTCGACCCCGACGGCCTGATGAGGACGCGGCACGCGAGCATCAACGATCTGCCCATCACGAACGATGATCGCAAGTTCCACTGGCCGCTTCTCGGCCCTCGACCGGAAGACCACCCCGGCCTCAGCGATCTGGGGCTCTGACCGGCTAGCAGGAAACGGAGTACCCAAGAAGCCGTCGTTGCCGCACTCGCGAGCCGACCCCGGAGGCAGATTGGGGCTTGATCGCCATCGTTCAGCCGAACAGTGGTAGCGCCCGCTTGCGCGCCAGCGCCGCCATGCCGCGCTGAATGCTGTCCTCCACCTCGTGGTACTTCTGCTCGACGTAGTCGTCATCCTCGGCGCGGGCCGGATCGTGATCGACCTCCACGGCGGGCATCAATCGGGTGCGGATCTTCGCCGGCAGCGGCAGCTGAGGCAGGGCCGCGGGCGCGATACCCCATGGCAAGGACACCGCTACCGGAAACACCTTGAGGCGCAACAATTTGTCCAAACGTAGCGCCCGCGACAGGCCATCGCCGCGAATCAGCACCGGCATGGCATCGGCCCCGCCGACTGTCGCGATCGGCACGATCCGCACTCCTGCCTTGATCGCCATCCGGACGAACCCGGCCCGGCCCGCCAGATTCGCGACGTCACGCTCGGTCCACGGCCGCAGCGAATCCACCTCGCCGCCGGGCCACACCGCTACGTCGCGACCCTCGGCCAGTGCGGTGGCCATCGAGTCGGGCGCGGCGGGTAGCACCCCCATCGCGCGGAAGTACCGGCCGATCACCGGTATCGCCATCAGTGCGTCGTGGGCAGTTCCGTGCAGTGGTCGCTCCTGACCGAAGCGGCGCCACCACTGGACCCCGACGGTCCAGGCATCCCAGACGAACGGGGCGCCCGAGTGGATGCCCACGAGCAGCACCGGCGGGTCGGGCAGGTTCTCCCAGCCGTCGAACTCCATCCGGAACCAGTGATCCACAAGGAAGTTCCACAGGTACTTCTGGCGCTGCATGGTGGCCTCGTCCTGGCCACCCAAGTCCCACTGACCTGCGCGCTCGCTGAGCCAGCCGCTGATTACTCCGTCGTCGCCGCTGCGCCGCTCGGCCATCTTGCGGCGGGCCTGCTCAGCATGTTGCTGGGCCTGTTCACGGATGGCGTCGGTGCCGTCATTCGCGAGAGTCGATGACCTGCTGCGCGATGTCGGCGAGCCTCACATTGCTCTCCTGGGAGAGCCGGCGCATCATCTCGAAGGCCGCCACGTCGTCGAGCTTGTAACGCTCCATGATGATGCCCTTGGCCTGACCGATCCGGTCCCGGGTCGACAACGCGGACCGCAGCTGTTCGCTCTGCCGGTTGGCGAGAATCGCGGCGGCCGCGTGGGCGGCGAGGATGGTCCCGATGGTCTCCGTCTCGGTGGTCCAGGCGTGTGGACGGAAGCTGAACAGGTTCAGAGCGCCGGCGGTGCGGTCGGCGGTGTACAGCTTGAAGGACAGGCCGCTGAGGATGCCGAGGTCCACGCACGCCGGTGCGTACTGCGGCCACCGTGTCTCGTTGCGGAAGTCATCGGTGCGCACGATGACGTCGTCGAGTGCGGCCTGCACGCAGGGACCCTCGTCGAACGTCATCTGCAGCTCGTGAAGTTTGTCCGCGAACTCGCTGTTCGCCGGCAGTGTTTCGAAGGTGTGGCCTTTGCCGATGAGCAGCGTCGCTGCGACATCGACATCGGGAATCAGCTCAATGGCCGCGCCGGCAACCCCCGCAAGCACTGCCTCGATCCCGCTCGGGCCGGCCAGCGCGCGTGCCAGCTCGGCCATCCGTCCTGCCAGGCCGGGGTTCGAGGAAAGCATCATTGCTGGCAGTCTCCTCTACTTTGCGACGTTCAGGTGGGCGAATGGCGCCTGTTGGAGTACCGCATCTGCCCGGGCGGCAACGCTGGCTTCACAACAACCACTGAGCCAAGGGATGTACGAAGTATCTCAGCGAAAACGCTTCGTATACCGCGCCGATGATGAGCAGGATGGCGGCAGGTAGAGACAGCCAACCGAGCTGTCGCAGACCTTCGACGTAGCCTTCCCGCCGCTTCTGGACACCAGCGGTTGCCGGACGGATCCAGCACTTGCCCAGCAGGTACACGCCGAGCAGGACGAGGATGTAAGCCTGGAACTCGATGATCAACGTCAGGGAGTGGGGAATGAGAGCCACCCAGCCGATGTCACTCGCGGGGACGAGGGTCACCCCCGTCGAGGCGGCCCAGTAGGCGAACAGTGCGATGCCGGCGAACGGCACGATCATCGACGGCAGAACGATCGTCAGCACGCACATCTTGACGGTGTTCACCGCAAGAATCACGAGTGCGAACAGCCAGGGAGTGGCGATGAGCGATTGCACCAACTCGGCTGTGCCGTCGTCCTCCAGTCGCGTCTGCTGTACCTCACTGAGCGCAGGGAACAGAAGCCCGGCACCGAAGCCGGCGAGGAACAGTCCGTACATACACGCATTCATGGCGAAATAGGCGCGGGTGTTCTCGCGGATGATGCGCAACGGCTGCCAGCCAGACAGCCGGCGTGTCGTGTCGGGACGCCCTTTCGAAGTACGTGCGTCGGTCGCGCGCAAAGCGTTGGCGCGCTCGGAATCTGCCATTCCGGTCCTTCCCGGCGAGTCGGAGGCGGCCGAGCGCACCGCCGACGACGGCTCGGCGAGCGACCCCGATTGGTCGCGCGGTCCGGTCGCCCTCTGAGCTCTCCCATAAAGCGTTGCAAGACAACAGGTTTTGTGACTGAGGGGACCCACACACCCGCGGGCCACGGCGTGTAACAATACGGTCCGGTCCGTTTCGCGTCAATACGGACCGTTGCGTATTGAGACCACGGGCAAATCGCTAGGGTTTCGACATGCCCGCGAATCGCAACGAAAACTCTCGTCGCGCCATCCTCGAGGCGTCCATCGCGATGATCGCCGAACTGGGGTACGACAACATCTCGATCGAGGCGATCGCCAGGCGGGCCTGCGTGAGCAAGCAGACGATCTACCGGTGGTGGCCCTCCAAGGGTGCGGTGGTCCTCGAAGCTGCGACTCAGAGTCTTGATCCGGTGGTCGCGTTCCCCGACACCGGGGATCTCGTCGCCGATCTCCGGACACAGCTGACTGGGATCGTGGAGGTGATCGCGACGACGGGGTTCGGACCGGCATACCGAGGCCTGATCGCCGCCGGCCAGTCCGACCCCGATCTGTTGCATGCCCTCTTCGACCAGATCATCGAACCCAACGTCAAGGCGTTCAGCGCACGAATCGCCTTAGCCCAGGAGCGCGGCGAGATACGAGCCGACACTGACGTGGAAACCCTGCGCGAAGTGCTCTACGGCGTCATCGAATACCGGCTGTTCCACGCGATGCCGATCGAGCCCAGCCACATCGACGCCCTGCTGAAGATCGCCTTCCATGGTGTTCGCCTGCGGTAGTGGACAGTTGACTCTCCACGCTGCCAAATCGCGCCCCGCGGTGTTCCCGTACACCCGTACACAACGGACCGTATTGACGCGAACCGGACCGGACCGTATTGTTATCTTCCGCAGCCCTTGAACGGCTGGGCGCTCTCATTGCACTGAACGTACTGTCCCTCAACGCTTTACGTATTCACGAGGAGCTGCTCATCGACCACCAGCCGTGCGCCGCGGTCCCGGCATCTGATGCCCTGGACGCCATCATCGACTTCGTGACGAGAACGGTGAAGCGCAGCATTGCCGCCGGACTTCGTGTTCGGTGAAGTCGACAGCCCATACGCCGACACCGCGTTGGCCGGACTCTGGCGACACCGGGCACCTGTTCGGTTCACAACATCGAGGGAGGTTCGAATGACAGACGTCCGATCGGGTGAGGGTTGGCCGGCATTACGCGTCGACGACTGGGAACCGACGCGCCGATCGCTGCACATGTGGACCCAGATCGTGGGCAAGGTGCGGCTGGCCCACGCGCCACTGCTCAACCACTGGTGGCAGGTGCCGCTGTACGTGTCGCCGCGAGGGTTGACGACGTCGGCGATCCCCTTGGGCACCGACTCCTTCGACATGGAGTTCGACTTCGTCGACCATGCCCTCGCGGTGCGGGTGAGTGATGGCGGCGCCGCCACCATCGATCTGCAGGACACCTCCGTGGCGCGGTTCCACCAAGCGGTGCTGGACACGCTCGGCAGTCTCGGTATCGACGCGAACATCTCGAACGCGCCCAACGAAGTGGATCCCGCCGTCCCGTTCGCCGAGGACACGCACGCCGGCTACGACCCCGCCGCTGCCAACGCATTCTGGCGACAGCTGGTGCAGGCCGACCGGGTGATCGGCCGGTTCCGTGCCCGGTTCATCGGCAAGGTCAGTCCCGTGCACTTCTTCTGGGGTTCCTTCGACCTGGCATGCACGCGGTTCTCCGGTGGCCTGGCTCCCCGGCATCCCGGAGGCGCGCCGAACTGCGGCGACTGGGTGATGGAAGAGGGGTACTCGCACGAGCTGAGTAGTTGCGGCTTCTGGCCCGGCGGCGCGGCCGAAGGAGCGTTCTACTCCTACGCCTATCCCGAACCGGCGGGGTTCGCCGACGCCTCAGACAAGCCCGCCGGTGTCTTCTACGACGCCGGCCTGCGGCAGTACCTGTTGCCGTACGAGGTCGCGCGCAAAGCGAAGGACCCCGACGGGGCGGTGATGGACTTCCTCGAGTTCACCTACGGCGCGGCCGCCGATTTGATGGGATGGGACCGCGGCGCCCTCGAAACCGACCCGAACCGCTGGACACACAAAGCCCGACCTTCGTGACGGCCTGAGCGGCGTACTTCGAGAAGGCGTCAACCGTCCGCAGATTAGTGTGGAGCGATGAAGCCCCGTTCGCTGCAGCACGGCGCGGCGCCACGGTGGGACGTCGTGCAGCCGGTGCGGCGGGTTCGCCCCAACGGCGTCAGCATCACCGGGTTCCGGAACCAGGGCGCAGGTGCGATCGATCTGCCGCTGATCCCATATCCCGCAATAACGGTGATCTTGGAGTGCGGCGACGGGTCGCTCACTGTGAACGGCGGCACGGATCGATCGCAGCGCGGGAGCTTGGTGTCCGGACTCCACACCGGAGCGATGCGTATGAGCGGCACCAACATCGAGTGCGTCGAGGTACGCCTCTCCCCCGTCGTCGCATACCGCGTGCTCGGTGTTCCGCTCGTAGAGATGGCTGGAGGCGTCGTGCCCGCCGACGCTGTCTGGGGCCGTGCCGCAGATCGAGTCCGACAGCAACTGGGCGACGCCCCTACGTGGGACGACCGCTTCGCCGCGACCGAGGCGCTGCTCACCCGCCATGGTCGAGACCGGCCATCGGTCGATCGGGAGGTGGCCTGGGCCTGGGATCAGCTCATCGTCAGCCGGGGTGGCCTGCGCGTGGAACATCTTGCCGAGAGCATCGGCTGGAGCCGTAAACGGCTGTGGTCCCGGTTCCGGTCGCAGATCGGCCTCCCGCCGAAGCATGCAGTTCGACTTTTCCGCTTCAGTCATGCAGCTCAAGGGCTGGCCGCGGGTGACAATGCAGCGCAGGTCGCCGCCGACTGCGGGTTTGCCGACCAGTCTCATCTGCACCGCGAGGTGCTCGCCTTCACCGGAATGACCCCCACCTCCTTGGCCGGTGCGCCGGAGCTGGTCCTCGAGGACACCACCCGCGCAGAGGGAACATTCGTACAAGACCCGCGCTGAAGACTCGGAGATGGTGGGGCATGCAGAAATACGACCCCGTCGCCCTGTCCGAGACGCTGTCACCCTTCGACTTCCGGGAAGTCGCGCCGTTCAATGGCGCGGCATTCGGCATGTACTACGGCGACCACCTCGCGCAGGCGGACTGGGAACTACACCCCGACACAGACGAGCTGCTGATGGTGCTGCGCGGCAGCGTCACTGTCGAGATACTCGTCGGTGCCGACCGGCAACGCATCCCGCTCGAGGCCGGACAGTTCGTCATCGTGCCGAAAGGGCACTGGCATCGGCATGTCGATGTACGGGAGGTGGTCGAGCTCTTCTTCACCCCGGGAGCGACCGTGGAATCCACGGACGACCCCCGTCTCGCGTCTTCCAACCGAGCCGATGCCTGATTCGCCGATGCGCGACAACGGATTTACGCCAGTGGACCTGGCTGGGGCGCGCGTGCTGCTGACCGGCGCCACAGGGGGAATCGGGCAGGCGCTGGCGACGGAGTTCGCCGCGCGCGGAAGCCGAGTAATTCTCACCGGACGGCGCGCCGATGTCCTCGAGCCGCTGGCTGACCACATTGGTGGGCGTGCTGTCCCGGCCGACTTGACCGACCGCGCCGCGGTCGAGCACCTGATGCGTGCCGTCGGCGAAATCGACGTACTGATCGCCAACGCCGCACTGCCGGCGACGGGTTTCCTGTCCGACTACTCCGTCGACCAAGTCGACCGGGTACTCGACGTCAACCTGCGCGCAGTGATCGTTCTGGCCAAGTGGGCCGCCGAACGCATGGTTGCGCGACGCCGCGGTCACATGGTCTTCGTCTCGTCCCTGTCGGGCAAGACAGCTTCGTCACAGGCGTCGCTGTACAACGCAACAAAGTTCGGGATGCGCGGCTTCGCCCTCGCGCTTCGCGCCGACATGCGCCCGCACAATGTCGGCGTGTCGACGATTTTTCCCGGTTACATCAGCGACGCAGGCATGTTCGCTGATTCCGGCGCGACACTGCCACGCGGCATCGCTACCCGGTCACCACTCGACGTAGCCCGGGCTGCGGTTCGTGCCATTGAAGACAACCGCGCCGAGGTGGACGTCGCGCCGCGGGGCCTCCGGACCGTCGCACTTCTCGGCGGCGCGATTCCCGACCTGGCCGCCGCCCTGCAACGCCGCCTCGGCGCTGATCGGATCACCGCACAGCTCGCGGAGGGCCAGCGCAGCAAGCGGTGAGCGGCGGTCGAACCTCACCAGCCACGTACTGGCAGACCATGTCTAGGGCCGGTGATCAGTCGTAGCCTGGATGGGTGTCCAGCAGAGACGACGTGGACCACTGGCCGAATGTGTTGCGGTCCCCGTCCGGAACCCCCAACAGTTCACTGATCACGGTCACCGGAAGGGGCAGACAGAGAGCGCGCTGAAAGCGCGCACCACGACCGATCGCACCCGAGCGTGCTCACGGCCATCCATCATCGAGATCGAGTCGTGATTGCCCGGCTCGGCAAGCGCGGCGCGAGAAAACCTCGGGTCGGTCAGGAGTTGACGAATGTCACTGTGGCGGGTCAGCAGCCAGGTCGCCTGGCCATCGACGTCGAACCGGTGAGCCGGGGCGGTGTTTCAGGCGCAGGTTCGGCGGAGAGCATCAGTGCGCCAGACGGACAACAGGCGACGGCGCGCCGCACGGCGGCGAGGTGAGCTTCGGCTGGTGCCTGCGTGCGCAGATCCACTAAGCCGGTGCCGTCATCCTGATCGAAGACATCAGGGGCGGTGGTGGCGCACATGCCTGCACCGATGCACACCTCGGTGTCGGCATGTAACCGGAAGACGTTGTGGGACAGGCGGGCTACCACGTGACGGGGAGGGCGTGAACACCGTATACGGCGTGGTTGCGCCGGTAGGCGACGTCGTCGAAAGGTACCCCCAACGCCAGATTCGGGAAGCGTCGCAGCAGCGCGGGGAAGGCGATGCGCATCTCGGCTCGAGCCAGCGGTGCTCCCAGGCAGTGGTGCACGCCGTGCCCGAACGCGACGTGTCCGGGCGCGCCGCGACGCACGTCGAGCCGGTCGGCATCAGTGACGAAGTCCGGGTCGCGATTAGCGGCGGGAAGGTAGACGACCACGTGTTCGCCCGAGGGAATGATGTGGTTGCCAATGGTGACCTCACGGGTCGTGATGCGTTCGACGCCGCTGGGCACGATCGACAGCCAGCGCATCAGTTCTTCGACTGCGGGCTCGATCAGAGCGGGATCGTCGCGCAGCGCGGCGAGCTGGTCGGGGTGGCGCAGCAGGGCGAGCGTCCCCAACCCCAGCATATTGGCGGTGGTTTCGTGCCCGGCGATGAGCAGCAGTGAGCCGATGCCGACGAGTTCGTCGTCCGAGAGGTCCGCGCCATGACTGCGTACCAGTGCGCCCAGTAGGTCGTCGCCGGGATCGGCTTGCGCCATGGCGACGAGTCCGGCCATGTAACGACGCTGTTCTCGGTCGACCTGCAGTTGTTCGGCGGAACTCAGGGTCGAGTCCACCATCGCTTGCGCCCGCTGCTGGAATTCGTCGCGATCGTGGTAGGGCACACCGAGCAACTCGCAGATGACCAACGATGGCACCGGCAGCGCGAAATGAGCCACCAGGTCGGCGGGCTGGGGTTGAGCTGCCAGGTCGTCGAGGAATCCGTCGACTATTTGGGTGATGCGCGATTCGAGCGCGGCGATGCGGCGGGCGGTGAAGGCGGAGATGAGCATGCGGCGCAGCCGGGTGTGCTCGGGTGGGTTCATCTCGAGCAGGTTGCCGGCTCGCATCGCGGCAGCCTCCTCGTCGCTGACCGGGCCGTAGTCGGCTGAGACAACCGCGAAGTCGGCGCTGTTGGCGAGAACGGCGCGCGCGTGCTCGTGATTGGTGATGACGTACGCCGGCTTGGGGGCGGACGAGAACATCACAGAGACCCGAGTCAGCACACCCTCATCGCGGGCTTTGGTCAAATCCGCATCGGGGTCGAACACGTTGTGGCGCTGCAGAATAATCGGTAACTCGGTGCTATCGGTCATCGTTGAGGTCCTCTCGATCGTCGGATTGAGGTCGGGCGAGCATCGTGGTGGTCGTCAGCTCGAGGAGGAGGTCGGTCTCCCCTGCGACTTCGCACACCTCGGCCAGGTGCACGATCGCGTCGCGATCGCCGTGTCGAACCGCTTCGGCGGCCAGGCGGCGGGCATCGGTCCAACGCTGCGCACCGGCCAATGCGAGAGCGGTCATCGTCAACGCGGTGGGAGCGTTGTGACGGGCCGCCTCGCGGGCCAGCCGTTCGGCGTCGTCCCATTGCCGACGTTGCGCCCACACTGCTGTCAGCGCGGTCAGCGCCGAGCCGGGTCGCGGGGACTTCACGGCAAGCATCTCGGCGTGCACCCAGTCGTGCCGGGTGGCGGTGCGCCGGTCGACGAACGCCGCCAGGGCGGCGGGTTCGCCGCGGGCGGCTGCGGCCCGGGTGCCGGCGCGGTCGAAGTGGCGCGCCTGCGCGATCTTGACCCCGGTGACCGAGGCTTCGAGCATGCCGCCGACGTCGGCTCCGACGACCGGTCTCGCGATCGCCGCGGCGGTGCGACCGGCCGCCGCGCGTAGTGCGGACAACCTGATTCGGCCGGTGGCGGTTTCACTCGGCCGCACCGGGTCCTGGCGGTCGAGCGGCGGCGGTGTGGCCGCCGGAATGAGGCGCCACGAGACGACGGCGGCGGCCACGAGCAGCGCGGCGGTCACCGCTGAGGTCATCTGCATCGCGGTCACGAAAGCCTCCCGGCTCGCGGTGACAATCGGTTCGCGCAGGCTTGCTGATGCGTCACTGGCCGCGGTCATGGCCGAGGCGATGGATTCGCGGGCGCGTTCGGCGAGGTCGTCGGCGAGGCCGGTGGGGAGGGTGAGATGGCCGCGGTAGAGCGCGGTGTGCAACGAGCCCAGGAGGGCGATGCCGAGTGCCGCGCCCAATTCGTACCCGGTTTCCGACACCGCTGCCGCTGCTCCTGCCCGTTCGGCCGGTACGGCGGACACGACGGCATCGGTGGTGACCGTCAAGGCCAACCCGACACCGAACCCGGTCACCGCCAGGCCGGCGGCCAGCCACCCGTACCCGGGCACGACCTCCGCCGCCGCGACCGTGGCCACCCCGGCCGCTGCGCACGCCAAGCCCGCGCCGATGACCCGCCCGCGACCCAAGCGCGCCACCAGCCAGCCGGCCAGGAACGCGGTGAACAGGCTCGCCAACGTCATCGGTGACTGCGCGACGCCAGCGGCAAGGGGCCGCAAACCGCGCACCAATTGCAGGTACTGCGACAGGTAGAAAAGCAATCCGCTCAGCGCGAAGATGGCGAGCACGTTGGCCGCCACCGCGCCCGAGAAGGCCTTCGACCGGAACAGTCCCAGATCGAGGAGCGGAGCCGCGGCACGGCGCTGCCGAGCGACGAACAACGAGCCACACACGGTCGCGAAGGCCGCCGCCACGACCACGGTGACGTCGAGGCCCTCGCTGGCGAGGAGCTTGATCGCGTAGACCGCGGGAATGATCGTGGCCACCGACAACACGGCGCCCAGGACGTCCAACGGCGCGGACTGCGGCGACCGCGACTCCGGCAACAACCAGGCTCCGGTGACCAGGAGCAGCACCATCACCGGCAGGTTGATCACGAACACCGAACCCCACCAGAAGTGTTGCAGTAGAGCGCCGCCCACCAGTGGTCCGGCGGCGGCGCCAGCAGTCGCCGCGCCGCCCCACACCGCGATCGCGGTGGTGCGCTGGCGCGCGTCCGGGAACATCGTCCGAATCAACGACAACGTCGACGGCATCAACGTCGCGCCGGCCACGCCCAACAGGGCGCGCGCCGCGATCAACCAGGCTGCCGTCGGTGCGATCGCTGCGAGCAGTGACGCCGCCCCGAATCCCGCCGCTCCGATCAGCAGCAGTCGTTTCCGGCCGATCCGGTCTCCCAGGTTGCCCATCGTGACCAGCAGCCCGGCCAGCGCAAAGGAGTACACGTCGACGATCCACAGCAGCTGCGTGGCCGAGGGGTCGAGATCTTCGGCCAGCGACGGGACCGCAAGCGAAAGCACCGTGGCGTCGACGGCCAACAGGACCACCGCGAGTACCAGGACGGCCAACCCGAGCCACTCCTTGCGGCCAGCGGTCCTCGCCTCCCCGTGATCGTCGGTTCGGCCGTCCATCGACCGCTCCACACCTGCCATGCCGTTAACATACCGTCCAGACGGTCGGCTAGCCACCTTCGATGGGTATGCTCGGGAAGTGACTACGGTGCAGCGCGATGCGATACGCACTCGCCGCGCCCTGTTGGAAGCGGCGGAGCGTGCGCTGATGGCTCACGGCCCCCAGGTGAGCCTCGAGGTCGTCGCCCGGGACGCAGGTGTCTCCAAAGGTGGTCTGCTACATCATTTTCGCAGCCGGGAAGCGCTGCTGCGCGCGCTGTGCGAGCACTGGATCCAGCAGTACGACGACGCCGTCGCCAGACACCTCGAACCAGACGACGGCCGGCCGGGCCGATTCTGCCGCGCGCACATCAGGGCCTCGTTCGATCCGTCGATCGGCGACGGACCATGGCGGAACGTCGCGGTGCAGTCAGCTCTTCTGGCCATCCCCGGCCTCTTCGAACACGCCCGCATCAACGGTCGCCGGTGGGAAACCGAGATGGCCGGCGACGGACTGCACCCGCAACGGGTGCTCCTCATCGCGCGCGCACTCGACGGCGACTCGATGACCGAAGTCTTCGACGCAGAACCCGACCATGACACGCGCCATGAGCTTCGAGACCTGTTGCTTGCCCTCACCGAACGCAATGAGCCCTTGGTCTGAGCAGCACCGTCATCCGGTCGCGGCGACCCTGACTCCGAGCGGGGTGCGCCCTGTCCTGCGACTGAAGGCGCGGTGGAAGGAGTTCGGGTCGTCGTAGCCCAGGAGGAATGCGATCTCGGTCAACGACAGTGCGGACTGGGTGAGGTAATGGCGAGCCAGGTCTTCGCGGACCTCAGCGAGGATTACTTGGAACGTCGTGCCTTCCTCGCCGAGGCGGCGCTGCAGCGTGCGGGTGCTGATGCCGAGGTAGCGTGCGACGCCGTGCGTCGTTCCGGCACCGGCGGGCAGTAGTTCGACCAGGATGGCGCGAACCTTGGTGCCGAGCGCGGCGTCGGCCGCGAGATCATCGAGGCGTCGGCGCAGCTCGGGTTCGAAGAACTCCCACATACCCGCGTTGGCGGTCAGGAACGGCCGGGAGGCGTCGAGGCGGGAGAACCGGATGAGGGTGGTGTCGCCCCGCTCCACCCGTGTGCGCAGCCAGTCCTCGACTGCTGCGAGGTTGCGCGGCGGCTGCGGCAGCACGACACGCGCAGGTACGACGCGGGTGCGGGTGCCGATCCGGGCCAGGGCCGCGAAAAAGGCGACTTCGACGGCGGGCAGCACAGCCGGTGGGGAATTGCCTGCGGGCCAGCAGAACTCGAGGCTGACACCGTCGGCATCTGCCTCGATCCACAGGCGAATCGGCCCGAGCAGACGTTTGTGCACGGCGATGCGTTCGGCTGCGACCTGCAAATTGGGACTGCACATCGCCGCGAAGATCGGCGGGTCGAAGACCTCGGGGCTCAGCGTGCCGGCGATCGTCGTCGCCAGCTCCCGATCACCCACGAGTTGATCCAGAGCATCGAACAGTGCGTAGTACTGAGGCGGGGTCAGCGCCGCATCCTCACGGCCCAGCAGGTCTCCGGGTAACCCCGCCGCGTCGAGCAGGTCGGCCGCCCGCACGCCGAGGTCGGCGAGAAGTACCCGCACGAACGGCAGCGACAGGCGAAACGGCGCGACGAGAGTGCTCATGCTCCGACGACGGCGCCCACGTCGACTCGGAGACCAGTCTCACTCTCGGCCGCGCGCCACAACGCGTCGATGGCGGCATTGCTGCCGGGCCGTACCAGTGGCTTGCGAACCGGCGGGCCGTTCGTGCCCCACAGCGGCCCGTAGAACCCGCCACCTGGTGCATCCGGATCGACGGCTGCCCGCAACTGACTGAGCGCGCCGCGGTCGGTCGACATGCCGATCACCTTGACCAGTCTCTCGGAGACAGTGCCGAGTAGTCCGGCGCTGCCGTGGGCCTGTGTGGTGGTCTGCAGGTCGGAGTTCGTCAGGCCCGGCTGGGCGGACAGTGCCTTCGCGTCGATGCCCGCGTCGTCGAATTGCCTCTGAAGGCCGACCGCCAGGTGGCGCATCGCGAGCTTGGTCTGGCCGTACATGCGCCACTCGTCGAAGTTCTCGCGCATGTGGGGGTCGGCGGGATCGACGGCGCGACCGGTGTGCTGCGCAGTGCTCGACAGGGTCACCACTCGTGCGCCGGGTGTGGCGACCAGCACGGGCAGCAGGTGCGAGATCAGCGCCCAGTGACCGAGGACGTTGATGCCCATCTGGGTGTCGAAGCCATCCACCGTCGTCCCCTGAGGAAGCGCCATCACACCGGCGTTGCACATGAGGATGTCGATGCGGTCGTGCGCGGCGGCGATCGCCTTTGCCGCGGCCGCGACAGAGGCGAGCGAACCGAGATCCAGGTCGACGATCTCGAGTGACGCGTCCGGGTGCTCAGTGATGATCTCTGCGTGTGCGTCGGCTGCCTTGGCCTTGTTGCGGACCGCCATCACCACGTGGGCGCCGGCACCGGCGAGGGCCTTGGCGGAGGCGAGTCCGAGCCCGCCGTTGGCTCCGGTGACGACGGCGACCCTGCCGTGCAGATCGGGGATCTTCTTCGTTGACCAGCTCATGGGTGCCCCTCGTGTCGTGATGCTCAGTGATTCCAAAGCTACGACAACGGAGTCGGCCTTGTGCTCGCAAAGCGCGCCAACTGACTCGCACTTCGCGCCGCCACTGTCGACGCTTCACTGCGGTGCGATGCGCCGGCAGGCAGTAGTTGGCAGCAGATTGCAGTGACACCACACGGGTCATTCGAGCAGGCTCACGGCATGGACACGTGCCCGCCAGGACATCCCTTCGTCGCGAAATTCGCCGACTTCTGGGACGCGCCGTCCCCAGCGCGACTGCCCGAACTGCTGCACCCGGATGTCGTGCTTCGCCAACCGCTAGCACGGTCAACGGTCGGGATCACCCGAGCCCAACGCCAATTCGAGCGCTTCTGCCGCTGCCTGCCCGGTCTGCACGCGCGCATCGATCACTGGGTCGCCGACGGTGATCGGGTCTTCATCGAATTCACTCTGCACGCCGACTTCGGCCGGGACACCCTCACCTGGCCGACCGTGAACCGGCTCGTCCTTCGCGATGGGAAGGCCATCGAGCGCGTGACCTACTTCGACCCGCTCGCCGTGCTGCCGACGTTGCTGCGACACCCCTCGGTGTGGCGGCAATGGCTCACCCGCTGAAAACGCTCGTCGCTCGATGACGCGTACCGCCAACTGAACGGAGAAGACCATGCATGAAGACCTGGTGTCAGCAGAGTCGGTTCGCGACCTGGTCGGCCGCTACGCCGAAGCGAAATGTCATCAAGACACCGAGGCGGCATTGCGGCTGTGCACCCATGACTTTCTTCTCCACACCGAAGCGGTGCACAACACCACGGTGGGGAAACGCAACGTCGGCCGCCTCCTCGACACCTTCTTCGGCATCTTTCCCAACTACCACGTCACCCTCGAGGACAGCGTTCTCACTGGCTACGGCTACACATGCTGGGGAACGTTGCGCATGACCATGCACGGACGCATAGGTCCTTGGCCTGCAACTCACCGCACCGCGACACTGCCGTTCGTCTGCGTATTCACGATCAGAGACGGGCTGATCGCAAGCGAGCACTTCTTCTTCGACCGCTACGCCATGTGCGATGCCCTGGGCCTTCCCGCGGCGAGGTTCGAGCGCCTCTCCCAGATCGTGGCCCTCCTACCGCAGCGGCTGCGGTCCGCCTTCTGAGCCGAGAACACGGGCGCAGGTTGCGCGATGTGGATGCGCCACGACGAGACCGTCGGCTCGAGGATCACTGCGTACGGTCGAGGAGTTCACCCAGCTGTGTCAGGGCGCGCCGCCACATTCGTTCCATCCCGTTGCGTGCCATCTTCTGTCGTCGGTCGTTGATGTCGAATCCGCTGTGCGTGAGCAGTAATCGGGTGCCGCGACCCTCACGGTGGACGGCCCAGTCCACAACCCAACGCGCCGGGCGAGTGGCGCGCAGATCAACCCAACTCAGCACCAACTGCTCACCCGGACGCAGCTGCAGGACCTCGCAGGCGATCTCACCGGGAGGCTGGGTAGGCACCATGAAGACGAAGTGGGTTCCTTCCGCGGCGGCTGCCATCCCGGTGGACGGCATCAGCCATTGCTCGACCACCTTGGGATCGGTCAAGGCGCGCCACACCAGATCGGGTTCGTGCGGGTAGAACCTGCCGATCTCCACCGCTGTCGGATCAAGCTCGGGGTCGGTCGTCACGACTAACAACTCCTGATCGAAAGCCCTCAGGCCGGCGGCGCGGCCTCCACAGGGACCAGTTCGGTGAGCCCGGTCATGGCGAGGGTGGACATCAAAAGCTGCGGGGCGATGACGTGGATCTGCTCACCGCGAACGAACAGCGCATTGATCGCGGCGCTGTCCAGATACTCCAGTGCGCTGAGGTCCACGATCAGCCGTTCATCATCTTGCTCGAGGGTGGCGGTCGCTGCGGAGAGCGCCTGATCGAAGTCGTCGATGTTGCTCAGGTCGATCTCGCCTGCGGCTCTGAGCACCAGCCTGCCGTCGTCACGGCGAGCGGTGTCGAGCGTGAGAAGCGTTGGCATCAGGCAATCCTCGCTTTCAGGTGAACGGTCGTTCCGGAGGCGTGGGTGTCGATGGTGACGTGGTGCATCAGCGACCGCATCAAGGCGGTGCCCCTCCCCCGAAGGGAATTCGTCGGGAGCGGCGCCTTCCAGGTGCCGGTGTCAGAGACGGTGATCTGCACTCCGTCACCGATCGCGGTCGCGTTCAGGGTGATGACTCCGTCCGGGTCAGCGCGATGACCGTGTTCGACGGCGTTTGCGACAGCTTCTCCCACGGCGACAAGCACTTTCATCGCCTGTTCCGGATCGGCGTAGACCTTGTTCAACCACTCCCGCAGTGCAATCCGGGCCGGGGCGAGGTTTTCGGCGTGGGCGGGGAAGGTCAGGTCGAGCGGCGCGGGATGGCGGTAGAGGAGCAGGACGACGTCATCCTGGTAGCCGCTGGGTGGCTCGAGACACGACATGGATTGGCCGACCAGCTCATCCAGTTTCGCGTCGCGTCGCTCGGAGATCAGGTCGGCGAGGCGGCCGATGCCCTCCTCCAGCGCGACGCGCCGGCGTTCGACGAGGCCGTCGGTGTAGAGCGCCAGTGTGGCGCCCGACGACATCGTCACCCGGCCCTCCGGCCGCGGCCAATCAGCCCTCATCCCCAACGCGATGGTGTGGGCGTCGTCGAGCATGCGGATGGTTCCGTCGGCGTGAACGAGGATGGGCGGCGGGTGCCCTGCACTGGAGTAGACCAGCTCACCGGTAGCGGGGTCGAGCACCACGCACACAGCGGTGGAACATCGAGCACCGGGCAGTCGCGCAGCGAAACGATCAAGCCCGATGAGGGCGGCAGCCGGGCTGGGATGATCGAAAAGCAGTGCACGACAGGCGCTTCGCACCTGTCCCATCACGGTGGCCGCAGTGAGCCCGTGGCCGACGCAGTCGCCGACCACCAACGCGATGCGTCCGTCGTCGAGGTCGACGATGTCATACCAGTCACCGCCGACCTGCAGCGGCGGGCTGGCGGCCTGATAGCAAGCGGCGAACCCGTCCGGCAGCTCAGCCGGACCGAGGATCGCATGTTGCAGCGCCAGTGCGGTTTCGCGCTGCTGGTCGACCTGATGCACACGCTGCAAGCCCTGACCCAGTCGGCCGGCCAGTACGGTGAGCAGTGTCTGGTCCTCCAGGGTGAACGACCGCGCTTCGCTGAGATCGATCCAGACCACCAGGACGCCGTCGGGGTGCTGCAACGCGATCGCGGCCGTGCCCGGTTGCACGACATTGGCCGTCAAGAGGTCGCCGTCGCGCAAGGCAGTGAGCGCCTGGCGGGTGTCGCCGGGAAGGTCGGCCCACTGCGCCGACTCGCCGACCGCCACCACCTGCGGACCTGTGTCGTTGCCCCGCGCCGGGGAACGGTGGTCGGAGAACGTCACGGCCAGCACGCGCCGTGCCCGCCACAGCCGCCGGAGTTCCTCCGCGGCCGCCTGCACTGCTTGGTCGACGGTATTCGCGAGGGCCAGCTCCTGGTTGAGCGCATGCTCACGACCAGCCGCAAGCGCCAGGGCGATGGCGGCGTGCCGGGCGAAGTCGCTGACCAGCACGAGGTAGTCGTCGTCGAAGGGGGGCTGATGAGGACGACGCGCGACGGCGATGACACCGAGGACCGCGTCGTCGGAGACGAGCGGCATGACGATGGCCGAGCGCTCACCCACGTCGGTGAAGCCTTCGATGGGGTACTGGAACGAATCGGTGATGAGCGGCAAGCCGCGACGGGCCACGCCGCCTGTGGTGGAGGCGTCCATGGGCACCTGCTGACCGATCACCTCCGTGGCGTAACGGCCTGCGGTCGCGGCCACCACCAGGGTGTCGACTTCGTGAGCGGGCACATCGGGTTCCTTGGGAACCAGCAGGATCGCCTGCTCGGCATCGGCCAGCTCGAGTGCCCGGTTCACGATCAATTGCAGTGGGCCCATCTGTGGATCACCGGACAGCAACGCACTGGTGATCTCCCGGCTCGCCCTGGTCCACCTCGCCGACTCGCGTTCGCGCTCGAACAGTCGCGCATTGTCGATGGCGGCGGCTGCGGCCGTGGCCAACGCGCGCACCGCGCTCTCCTGCATGTCCGAGAACACCCGGCCGGGCCGGTCGTCAGCCAGGTACAGGTTGCCGAACGCGGCCCCCCGCACCGTGATCGGTGTGGCGAGGAGCGCCCGGATCGGCAGCGCTCCGGCCAACTCCATGTGCTCTGCGAGGTCGTCGATGCGTAGGCCGTCGCCCACCGGGATGTCGCCGAGTCGGCGCGTGGCGGCCTCGGGCATCCCGGCGTCCACGAAAGACATCAGGGAGCCGTCGGTCGCCCGAACACCCAGTGCTGCGTACCGGGCGCCGGTCAGTGTCAGCGCCCCGTTGACGATCCGTTCCAATGTCACCTTGAGATCGAGATCGGAGCTGATCTCGACGATGACCCGCACCAGTTGTTCCATCTGATCCCGGACGGCGACCAACTCGTCGAGCTGCTCGTGCATTCGCGTGACGAGCTCGCGGCGGCCCGGCCAGGTGAACGCCGATTCCCCATCGGCACCGGTCATGGAACGAAGCTACCCCGCTACTTCAGCAACCTCCTACCGTTCGCGGCTCCGCCCCCAAGCATGGGCCGCGCCGGTGACCGTCATGCAGTTGCCAAGGTCCGCGCAGAGCTTCGTGGAGGTCCCGCTGATCTTGGGTGATTCGTCACAATCCGACCTTTCGCGATTAGCCCGTGACGTTGGCGGCAATTCCACTGGCACGTGCGCGTCAGCGCCAGAACCATGTCATCCGACTTATAAGGAGTTCAATCTTGTCCGCCACCGACACCGCGAAACTGCTCAGCCAGCTCCGAGCGATCCTCGACTTGACCAACACCGAGATCCAGATCGCCGAAACCCGCGTCGCCCAGGCGCGCACCGAAGCCGTCCGCACCGAGCTGGAACAGAACGCCGCCAATGGCCGCTCCCGCACCGAGGCCATCGAAACCGCCATTCGCGAACTGGGTGGCTACCCCGACGTCATCGGCCCGTTCATCGGCCGCGCCGCCGCCGCAGTCAAGGCGATGACCGAGCAGGCATCGCCGTTCGACGAAGCACTGTTGGGCGACCTCGCGCTCGAGGACCAGCTCCTGCAACGGTCGCGGTACCTCAAGGCCCTCGCCGTCGCGGCGAAGAACAGCGACGTGCAGGCCCTCGCCGACCGGCTGATCACCGCGCACACCGCCACCGTCGAATGGCTGGCCACCGTTCTCGCAGAGGAAGCCCTCGGCGGCCCGGCCGCATTGCGCCGCACCCCGCTGCAGGCCGCCACCGGCGCCGCGGTGCGCGCGGTGAACCTTCCCATCACCTGGACCACCCGCGGCGTCGACCGCACCGTCGAAGCCTTGCGCAGCACCGGCCCGGCGTTCACCGAGCTCGTGAACCGCGGCCAGCGCGTGACCGACGTGGCCACCAAGACGCTGAGCGCATCGCGCGATGCTGCGCTTGCCGCCGCTGAGCAGGTCACCCGTGAGGAAGGTGCGGGCAAGGCCGCGGACGCGTTGCATTCTGCGCGCACCGCCACCGGCGTGCTCGACTCGTCCGAGCTGCCGATCTCGGACTACGACGAGCTGACTGTCGCCGATGCAGTGGCCGCGGTGAAGGACCTGACCGATCCCTCGGACGTCCGCGCCGTCGTGGCGTGGGAGGAAGCGCACAAGAACCGTGCGCGCGTCGTGTCCGCGGCGCAGACGCGCCTCGCCGCGATCGCACAGGAAGTTGTCGGCATCAGCTGACCGAGTTCTTTCGATGTAACGCCCCCGCGGCCGTGGTAGGCGGGGGCGTTGCCTCGCCATGTGCACCGCCTGTGAAGGATGCGTCGGGGTCGGGGTCGCCACCAAAAGCCCGACGCGTGTTTGCTGAAACTGTTAGCCTGCTCGAATGAAAGTGACGGGAACGAAGCGCGTGGGTAGCGAGGTGTCGGCGCAAGAATCGTTTCTACACTTGTGGATTCGTTGACGACGGTGCCCGATAACTTGTGGCGGCGTCTCGACCATTACTACTTCCTGACAGCGTTTCTGGCTTCGCGGGATGTTCAGGCGTTGTGTTGTCGTGTCGTCGCGGCCATGCTCATCGGCCTCGGTGTCATCTCGGTGGCACTGATCGCGAGCCCCCTGGGACCGCACGGCGCCACGAATCGGGCGGTTGCCGTCGCAATTGCTGTGTGCTGCCTGGTTATGAGCGCGGTGTGGCTACGCCGCCGCTGGCCGTCGGCTACGGAGTCCCGGATGACCGTGGTGGTCGGGACCGTGTGCGTCGCGGTGTCATGCCTGATTCAGTCCGACCCGGTCGCCGGCCTGTTCGGCGCGAGCACCTTCGGGTTGGTGTCCGCCTACACCGCCCTGTTCCACACCCCGCGCCTGCTGGCACTGTGCTGGACCGCGGCAGCCGCCACGTTGACCGTGCTGACCGTTCGGTGGGCGGGCCACGACCTGGCATTCGTGGTGTCCTCGGCACTGCTCGTCGCCCTGGTGGTCGTGTTCGTCACCTTCGCCGGCCGAATGACCATCTGGCTGCTCGACGCCGACATCTTTCATCCGAACCTCGACGCCCTCACCGGTCTGCTCAACCATGACGGGTTCCACGAGAAGGCCGCCACTCTGTTGACCTCGAGCAGCCGCACTGACGACCGCTTCTTCGTGGTCGCAGTGGTCAACCTCGACAGTTACTCGCTGCTGCGCAGCCTGGCCGGCACGATCGGAGTCGACCGGGCCCGGATCGAGGTGGCCCGCCGATTGCGTGACACCGCGCGCAGCAACGCGGTACTCGCCCATCCCAGCGACTCGGAATTCGTGATCGCCGACCTCTTCACCGAGCCCGACACCTCGCCGTTGATCGAGCGGGTACAAGGCACCATCAACGCGGCTTCAGCCCGACTCACCGCCAGCATCGGGGTGGTCTGCACGCCGCTCGCGCCGGTCGCGAAGCTGCCCGCTCCCGACGTGATCGACGAACTGATGGCCGTCGCCAGCAACGCCATGTACAACGCCCGCCGGGCGGGCGGCAACCGTGTGACCTACGTGAACGACCCCGCACTGACGGTGCTCGACGCGCCACCCACTGATGAGTGGCCCGACGACGACACCCGTTGAGGCACGCGTGCACTGCGATGTCGACGAGGGCATCGGCATCGCAGTCGGTCTCCTTCACGGTGTGATATCGCGCACCGCATTGGTTTGCAGGGCCACGTGTGAGGCAACTGTCTTGCCAGGCGAATGTAGAGGTCGACTTCTACATGCGCTCAGGCCGCGTCGGTTCAGACCACGAGCCGGCGAGGCCGTCCCGAACGGCGTTAGCCGGCTATGACTGCGCCGTCTTACGTGAGAGGTCTTCGATCACTTGATGAGCGATGTCTCGGAGCTTGACGTTCTCGCGTTGTGATCGCCGGACGAGCAGTTCGAATGCCTCGTCGGCGGTGCACGCCATCGCAACGCGCAGCGCGCCCTTGGCTTGATCGATCTCGGAGCGGGAGTCCAGCGCCTGTTCGAGCTGAGTGACAGTCTGCAACGTGCGCCGCCAGCGATGGGCATCGGTGACCGCCCGGCTCGCCGCGTCGGTGTAGAGGCACAGCAGCTTTTCGTCGACCAGGTCGAACGCCGACACGGTTCGGCTGTAAATGTTCACCGATCCGACGAGCTCGCCGTCGTGACCGGCCACAGCGCCGACGATGAGCGGGATGGACAAGGTAGCGCGGATGCCTTCGGCCTGCGCTACAGCGAGAAAACGCGGCCATCGCCGCTCAGTCGAGTCGATCATCACCCGCACCGGCTGCCGGGTCTGCGCGGCCTCCAGGCACGGCCCCTCCCCCTCGGCGTACTGAGCCGCATCCAGTTCCAGAACCGATTCATCGGTGTGCGCGGCGGTGCGCGGAGTGCTGCCCATGACTGTGATCGAGACAGTGTCGGCCTGCGGAACGGCCGAGACCGCGTTGCGCGCTATTCGCGACAGCGCAGCGTCCAGTGACTCCTCATCGGCGAAGATGGCGTTGAGCTCCGTCAGAGCGGCCATCGTGGAATCCAACCGGTGAAGCACATCGGGCCGATCGGCGTTCATGGACCCCTCCTCCTCGTGCCCTCTATTATTTCACTCAGTGAATCGTTCGAAACCTGTGATGGGTTGGATCGCACGAATGAGGAACATCACTTGTGAGCGTCGATGCGGAAAACGTCGAGCCGACGGATCGGGCGGTGTTGGAGGCGCTCCTGTCCGCCGACCTTCGCGCTCTCACCGCCGAATCCGACCGAATCGGTCGGATGTTCGCCGAGCTGCACCACCTGAGCGCGAACGAGTTCCACGCGCTTCTGCACATCATGGTCGGAGAGACGTCGGGCATGCCTCTCACCGCAGGACAGCTGCAGCAGCGGCTGGGACTGACGCACGCAGGCATCACCTACCTGGTGCGGCGGATGATCTCCGCGGGTCACATCCGCCGCGACGCTGACCCCGCCGACCGGCGCAAGGCGATCCTGCGCTACGAGCACGACGGTATGGAACTCGCCCGCGCCTTCTTCACGCACCTCGGCGCAGCCAACCGCGCAGCGTTGGCCGGTTTCTCCGACGACGATCTGCGCACCGCGCATCAGGTGATGCACACACTCACCCAGGCGATGGACCATTTCCGCAGGCGACTGACCACCTCGGCCGAGGCAGACGGTTCCGACGGCCGCACGTGATTGCCACGTCGAATGCTCATCGCAGGAGTACGCGACACATGGTGCGATCAGTACTCTTGCAGGCTCTCTCGCAGGGTGGTGCCGGGATAGCGCGTGCGAAACCGGCCGCGGCGCTGCAGCTCCGGCGTCACGACGGCGTTCTCACGTGTCTATGAGGAGTCAGGTGGTCGGCCCCAGCAGTGGCGGGACTAGGTAGCGGCGCGCGAAGGAGCGGGCGGCGTCGTCGTCACCGAGGGCGACGTTCTGCGACGGAGTCAGCAGGAACGACAAGATGATGCGGACCGTCACCTCGGCTATTTCGAGCAGTTCGAGCTGTGTGCGGTCGTCGCCGGGCAGCTCGACCGACAGCTGGTAGGCCAAGAACTCCGACGCGGTCTGGATGACACCGGCGCCTTCGACGGTGAAAAAGGGCAGCACGGTGTCGGGTTCGGTGGCCAGCAAGCGTTGTAGCAGTGCATGGTCACGCAGGGTGTTGTGGGTGAAGACGAAGCCCTCAACGAGTTTGTCCTCCTTCTCGGGGAACCGAGCGGCCTCGTCTCGCAGGTCGGCAAGGAACTTCTCGAGTTCCCGTAGCAGAACGGCCTCGATGATTTCGTTCTTGCCTGGAAAGTGCCGGTAAAGGGTGACGCGGGCCAGACCGGAACGGCGGGTGATGTCCTCGACGGTCGAGCGGGTGATGCCGAACATCTCGAACTGCGTCAACGCGGCGTCGAGGATGCGTCCGGCGGTCCCCTCAGCCGCCGCCGGCGAGCCGAACCGCGCCACGGCCTTGGCCAACAAGCTGCCGTATTTCACCGATCGTACCGCGCTGTTGAAACAATCATACTAAGAATGTACCTTCGTTCTTCATGGCACACCAGGACGATCGTCGCGGCGATGCGGCCACGGCGATGATTACGCCGAGCCGGCCCAGCAGGGCGTTGTTCGCGGTGAGCCGCACGGTGATGCGCCCGGTCGCCGGGATGCTCCCCGACAATGCCGCCGGCATCGCCGGTCTGGACGCAATCCTGCGGGCCTTCCTGGCTGCGGCCGCACACCCGCGCCGAGGTCTGGCGGTCACACCGGTCGACACGACGTTCAGTGACCGGCGGGTGCGAGGCGAATGGGTCTGCGCGCCTGGCGTCGATCCTGACGGGGCGGCGGTGCTCTACATCCACGGCGGTGCGTTCGTCGCATGTTCACCGCGCACGCACCGCGGTCTGATCGGCGAAATCTCAGCGTCCTCGGGTCGCCCGGTATTCGCCGTCGAGTACCGCAAGGCACCGCGGCACCGCTTCCCGTGTGCATCCGACGACGCCCTGGCTGCCTACGCGTGGCTGACGTCGGCGGGACGGGCCGTCGCCGTGGCCGGCGATTCCGCCGGGGGTCAGTTGGCAGTGGCGACCACGTTGTCCGCACGTCGTCACGGCCTACCGGACCCGGCCGCGGTACTGCTGTACTCACCCGCCTTGGACCTGACGGGCGCGTTGGCGCTCGCCCTGGACGGGCGGCGACGCGACGCCTTCGCCCCGGCCCGGCGGGTGGCGCCCGCGTTCGCCCTCTACGTCGGCGACGCCGACCCTCGTGAGCAACTCCTGTCAGTGCTCGACGCCGATGTCGCCGGCTTCCCGCCGACGATGATCCACGTCGGCAGCACCGAGATGCTGCTCGATGATTCCCGCCGACTCGCCCAATCCCTGCGCGCCGCCGGGGTGACGGTCAGCTTGCACGTCGCCAGGGGCCAAATTCACGTCTTCCCCGCCATGTTCCGCTTCGTTCCAGAAGCGCGCGCCGCGATCCGCCACAGCGGCGCATTCCTGGACGGCCATCTGCCCTCCGGACCTGCCCGGGCCTCCGTTACCGCCTGAAACGTCAACCAACACAGAGGAGTTCGTCATGGCCTTGGACCTGTCCGACATGCTGACCAAGATCAAGGACCGCCAGTGGGCGCTCGGTGACATCGACTGGGACGCCCCGGGCGCCGAGCTGATCACCGAGGAACAACGCCCGAAACTCAAGGAGTTCATGTCGGATCTGGTGTGGATCGAGCAGGTCGGTGCCCGCGGATTCGCCGCGCTGGCACTCAAGGCGCCCGATGACACCCTCGCCGAGATCTACCGCTACTTCCACGCCGAAGAGCAACGCCACGCCAACGCCGAACTGGCGTTGATGCGCCGGTGGGGCATGCTCGAAGACGACGAAATCCCCGAACCGAACATCAACATCCGACTCGTGATCGACTGGCTCGACACCTACGGCGACCGAGCGTCGCTGAGCATGCTGGGCACCGTCATTCCGATGCTCGAGGTGGCCCTCGACGGCGCGCTGCTGAAGTTCCTGCTCGATGAGGTCAAAGACCCGGTGTGCCACGAGGCGTTCAAGCTGATCAACGCCGACGAATCCCGGCACCTCGCCGTCGACTTCCACGCCCTGGAACTGCTCGGCATGGGACCCGCCCGCAAGCTGCTCATCAATTCCGTAGGCGCAGTAGTCAGCCCGGCGTTTCTGATTGGCACATTGGTGTACACACCGCTGTTGTCGAAGATGCGCGACAACGTTGTCGCCATGGGACTCAAAGAGGAGAGCCTGTACGCGGCGATCAAACGGTTCTCCAATGTGGGAGACCGCAGCGAGCACACCAGCCGCAACCCGATGTATCGCATCGTGCGGGGGCACGGGAACCTCGTCGTGGAAAGCAATGAACCGTTCAGGAAGTTCATCGCCAACCCTCTCATCGCGCTGTCCGCGCGCTACCCGCGGCGGATGCTGCGACCGGTGCCGTCGTGGATCAAAGAACTCACCCCCGAACCGGTGGCGTCATGACCAACTCAGTGGTGATCATCGGGGCCGGGTTTGCCGGCCTTGGAGCGGCTATTCGGTTGCGCCAGAACGGTATCGAAGACTTCGTGATCGTAGAACGCGACAGCGCAGTTGGCGGTACCTGGCGGGACAACACCTATCCCGGGGCCGCTTGCGACATTCCGTCGCTGCTGTATTCGTTCTCTTTCGCCCAAAACCCGGACTGGCCACAGGGCTACTCTGGCAGTCACGACATCCTGGGTTACATCGAGTGGATGGTCGAAAAATTCGACCTGCGCCGGTTCATCCAGTTCAACACCGAAGTGACCGCTCTGTCCTTCGACGAGGCCGCCGGCGTGTGGTCTATCGCCACCGCCGAGGGCAAGACCTTCACGAGCGTCTCGGTCATCATGGCCCAGGGGCCACTGTCAAACGCGAGCCTGCCACCGATCCGTGGCCTGGACACCTACACCGGCAAGACGATACATAGCGCCCGCTGGGACCACGATTACGACCCCACTGGGAAGAGGGTCGCCGTCATCGGGACCGGCGCCAGCGCAGTGCAGATCATCCCCGAACTGGTCAAGACCGCCGCCCAGGTCAAGGTGTTTCAACGCACGCCCGGCTGGGTGTTGCCGCGGCTGCAGTACCACACCCCGGAGTGGAACAAGCGGCTCTACCGGCAGTTTCCGTTCACCCAGAGCGTGGCACGCAAGGGCGTGTTCTGGGCGCACGAGTTCATGGCACTAGGGCTGGTCTGGCCGACCGCGATGACCACGGCCCTGCAGGGACTATCCAGACTGCAGCTGCGCCGCCAAGTCAAGGACCAGTGGATGCGACGCCAGCTCACGCCGCGCTTCACCGCCGGCTGCAAGCGCCTGCTGGTCACCAACGATTACTATCCGGCGCTCGCCAAGGAGAACTGCAAGCTGATCACCTGGCCGATCGCCACGTTGTGCCCCAACGGTATTCGCACCGCCGACGGGATCGAACACCACGTCGACGCGATCGTGTTCGCCACCGGCTTCGACGTGTGCAAGACCGGCACCCCGTTCCCCGTCACCGGCCTGAACGGTCGCTCACTCGGGGAGGAATGGTCTACGGGGGCTTATGCGTACAAGAGCACCAGCGTCGCCGGTTACCCGAACCTGTACCTGACCTTCGGCCCGAACTCCGGGCCGGGTCACAACTCGGCGCTGGTGTACATGGAGGCTCAGATCGACTATGCGGTGCGGGCGATCCGGACTCTGAACCGGTGGAATCTGAAGTACCTCGACGTCCGCGACGACGCCCAGCGCCGCTTCAACGAGGGGATCCAGCAGCGGCTGGCCAAAACCACCTGTAATTCAGGGTGCCGCAGCTGGTATCTGACCGATGACGGCTTCAACGCCACCATGTATCCCGGCTTCGCCACCCAGTACCTCAAACAGATGGCCGAACTGCACCACCCCGACTACCACGCCGTGCAGAAAGCGACTCAATGACTCAGGAAGCGACGACATGACCGCATACCGTTCGGCTTGGCTCGACGACGACCTCGACGCGCTGCGCGAGCTTGCCCGCTCATTCTGCGAGAAGGAAATCAAGCCCAACGCCGAGAAGTTCATCGAACAGCACCACGTCGACCGCGAGCTGTGGATCAAGGCCGGTGAGCTGGGTCTGCTGTGCATGTCGATTCCCGAGGAATTCGGCGGCGGCGGCGGCACCTTCGCTCACGAGGCTGTCCTCATCGAGGAACAGGCCCGCATCGGCGACACCTCGTGGGGCCAGTCGGTGCACAGCGGGATCGTCGCGCACTACCTCAACGCCTACGGCACCGACGACCAGAAACGCCAGTGGCTACCCAAGATGGCCAGCGGAGAGGTGGTCGCGGCGATCGCCATGACCGAGCCCGGAACCGGGTCGGATCTACAAGCCGTGACGACCAAAGCCATCCGCGAAGGTGACGAGTATGTGGTCAACGGTTCGAAGACTTTCATCACCAACGGCGCGCAGGCCGACCTGATCGTCGTCGTCGCCAAGACCGACACCGCCGAAGCCGCCAACGGAATCTCGCTGGTGCTGGTGGAGGCCGACCGGCCCGGTTTCCGGCGCGGACGCGTGCTGGACAAACTCGGCCAGAAGGGTCAGGACACCTCCGAACTGTTCTTCGAAGATGTCCGGATACCCACCACGAATCTCCTCGGCACCGAAGAAGGCCAAGGCTTCGTGCAACTGATGCTGCAGCTGCCGCAGGAGCGATTGATCATCGCCGTCGGCGCGGTCGCCGGCGTCGAGGAGGCATTAGACCAGACGATTCGCTACACCAAGGACCGCCAGGCGTTCGGCAAGCCGCTGTTCGCCTTCCAGAACACCAAGTTCAAACTCGCCGAAGTGGCCACCGAAGCCCGAATCGGGCGGGTCTTCGTCGACGACTGCGTGTCGCGGCACTTGCGCGGCGAACTCGACATCCCCACCGTCGCGATGGCGAAGTGGTGGACCACCGAACGGTCGATGGCCGCGCTCGACGAATGCC
This sequence comes from Mycobacterium hippophais, assembly GCF_027529605.1. Classification (NCBI taxonomy): domain Bacteria; kingdom Bacillati; phylum Actinomycetota; class Actinomycetes; order Mycobacteriales; family Mycobacteriaceae; genus Mycobacterium; species Mycobacterium hippophais. Next base: position 160,135 of record NZ_JAPZPY010000005.1, on the reverse strand, counting down.
TGCAACTCCACGGCGGCTACGGATACATGACCGAGTACCCCATCGCCCGCGCGTGGGCCGACAACCGCGTGCAGAAGATTTACGCCGGGACCAACGAGATCATGAAGGAGATCATCGCCCGCTCACTGTAGCGATCAATCGACGGTCGATCGCCGCAGGCGTCATCCTCGGCGTCTCAGTTCGTCGAGTCCCGCCACCGGTCGCCCCAGTTCGGGTGCGCATCGAGACGCTCACGCGCATGGACAACTACAGGAACTCCTGACTGCGACAAGGTTTCGACGAGACCGACCTGGTGATCGGCGGGTCCGAACGGCTGGCTCGCGCGCTGGTCGGCATGGGAACAGCCGAACAGGCCGCCGCCTCGGTCACCGCACATCTCGACGCCGGCGCCGACCACGTGGTCGTGCAGGTCGCCGTCGACGCGCCGACCGACGACCCGCTGCCCAACCTGCGAGCACTCGCAACGGCATTGAGCCTCTGATGCGCGTCGGAGTGACCTACCCCCAAACCGAACTCGGCGGCGACCCCGGCGCGATACGCGCCTACGGACAGCAAGTCGAGGAACTGGGGTACAGCCACATCTTGGCCTACGACCACGTTCAGCGAGCCGCTGGTCATGTTCGGCTACCTCGCCGCGGTCACCAGACGGTGGAACTCGTCACCGGCGTGATCATTCTGCCGCAACGCCAGACCGTCCTGGTGGCCAAGCAGGCAGCCGAAGTTGACCTGCTCAGCGGCGGCCGGCTGCGGCTCGGTGTCGGCGTGGGCTAGAACGCCGTCGAATTCTAAGCCCTCGGACAGGATTTCACCAACCGGGGTGAGCGCACTGAGGAACAGATCGCCGTGCTGCGCCGATTGTGGTGCGAGCAGAGCGTGACGTTCGCCGGCACGTATCACCGCATCACCGGAGCCGGCATCGCACCAATGCCGGTGCAACGCCCAATCCCGGTCTGGATCGGCGCAGCATCAGCACCGGGCTACCGGCGGGCCGGTCGGACCGCCGACGGATGGTTTCCGCTCATAGACCCGGGAACCAAACTCGACGACGCGCGCGCCGTCGTCGCTCAGGCCGCCCTCGACGCCGACCGTGACCCCGCGGCGATCGGAATGGAGGGCCGGACACCTCGCCGCCCTGACGGCGGTGGCCGAGGCGCTGCTTTGATGTCGGACGCCCTCAAGGCTCCCCGCATGACAAGACAATCGAATCGCTAAGAAGCGATACTGATGGAGCACATCACACTTGGAGACCTCGACGTCGGGCGGATCGGCCTCGGCGCGATGGGCATGTCCGCGGTCTACACCGGAGCGGGCGCCGACGACGCCGAGGCCATCCGCACCATTCACCGGGCCATCGACATGGGCGTCACACTCATCGACACCGCCGAGGTCTACGGGCCCTATGTCAACGAGGAACTCGTGGGTCGCGCGCTCAAGGGCCGCCGAGACGACGTGGTCCTCGCCACCAAGTTCGGCATGATGTCGCACACCGGCAAGGGCCCCCTGGACAGCTCACCGGAAAACATCCGCTTCGCGGTGGAGGGTTCGCTGCAGCGGCTCGGCACCGACCGCATCGATCTGTTCTACCAGCACCGCGTCGACCCGGCGACCGCGATATAGGACACCGTCGGTGCGATGGCGGACTTGGTGGCAGAAGGCAATTTCCGCTACCTCGGCCTGTCAGAGGCCGGGGTAGACAACGTCCGGCGCGCCCACGCGGTGCACCCGATCACCGCACTGCAGTCGGAATACTCACTTTGGACCCGGGACCCCGAGACAGCCGTCCTGCCGCTGCTGCGCGAACTCGGGATCGGCTTCGTGGCCTACTCCCCACTGGGACGTGGCTTCCTCACCGGCGAGATCAAGTCCACCGCCGACTTCGACGACAACGACTTCCGCAAGACCAACCCGCGCTTCTCGGGCGACAACTTCGAGCGCAATCTCCGCGCGGTCGAAGAAGTGGTGGCGATCGCCGAACGGGTCGGGGCGACCGCTGCCCAGGTGGCTCTGGCGTGGCTGCTCGCCCAGGGTGACGACATCGCCCCGATTCCTGGCACCAAACGCGTTGCTCGCGTTCAGGAGAACATCGCTGCCGACGCGGTCGAGTTGACACAGGAGCAGATCGACGCACTGACGCGGGTATCCCCGGCCGCCGGTGAGCACCACAGCGAGCAGCAGATGAAATGGCTTGATCGCTGACAGCTCTACCGGTCGGCCCCCCGGACGATGGCCTGCCGGCACGTTCTCAGGACTCCGGTATCCACCCGGGTCTACATCGACCAGATGACCAGCACTACAACGCCATCGTGGACGTCATCCGTTCTCGCGGTCGGCTCGCCCGTAGCTCGTTCGAGCTTTTGACTCAATTCGCCGATGGACGCATGGGTTATATGGGCACCGTCAAGGACGACGTTCCCTATCTGCTAGGAAGGCCCGCGATCGGGGTCCGTGCTTGGGCGGAGATGCACAAAGCGCAGTTGCTCGCACTCGTTGACCAACCTCCAACCTGAAGAAGTCTTTGACCGGATCCCCGTCGCTGCCCTGAACGACCATCGCCGCGCGTTGACCGCTGGTCAGTATCTGCCCGTCACGCGCATGGTGCCCGACTCCGACGTCGCCCAAGTCTGCACTCTGTGCGGTGACTCTTTGACGACCGCTCACCGCTGCCGCAGCATCGACGATCGGCGAAGCCGTGCCCGTCGGATTTTGCGGCCGGCCCGACGTTTTGCATGGGGCTGCCCCGCGCATTCGAGCGCCGACTCTCATCCAGGCTCGGGCCTGGGTGGGTGCGAGACACCCAGGTTGAGACGTCCCCCAAAAGGCATCGTGGATGACATGGCAACGATCTCCCGGCATGGCCGCCGCCCAGCTTTGCAGCGCTCGGCTGTGCAGTGCCACCGCCGCGGGGTCTTGATGCGCTGCACACCGGGGCACTCATCAACGGAGTTGGGCCGATGGACCCTGCAAAGCTGACCCGCGCAGGGCCCTCCGCGTCTGGTCAACGGGCCTGCGCTCACCCGCTCGCCGCACTGGTGAACCATCTGCCGAATACGCCCGCAATCGTGGTCAACGACATCGGTGATGTCCTCAGCATCAACAACCTGGCACGTGAATTGTTCTCCGAGTTCACCATTCACGACAACGTGGTGCGGATGACGTTCCTCGATCCGGCAGCACGGTGGTGCGCGGACGCCTGGCGTGATCAAGCCCGTGATGCACTCGGGACGCTGCGCCGGGCGTACCAGCGAGCACCGTCCAACACCGAAACCAGCAGTCTGGTCTGTGAGTTGCTCCGGCTCAGCGAGCCTTTCCGGACGATGTGGATGCAGCAGGACCGGACCGCGAGCAATCGGGCAACGCGGGTTTTCCCCCACCGCGAGGTGGGCGCGCTGGTGGTCGATGAAGTGGCGCTGGGCAGCGCCGCCGAACCGGGCACGATGGTGTTGGTCTACGTCCCGGCACCGGGATCAGTCAGCGACGAGTCGCTTCGGATCCTCGGAAGCTGGTGCGCCTCCGTTCGCTGATCGCAGAACTGACCCGACCTGCGTCAGGAGGCCACCTCGGCACCAGAGAGGTTCGCGCTGCCAGGACGGGACCGATCTCTGAGGGACAGCAGCCGCGCCTCGCTGATGCTGCCGGGTTCCGGTTGATACACCACAAGCTGCTGACCGGGCGCGCTCATCACCTGGAAGGCATGGAAGTTGATCAAGATCTCGCCGGCCTGCTCATGCCTGAGCAGCTTCGTCTCCTGTGTCTTGGGGCTGATGTCGTACTTCTGCCAGAGCCGGTCGAACTCGTCGTCAGCGCGGAGCTCTGCGACGAGGGCGTCGCGCTCCTGCGCGCTGTGGTGCTGGTGCATGGTCGCCCGCAGAGACCCGACAGAGGACTCGGCAGCGCGAGTCCAGTCGACGAAGAAGCGTTTGCCTGCCGGGTCGAGAAAGACGTTGCGAACCAGGTTCGTGTGGTCGGCGAACGAGCTGAAGAGCGCCGTCGCGAGCGGATTCAGCTGGGTGAAATTCAGCAGCGGGTCCAAGATGAAGGCCGCTGCGCCGTCCCACGCATCGAGCATGTGGTTCAGTGTCGGATCCACCGACGCCGTCGACGGAATCACCTGCGGGGCGAGTCCGGCAAGCAATCGCAGATGGTCGCTCTGGTGCTGGTTCAATTTGAGGGCGGCCGCCAAGGCCTCGACGACCTGTTCGGACGGATGCTTTTCGCGGCCCTGCTCGAGCCGCACGTAGTAATCGGTGCTGAGCCCGGCCAGCTCGGCGACCTCCTCGCGACGAAGCCCCGGGACACGGCGACCCGTCAGCGTGGCGAAAGGATAGATTTCGGCCGCAGCGGCATTGCGACGAGCCCGCAGGAACGCCCCCAGCGTGTCATCAGCCATTTCCACAGGATACTGACCATCCTGTCGCGCCGCGCGGCCGACGATCGGCGTGCGCTGAGGTCGGTGTCACGGCCCGCAGCGCCACCGTCAGCGGTGTTCAGGGTAGGAGTCTCCCACCCTGTTTCCGGTCCCAGGACTGACCAATAGTGGTTTGCGGGAGTACGGACTCCCACGACAAACAGAACCGACGCAACGGTTCTCTTCGCACACTGAAGGAGCAGACATGAACACCCTCATCGCAGGAACTCCGCTGGCCGGCCGTGTTGCGGTCGTCACAGGGGCATCGAGCGGTATCGGTGAGGCGACCGCCGAGCGGTTCGCCGAGCTCGGCGCCAAGGTCGCGCTCATCGCGCGCCGTAAGGATCGCCTCGACGAGATCACCGAGCGAATCGCCGCGAAGGGAGGGATCGCGCTGGCCGTGCCCACCGATGTCACCGACCGGGCCGCCGTCCACGCTGCGGCCGAGCAGATCGCTGCCGAGCTGGGCGCGGTCGACCTCGTGTTCGCCAACGCCGGGGTTCAGCTCATCTCCGAGATCGGGGATCTCAGAGTGCAGGACTGGGACGCCCAGATCGACCTGAACATCAAGGGCGTCATGAACACCATCGAGGGATTCGTCGGTTCACTCGAGGCGGCGGGCGGTGACGGCCGGCCGGCCGACCTCATCACGACCTCGTCGATCGCGGCGACCAGGGTTCTCGAGAAGTTCCAGGTGTATTCCGGCACTAAGGCTTTCATCAGCCACATCACTCGGCTGCTACGGACCGAACTCGGTCGCAAGAACGTGCGGGTCGCCACGGTCGAGCCTGGCATGGTCGACACCGAACTTCCCGACCACGTGACCGATCCGGACGCGTCCAAGTTGATGGCCGACCTGATCGAGCAGATCGACGTCCTGCAGTCCGCTGATGTCGCGGAGACCGTGGCCTTCGTCGCCGCGCTGCCCAAGCACGTCAACCTCACCGAGATCACCATTCTGCCGACCGCGCAGATCATCTGACCGAATGATCCGCGGGTGAGCCGATCATCCTCCCGAACCGACGAACGAGGTTCACATGCCGAACAATCGACCCGACGTGGTTTCACCGGCGGCTTCGCCGGAGGCGAATGGCCAGACCAACGTGGCATTCGCAGTCGCCAAGCCCGCTATGGCGGAGCGTCTCGGCGACGAGCTGTTGAAGCTGGTTGCGCCCACCCGCGCCGAACCTGGCTGTCAGCGGTATGAGATTCATCAGTCAGTCCACGACCCGCATATCTGGATGATCCTCGAAACATGGGGCGCCAGGGCCGACTTCGACACTCACATGCAGCAGTCGTATGTGCGCGACTTCCTGGGTCAGGTACCCACTCTGTGTGTCCGTGACGTCGAAATCGGCGAATACCGCGCAGCTTCCGCCACCCACTGAAATACAGGAGGAACTCATGACTACACAACCGTCACAAGTCTGGATGGTCACAGGATGCTCCACCGGCTTCGGCCGCAGTCTTGCCGAGCACCTGCTGGACCGTGGACAGAAGGTCGTTGCCACGGCACGTGACGTATCCAGTGTGGCCGACCTCGCCGATCGCGGGAATGCCTTGATACTGCCGCTCGACGTGGTGAACCGTGAACAGTGCAGTGAGGTGGTCGAGGCCGCGGTGAGGCATTTCGGCACCATCGACGTACTGGTCAACAACGCCGGCATCGGCTACTTCGGCGCCATCGAGGAAACCGACGACAAGATCGCTCGACTCCTCTTCGACGTCAACTTCTTCGGCACCGCCAATGCCATCCACGCGATCTTGCCCGTCATGCGGACCCAGCGCAGCGGCACGATCATCAACCTCACGTCGATCGGCGGACTCAGCGGATTCGCCGCCGTAGGCTACTACTCGGCGAGCAAATTCGCTGTGGAAGGCCTTTCCGAGTCGTTGCGGATCGAGGTGGCTCCCCTGGGGCTCAACGTCATGGTGGTGGAGCCCAGCGGCTTCCGAACCAACTGGGCGGCGTCCTCCAACGAGGTGGAGAACCCGATCGAGGACTACGACCAGACCGCCGGACAAGCCCGACGTGCCTACCACCAATCTGTCGGCAACCAGGCGGGGGACCCGGCGCGGGCTGCCGCAGCCATCTTCTCAGCCGCCACCAGCGCACAGCCACCGCAGCGGTTGCTCCTGGGCAACGAGGCGGTCGACGTCGCTCTGGCCAAAGCAGCGACGCTGCAGTCCGATATCGCGGCCTGGGAGCACGTTTCGCGCGCAGCCGATTATCCCGACGAGGAAAGCACCGACGAACAGGACAACCAACGATGACAACGGTGACCAACATCGCGTTCGTCAAGGCCAAGAGCGGGCTTGGTGACGATCACGGCCGTCGACTCATGGATCTGGTGGAGCCGTCCCGCGAGGAGGCGGGCTGCATCATCTACGACCTACACCGGTCCGAGACAGATCCCGACCTCTGGTGCGTGTACGAGAACTGGCGCTCGGCAGAGGATCTGGCCGAGCACTTCGACCTCCCGCACATGCAGGCGTTCGCAGCGGAGGTGCCGCGCCTCGTCGAAGGTGATCTCGACCTGCGACGCTTCCGCATGATATCGAAACCGGCATCGTGATGATCCGGGCCGCCATCGAATACCGTTCGACCACAACAGATGTCGCATACATCGTTCAGGTATCAAGTGAAGAGGAGTGTCCATGAAGGTGACGGTGATCGGTCGAGGCAACGTGGGCAGCGACTCGGCCGGCTGTGGAGCAGCCGAGGCCATCAGGTGAGTCTGCTCGGGCGTGACGGCGCGGTGACGCGTCAACGGCGGACGTGATCGTCGTGGCCGTCGCGGCCGCCCACATCCGGGAAGCACTCGATGCCGTCGCGGGACTGGCAGGCCAACCGACCATCGACGCCTGCAACATCTACACAGGACGCCACGACAACAGTCGCTCCCTGTCGCACCAGATCCAGTCCATCATCGGCGGCCCCACCGCCAAGGCGTTCTCCACCAACTTCGCCAGCATCTACGCTCAGGTCGGCGATCAGCGAGTCGCACCCAACAATCTCTACGCCGCCGATGACGCCGCTCGACAGTACGCAGAACAGCTCAGCATCGACGCCGGCTTCGCGCCGCTGTACATCGGTCCGCTGGACCCGGGCGCTCGGCTGTTGGAGGATGGCGCCGGACTGACCCGGGCTCTGGCCGCACAGCTGGGGCCGTTCTTCTACCGCTACGCACCAACCCGGGAGTTCTGAATGAAAGCAGTCAGGTTCACCCGATACGGCGGCCCCGAGGTGCTCGACGTCGCCGAGGTCCCCCGCCCCGCGCCCGCAGCCGACGAAGTGCTGGTCGCGGTGGTCGCGGCCGCCACCAATCCCGGCGAGATCGGTATCCGAGAGGGACGCTACGCCACCATGTGGCCGGCACACTTTCCGGAAGGGCAGGGAAACGACTTCGCAGGGTATGTCGTCGAAACCGGTACGGCGACACCGGCCTTCCACATTGGTGACGAGGTGATCGGAATTGCCCCGCGCCGAGCGCAAGCCGAGTATGTCGCACTCGGCGCACACCGCCTCGCGCTCAAACCCGCGGGTCTGTCATGGGAGGTCGCGGGCACCATCGCAGGTGCCGGCGCCACCGCATGGGCGTCCGTGGCCGCGGTCAACCCCCAAGCCGGCGAGACCATCGTGGTGTCGGCCGCAGCCGGCGGCGTCGGCATCTATGCGGCCCAACTGGCTCGGCTCCGCGGTGCTGATGTGATCGGGACTTGTGGCGCAGCCAATTTCGAGCGTTTGGCCGCGTTAGGTATCCGTCCGGTGCACTACGGACCGGACCTGGCACGCCGGCTACGCGACCTCGCACCCGGCGGCATCGACGGCTTCATCGACACCTTCGGCGCCGGTAACGTCACCACGGCAATCGAACTGGGCGTGCAGCCCCACCGTATCAACACCTTGATCGACCACGAAGCCGTGCGCCGCTTCGGAGTTCACTCCAAAGCTCAGGAGCAGGCCGACACCCCCGAGGTGTGGTCGGCATTGGCTACACTGCTCGCGCGGGGAGAGATCAGTGTGCCGATCGCCGATGTGTACTCGTTCACCACTGACGACGTTCGACAGGCGTACCGCGACGTCGGCACTCGGCGCGTGACGGGCAAACGCGTCCTGCGTATCGCTCCATCGCCCGAACGCGTACGACCGCTAGCTGACTCCGTGGAACGCTAGGTCCGCCACCTGGCGGCAGTCCGCCGATGCCGCGCAGTCAGGCGATGGTGTGCACGCGGCGGCTGGTCATCACTGCATCCGGCTGTCGGCGTATGCCAGCATTGCTTCGCGGAGGTACTCCGCCAGGCGGGGGTCCTGGCCGTTGTAGTACGAGCGCAGTTCTGATGGCTGCCGCAGGCCTTCAGCCTGCTCGATGTAGCTGGCCTTGTCCGGATTCCACAGCTTGCGCTGTAGGGCCAGGTCGTCGTCGAGGATCGCGAAGGTCTTCGCGTCGTCGGCGGCCACACCGGCGCGCAGCAGCGCCACCATTCGCCGCGTGAGCTCGTGGCCTTCGGCGTTGAATTGATCCCAGTCCTGTTCGGCCCATCCGGCGGTGTTGCGCTTGATTTCGGCGATCTCCGGTTGCTCTGTGCTGCCGGTGCTTTCGATGCGGCGGGCCTCCACATCGTCGAGGTGTTCGGGGCTCATCTCGAAGCCCTCGAACATGTGCTCTGCAGGCATATCTGTTCCTTCCTCCAGGTGTTTGATGGTGGCGGCCACAGTGGCTGCGAGACGGTCCAACCGGCCTCGCTCGTCGAGAAGCCGGCGGTGATGCCGGCGCAGCGCCTCGATCGGATCGTGCTGGGCGTCGACCACTTGTCCGATCGTCGTCAGATCCAGCCCCAGATCGCGAAGCAACAGAATCTGCTGCAGCCTGAGCAGCTGCTCCTGCTCGTAGTAGCGGTAACCGTTGGAACCGACACGAGCGGGCCGCAACAGCCCGATCTCGTCGTAGTAGCGCAACGTCCGGGCAGTCACGCCCGAAACCCGAGCCGCCTGCTGGATCGACCAACTCACTTACCTCAACCCCTCTCGCTGACCAACACCCACGCTAGAAGTTGCCGCTACGAGAAGGTCAAGACCCGACAATCGGGTGGAGAGCCCGAGGCGCCACCCAACCCACGCGGCTGACCGCACAGCCGATCGCCGAACCGCCGGCGCAGAACCGTTCCGAGAACGCCCCGGCTCTCATCCCTCGGCAGTGCGTGAGGCGGGCGTGGCGGTCGCTGACCCGTACTTGCCTGGCGGCGAGGCCTGACGAGGCAACCGGCCACGGCGCGGTCGACCGGTCTGAGGTCTCGTATTCCCCAGCACCGGGGTACAACTGATCCCTGCCTGGCCAGACTGAATTGCGCTGTACTCGTTCCATGGCCAACAACGACAACCTCATCGCCCTGGTGACCGGAGCCAACGCCGGTATCGGTTTCCACATGACACAACATCTCGCACGCGCCGGTATACGTGTGCTGCAGGGATCCCGCGATCCGGCGCGTGGTACGAACGCTGCCCGCCAACTGAATGCAGACGGGCTTGAGGTGGATCAGCTGACCCTTGATGTCACCGATGACCAGACGATCGCGGCCGCCGTCAAGCACGTCGCCGACAAGTACGGGCGCTTGGACATCTTGATCAACAACGCCGCCATCGTAGGTGACGGTTTGCCGGCTTCACAGGTGAGCCGGGCGTCGTTGTTGCAAACATTCGACACCAATACCGCCGGCATCGCCGCCGTCACCAATGCATTCCTGCCACTGTTGCGAAAGTCTGGGCGCCCGCGCGTACTGAATGTCTCGAGCGAACTGGGATCGACCCGCCTGGTCAACGATCCGGACTGGCCGCACAGCAATGTAGCCGCGGCAGCTTATCAGTTGTCGAAGAGCGCCCTGGACATGCTGACCGTGCTGTACGCCAAGGAGCTTGCCGAGGAGAAGATCTCCGTACTCTCCGTGAGCCCCGGCTACCGAGCAACAGGCCTCAGCAACGGCGAACCCATGCCGGGCGCCGGCGATCCTTCCGAGGGTGCTGCCGGCATCGTGGCCGTTGCACTGGCCGTCGATCCTCCCACCGGCCTGTTCTTCAACTGGCAGGGCGAGGTGGTCGCTTGGTGATCGACCGATACATCTCACGGAACGCGCGGGCACATATGCCTCACCCGATCGTCTCGGGGGTCGACGCCGGCCGGATCGGGGTCCTCGCGACCTACTACCTGCGTGAACCGCTAGATCTGTGCCGCTGGCGATTCGGGTCTGCGCTGAGCAACTCTCACACGGCCGTCATTGGTCGAGGGCAATCATGGAGCTGACCTTGTCGTCGCCGACGACACCGAGCAGCTGTAGCTTGCTGTAGGACTCCGAGGTGGGATCGGCGCTGAGGATGACGAGTCGCTGACCGTCACCGTAGGTGGCGAGCAACTCACACTCGACGGTCAAACGCCCAACCTCAGGGTGCATCAGAGTTTTTCGAGCAGCGTGGTGGACCTCGACATCTTGGCGGTCCCACAGCGAACGAAACTCTTGGCTGCGCACGAGCAGCCCGTCGACCAGTGCTGCGACGTCGGCGTCGGCTCGGCGCCGCGACCACGTGGCGCGCAGGTCAGCAACGCGGACACGGGAATGCTCGTCGTGGTCCTCCGCAGGGTACAGCTCGCGACACTTCGGTTCGACGAACCACTGCCAGGTCATGCTCGATGCCGCATCGTGGCGCTTCGCACGGCGGTCACCCATCAACAGAACGGATAGCCGATTCTGGGCAAGCATGATCTCCAAGTCGGAGACGACGAATGCTGCGCAGTCGTCGAGTTGGGTGAGCAGATGGGTGAGTACCGGCCGCACGAACGAACTCGGTACGTTGCCGCTGTCGGGGGGATGGTGGCCGGCCATCCGGTACAGGTAGTCGCGCTCATCACGAGAGAGTCGCAATGTGCGTGCGAGCGCCGCCAAGATACTGGTCGACGGCTGTGGCGAACGACGCTGTTCGAGACGTGCGTAGTAGTCGACGGACATCCCGCTGATCTGGGCGACTTCCTCGCGGCGCAACCCCGGAGTTCGCCGACCCGCACCCGACGGCAGACCGACATCGGAAGGGGACAACGCCTCACGTCGCCGCCGCAGAAAATCTGCCAGCGTGTCCCGGTCCATGCGCGCCATATCGTCAATTGTGCTGCAGGTGTGAGGCGCAGTGCCAGGGATCGGCGATCCCTGGCTGGTTCGGATTTTGATGTGAAGGATCGGATCCATGAGTTCCGACATGAGCACGCCCGAATCCGTTGGAGATCGTGGGCAGTGGCGACCATCTCGGCGCCGCCTGCTTCAGGTCGGCGGGTTGAGCGCGGCGGCAGCAGTAGCCGGAGGTGGGGTCTACGCCGCTGTCGCCGATGGGCATGTCTCGACGCCCGAGGCCGGCGCGAGTGGAGGCGTCGACCGACGTCAAGCACCCCCACCCCAGTCGCCCGCCGGTACGGTGACTCGCACGATACCGGGAACCGACATCGCACTGCCCGCAATCGGGCTCGGCACCTTCCAGACCTTCGATGCGCTTCCCGGACAGACCCGCAGCGTTCGTGACGAGGTGCTGCGCCGATTCTGGGCGAGCGGAGGCCGCGTGGTGGACACTTCCCCGCTGTATGGACTGGCCGAGGAGAACATCGCACGCTCCGCCGTCGAAGACGGCATCCAGAACGATCTCTTCGTCACCAACAAGATCTGGTCGACGGGGGGCTACCTCGGCGATGCCTCACACGCCGAAGCAAGCCTCGACATGTCGATGAGGCGACTGTCGAGAAGTGCTCCCATCGACGTCATGCAATGCCACGCGCTGGTAAACGTCGACATGATCGTGCCGCTGCTGCACGCGTGGAAGTCCGAAGGCCGCATCCGCCGACTTGGCGTGACCCATCACGACCCGGCCTACTTCGGCCCGCTCGCGACCTGGATCTCCGGTGGCAACCTCGATTTCGTGCAGATCCGGTATTCCATCGCCGAACGGCGGGCCGAGGACACTATTCTGGCACTGGCAGCCGACAAGGGCGTTGCGGTAACAGTGAACATGCCCCTGGAAAAAGGGAGGCTGCACCACTTCGTGGGGGACCGGCCGTTGCCAGATTTTGCCCGCGAGTTGGGAATTCGCACGTGGTCGCAATACTTCCTCAAGTGGGTCATCTCGCACCCCGCGGTTACCGTCGCCCTGCCGGCTACCTCAGATCCCGAACACCTCACCGACAACATGGCCGCTTGTCAAGGACCCCTACCCGACGCTGGCATGCGCGCCCGGATGCTCCAACACCTGCGCACCATGCCGGGGTTCGACGGAATTACGAGACAACCTTGGTATCCCGGCAAGAACTATCCAGGAATCATCAACCGCGACATGGGCGCGATTCGTGCCCGCAGCTCATGGAGGTCGACACAATGGGTGTAGACCAACGTGAGCCGAAAATTGCGCGACTTCTACCGTCCGGCCGGGTCTGCAGCACGGGTCAACAACTCACGGTCCAGCACCGACAAACAAGCTCAGCCAGCCTGCGATGGGACGGGGTCGCGGCAGACGTGCTTTGCGCAACGGATGCTTACTACGCGAGTGGCGGCGCTCGAATCGCAGCGCAGCCGCGGTTCGGTTAGACGGCTGAGCTGCGTCTAGAGCGGGCGGTCGGCCCGCACCGGCATTCCGCACCTGTCACGTATCAATGCCGACCGCATACGAGATCATCTGGTACGCCACAACGACACCGAGGTCCCGCGATCACATCGCGAACTAGGCGCGCTCCTCGGGAGCGCTACTTGTCGGCGGCGACTCCTGAAGTCTCTACGATGTGAAGAGTTCGTCGAGATGCTGATCGATTGCCGCGAGCGCGTCCCCGGGTTTGATGACCTCCAGGTCGAGAAGGGGTGTCAGGCCGGTCAACGCAAGGATGCGGTCGGTCTCGGTGTTCGCGTCGCGATCGCGAGCGATCTTCCCATCAGCGATCGCTTGGGCGATGAGCACTCTGACCTGTTCCCGTCCCTGACGTAATCCCTCGCGGGCACGATCGCGAATCATGTTGTCGTGCAGCGCTTCGAGCACGTATGCGGCATTCATTCGGCTCGTCGCGCGCGCATCGTCGTGCAGCGGCAGCATTTCGATGAGTATCAACCGCAGGACGTCTCGAGGGTGCGGCGCCGCGCCGAGCGCCTGCAGACCACGGGCCACCCGCTGACCAGTCTGTTCGGCAGCGAAGTCCATTGCGAACGAAAGCAGCTCCTGACGACTGGCGAAGTAGTGCTGTATTTGGCCGTGTGACATGTCGGCCTCCGCCGCCACCTCCCGCAGACTCAGCCGCAAGATGCCGCGTTGATCCACCACACGCCACAGAGCGCGAGCGATCGTTTCGCGACGCTCCTGATGATCGACCCGTTTGGGCACTCGAACCCCTTCACCGTTCCAATACACTTGAAATAATACACGTGGATGATTAACGTCTGAGCACGTCGCTCGAACAGATGGAGTAAGCATGCAGGGACATCCGCGAGTCCGAACAGAGCGGCGGATCGTTGAGGGCCGCCTACGGCGGGGGAACGCCGTCTTTCGCGGCGTCTCATATGGGCAGCTGGGTGAGCGCCGCGGACCCGCGTTGGTGAGTGCGCGATGAGCGCATTCGCCGCCCCTGACCTGGAGGCCGAATATTTCGGAGCCTACGACGCGGTGATGGCACACTGGCCGGTGCCGCTCGAGACGGCAGATCTTCCGGGTCGGTACGGAACGACAAGGGTCACTTCCGCCGGCCCGGCCGCAGCGCGGTCGCTGGTTCTGCTCCACGGATACGGTGGCACGTCCGGGATGTGGTATCCGGTCGTCGGTTCACTGGCCGAGGAGCATCGCGTGCGGGCCGTGGACATCATGGGCGAGCCGGGCCGCAGCCGACATACCGGCGCGGCCTTGACCAGCATGGACGATCTCGTGGACTGGCTGGCGGAAACGTTCGATCTGCTCGGGCTACCCGCGGCCGACCTGTGCGGCCAGTCTCTGGGCGGTCACCTCGCGCTCCGGTTCACGCACGCCCATCCCGAACGGGTGCGACGGCTGGTCCTGCTCGATCCGCCCCTGGTCTTCGCCGGGCTCAGCCCCGAATTCGAGGAGCTGGGCCGGAACCGCGACCCGCACCCCACATTCGAGGCCGCCCGCGCGATCCTGGCACCGGACGGCCCGGGCAGCGGACCGGCGCACCTGGAGTCCTACTTCGACCTGCTCGCGCACGGGGCCGCACACTTCCCGGCCTCGCCGATCGTCTATCCACACCTGCCGGATGGGCTGACCCAGCTGCCGGTCCCGACCCTCGTCGCGCTGGCCGGGGCGAGCGAGGTGCACGATTCGGAGGCGGCCGCGGATGTCGCGCGGCGTGCCGGGGCCCATACGGTGATTCTCCCCGGTGCCGGACACAGCCTCCTGGCCGACATCGAACCCGTCCGCAGCCTCGTCCTCGAACACCTCCGGCGAACGGACTCGCCGGACTGACGCCGCATCAGCGGATTTCGAGAAACCCCCTGCCGTGGAGGTACTCTCGCGTTCATTTCGGAATCCCGGTAAGCACTCGCCGATAAACCTTGCCCAACTGGGGCGCGCGAGACATCTACGCGAGCCTGCTTGCAATGGGCCTGACGGGTGGCGCGCGAGATCGGTTCCTCCAAAATGGCGGTGTACACCTAGTTCCGGGGCATGCCCACGATCATCGATGCGATGCTGCGAGAAGGCTTCTGACCCGGTTGACGCCCGCTCGGCGAGCGTCGTACATGGCGGCGGGCGTCGTACATGGCGTTGGTGGCGACCGCCATCAGTTCGTCGATCACGTCGGGCGCAGGCCTATGTCAGCCGTGGCCGGCCTGATGACAGGGCACCGATCGGCGGTCGGTCGGACTTGACTTCGGATGGTGCTGACTCGAGTCGACCAGGTAGGTAGACCGGCGCCAAGTGACACCGCTCGCCCGGTCGAGGGAGTGACGGATGCATTGGCCGAGGCGCGGTTTGGCCGAGCCCGTACTCGGAAATTGTCCGCGATGTGGTGTCGGCCTACGAGATCAGCGACCTTCTTCCCCTTCCCACTTCAGGATAAGGCGTAACCGGGGGCTTGCCGCAAGGCCCGGGTGGTGCTGCATGCTTGCGCGTCCTTAGCGTTTCGTCAGAAGGGTGTCAGTTGTCCAGCTCGCTTGATGAGGGTCCGTATTTCCATGGCACGATCGCGGACTTGACGGTGGGTGAATTCCTCACCGCGGGTTATCGATCGAACTACCGTCCCGAGGTCGTGATGAACCACATCTACTTCACCGCTCTCGTCGATGGAGCCGGCCTTGCTGCGGAAATCGCCGCAGACCTCGCCGGGGGGGACGCTCGTCCGAGGGTGTACGAAGTAGAGCCAACCGGAACGTTCGAGGACGACCCGAACGTGACCGACAAGAAGTTCCCCGGCAACCCCACTCGGTCCTACCGCAGTGCGGCCCCACTGCGGATTCTCGGCGAGGTCACCAACTGGACGCGACTGACACCCGAGCAGTTGCAGACGTGGCGGGAACGACTGTCTGCGCTGAGGTCCAGCGAGCGAGGCGAGATCATCAACTGACCGTATTGCATATCGCCTTTCGCGATGGCGCAGAATGCGCACGGTTGATCGACCGAATTTGCGAGGTGGTGTACGTCGTCGTCTTGGAGACGAGCGTCGAACTTGGAACGCCGTCTGGGGATGATACTGCGACTGTGACGGCCGGTCGCGTGTCGCTTAGCGGTACGGCGGCCGCGGCCGTGCAACACGAAAAGGCATACGTAATCCCAGCCAAATGTCCTAAATGAGATCGGCATGACACCTCAAGTGGGATTAGGACACCGAGATTGGGACCCTACAGCGGGGCTCTCCACCAACGAGGGCGTCGGAAAGCACGCATTAGCTCAACTAATGCCAGCGCAGAATCTTTAGCTGTACTGCGACGGGCGCAGTACATACCGTCGACCCCATGGCCACCCCTGTCGTCGTCGGATTCCTCGCCTCGTTCACGCTGATCGCCGCCATCGGCGCGCAGAACGCGTTCGTGCTGCGCCAGGGCATCCGTCGCGAGCATGTCGCGGCCGTGGTGGCGCTGTGCACGGTGTCCGACATAGTGCTGATCGCGGCGGGCATCGCCGGCTTCGGCGCACTGATCAACGCCCACCCCGCCGCGGTCGATATTGCCCGTTACGGCGGCGCCCTCTTCCTCGTCGGCTACGGGTTACTCGCTGCCTGGCGCGCATGGCGTCCGTCGGGGCTGACCCCGGCCGAGAAGGGACCCGCCCGCCTCGTCGACGTGCTGATCACCTGCGCCGCAATGACATGGCTCAACCCGCACGTTTACCTCGACACCGTGGTCCTGCTCGGCGCACTGGCCAACGAGCACAGCGACGACCGCTGGCTGTTCGGCGTCGGCGCCGTCACAGCCAGCGCCGTGTGGTTCGTCGGCCTCGGCCTCGGGGCCCGCCGGCTGGCCGGACTGTTCGCCTCGGCCGCGACGTGGCGCATCCTCGACGGCCTGATCGCCGTGGTGATGATCGCGCTCGGCATCACCGTCGCCATCGGCTGACAGCCGTCCGACGTTCCAACCACCCTGATTCTTGGGCCCTCGCGTCGAAGTCCGCAGCCCAAGGCATCGGCCGGCGGCGACGCCGACAACTCGGCCCGTTCAGTAGGAAGCCCTCTGCCAGCATGGAAGTCGCTGATCCCCCAGCCGCCCCTTCACCGCTTCGAGGTCTCCGATGCTCGACCTACGCCGGATGATGCTTGTTGAACGACCTCGCCGACCTCGGCACGGTGGCCGCCGTCGCCGAACGTCGTCGCATCACCAGTTCTGCTGTCTCACAACAACTCCGGGTGCTCGAAGAGGAAACCGGCGCGACCCTGTTCCGGCGCGACGGCCGCACCCTGGCTTTGACCCGCAGCGGTCAGGTGCTGGCCGTACAGCTGCAGCAGCAAGACAGCGACGCCGCGCTGCGCCTGCTGCGCCAGGGCGAGATCGATGTCGCCATCACGTGTCACCACGACTTCGGCGGTCATCAGCTTCCCGGTGGACTCGTCGCCGAGGCACTGCTGTTCGAGCCACTCGTGCTGCTAACCGCGACCGATGATCACACCGGGATCCGCACCGGCAGGCTCGCGGTACTCGCCGACGGCCCGTGGGTGAGCGGGACTCCGGACTCGACTCCGCCTTGCGGCGCGCGTGCGAGTCGGCCGGTTTCACCCCACACGTGGAGCATCGGCTCGTCGGCGCGCAGAACATCTGCGACCTGGCCGCGACCGGAACGGCGTCGGCGCTGGTGCCCGCGCTGTCGGTACCCGTCCCGCTACAGCCGCTCGTCGTCGCCGACCTCGATCTCGGTGGACGCACCATCAGCGCAGTCGTCCGCAACGGCAGGCAGTACGACCCGAACGTCTCGGCCGTCCTGCGCGCGCTGCGGTCGATCGCCGCCGCCGCCCTGGCCGGCGTTGATCCGGCAGAGCTCGGCGCGGCGTCGTGACCGTCAATTCAACGCGAAATTCCTGGTGAACCGCCCCATGGCGGCGTAACGTCGAAGGTGACCTGGAGCCCATCCGATCGGTTCTCCCTAGCGCCGAGAAGACGGGCTCCAGGCCCTTGTCCGGCGACGGTCGGACGTTTGCGAACGGCCTCCATGGGCCACAATCTCGTATGCGCAGCAACAGGGCCGTATTCATCACCGGCGCCGCAGCGGGAATCGGACGCACCACCGCGCTGACCTTCGCCGCCCGCGGTTACACCGTCGGCGGCTACGACGTCGACGAGACGAGTCTCAAGACATTGGCCGACGAGATCGACGGGCGCGGCGGCACGGTCGTGACCGGTCACCTCGACGTCACCGATCCCGACGAGATGGCGCAGCGGGTGGAAGAATTCGTCGTCGCCGCGGGCGGACGGCTCGACGTGCTGATCAACAACGCCGGCGTCATGGCGGCCGGGCGGTTCGAGGACATCGACGTCGCACGACATCTCAAGGAGATCGACATCAACGCGAAGGGCTTGGTCAACGGCCTGCACGCGGCGTTCCCCTACCTTCGTTTCACACCCCGGTCGACGGTCGTCAACCTCGCGTCGGCCTCGGCGATCTACGGTCAGGCCGAACTCGCCAACTACAGCGCCACCAAGTTCTTCGTCCGCGGCCTGACCGAGGCGCTCGACCTGGAATGGAACCGCTACGGCATCCGGGTGATCGCGATGTGGCCGCTCTACGTGCAGACCACGATGACCCACGACGTCACCACCGGCACCACGCGGTCACTCGGCATCCGGCTCACCGCCCAGGACATCGCCGACTCCATCGTCGCGGCCGTCGAACCACCGCTGCTGCGGCGGGCGATCCACCAGGTCCACTACGCCGTCGGTTCGCAGACCAAGGTGCTCGCCACCGGCGCCCGGTTCTCGCCGGCGTGGCTGACCCGGCTGGTCAATAAGCGGCTGGCCGGCTCCTGAGGTGGAGGCGGGTCAGCAGCGGGTGCGGTCACGCGCGACAACAGGCGGCCGGCACGGCGGCGTCACCCGTGAGTGCGCCGACTCAGCGGAGTCCACGATCGGTACCGACCGGCTCTGTGCACCCAGTTTCGTGTACGGCCGCAACGCCGGACCATCGACCATCACGCACTGCAACCCGGTCTCGCAGTACTCGTCGGCGACCGCGAACAGCGCCCGGAATGCCGAGATCCCGAGGAACTCGAGCTTGGTCAGATCGAGTATCAGCGGAGTGCGCATGGAGGTGAACCTGCGCAGGGTCGCTATGACTTGATTGAGATTCGACGCGTCGACCCAGCCGGCCAACTTCACGACGACCGCAGAACTCGACGCCTGGGTCTCGATCCGCGCGCCGCCGCAGCAGAGCACGTGCGCCTGTCGCCGCCGAAGTATCGAACCCGTTCTCATCGCACCGTCGATACTCACCAGGAGCCTCCTGACCACTCGTCGATGTCTCACACGGCACGACAGCGGGTCGTGAGGTGGGGGCCAACTCGGTACCGACCGTAGGTGGCGCTTTCCCCGACGTCAATTTAGCCCACTTACCCTGGGTCGGCAGCCTCGCGAGATGGCGCAGCCATCCCGCGGTGATGAACACTACGGTTGCAACGCAATGGCTTTCGCGTTGAATACCGGCTACTCCACCGCTCTGATCGTTCGCTGACTGGCCTGTCCGACCGCGATTCACTTCGCGATGTGGCTACCCCGCGCGCGGCGCTCACCTCGGACGGCACCCAGTTCCTCGTCTGACCCCCTTGGGTTGGATTCGCACTGATCGCAACCGGTGTCGACCGCCCGGGGCGCGGGTAGGTTGCCAACCCATGAATGAGGACTGGCTCGCCGTCATCGTCGGCCTGGCGCTGCTCGCGCTCGTGCTCGCCGGCGCGATCCCGGGCAGCGTGATCCCGTGACCGAGCAGGCCACCGAGGAGGAGTACGCGGGCGAGGAACGCCGCGACAACCGCGGCATCGGCTACGCCGTCGCCGGCGTGCTCGTCGTGCTGGCGCTGGGCGCCCTGACCCGCTTCTTCGAGGCGCAGGTGCCGCAGTGGGCGGATGGCACGCCGTTCGAGCGTGTCGCCAAGTCCATCGAATTCCCGGTGTACGCCATCGCATTCGGCCTACTGGGCAACGCGGTGCTGAGCAGGCTGGCACTGCGTGACGCGCTGTCGGCCGGGTTCCGCACAGAATTCTTCATCAAGACCGGGCTGGTGCTGCTCGGCGCGTCGATCAACCTCAAACTCCTCGTCACCGCCGCGGGCCCGGCGATCATCCAGGCCCTGCTGCTGATCTCGATCGTCTTCGGCTTCACCTGGTGGCTCGGCGGCCGGCTCGGACTGGAGGACAAGCTGCGGGCACTGCTCGCGTCGGCCGTGTCGATCTGCGGGGTCAGCGCGGCGATCGCGGCCGCAGGTGCGGTGCAGGCCAAGCGCGAGCAACTCGCCTACGCCGCATCGCTGGTCATCGCCTTCGCGCTGCCGTCGATCTTCCTGCTGCCCTGGCTGGCCGGCGAGTTCGGGCTGTCCGACGCCGTCGCCGGCGCGTGGATCGGCGGCAACATCGACACAACCGCCGCGGTGGCGGCCTCCGGTGCGATCGCCGGCGAGGACGCGTTGCAGATCGCCACCATCGTCAAGACCACACAGAACGCACTCATCGGCATCGTCGCGATCGCCCTGACGGCCTACTTCGCACTCAAGGTCGAACGGCGCAGCGCCGAGGACGCCCGGCCCACCCTCGGCCAGTTCTGGGAGCGTTTTCCCAAGTTCGTGCTCGGCTTCATCGCCGCGTCGGTGATCGGCACGCTGTACCTGCAGTGGGGCGGCGACAAGGCCGCCATCACCACGGTCAACGATCTGCGGACCTGGTTCCTGATCTTCGCGTTCGTCGCGATCGGCCTGGAGTTCTCGCTGAAGGGGCTGCGGGAAGCCGGATGGCGGCCGGTCGCGGTGTTCGCCTCGGCCACCGTGGTGAACATCGTCGTCGCGCTCGGCCTTGCGCTGGTGTTGTTCGGCAACTTCGAGGTCGGCTAGCGGTTAGGCTCGGCCGGTGCGCACGGCCTGGTCGAGGCGCGGCTTCCTGGCCTCCGCCGGGGTCGCGACACTGGTGGCCGCGTGCGGCTCCGACAAACCCGGCACCGTCGCGAAGGACGGATCCGTCACCGTCACCCACGCCTTCGGCGAGACCCGCATCCCGGCCCCGCCCACCCGCGTCGTCAGCGCGGGCCTCACCGAACAGGACGACCTGCTCGCCCTCGGCGTGGTGCCCGTCGCGGTGACCGAGTGGTTCGGCGCGGAACCGTTCGCCGTCTGGCCGTGGGCCCGGCCCCGGCTCGGCGCCGCCCAGCCCGTGGTGCTCAGCCTCGCCGACGGCCTGCAGATCGAGCCGATCGCGGCACTGAAGCCCGACCTCATCGTGGCGACCAACGCCGGGCTCGACGCAGACACCTACACCCGGCTGTCCGAGATCGCACCGACCATCGCGCAGTCCGGACCGGCCGCATTCTTCGAGCCGTGGAAAGAGCAGGCCACCGTCATCGGCCAAGCCGTCTTCAAGGCCGACGACATGGCCGGCCAGATCGGCGCGGTCGACGAGAAGTTCACCGCCGCGGGCCAGAACAATCCCGAGTTCGGCGGCAAGAAGGCCATCCTGCTGCGCGGCACGCTGTACCGCGACAGCGCACAGGCCACGGTGCCCGGCTGGCGCACCGAGTTCCTCACCGCGCTCGGATTCACCGTCCCCGAGGTGCCCGCCCTGATCCCGCGCGACCAGATGGCGTCCGTTCTCGACGCCGCGGACGTGCTGATCTGGACCACCGAGAGCGACGAGGAACAGGCCGCACTACTGGCCGACCCCACGGTCGCGGGGCTGTCCGCGACGTCACGCAACCGCAACGTCTTCACCGGGCGGGAACTCGCAGGCGCCATCGCGTTCGCCTCCCCGCTGTCCTACCCACTGGTCGCCGACCAGCTCCCACCGCGGCTGGCGGCCGCACTGTCCTGAGACACTGTTCGGGTGACCAGCACCGATCTCGACCACCGCGGTTCCGCCAGCATCGGCTCGGCCTACTACCCGACGCTGCTGGCCGTCTTCACCGGACTGGTGCTGATCTCGAACGTGGCCGCCACCAAGGGGGTGGCGTTCGGACCGCTGCTCACCGACGGGGGCTTCCTCGTCTTCCCCCTCACCTACGTCATCGGCGACGTGCTCAGCGAGGTGTACGGCTTCCGTGCGGCGCGCCGCGCGGTGTTCGTCGGCTTCGCGATGCAGGCCCTGGCGGTGCTGGTGCTGTGGCTCACGGTGCGGCTGCCCGCCGCCCCCGACTACGCCAACCAGGACGCGCTGGCCAGCACCGTCGCGTCGATCACGGGGCTGGCGATCGCCGGCCTCGGCGGGTTCCTGGCCGGGCAGATGGTCAACGCCTACCTCGTCGTCTGGATCAAGCAGCGCACCAAGGAGAGCCACCTGTGGGCCCGGCTGCTCGGCTCGACGGTGGTGGGCCAGTTCTGCGACACCCTGGTGTTCTGTGCGATCGCGGCGCCGATCATCGGGTTCGGCAACATGAACTCCTTCGCCGTCTACGCGGCGCTCGGCTGGCTGTACAAGACCGCGGTCGAGGCGGCGCTGCTGCCCGTCACCTACCGCGTCATCGCCGCCATCAAGCGCCGCGAACCGACCTACCAGCCGGCCGTATGAGCGAGCGTTAAGGCTCTTCTGGCAACTGTC
This sequence comes from Mycobacterium hippophais, assembly GCF_027529605.1. Taxonomy (NCBI): domain Bacteria; kingdom Bacillati; phylum Actinomycetota; class Actinomycetes; order Mycobacteriales; family Mycobacteriaceae; genus Mycobacterium; species Mycobacterium hippophais. The sequence goes on along the minus strand of NZ_JAPZPY010000005.1, from coordinate 137,500 downwards.
TCAAGATCCGCTGTGATCATATTACTCAGCGGTAGGTTAGGAACATGACAGTGGCAGCAGAGTCACCTCAATCGATCACCGTCGGCACAGTGCGCGACTACGGCGATCGAGCACTATTGCTTGACTTCGACGATATCTCTGAGGTTTTGGCGTGGGCCGCCGCCATCCACCACGCCGATCTACCCGGTGTCCTCGACGTCGTCCCCGGCGCGCGCACCGTGCTGGTCACGCTCGCCGGGCCGCGGTACCAGGCCCCCACCCGGCAACGCCTCGCAACGCTTCAGCCGGACCGGTCGGAGGTGGCAGCCGACGCTGCGGACCGCCGGGCCGACGTCGTCATCGACGTCGTCTACGACGGCCCCGATCTCGAGGAGGTGGCGCGCCTGACCGGGCTCGACACCGCTGCGGTGGTGGCGGCCCACACCGGCACGCTGTGGCGTGTCGGTTTCAGCGGTTTCGCGCCGGGTTTCGCCTACCTCGTCGGCGGGGACGACCGGCTGCAGGTACCGCGCCGAAGCGAGCCACGGACCAAGGTGCCCGCCGGATCGGTCGGCCTGGCCGGTGAGTTCAGCGGCGTCTACCCGCGCCAGTCCCCCGGCGGCTGGCAGTTGATCGGCCGCACCGCCGAGGGTCAGGCCGCGCTCTGGGACATCGACCGCGACGAACCCGCCCTGCTGACGCCGGGCAAGTGGGTCGAGTTCCGGTCCGTCGACTAGGAGGCACGCGATGACGACCACGCTGGAAATCCTGCGAACAGGGCCGCTGGCGCTGGTCGAGGACCTGGGCCGGCCCGGCATGTCCCACCTGGGCGTGTCGCGCTCCGGAGCCGCCGACCGCCGCTCCCACACCCTGGCCAACCGCCTGGTGGCCAACCCGAACGACCGGGCGACCGTCGAGATCACCCTCGGCGGCCTGACCGCCAGGGTGCACGGCGGCGACGTCGCCATCGCGGTGACGGGCGCCGACGCCGACCCGTCCGTGAACGGAAAGCCGTTCGGCACGAACAGTATTCACTATGCGCACGACGGCGACGTGATCTCGCTGGGCGTCCCGTACTGCGGCCTGCGCAGCTACCTCGCCGTGCGCGGCGGCATCGACATCACGCCCGTGCTGGGCTCCCGGAGCTACGACGTGATGTCGGCGATCGGACCGACCCCGCTGCGACCCGGCGACGTGCTGCCGGTCGGCGAGCACACCGCCGACTTCCCCGAGCTGGACCAGGCGCCGGTCGCCGCGATCGACGACGACGTGCTCGAACTGATGGTTGTGCCCGGCCCCCGGGGCGACTGGTTCACCAACCCCGACGTGCTGGTGCGCACCAACTGGCAGGTCACCAAACACAGCGACCGGGTGGGGATCCGGCTCGTCGGCATGCCGCTCGAGTACCGCAACACCGACCGCCAGCTGCCCAGCGAGGGCGCGACCCGCGGTTCGATCCAGGTGCCGCCCAACGGTTTTCCCGTCATCCTCGGACCCGACCATCCGGTGACGGGCGGCTACCCCGTCATCGGCGTGGTGTGTGGCGACGACATCGACAAACTGGCGCAGATCCGGCCGGGCCAGACCCTGCGGCTGCGCTGGGCGCGGCCACGCCTGCCGTTCGGCGCCGGGTGAACCGCTGACCCGTGTGCGCCGGCGCGCATCCTGGTAGAACATCCATGTGCACACCGTGGTCCACACCGCGCGCCTGGTCCACACCGCCGACCTCGACGCCGAGACGCGCGACCGCGCCCATCGCATGGTCGTGGACGCCTTCCGCGGCGATCCGGACGGTGACTTCGACGACGACGACTGGGAACACGCGCTCGGCGGGATGCACGCCCTCATCTGGCACCACGGCGCGATCGTCGCCCACGGCGCAGTGGTGCAGCGCCGGCTCATCTACCGCGACACCCCGCTGCGCTGCGGTTACGTCGAAGCGGTCGCGGTGCACGAGGATTGGCGGGGTCGCGGGCTGGGCAGCGCGGTGATGGATGCCGTCGAGCAGGTGATCCGGGGCGCCTACCAGGTCGGCGCGCTGGGTTCCTCGGAGCAGGCCCGCGACATGTACGTCTCGCGCGGCTGGCTGCCGTGGCAGGGCCAGACGTCGGCCCTGACGCCGACCGGAACGGTCCGCACGCCCGACGACGACGACGGCGTGTTCGTGCTCCCGGTATCCGTCGAGCTGGACCGCTCCGCCGACCTGACCTGCGACTGGCGCGCCGGCGACGTCTGGTGAGCGGCACCCTCACCTGAAGTAGGGGTACTCCTGCACCCACTGGAAGCCCCGGCTGTTCAGGGGCAGGGCTTCGACGTCGACCCGCCGCAGCGACATCTCCACCCGCCGGCCATCCATTGTTCCCTCGAACCGCAGTGCCTCGGGCGACGGCCGGCCGACCGTGAACCGCGCCTCGATCGACGGCATGCGGACCTCGCGGCCGTCGGCGTCCACCTCGGCGGGCACCGACACCAGCTCACCGTTCATCCGCTGGTACGTCAGAGCCCCGGGTTCGTCGACGACCACGCGCTGCCAACGTATCTCGTCACCGAGCAGTGCGGGCGCCTCCTTGCCGTCGACCTCGAAGCCGGTCACCGACCAGATCCCGTACAAGTCCGGCTTCTGGCGGCCACCGCCGTACTCGTACCAACTCTGGACACCGATGGCCACGCAGCCGGCCAGCACCCAGACCCCGAGGACAGCCACCACCGCCGCCGCGATCCGGTTGGCCCGCGGGGTGTCGAACAGCGGCGGCTGTACGGCCGGCGCCGCCTGCCGCTCCAGGATCAGCATGTCGGCCAGCCGGCCGAACTGCGGTGCGAGGATCACCAGGCCGATGACGAGAAGGTGGAACGACAGGATCTTCACCGGTACGTCGAACGTCATGTTCAGCACGAATACCTGGGCCATCGACATCACGCTGACCAACGCGCCCAACGTCGCGGTGCGCGACCAGAACAGCAGCACGCCGCCGATCACCTCGGCCGAACCGAGCAGGATCTCGTAGGGAAACGAGCTGCCGACCTGCAGCCACAGCACCGACGCCGGGCTGAGCTCGCCGAACGGCCGCAGCAGCGCCGCCAACGGCGGCGCGGGCATCTGCGTCGGGATCAGCTTGGCGAAGCCGTAGAACAGCATCTGCCCGCCCAGACACAGCCGCAGGAACAGCAGGAGCCATGACCACAACCTCGGGTAGCCGGTGCGCCGCCGATCCACCGCCGTCCAGACCGACGTCGCCAGCAGCGACACCGCGAACAGGGAGAACACCAGCACCCAGATCACGGCCTGATCGCCGCTGCCCGAATCCCGGTGCAGCACCACGTCGACGCCGAACACGGTGTGCGCCACCCACCTGGTGGGCGCCTCGAGCGCCATGAGCTGCCACATCACCGCCCAGTCCGGCAGCCATCGGCTCACGATGCCGGTGAACACGAAGGTGATCTGCGCGAACAGCAGGCAGAACAGACTCAGGTAGACGAAGACGAACCGGAACGCGACCCGGGTGATCGGAGACCATGCGCCGTCGCCGGGGCGTCCGTCGATCTTGTTCACCCGTCCTTGGTACCAAAGCAGGCAACCGATTTTCGACGGTCCTCACAGGGCCCGAACGCCGTGGGTGAGTGGAATTTCACGCACGAGTCACCGCGGAGCGCTTTCGGGTAACGCAGCGTTCCTAGCGTGTGCGCCATGCCGCATCGCATCACCGACTGGGATCCCGAGGACGTCGTCGCCTGGGAGGCCGGCAACAAGCAAATCGCCCGCCGCAACCTGATCTGGTCCGTCGCCGCCGAGCACATCGGCTTCTCGATCTGGTCCATCTGGTCGGTGATGGTGCTGTTCATGCCCGAGAGCGTCTACGGCTTCTCGGCGGGCGACAAATTCCTGCTCGGCGCCACCGCCACGCTCGTCGGCGCCTGCCTGCGCATCCCCTACACGCTGGCCACCTCGACGTTCGGCGGCCGCAACTGGACGGTGTTCTCTGCCTTCGTGCTGCTGATCCCGACGGTCGGCACGATGCTGCTGCTGGCCAATCCCGGCCTTCCGCTGTGGCCCTACCTGCTGTGCGCGGCGCTGGCCGGTTTCGGCGGCGGCAACTTCGCCTCGTCGATGACCAACATCAACGCGTTCTACCCCCAGCGGCTCAAGGGCTGGGCGCTCGGGCTCAACGCAGGCGGCGGCAACATCGGCGTGCCGATGATCCAGCTGGTGGGCCTGCTCGTCATCGCCGCCGCAGGCAACCGCCAGCCGTACTGGGTGTGCGCGGTCTACCTGGTGGCGCTGGCGATCGCCGGCATCGGCGCCGCCAGGTACATGGACAACCTCGAGCAGCACAAAATCGACTTCACCGCGATGAAAGACATTCTGCGCGAACGTGATACCTGGGTGATCTCGCTGCTCTACATCGGCACCTTCGGCTCGTTCATCGGTTTCGCCTTCGCGTTCGGCCAGGTGCTCCAGATCAACTTCGCCGCGGGCGGGCAGTCGCCCGCCGAGGCCTCGCTGCACGCCGCGCAGATCGCGTTCGTCGGCCCGCTGCTCGGCTCGCTGTCGCGGGTCTACGGCGGCAAGCTCGCCGACCGCATCGGCGGCGGACGGGTCACCCTCACGGTGTTCGCCGGGATGATCCTGGCCGCCGGGCTGCTGGTGGCGATCAGCACGATGGACGACCACAGCGCCGGCGCGGCCACCGCGACGACCATGGCGGGCTATGTCGTCGGCTTCATCGCACTGTTCCTGCTGTCGGGAGTCGGCAACGGGTCGGTGTACAAGATGATCCCGTCGATCTTCGACGCCAGGAGCCGGTCGCTCGATCTCAGCGAGGCCGACCGGGTGAACTGGTCACGGGCGATGTCGGGCGCGCTGATCGGCTTCGCCGGGGCGGTCGGCGCGCTGGGCGGGGTGGGCATCAACCTCGCGCTGCGCCAGTCCTACCTCAGCAGCGGGTCGGCGACGTCGGCGTTCTGGATCTTCGCGGTGTTCTACGTGGTGGCCTCCGTGGTCACCTGGGCGCGCTACGTGCGGCGTCCCGGCATGGCCGAGATCACCCCCGATCGCGACGAGCGACATACCTCGGCAATGGCCGGGTAACCGTCCCGAAACACGAGCTGAATAGACAGAGAGCATGAGTGAGCCTGACTGGGCGCCGCTCACCGGCTTCCGGGTAGCGGTGACCTCCGCCCGCCGAGCCGACGAACTGGCCACGCTGCTGCGGCGCCGGGGCGCCACCGTGACCAGTGCCGCCGCCATCACGATGGTGCCGCTGCCCGACGACGACGAACTGCGCTCGCACACCGAGGCGCTGATCGAGGTACCGCCGGACATCGTCATCGCCACCACCGGCATCGGTTTCCGCGGCTGGGTCGCGGCCGCCGACGGCTGGGGGCTGGCGAGCGAGCTCATCGCCTCGCTCGGCAAGGCCCGCATCGTCTCCCGCGGACCCAAGGCCACCGGGGCGCTGCGCGCGGCCGGACTGCCCGAGGAGTGGTCGCCGGAATCGGAGTCCTCCCGCGAACTGGTGCACTACCTGGTCGAGGGTGGCATCGCCGGCATGCGCATCGCCGTGCAGCTGCACGGCGCCACCAACGACTGGGATCCCTTCCCCGAGTTCCTCGACGAGCTGCGAGCCGCCGGCGCCGAGGTGGTGCCGATCATGGTGTACCGGTGGTACCCGGCTCCCCGCGACGGCGAGTTCGACCAGTTGGTGGCGGGCATCGCCGACGAGAAGTTCGACGCCGTCAGCTTCACCTCCGCGCCCGCGGTGGCGTCGGTGCTGATGCGGGCCACGGAGCTGGGCATCGCCGACCGGGTGCTGTCGGCGCTGCGCACCGACGTGCACGCGATGTGCGTCGGGCCCGTCACCGCGCGACCGCTGGTGCGCCTCGGCGTGCCGACCTCCGCGCCGGAACGGATGCGGCTGGGTGCGCTGGCCCGGCACATCACCGACGAGCTGCCACTTCTGCAGTCGCGCACCGTGAAGGTCGCCGGGCACGTGCTGGAGATCCGCGGCACCTGCGTGATGGTCGACGGCGTGGTCAAGTCACTCTCGCCCGCCGCCATGGCGACGATCCGCGCACTGGCGCACCGGCCCGGAGACGTGGTGTCGCGCACCGACCTGCTCGACGCCCTGCCCGGCGGCGGCACCGACACCCACGCGGTGGAGACGGCCGTGCTGCGACTGCGAACTGCGTTGGGCGACAAGCACATCGTTTCGACCGTGGTGAAGCGCGGCTACCGGCTGGCGGTCGACGAGGGAATGGCGGCGGCCCGGTGAACCCCGCGGCCCACCTGGTGCTCGTTGCGCACGGCACCCGCAAGCAGCGCGGCGTGGCCCTGGTGGGTGACATCGCCGCGCAGGTCGCCGCGACGCTGGGGCGTCAGGTTAACGTCGCGTTCGTCGACGTGCTGGGGCCCACGCCGGCCGAGGTGCTCCGGAGGTTGCCCGACGCACCGGCGCTCGTGGTGCCGGCGTTCCTGTCGCGGGGTTACCACGTCGGAGTCGACATCCCCGAACACGTGCATGCCAGCGGCCATCGGGACGTGACGGTCACCGACGCGCTGGGGCCCGATCCGCAGCTGATCCGTGTGCTGGCCGACCGCCTCATCGAATCAGGTTGGCAGCAGGGCGATTCGGTGGTGCTGGCCGCGGCGGGCACCTCGGACCCTGCGGCGCAACGCGACCTGCATACCACCGCGACGTGGCTGTCGGCGCTGACCGGGTCCCGCGTCGAGCTGGCCTACGCCGCCACCGGCGAGCCGCGGGTGGCCGACGCGGTCGCCGATCTGCGCCGGCGCGGCCGCCGCCGCGTGGTGGTGGCGTCCTACCTACTGTCCGAGGGCCTGTTCCAGGATCGACTGCGCGCCAGCGGCGCCGACATCGTGACCGCCCCGCTGGGCACGCACCCGGGGCTGGTGCGCCTGATCGCCAGCCGGTTCCGGCGGGCGCGGGTGACGGTTCCGGCGTAGCGCTCGACCGGTGATGTCAGTTGACGTTGTCGGCGTCCTGCGGGCCGCCCGCGACCAGTAGCCGGGCCACCGACTCGATCGAGTCGTGCTGCTCCTTGGCCATCGCGACGAGCAGCGAGTACGCCTGCGCGACGTCGGCGCCGAACTTTTCCATCAACAGCAGCTTCGCCTGATTGATCACGTCCCTGCGGGCCGACCCGCGGCGGGACTGCCCCGTCATCAGCAGCCCGATGTGCCGCGCGAGCAGTTCGGCGGTTCCCTCGACGCCGTCCTCGAGTGCGCCGGCCTGGTCGGCGTAGAGATTCAGCGCCGCCCGGACCTCGCCTCCGAGGCACACCGGAACCGCCACCACCGCGCGTACCGGCGTGCTCACCATCGCCTGCCGGGCGAACGCCGGCCACCGGGTGTCGTCGGTCAGGTCGTCGGCGCGGTACGGCCGGCCGTCGTAGGCCGCACTGAGACTCGGGCCCTCGCAGACGCGGCGCGTGATGTTGTCCAGGACGAGCGGATGGCCGTCCGTGGCGGCCATCGACCGGATGAGGATGCCTTCCCCGATACAGGTGATGCCCGCGTGGTCGACACCCGGCAGCAGGCGCACCGCCAGCATGGTGATGTCACCCAGCCGCTCGGTGTTGGCGCGGCGCTGACCGTTGTCGGCCATGAGCGCGATCGCGTCATCGATGCGCCTGCCGATGTCGCGGCGCCCCAGCGAAGGTTCGTCGACGCATTCACCACCCGGCGACATGCGGCGGAGGTACCCGCGCAGCGCGCAGGCAAACGTCAGATTTGGCGCGACCGTCGCTAGGCCGGCGCGACCTCGACGAACCCGTCGGCGGTGATCCGGGCGCGGTACACCGGCAGGGACGCCGCCGGATCGTCCAGGCAGCTGCCGTCGTCGAACGCGAATGCCTGCTTCTTGATCGGCGACTGCACGGTGGCGCGGCCGGCCCGGTCCCCGACGATGCCGCGCGACATCACCGCGGCGCCCGAGAACGGGTCGATGTTACCGACGGCGGCCAGCGTTCCGTCGTCCAGCCGGAAGAGCGCGACCTGGGAGCCGTCGGCGAGCAGCACGCCGACGCCCCGGTTCGGGATCAGGTAGTCGTACCGGCAGGCCGGCGTCCAGTCCGCATCATGCTGCGGATCGCGTTCCATGCGGTCGTCGATGAGCGTCATGTGGTCTCCTGCATGGGCTTGATCGTGGGCATTCCGATCGACACCGGCACCTTGCGACCGCCGTTCTCGGTGAACTCGACGGTCGGGTCGGGCACGTCCGGCGCGTTGACGAACGACACGAACCGCGACAGCTTGTCCGGGTCCTCGAGGACGCCCTTCCATTCGCAGGCGTAGCCGTCGACGTGGCGGGCGACGGCGTCCTCGAACTCGGCCGCCAGGCCCAGCGAGTCCTCGCAGACCACCTCACGCAGGTGGTCCATCCCGCCGTCGAGCGCGTCGACCCACGGCGCGGTGCGCTGCAGCCGGTCGGCCGTGCGGATGTAGAACATCAGGAACCGGTCGATGTAGCGCACCAGGGTCTCGTCGTCGAGATCGCCGGCGAGCAGTTGGGCGTGCTTGGGTGTCATGCCGCCGTTGCCGCCGACGTAGAGGTTCCACCCCGTCTCGGTGGCGATGACGCCGACGTCCTTGCCGCGCGCCTCCGCGCACTCGCGGGCACAGCCCGACACGCCCATCTTGATCTTGTGCGGGGATCGCAGCCCGCGGTAGCGGAGTTCGAGGTTGATGGCCATTTGCACCGAATCCTGCTGGCCGTAGCGGCACCAGTCGCTGCCCACGCAGCTCTTCACCGTGCGCAGTGACTTGCCGTAGGCCTGGCCGGACTCCATCCCGCCCTCGACGAGCCTGCGCCAGATATCGGGCAGCTGATCGACCCGGGCGCCGAACATGTCGATGCGCTGACCGCCGGTGATCTTGGTGTAAAGGCCGAAGTCGCGGGCGATCTCACCGATCAGGATCAGGTGCTCGGGCGTGATGTCGCCGCCCGGCACCCGCGGCACCACCGAGTAGCTGCCGTTCTTCTGGATGTTGGCCAGGAAGTGGTCGTTGGAGTCCTGCAGCGACGCCTGCTCGCCGTCGAGGATGTGGTCGGAACTCGTCGACGCCAAGATCGAGGCGACCGTGGGTTTGCAGATGTCGCAACCCTTTCCGGTGCCGAAGCGTTCGATCAGGCCGGTGAAGGTGCGGATCGAGGTCGCGGAGACGATCTCGAACAGCTCACTGCGCGACTGGCTGAAGTGTTCGCACAGCGCCTTGGACTGCTCGACGCCCTCGGCCTCCAGCAGCTGCTTGAGCAGCGGCACGCACGACCCGCACGACGTGCCTGCCTTGGTGCACGCCTTCAGCCCCGCGACGTCGCAGCAGCCGCCGGCGATGGCGCCGCTGATGTCGCCCTTGGTGACGTTGTTGCACGAGCAGATCTGCGCGGCCGGCGGCAGCGCGCCGACACCGAGTTGACCTGCGCCACCCTCGCTTCCGGCCGGTGCGATCAGGGCCATCGGGTCGCCGGGCAGCTCTTCGCCGACCATCGGCCGCAGCACCCCGTAGGCCGACGCGTCGCCGACCAGGATCCCGCCGAGCAGCGTCTTGGCGTCGTCGGAGAGCACCAGCTTCGCGTAGGTCTGGTTCACCGCGTCGTTGACGACGACCTCGAGGGACTTCGGGGTGCGGCCCATCGCGTCGCCGAAGCTCGCCACGTCCACGCCGAGCAGCTTGAGCTTGGTGGACAGGTCGGCCTCGGGGAACTCGGCCGCACCGCCGAGCAGTCGATCGGCGACCACCTCGGCGCTGGTGTAACCGGGGCCGACGAGTCCGTAGCAGCGGCCCTCGATGGCGGCCACCTCGCCGATCGCGAAGATGGCGGGATCGCGGGTGGCACAGGACAGGTCGGTCAGCACGCCACCGCGCTCGGCGAGCTCCAGCCCGGCGTCGCGGGCCAGTTCGTCGCGCGGCCGGACACCGGCGGCGAAGATGACCACCGCGGCGTCGATGAAGCTCCCGTCGCTCAGCGCCACCCGCATCGAGTCGTCCTCGGCGGACTTCTTCAGCGGCCGGTTGCGCTGCGCCGGCCTGATCGACTCGGTGCCGACGTCGGTGTGCACCGTGATGCCCAGCTCGGTGATCATCCTGCCCAACAGGGCGCCGCCCGCCTCGTCGAGCTGCTGCGCCATCAACCGCGGCGAGCGCTCCACGACATGGGCGTTCAGGCCGAAACCGCGCAACGCGTTGGCGGCCTCGAGACCGAGCAGACCGCCGCCGATCACCACACCCACCGGGGTGCGGCCGGTCTCGCGGGCCCGCACGGCGTCGGCGCGGATGGCGTCGAGGTCGTCGAGGGTGCGGTAGACGTGGCAGGCGGGCAGGTCTCGGCCGGGCACCGGCGGCACGAACGCATAGGAGCCCGTGGCGAGCACCAGGGCGTCGTAGCCGATCGTGGCGCCATCGGCGGTGGTGACCGTCCTGGCGTCCCGGTCGATGGCGGTGACCGGGCTGCCCAGCTTGAGCGTGACGCGGTCGTCGCCGGCGTAGTCGTTGCCAGGCAGCGCCAGCAGCGCGCGGTCCCAGTGTTCGGTGTAGGCGGTCAGCCCGACCCGGTCGTAGGCGGCGTCGACCTCCTCGGCCACCACGGTGACCTGCCAGGTTCCTGCCTCGTCGCGCGCCCTCAGGGCCTCGACGAACCGGTGTCCGACCATGCCGTGGCCGACGACCACGACGTTCTTCGTTGACGGCATGGCCCGAGGCTAGGGAGCCGATATTGCCGCAATGTCGCCCTGTGTGACGCTGCCATCACGGTGTGCTCACGGGCGGCGGGGCGGGGGTGTGAGCGCTTCACTTCCAGCGGTCGAGCAACTCCTTGGCCCGCTTGGCCAGCGCGAACTGCAGGAACGGCCCGAAGCTGACCCGGGCGACGCCGAGCGGACCGAACGACGCCGGGTCGTCCTCGTCGGGCAGCCCGATCGCGTTGACCGGCAGCGGCAGCTCCGAGGTGAGCCGGCGCAGCGTGTCCGCGTCGTGGCGGCCCACCGGATAGAGCACGTCGGCGCCCGCCTGCGCGGCCTCGGTCAACCGGGCGACAGCCCGTTCGACGCGGTCGGCGTCATCGCCGTCCTTGCGCAGGAAGAGGTCCGTGCGGGCGTTGACGACGACGTGCACACCCGCGTCGTCGGCGGCTTTGCGCAGCGCGCCGACGAGTTCGGCGTGGTCGGCCGACGACCGCAGGCGGCCACCCTCGGCGTGCACGGTGTCCTCGATGTTGAGTCCGACCGCGCCCACCCCGAGCAGTCCCTCGATCAGCCGCGTCGGGGCCTCGCCGTAGCCGGACTCGATGTCCACCGACACCGGCACGTCGACGGCCTCGGTGATCTGCGCGACCCGGGTCAGCAGTTCGTCGAACGTCATGCCCTCGTTGTCGGCCCGACCGACCGAGTCGGCCACCGGATGGCTGCCCACGGTCAGCGCCGCGAACCCCGCGTCCACGGCCAGCTTCGCCGACCAGGCGTCCCACACCGTCGGCAGGATGACCGGGTCACCGGGGCGGTGCATCGTCAGCAGCGCGTCCGCCCGGGTCTTCAGAATTTGCTTGTCCACCACGAAGTCGCTCCATCTGACGTGATCTGTCTCACGCCGCAGTCGGTGATGTGGCTAGCATCAATTGCGTAATGTGATTCACGACACCCTTCAGCCCAAGGAGGTCACTTGTCCAGCACAACCGAGTTCAGCGAGCTGCACGAACTCATCGGCGGCCTGCGCCGATGCGTCGCTTCGCTGGCGTCGAAGTACGGCGACTCGCCAGCGATGCGTCGCATCGTCAATGATGCCGAACGCATCCTCAACGACGTCGACCGCCTCGACATCGACGCCGAGGAGCTCGAGCTCGGTCGCGGGGTGAGCCGCCACCACCACATCGGAGAGAAGATCGCCATCCCCGACACCCAGTACGACACCGATTTCTGGCGCGGCGTCGACGACGAGGGTCTCGGCGGCACCCGATGAGTCACCGCGCGGGTGACGTCTGCCCGCGCGCCGCTTGAAAGCCACCGCCGCGGGTAACCGCCCGGTTGGTCGACCTCGACAGATTCGCGAAAGGTAACAGTGAGCGCACCCACCGCCGACCGGGACGGCACCGGCGTCTTCTCACCGACACGAGCCGAGATCAAGCAGCGCACCCTGCGCACCGACCGCTGGTGGCAGTCACCGCTCGTCGTCGACCTGGGTTTCGCCGCGTTCGTGATCTACGCGACGGTGCGGGCATTCCTGCAGCGGGACTACTTCGTCCCCGAGTACCACTACCTGACGCCGTTCTACTCACCGTGCATCAGCACCGGCTGCCTGCCCGAGGCGAGCGGCTTCTGGCCGCAGTTCGTCCCGGCCTGGCCGATCCTGCCGTACGCGCTGCTGTCGCTGCCGTTCCTGCTGTTGTTCCGGCTCACCTGCTACTACTACCGCGGCGCCTACTACCGGTCGGTGTGGCAGGCGCCCACCGCGTGCGCCGTCGCCGAACCGCACGCCAAGTACACCGGCGAGACCCGGTTCCCGCTGATCATCCAGAACACCCACCGCTACTTCTTCTACATCGCGGCGCTCATCTCGGTGATCAACACCTACGACGCGATCATCGCCTTCCAGTCGCCCAGCGGCTTCGGATTCGGCCTGGGCAACATCATTCTCGTGGTCAACGTGGTGATGCTGTGGGTCTACACGATCTCCTGCCACTCCTGCCGCCACGTCGTGGGCGGACGTCTCAAGCACTTCTCGAAACACCCTGTGCGCTACTGGCTCTGGACGAAGGTCAGCGTGCTCAACACCCGGCACAAGCTGTACGCCTGGATCACCCTCGGCACGCTGATGCTCACCGACTTCTACGTGATGCTGGTGGCCAGCGGCACGATCTCGGACCTGAGGTTCATCGGCTGAGATCACCCGACCGACAGTGCAATTCGAGACAACAGGACATGGAAGACGAGTGAGGACACATGGCTGAGGCCGAGCTGGAACGGCACGAGTACGACGTCGTCGTGATCGGTGCCGGTGGCGCAGGACTGCGAGCGGTGATCGAGGCCCGCGAGCGCGGCCTGCGCGTCGCCGTGGTGACCAAATCGCTGTTCGGCAAGGCGCACACCGTGATGGCCGAAGGCGGTTGCGCTGCGGCGATGAAGAACGCCAACCCCAAGGACACCTGGCAGATCCACTTCGCCGACACCATGCGCGGCGGCAAGTTCCTGAACAACTGGCGGATGGCCGAGCTGCACGCCCAGGAGGCGCCCGACCGGGTGTGGGAGCTGGAGACCTACGGGGCGCTCTTCGACCGCACCAAGGACGGCCGGATCAGCCAGCGCAACTTCGGCGGCCACACCTACCCGCGGCTCGCGCACGTCGGCGACCGCACCGGCCTGGAGATCATCCGCACCCTGCAGCAGAAGATCGTGTCGCTGCAGCAGGAGGACAAGCGCGAACTCGGTGACTACGAGGCCCGCATCCGGGTCTTCCACGAGTGCTCCATCACCGACCTCGTCCTGGACAAGGGGCCGAGCGACGATCCCAGCGCCGAGCACGAGGCGACCGGGGCGCCGGGCAAGAACCAGGGCAGGATCGCCGGCGCGTTCGGCTACTACCGCGAGACCGGGAACTTCGTGCTGTTCGAGGCGCCCGCCGTGGTGCTGGCGACCGGTGGCATCGGCAAGTCGTTCAAGGTGTCGTCGAATTCGTGGGAGTACACCGGTGACGGCCACGCGCTGGCACTGCGGGCGGGTTCGAGCCTGATCAACATGGAGTTCATCCAGTTCCACCCCACCGGCATGGTCTGGCCGCTGTCCGTCAAGGGCATCCTGGTCACCGAGGGTGTGCGCGGCGACGGCGGAGTGCTGAAGAACTCCGAGGGCAAGCGGTTCATGTTCGACTACATCCCGGACGTGTTCAAGGGCCAGTACGCCGAGTCCGAGGAAGAGGCCGACCAGTGGCTCAAGGACAACGACTCGGCCCGCCGCACCCCTGACCTGCTGCCCCGGGACGAGGTGGCCCGTGCCATCAACTCCGAGGTGAAAGCGGGCCGCGGCACGCCACACGGCGGCGTCTACCTCGACATCGCTTCGCGCATGCCGACCGAGGAGATCAAGCGGCGGTTGCCGTCGATGTACCACCAGTTCATCGAGCTGGCCGAGGTCGACATCACCAAGGACGAGATGGAGGTCGGACCGACCTGCCACTACGTGATGGGCGGCATCGAGGTCGACCCGGACACCGGGGGCGCCGCCACCGCCGGGCTGTTCGCCGCCGGCGAGTGCTCCGGCGGCATGCACGGCTCCAACCGTCTGGGCGGCAACTCGCTGTCGGACCTGCTGGTGTTCGGCCGTCGCGCCGGTCTCGGCGCCGCGGACTACGTGCGGGCCCTGTCCGACGAGCGGCCGAAGGTGTCGCAGGAGGCGGTCGACGAGGCCGTCAAGATGGCACTCGCCCCGTACGACACCCACGAGAATCCGGAGAACCCGTACACCCTGCACGCCGAGCTGCAGGAGTCGATGAACGACCTGGTGGGCATCATCCGCAAGGAGGACGAGATCCAGTCCGCCCTCGACAAGCTCGACGAGCTGCGCGCCCGCGTGCAGAACGTCACCGTCGAAGGCGGCCGGGCGTTCAACCCCGGCTGGCACCTGGCCATCGACATGCGCAACATGCTGCTGGTCAGCGAGTGCGTGGCTAAGGCGGCGATGCAGCGCACGGAGAGCCGCGGCGGGCACACCCGCGACGACTATCCCGAGATGGACTCCAAGTGGCGCAACACGCTGCTGGTCTGCCGCACCGACGACGTCGCGACCGTGGACAAGATGGTGCCGGGCGTGACGGTGGAGGCCGAGGAGCAGGTGCCGATGCGCGAGGACCTGCTCGGCTGCTTCGAACTGTCCGAGCTGGAGAAGTACTACACCGACGGTGAACTCACCGCGCATCCCGAACGGAAGGGCTAGACATGGCTGCCTACACCGCAAACCTGCGTGTCTGGCGCGGCGACGTCAGCGGCGGTGAGCTGCGCGACTTCCAGGTCGAGGTGAACGAGGGCGAGGTGGTGCTCGACATCATCCACCGCCTGCAGGCCACCCAGACCCCCGACCTCGCCGTGCGGTGGAACTGCAAGGCGGGCAAGTGCGGGTCGTGCTCGGCCGAGATCAACGGCCGGCCGCGGCTGCTGTGCATGACCCGGATGTCCACGTTCGGTGAGGACGAGACCGTCACCGTGACGCCGCTGCGGACGTTCCCGGTGATGCGCGACCTCGTCACCGACGTGAACTTCAACTACGAGAAGGCCCGGGAGATCCCGGCGTTCACGCCGCCGAAGGACCTGCAGCCCGGTGAGTACCGGATGCAGCAGGAGGATGTGAACCGCAGCCAGGAGTTCCGCAAGTGCATCGAGTGCTTCCTGTGCCAGAACGTGTGTCACGTGGTGCGCGACCACGAGGAGAACAAGGAGGCGTTCGCCGGGCCGCGGTTCCTGATGCGCATCGCCGAACTCGACATGCATCCCCTCGACGTCGCCGACCGCCAGAACATGGCGCAGGAGGAGCACGGCCTCGGCTACTGCAACATCACCAAGTGCTGCACCGAGGTGTGCCCCGAGCACATCAAGATCACCGACAACGCACTGATTCCGATGAAGGAGCGCGTCGCCGACCGCAAGTACGACCCGGTGGTGTGGCTGGGCAACAAGCTGTTCCGGCGGGGCTAGGGCTTAGCGCCAACGTCGTCGCCAGTGTGAAACGTGGGCGGAAATCCTCAGGGATTTCCGCTCACGTTTCACGTTCGGGGCCCACCGCCGGGAACTCATCGGCGTACCCTCGGCAACAGCGGCCAATCAACGACGAAAGGCAGCCAGTCCATGACTCAGATCCACAGCGTCAACGACATTCGCACCGCCATCCGCGAGCTGTCCGCCCGCGCAGCGCTGGCACGCAAAGAGGGCCGGCCCGGCGACGCGGACGAGATCGAACAGCGGATCCAGCACTACCGCGAGGAACTCGCCGCCCGCCCCTGACGGGCATCAGTCACCCAGCCGCCGGAAGGCGCTGCGGTGGAACACGATCGGCGCCACGTCGTCGTGCACCCGGATGTCGTTGACCCGGAGCACGACAATCGTGTGGTCGCCGGCGGTCACCAGCTGTTCGATGGCGCTCTCCAGCCACACACTGGTGCCCTCGATGAACACGGCGCCGGTCTCTGTCGAGACGGTCTGCAGGCCCGCGAAGCGGTCACCGGTCTTGGCCGCCAGGGTGCGGGCGGCGGCGTCGTGGGCCTCCCCGAGCACGCTGATGCCCAGCGACGGCAGGCCCTTGAGCTTCGGCCAGGTGGTCGAGCTGTTCTGGACGCAGAACGACACCAGCGGCGGATCCAGCGACACCGGCACGAAGGTGCTGGCCGCCAATCCGACCCGGGCGCCGTCCACCTCGGCGGCGATCGCGATGACACCGGTCGGGAAGTGTCCGAACGCTTCGCGCAGCAAGGCCGGACTCAGGTCTGTGGCGCTCATGTCCTTCCCATCTTCACACAGCGGTCGTCTGTCCATGATGGCCGTCGACGGCGGCGCCGACCACAGTCGCGATCGCCGTGAACGCAAGCCCGCGCGACCGGCGGTGTCCGGCGGATCATGGGGGCGGGAGAAGTCGCCGCGCGGCCGGTAACGTGACGCCGACCATGTGGATACCGCTGCTGATGATGGCCGTAGCGGTCAGCCTGGAACCGTTCCGCATCGGCATGACGGTGCTGATGGTCAACCGGCCCCGGCCGGGCCTACAGCTGCTCGCCTTCCTCACCGGCGGGTTCGCGATGGGCATCGCGGTGGGCGTGGTGGTGCTGTTCGTCCTGCGGCCCGCGCTGGGCTCCGCGCACTTCACCCTGCCCCGGGTGCAGATCGCCATCGGTGTCCTGCTGCTGGCCAACGCGGCGCTGGTGACGGCCGGCCTGTGGGGCGGTCAGCGCGACGACGGGGCGCCGGGCCGATTCCGGGGACCGCTGGCGACCCGGGCGCGTCAGCTGGTCACCGGCGGTTCGCTGTGGACGGCGGGCGTCGCGGGCCTCGGCATCGCGCTGCCGTCCGTCGACTATGTGGCGGCGCTGGCGCTCATCGTCGCCTCCGGCGCCACCGCCTCCGTACAGGTCAGTGCCCTGGTGCTGTTCAACGTCGTGGCCTTCGCGCTGGTCGAGATCCCGCTGCTGGCCTACGTGGTGGCCCCCGACCGCACCCGCGCCATGCTGGCGGCGCTGTACGAGTGGCTGCGCTCCCACGGCCGCCTGGGCGTCGCCGCACTGCTCGCTCTAGTCGGCTGTGTGTTGGTCGGCGCGGGGATCGCCGGACTTTAGGCCGCTACGGCTTCGGCGGGTTGTTCAGCACGAACTGCGCACCGGACAGCAGCTGCGAGATCGGATCGGTGCCGCCGCCGCCGAACGATGCGTCGGTGGACGGCGCGGTGACCTCCGCGGGGTCGTAGCCGTTGACCGGATCCACCGTGATCGGCGCGGTAGCCGGATCGTTGTTGCGCGAGTATCCGGCGTCGACCATGGGCAGCAGGACACTGTCCAGCCGGTTCAGCGTCGGCTCGTCGACGCCGAGGTACTTGAAGGCCATCACCAGCGGCAGATGCTGCTCGGGCACCATGTACGACGTCGTCTTCGCACCCTTGGAGTTGACCGTCGTCCGGATGTTGCGCTCCGGCACCTTGATGTTGCTCGGGTCGGTGAAGGCCACGGCGGTGTGACCGGTCGCGAGACCCGCGATCGCGTTCACCACGCTCATCCAGTTGTTGTCCGGCTGATCCGGCCAGTCGGCGATGCTGTCGTAGGGCGAGATGAATTGGTACGTGTCGTACTGACTTTCGACCGGCGCAGGGATGCGGTAGTCCAGGGACGGAACGACGGCGCCGACCGGGAACATCTGGGTCAGGAAGCCCTCACCGAAGGCGTGCTTGCCCACCGGGTCGCCGAACATCGCGAAGCTGAGCTGATCCCGCGGCGGCGCGTTCGGGTCGTTCGCGAGCTGCGCCTGAACCTCGTTGAGCACCATCGCGCCCTCGGAAAGGCCCATCACCGTGCCCGGGCCGCCCGCCTTGATGGTTTGAATGGTGTGCGGCGCCCCCACGGTGACCGATTCACCGACGCTGGGACCGTCGAGACCCAGACCGGGCAGGATCTCCTCGCCGACCGCGCCGATCCCCGGGAAGAACCGTTCGAGCGTGTGGCCCTGCACCTGCCCCGCCGGGTAGCGGACGATCTGCTTCTGTTCCTGGTTGTCGGGGAACCACTTCTTGCCGGTGTCCATGATGTATTGGTCGTACGGGATGCCCAGCACGTGCGCACCGCCGAGCGCGTAGCCCTTGCCGGGCGTCCCGATCCCCGGCGGCGAAGGTGAGGTGTCGGGCGCCCCGCGATCGGCGGTCCAGCCGGGCTGCGGTTCTTCGGCCGCCGCGGATCCGGTGCCGCCGAAAACGCCTGTGGCACTTACCGCCATCAACGCAGTGACCGAGACGAGAAGCCTCCGCATTACCACTCCCGCCTATGCGTGTGCACTGATCCGAACCCTACCTTGTCTTCCATTCGCCCAGGTCAGGCGTCGAGCCGGACGAACTCGTCCTGCCGGTACTGCTCGACGCACGCTGCGCGCCGGATCTTGCCGCTCGTGGTGGTGGGGATCGAGCCGGGAGGCACCAGGACGAGGTCCCCGACGTTGAGGCCGTGGGCGTTGGAGATCGCGGAGGTGACGTCGCTCTTGACGTCACTGAGCCAGTGCCCCGCCTCGACCGTCGACTCACCACGCTTCTTCACCTCGATGACGGTGACCAGCTTCTCGGTGCTGTTCACCGGGACCGCGATCGCCGCGACCCGGCCGCCGGTGATCTGTTGCACCGTCGCCTCGATGTCCTCGGGATAGTGGTTGCGCCCCCGGATGATCAGCAGGTCCTTGATGCGGCCGACGATGAAAAGCTCGCCACCGGAGACGAATCCGAGATCGCCGGTTCGCAGCCACGGCCCTTCGACGGTGCCCGGCGACGGGTCGACGATCGTCGCCCCGAAGCAGCGCTGCTCCTCAGGCGGCCTGCTCCAGTAGCCGGACGCGACGTTGTCGCCGTGTACCCAGATCTCGCCGACCACGTCCTGCGCGCATACCCGGTTGGTGTCGACATCGACGATCCGGACCACGGGTGACTGCGGCAGGATGTAGCTCGCCAACGCGGAGCCGGCTCTGGGCGCACACCGCTTGGCGCGGCCCGCGGACAACTCGTCGACGTCGAAGTGCGCGGCGTCCGCCGACTCACTCCAGCTGCCGGTGGCCACGAACACCGTCGCCTCCGCCAGCCCGTACGACGGGCGCAGCATGTGGTCTCGGAAGTCGAAGTGCGCGAACCGGTCTGCGAATCGTTCCAGAGTCGCCGGCTCGACGCGTTCGGCGCCGTTGATGATGCCCACCACCCCGCCGAGGTCGAGTCCGGCGAGGTCGCTGTCCTTGGTCTTGCGGGCGGCCAGGTCGAAGGCGAAGTTGGGCGCCGCGGAGAAGGCGCGGGGATTCTCCGCCAGCGCCCGTAGCCACCGGGACGGCTTCTCCAGGAACGCGACCGGGCTCATCAGCGCACCGGGATAGCCGCTCAGGATGGGGGCGCAGACGCCGAGCACCAGACCCATGTCGTGGTAGAACGGCAACCACGACACGAATGTGCCACCGGTGGCGGCGGTCTGCGCATCGGCGAAGAAGGTGCGCATCAGCTGCTCGAAGTTCACCTGCAGGTTGCGGTGGGAGATGATGACACCGGTCGGCAACCGGGTCGAACCCGAGCTGTACTGCAGGTAGGCCGTGCTGGGATATCCGTCCGCCTCGAGGCCCGGCCCGTCGGCGGCGACGTCGAGATTCAACGCGTCGACCGCGACGATCTTCGGTGCGGTGTCCATCTGGGACTGATCGACGTAGTCGCCGACATCCTCGGCGGCGGCGGACGTCGTGAGCACCACTGCCGGTTTGGTGTCGAGAAACACCGAACTCACACGCTCGTGGCTCGAGCCGCGATGTGGCAGCGGCAGCGGCACCGCGACGAGACCGGCCTGCATGGAGCCCAGGAACGCGAGGATGTACTCCATGCCCTGCGGGGCGAGGATCACCGCCCGGTCACCCACCGAGGCGTGCAGCCGGATCTCGCGCGCCACGTTCATGGTTCGGCGCGAGAGCTGCGACCACGTCACGGTCTCGGTGATCCCGGACGGGTCATCGGCGTACTCGGTGAAGGTGAACGCGACGTCGTCGGGCCGCATGCTGGCGCGCCCGTGCAGCATCGACAGGATCGTGGATGCGGGGACATCCGCGCCGCTGAAATCCGTGGGGAGCTTCGTCATCCGTACTCCTGATCGCTCGGCTTCGTTCCGAAGCCTCGCATACATCGTGTGTGTGGCTCGCCGCCCATGGCTAGGCACTCGGTTCCGGTGTTCGAGACACCGTCGGTTGCGCCGCAATTCGCGACGGCCAGAAGTTCGCCCGTCCCAGCAGTGCGGCGATGGCGGGCACCGTGATGGTGCGCACCACGAACGTGTCCAGCAGGATCCCCACCCCGATCACGAAACCGCCCTGGATCACGATGCCGATGCTGGAGAACAACAGACCGGCCATCGAGGCCGCGAAGATCAGACCCGCCGCGGTGATCACACCACCCGTCGAACCGAGGGTGCGGATGATGCCGTACCGCATGCTGTGTGGAGACTCGTCGCGCATTCGTGACACGAGCAGCATGTTGTAGTCGGCGCCCACCGCGACCAGCACCACGAACGCCAACGGCGGCACGCTCCAGTGCAATTGCTGGTCGAGGAAGAACTGGAACGTCAGCACGCCGACGCCGATCGCCGCGAAGTACGAGATCACCACGGAGCCGACGAGATACAGCGGTGCGACGACGGCGCGCAGCAGCACCATCAGCGTCAGCAGCACCACGATGATGGTCGCGGCGATGATGAACCGGATGTCCTGCTGGTAATAGTCGCGGGTGTCGCGCAGCGCGACCGGATAGCCGCCCATCGAGATGGTGGCGTCGGCGAGCGTGGTGTTCGGCTGGGCATCCCTGGCGATGTCACTGATCTGGTTGACCTGGTCCATCGCCTCCGCACTGAACGGGTTCAGCTTGGTCTGCACGAGGTACCGCACCGAGCGGCCGTCCGGCGAGACGTACGCCGCGGCGGCCTTCTTGAAGTCCGGCAGACCCAGCACCTCGGCCGGGATGTTGAAGCCCGCCTGCGCCGGGTCCGCGGCGTTGTTCCTCATCGTCAGAAGGAATGTCGACGCCTCGTTGAGTCCGGCGGCGATCACCTTGAGCTGCTTGACCAGTTCGTCCACTCCGCCTGCCACCTCGCGGCTTCCGCCGGCCAGTTGGTTGGCGCCCTGCTGCAGGTCCTTCAGACCCGCCTGCGCACCTCCGGGGGAGTTCAGCCCCATCGCGTTGACCGCCCTGGTGACGTTCGCGAGGGCGCTGTTGAGCTTCTTCACCGTCGCGTTGAGGGTCTGCTTGTCGTCGACGCCCTGGAGCTGGTGTGCGAGGTCGTTGATCTGGTCGAGCCTGCCGTCGTTGTTCGCGTCGTTCAGCCGCTGGAACTGGTTGCGGGTGGCGCTGCAGGAGGGGTTCGCGTCACAGACCTGGTTGTTCTGCAGCGCGGCGAGGACGGGCCCGATCCAGGCGAACATGTCCCTGACGGCGGCGAAGTTGATGCCCATCGAGTTGGCGAGCACGTTGACGCTCTGCACCAGTTTCGCCGCGACCTCGACGTCGCGCACCAGCTTGTCGCCGCCGTAGTCGGTGCGCACCGAGGAGAACGTGTCGACCAGGCTCTGGATGCTCGGTGCGATCTGGTTGATCTGGCCGCGCACCTCGGCGAGCCTGTCGGCCAGTGTGTCGGCGCCGGCGGTCAGCCGGCCGAGATCGCCGCTGCGCTGGCCGATCTGTGCGGAGCCGTCGGCCAGCCGGTCACCGACCAGGCCGGCCTGGTACGTGGCCCGGAACTCCGGCGGCACGTCGCCGAGGGGCCGGGTGACGCCGCTGATCAGGCCGATGTCGGGCAGCTGTGCGACGCGCGACGCCAGCTGCTCGAGGTCCGCCAGCGCCCGCGGGTTGCGCAGGTCGTGCGGTGACTGGATGAGGATGTACTCGGGGATCGACTGGCTGATCGGGAAGTGGCGTTCCAGCGCGGTGTACCCGATCGAACTCGCGGCCGAGGCAGGCACGACCTTGCGGTCGTCGTAGTTGTAGTTCGCGAAGACGGCGATGCCGGCCAGCAGACCCAGTACGAGCACACTCGCCACGAGGTGCGGCACCGGCCTGCGCACGATGCGGATCCCGGAGCGCCGCCAGAACCGCGCGGTCAGTTCACGCCTCGGCTTGACCCAGCCGCGCGGACCGGCGAGCACCAGGATCGCGGGCAGCAGCGTCAGCCCGGCGAGGAATGCCACGGCGATGCCGATCGCCGCCGACACCCCGACCGTCCGGAACACCCCCATCTGCGTGAAGCTCAACAGCAGGAACGTCAGGCCCACCGTGGTGGCGGACGCGGTGATCACCTTCCCGATCGAGATCATCGCCGCCTTGACCGCCTGGTCGTAGTCCTTACCCGACCGCAGATAATCGTGATATCGGCTGATCAGGAAGACTGCGTAGTCGGTGCCGGCGCCGGCCATGATCGCACTCAGGAAGACGATGGACTGGTTCGAGACGCCCCAGCCGGTCAGCTGGGAGAACGACGCCACCACCGCCTGCGCGATCACCAGGGACGACCCGATGGTGACCAAGGGCAGCAGCATCGTGACCGCACTGCGGTAGACCAGCAGCAGCACGGCGAGGACCAGGACGGCGATCGCGATCTCGATGGGCAGCCGATCCTTCTCGCCCGCGACGGTGAGGTCGGCGACCGTGGCGGCGGGGCCGGTGAGGTGCACGTCCACCGAACTGCCTGCGACGGCGGTCTTGATGACGTCGGCCACCCGGTTGAACGATTCGAACGCCCGCGGCGTGCCCAACTCGCCCGCCAGACCGACCGGCAGGACCCACGTCGTCTTGTCCTCACTGGTGAGGAACTGACGCAGTTGTGGGGTGCCGACGAAGTCCTGGACCGACACCACGTCCGTCACGTCGTCGCGCAGCGCGTCGACGAGCTTGCGGTAGGTCGCCTCGTCGGCGGGTTCCAGCCCGTCTTCGTTGATCAGCGCCACCAGCAGCAGGTTGTCGTTGCCGGGTTCCTTGAAGGCCTCGGTCATCTTCGCCGCGGTGACGCTCGACGGCGCGTCGCTGGGCAGGATGGCGAGCGGATTCCTCTCGGCCATCTCGCCGAGGGACGGGGACGACAGCGGCAGGACGACCGCCAGTGCGATCCACACCCCGATCACCGCCCACGGCCAGCGCACAACGAGGTCGGCTAGCCGTCGCATGTCGCCCTCATCCTCGCGCCGAATTCGCGCATCGCCGATTTCCCTTGGCCATCATTTGCCCGCCGCTATGCGACGCGTCCCCAGTGCCCGGTGTCAGCAACGCGGCTCGTCACCGAGCTCATCGCCTCCATGTATCGCGTCACCGACTTCTCGGCGACGGCGTTGTCCGGATGCATGATCGCCATCACCGTGCCCTCGCCGTAGCGGAAGATGTAGATCGTCAACTGGTAGGAGAACCGGTTGTCGGGATACATGCCGATGTTGTTCGCCAGGCCCATCTCGCCGGCCGCGAGAATGGCGTTCAGCGGTGCCGCGCCACCGTGCAGGAAGTTCGACACCGGGAAGTTCGGCCGCGGCCAGTTGAGCCACGGCGCCAGTTCCAGGACCCGGTAGTACGGCACCCTCGCCATGTCCAGGCCCGAATCGAACGACGTCTGCGCTGCGCCCGCGGCATCGCTGAACGAGGTCGCCGCGATCGGCACCGTGATCGGTATCAGGCCGGTGAACCAGCCCTGGGTCATGAAATTGTCGCCACCGGTGCGGGAATCCCTTGGGGTGAGCCCGTAGTACGTCAGCGCACCGGTGAATTCGTGCTCCACCAGGCCAAGACAGGCGAACAGTCCGCCGACGAAGCGGGCGCCCGCGGCGCTGCAGGCCGACTCGAACCGATCCGTCTGAGCCGCGTCCATCAAGACCTGAGAGGACCAGGCGCTGCTCATCGACTCGTTCGGATCACCGAGCGGCAAGGGGAATTCCGGGAAGCCGTCACTGTTGTCCTCGGCGAACTCGATCCACGCACGCACGCCCGGCGAGTCCAGGGTCAACGTCGAGGTGAACTCACGCTCGCGAACACAGAAGTCGTCGAAGCTGCCGGCGTCGGGCAGCGTGAGTGCCTGACCGGTGCCACTCATGGCCGAGTACATGCCGTTGGCTTCCATCATGGTCGTGCCGATCAGGGTGGCGTCTCCGTGCACGTGATCCATGGCGGCGAAGAACGTGAAGTGGTCTTCGTGCTGGACGATCCCGAACGTGAAGCAGGCCCACTCCAGCGGATTCGGGATAGCCACGACGTGGTCGCGGATCTCTTCGACCGTCATCTCGCCCTGATCGACCGGCATGAATTCGATCGCATCCGGATTTTCAATAGCGTGCCTAACGAATTTGCCAGAATCGGTCTGCTCGAACCAGCTCCGGAAGGTGTCGTGCCGCCGGATGTAGGAGTTGACGGCATGGTCCATCGCGGCTATGTCGCACGTGCCCGCCACCTCGCAGCTGGCGATGATCTGCCGGGAGAAGTTGAGGCCCGCGGCCTCCCGCTCGCAGTAGTTACGAAGGTGCTGGCTCTGCATGTAGCTAACCGGAACCGAGCTGACCGAAGCGCGGCTCGCTGTTTCCTGCGCGGCGGCCGTCGGATGCCAGGAAGTGACCGATCCCGGACTCAGTGACCATTCACCAAGTGCGCCAACAGTTATCTTCCCGATGCGCAAAACCCGGTCCCTTCGCTCACTTCTCCTCGGCCCGATTTCCGGGCTCGGCAAATCGTGCCGCGGCATCAACGTACCCGAGGTTCGGCCGCACCCGCCGTGCACGACCGGAGCCGGGACACGGAAGCGCGCATACCTCGGGTAGGCGTGCCATAGTGTGCGTCGGAGTTCACACGATCTTGGTTCAGGCCGTCGTTACTACTGTCGAGTAGGTTAGCCTGACTACTGCGTAAATTACCGCACGGCCCCTCAAGGAGACAACCGCATGGGATCCGCTCAACATCCGACCGAGCCGACTCAGCGGTTTGCCATCGTTGGCTATGCGGCGCGTTTTCCCGGCGCACCGGACGCCGACGGATTCTGGGATGTTCTTCGCGAGGGCCGCGACGCGGTGTCGGAGATCCCCGCCGACCGCTGGGATGCCGACGCGTTCTTCGACCCGGAGCCCGGAGCCCCCGGCAAGGTCGTGACCCGCCGTGCCGGCTTCGTCGATGACGTGACCGGGTTCGACGCGCCGTTCTTCGGCATGTCGACGCGCGAGGTCAGGATGATGGACCCGCAGCACCGGATCCTGCTCGAGACGGCGTGGCGCGCGGTGGAGCACTCGGGCACCGCACCCACGGCCCTCGCCGAGACCAACACCGGTGTGTTCGTCGGCCTGGCCACCCACGACTACCTGGGGATGGCGTCCGACGAACTGACCTACCCCGAGATCGAGGCCTACCTGGCCATCGGGACGTCGAATGCCGCGGCCGCCGGCCGGATCAGCTACCGGCTTGGACTGCAGGGTCCCTCGGTGGCCGTCGACACCGCCTGCAGCTCGTCGCTGGTCGCGATCCACCAGGCATGCCAGGCGCTGCGCCTTGGCGAGTGCGACCTCGCGCTGGCCGGCGGCGCCAACGTACTGCTCACTCCCGCAACGATGATCACCTTCTCGAACGCCCAGATGCTCGCGCCCGACGGCCGGTGCAAGACCTTCGACGCCGCCGCCGACGGCTACGTGCGTGGCGAGGGCTGCGGCGTCATCGTCCTCAAGCGCCTCGAGGATGCGCTCCGCGACGGTGACCGCATCCGTGCGGTGATCCGTGGCAGCGCGATCAACCAGGACGGCGCCTCGGGCGGCTTGACCGTCCCGAACGGTGTTGCGCAGCAACGGGTCATCACCGATGCGCTGAAGCGCGCGGGCCTCGAACCCAGCGACGTCGGATACCTGGAGGCGCACGGCACCGGCACATCGCTCGGTGACCCGATCGAAGCGCAGGCCGCGGGTGCGGCGTTCGGCGCCGGACGCGACCCCGGCCGGCCGCTGCTGATCGGTTCGGCGAAGACCAACATCGGGCACCTGGAGGCGGCCGCGGGCATCGCGGGTGTCATCAAAGTCGTGCTCTCGCTCGAGAACGAGACCCTGCCCAAGCACCTGCACTTCGAGAACCCGTCACCGCACATCCCCTGGAACCGGCTGCCTGTCGAGGTGGTCACCGAGACGATGCCCTGGAAGAGCAACGGCCGCCCGCGCATCGCGGGCGTCAGCTCATTCGGGTTCGCCGGCACGAACGCCCACGTCATCCTGGAGGAGGCGCCCGAAGAAACAGCTCGGATCTCCGCGGCTCCGGCGCCCGATGTCGCCGCCGGGGCGGCTCCGGCGCCCGATGTCGCCGCCGGGGCGGCCCGGTTCAGCATCCTGCCGCTCTCCGCGCACACGCCCGCCGCACTGGTCCAGCTCGCCGACCGGTACCGCGGCTTCTTCAGCTCGCACCCCGAGGCCACTCTCGCCGACGTGTGCTTCACCGCCGGGGCGGGGCGGGCGCACCTCAAACACCGTGCCGCGCTGGTGGTCGACTCGAGGGAGTCCGCCGTCGAGCTGCTCGGTGCGCTGGCCGACGACCGCCCGGCACCGGGTCTGGTGCGCGGGGACTCCCAGGACGTTCCCAAGACGGCGTGGCTGTTCACCGGCCAGGGCAGCCAGTACCCCGGCATGGCCCGCGAACTGTTCGACACCGAACCGGTGTTCGCCGAGACGCTGAACAGATGCGCGGCGGCAGTGGCTGAGGCTCTCGGAAAGCCCTTGCTCGACGTGATCTTCGACCTCGACAGCCCCGAGAACGAAGCGACGCTGCTGCAGACCTCCTACGCACAGCCCGCCCTGTTCGCGGTCGAGATGGGCCTGGCACGCCTCTGGCAGTCATGGGGATTCGACCCGGACGTGGTGCTGGGCCACAGCGTGGGCCAGTACTCCGCGGCGTGCGTGGCCGGCGTGTTCGGCCTCGAGGACGGCGCGCAGCTGATGGCCGAACGGGGCCGGCTGTTCGGCAGCCTGCCCGAAGGCGGACGGATGGTCGCGGTGTTCGCCGCCGCCGAGCGCGTCGAGGCCATCACCGACGAGTTCCCGGCGCTGTCCGTCGCCGCCTACAACGGCGCCAACACCGTGCTGTCCGGACCCGCGCAGGATCTGGAGCAGGCGGTGGCCGGACTCGCGGCCGACAACGTCCGGTGCGACTGGCTCGAC
Source organism: Mycobacterium hippophais (assembly GCF_027529605.1). Lineage (NCBI taxonomy): Bacteria > Bacillati > Actinomycetota > Actinomycetes > Mycobacteriales > Mycobacteriaceae > Mycobacterium > Mycobacterium hippophais. The sequence continues at coordinate 110,132 of NZ_JAPZPY010000005.1, read as the reverse complement.
ACCAGCCACGCGTTCCACTCGGCGCTGCTCGACCCGATCCTCGACGACTTCGAGTCGTACGCCGAGCGGTTCACGTACGCGGCGCCGCAACGGATCCTGATCGACAACCGCACTGGCGCCGCCCTCGGCAGGAGCGTGAAGCTCGACGGCGCATACTGGCGCCGCCACGCACGCCAACCGGTTGAGTTCGCAAAGAGTGTGCGCACCCTCGCCGGCCTCAACTGCAAGTTGCTGGTCGAGATCGGCCCGCGACCGGTGCTCACCGCCGCCGCGCTGAGCACCTGGCCCGACCCGGCCACCGCACCGCGCGTGGTCACCTCGTTGCGCCGCAACACCACCGACCACCGGCAGATCACCGAGGCCGTCGCCGACTCGTACGTACTGGGCCACCTGCCCGACTTCGCCGCCATGGCGCAGCCGCACGCCCGCAAGCTCGACCTGCCCACCTACCCCTTCGAGCGTCGCCGGTACTGGTTCTCCGACGACCGGCCCGACAGCCGCACCGACGACCAGGACAGCACCAGCGACCAGCTCCCGCCCGCCGCACGCACCCACGCCGTCCGCCTCCTCGAGGACGGCCGGATCGACGAACTCGCCGCACTGCTCGACGGTCCCGGCGGCGATCAGCAGACCCTGCAGGTGCTGACCAAGCTTGCCGCACAACACAATCAACAACGGTCGACGCAGTCCGTCGCCGACGGCCGCTATGAGTTCCGCTGGCAGGAATCCCCCGCGCCGCTCTCCGCCGGCGGGCCCGCCGGAGCCCACAGCTGGATCATCGTCGGCGACTCCGCCGACGCCGTCGCGCCCCTGGTCGCCGCACTCGACGCGCGAGGCCACCGGCACCGGACCGTTGGACTGCCGGTCTCCGATGCCGACTCCGAACAGCTCGTCGACGCGTTACGCGCCGCGGCAGCCGATGACTCGACGCTGCGCATCCTGCACGTCGCGGCACTCGACTCGGATTCCGGCACCGGGCCGTCGATGCGGTCACTGCTGCGGATGCAGCATCGCATCCTGGTCGGGACGCGGCGCCTGTTCCGCGCCGCGGCCGCCGCCGAACTGCGCAGCCCCATCTGGCTGGTGACCCGCGGCGCGCAGCGCATCACCGACGGCGACACCGTCGCACCGGATCAGAGTGCCCTGTGGGGATTCGGCCGCGCCGCGGCGCTGGAACTGCCGCACGTGTGGGGCGGACTGGCCGACCTGTCGGCCGGCAGTGGCGACAAGGCCGGCGAATGGTCCCGGTTGGTCGACCGGATCTCCTCGGCGCACGACCCGGCTTCCCGGGAGGACCAGCTCGCGCTCCGCGACAAGGCGCTCTACGTCCCGCGACTTGTGCGGCGGACGGAACCGGCGAGCGGCGCACCGCTGCAACTGCGTGCCGACGCCACCTATCTGGTGACCGGTGGGCTGGGGTCGATCGGACTGGAGACCGCCGGATACCTCGCCGCCAACGGCGCACGACATCTGGTGCTGACCAGTCGGCGCGCGCCCAGCGACGCGGCCCGGGAGCGGATCGACGCACTGAACGAACAGCACGGATGCGATGTCCGGGTCGTCACCGCCGACGTCGCCGACGCACACGACGTCGCGCGACTGATGGCCGGCATGCAGGCGGGGCTGCCCCCACTGGCCGGCATCGTCCATGCTGCCGGCGAGATCGGCACCACCCCGCTGAGCGATCTGGACGACGCCGAGGTGGACCGCGTCTTCGCCGGAAAGGTCTGGGGTGCCTGGCATCTGAGCGAGGCCGCCGCCGACCTGAAGCTCGACTTCTTCATCAGCACCTCGTCGATCGCCTCGGTGTGGGGCGGATACGGTCAGACCGCCTACGGCGCGGCGAACGCCTTCCTCGACGGGCTGGCCTGGCGGATGCGCGAGCAGGGCGTCCCGGGGATCAGCGTCAACTTCGGTCCGTGGTCGGCGGGTATGGCCGACGCGGACTCCCGCGCGCGTCTCGAGCAGCGCGGCGTACGGACGTTGTCGCCCGCCGATGCCCTGGCAGGTCTGGCCGACGTCGTGGCGGCCTCCTTGGCGAACGGTCCCGCGCAAGGAGTGGTGGCCCGGATCGACTGGACCCGCTTCCTGCCCCTCTACCAGCAGGCGGGGCGGCGGGCGTTCCTCGCCGAACTGGAGCGCGAGGTGCCCGCCCCGGCGGCCGACTCGGCGCCGGTCGTGACGCCGTCGGGCAGGACCCCACTGGTCGAGCGGCTCACGAACGCACCGCTGCAGCAGCGCAAGCGGCTGCTCACCGATTACCTGCGCGACGCGGTGGCGGAGGTGACACGCGTCGACGCCGCCGAGATCCGCGAGGACGCCGGCTTCTTCGACCTCGGCATGGACTCGCTGATGGCCGTCGAACTCCGGCGCCGCATCGAGCAGGGTGTCGGAAAGGACATCCCCGTCACCCTCGTGATGGATCACCCCCGGCTCTCCGACGCCGCCGACTGGCTGCTGGGAGACGTGCTCGGCCTCAGCGAGCAGGTGGCAGGCCCGTCCGAACCCCGTCCCGAGGCCCCGACCCGCGCAGACGATCCGATCGCGATCGTCGCCGTCTCGTGCCGCTTCCCCGGCGCACCGAACCCGGAAGCGTTCTGGGAGGTGCTCTCCGGCGGTGTCGACGCGATCCGTGAGGTCCCCGAGGACCGGTTCGACATCGACGAGTTCTACGACCCCGACCCGGACGCCCCCGGCAAGACCTACACGCGCTTCGGCGGATTCCTCGACGGCATCGACGGCTTCGACCCCGAGTTCTTCGGCATCTCGCCGCGCGAGGCCGTGTGGATCGAACCACAGCAGCGACTGATGCTCGAAACCGCCTGGGAGGGTCTGGAACGCGCCGGGTACTCGCCGGCATCGCTGCGCGGCAGCAAGACCGGCGTCTTCGTCGGCGTGGCCGCCAACGAGTACGCCCACCTGCTGTCGTCGGAGTCCATCGACAAGATCGAACCCCACTTCATCACCGGCAACGCGCTCAACGCGATCTCCGGCCGGGTCGCCTTCGCGTTCGGGCTCGAAGGTCCGGCGGTTGCGGTCGACACCGCGTGCAGCTCGTCGTTGGTGGCGGTCCACCAGGCCGTCCAGGCGCTGCGCTCCGGCGACTGCGACATGGCGTTGGCAGGCGGGGTGAACGTTCTGATCAGCCCGGTGACGGTGGTCGCCGCGTCGCGCGCCAGGATGCTGTCCCCCGTCGGGCGGTGCAAGACCTTCGACGCCTCCGCCGACGGCTACGTGCGCAGCGAAGGCTGCGGAGTGCTCGTGCTGAAACGGCTGAGCGACGCCGAACGCGACGGCGACCGGATCTGTGCCGTCATTCCCAGCACGGCGGTGAACCAGGACGGCGCCTCCAGCGGTCTGACGGTGCCCAACGGTGGCGCACAGCAACGGCTCATCGGCACGGCGCTGACCCGCGCCGGGCTGACCGGCGGCGACGTCGACTACCTCGAGGCGCACGGCACGGGCACCCCGCTCGGTGATCCGATCGAGGTCCAGGCCGCCGCGGCGGCCTACGGCGGCTCGCGCGACGCCGACCGGCCATTGCTGATGGGATCGGTCAAGACGAACATCGGTCACCTCGAATCCGCCTCCGGCGCAGCAGGTCTGATCAAGGTCGTGTTGTCGCTACAGCACGAACTGCTGCCGCAGAGCCTGCACTTCGACAACCCTTCGCCGCACATCCCGTGGGCCTCGCTGCCCGTGCGGGTCGTGGACAAGGCGATCCCGTGGCACGCCAACGGCAGGCCGCGGCGCGCAGGTGTCAGCTCCTTCGGGTTCACCGGCACCAACGCCCACGTGCTGATCGAGGAGGCGCCGCAGCCGGCCGCCGCCGACGTCTCTGCGGACGACGCCGAGGTTCCGGCGCCCGCCGGGCAGACCGCCCACGACGCACCCGTCGATGTGCTGGCGCTGTCCGCACGGTCACCCGAAGCGCTGGCGGCACTGGCGAGCCGGTACGAGACCTGGTTGAGCGCCCAGCCCGACGCCGACCTCGCCGACGTCTGCGTCACCGCAGGCACCGGCCGTTCGCACTTCGAGCACCGGGCCGCCCTGGTGGTCGACTCGATCGCCTCGGCGCGCGACGGCCTGGCCGAACTGGTGCAGAACCGCCTGCGGCCCGGTGTCGTACGCGGTGAGCACACGCACAATCCGACAACGGCCTGGCTGTTCACCGGACAGGGCAGCCAGTACCCGGGCATGGCGCGTGAATTGTTCGACACCGAGCCCGTTTTCGCCGAGACCGTGACACGCTGCGCGGAGGCCGTCGAGGGCATCCTGCCCTACCCGCTGCTCGAGGTGCTGTTCGCGGCCGATCGCGAGACCGGCGAGCGGTTGAGGCACACGTCGTTCGCGCAGCCGGCGCTCTTCGCCGTCGAGATGGGCCTGGCCAGGCTGTGGCAGTCGTGGGGAATCAAGCCCGACGTGGTGCTCGGGCACAGCGTGGGCCAGTACGCCGCGGCATGCGTCGCCGGTGTCTTCAGCCTCGAGGACGGTGCACGACTGATGGCCGAACGCGGCCGGATGTTCGGCAGCCTGCCCGAAGGCGGTCGGATGGTGGCGGTGTTCGCCGACGCCAAGCGTGTCGAGCAGCTCGCCGGTGAGTACCCGCGCGTCTCGGTCGGCGCCTACAACGGACCCAACACGGTGCTGTCGGGACCGGCCGAGGACCTCGAGAAGATCGTCGCCACGTTCACCGACGACGCGATCCGCTGCACCTGGCTGCAGACCAGCCATGCCTTCCACTCGGAGCTGCTGGACCCGGTGCTCGACGAATTCGAGTCCTACGCCGCCCAGTTGACGTTCGCCCCACCGACTCTGCCGCTGGTCTGCAACCGCACCGGCGCCGTGCTCACCGCCCAGACACCGCTCGACGCCCAGTACTGGCGGCGGCACTCCCGTCAGCCGGTGCAGTTCGCCGAGAGTGTGCGCACCGTGGCGGCCCTCGGATGCTCGGTGCTGATGGAGATCGGTCCGCAACCGGTGCTGACCGGAGCCGCCGTGCAGGTCTGGCCGGAGCACCTGCCCGCACCGCGGGCGATCGTCTCGCTCCGCAAGGGTGTCGGCGACCGGCGACAGATCGCCGACGCGCTGGCCGCCGCCTATGTCGGCGGCCACCAGCCCGACTTCGCGGCGCTGCACCGCGGGCCCCGCCGCAGGCTGGAACTGCCCACCTATCCCTTCCAGCACCGCCGTTTCTGGCCCAAGACGTCCGCGATCACCGGCGCCGACAGCAACGGCGCCGGCGTCTCCGGAATCCTGGGCAGTGCCAAGGACCTCGCCTCGGGCGACGTCGTGTACACGAGCAGGCTGTCGGTCAGATCGCAGCCGTGGCTGTCCGACCACGTCATCTACGGCACCGTCGTCGTCCCCGGGGCGACGTACGCGGCGATGGCGCTGGCCGCCGTCGGTCCGCCGGCTCGGGTCAAGGAGGTCTTCTTCTACGAGCCGATCATCCTGCCGGAGAAGGCGTCTCGCGAGGTGCAGCTGACGCTGCACCCGGCAGGCGACGGCGGCGAGTCGAAGTTCCAGGTGCACAGCCGTCCGTACGGTGAGCGCGACGTCGAATGGTCGTTGAACGCCGAAGGCGCCGTGGTCACCGGTGTCTCCGGCGCCGGCGACGATCCGGATCCCGAGCAGGATCCGGTCGACGAGGCCATCGAGCGGTGCACCCGCATGCGTCCGCAGGAGTTGTTCGAGACCTTCGCCGACCTGGAACTGGCCTGGGGGCCGACCTGGTCGGGCTCGCTGAAGTCGCTGTGGCTCGGTGACGGTGAGGCGATCGGCGACATCCTCGTCGGACAGGAACTGGCCGAGCACCTCGGAACCGAACCGATGCACCCGGTCCTGATGGACCTGTGCACCGGTGTCGCCTTCCCCGCGTTCCCAGCACTTCTCGCCGCCGAACAGGGCGTCAACGACCTGTTCCTGCCGCTGCGGTACGGGCAGGTCACGCTGAAGGAGAAGATGCCCCGGCGGTTCTACTGCCGCGCGAGGTGGCACAACAGCGGCCTCGACAGTGAGACGCAGGTCTTCGATCTGGACTTCCTCGACCGTGACGGCAGCCTGCTCGGCGGGATCCGCGAGTTCACCGTCAAACGCGCACCGCGCGAGGCGCTGCTGCGCGGCCTCGGCGGCGACGCCACCCGGCTGCTCTACACCCTCGGCTGGCACGAGGTGCCGACACCACCTGCCGATGCAGACGTCGTCGCCCCGAGTGGCACATGGCTGATCGCGGGATTCGGCGAACTGGCCGCCGAGGTGCCTGGCTGCATCCCGTTCGACCGGCAGGCCGATCCGGAGCTCCTGGGACAGGTGCTGGCGCAGGCCGTCGAGCGCGGCATGCCGTTCTCCGGCGTCGTCTGGCGCAGCACCGGGCCGAGTGCGCAGGAGTCGAGCGCCGACGCGAGCGGGCGGCTCGAGGCCGAGCTGTCCAACCTGCTCAGCGCCGTGCATACGGTGCAGAACGACGGCGTGAAACTGCCGGGCGGGCTGTGGATCGTCACCGAGCGGGCCGTGGCCACCGAGTCCGGTGAACCGGTGGATGCGGTTCAGGCGGCGCTGTGGGGCTTCGGTCGCACCACGGTCAACGAGGAACCGGCGCTGCGCGCCAGGCTGGTCGATTGCGACGGGTCACCGGAGGCGGTGCGGGCACTGGCCGCGATGCTGGCCACCCCGGTCGAGGAGCCGGAGATCGCAGTGCGGCAGGGGAAGCTGCTGGCGTCCCGGTTGGTGCCGTGGGCGCGCAGCGGCAATCTCACCGTGCCTCGCGGGAGCGACTACGTGCTGGCGCCGACGGAGCGCGGTGCGATCGACAACCTGCGGATCACCGAGAAGGACGTGCCGCCGCCGGACGAGGGTTACGTGCAGGTCCGCGTCGAGGCCGCCGGCCTCAACTTCCGCGACGTGCTCAACGTCCTCGGTCTCTACCCGGGCGACCCCGGACCGATCGGTGGTGACTTCGCCGGCGTCGTCACGCAATTGGGCGAGGGTGTCGGCGACGTCGAGGTGGGGCAGCGGGTCTACGGCTCCATGCAGGGTGCGTTCTCCAGCCGGTTCAATGTGCCGTCGCAGTTCCTGGCGCCGATCCCGGACGGGGTGAGCGCGGTGCAGGCCGCGACGATTCCCGCCGCGGCGCTGACGGTCCGGCTGTCGTTCGACTGGGCGCAGCTGAAGCCCGGCGACAAGGTGCTGATCCACGCGGCCAGCGGCGGCGTGGGCCTCGCGGCGGTCCAGATGGCACAGCGGTGCGGTGCGACGGTCTTCGCCACGGCCAGCACATTCAAGCGCGCCACGCTGCGCAAGCTGGGTGTGGAATACGTCTACGACTCGCGCACAATCGATTTCGCCGATCAGATCCTGGCGGACACCGGTGGTGCCGGCGTTGACGTGGTGCTCAACAGCCTGACCAGCGAAGGGTTCATCGAGGCGACGCTGAAGGCCACCGCCCGCAACGGCCGATTCGCCGAGATCGCCAAGCGCGACATCTGGTCGCCGGAGCAGATGGCCGAGGCCCGACCCGACATCGACTACGAGATCGTCGCGTTGGACACGGTGATGCTCACCGACCCCGATCGCATCCGCGACCTGCTCACCGAGGTGTCGGACGGACTGGCCGACGGTGAGTGGACTCCGCTGCCCGCGGAGATCTACCCGCTGACCGAGTCGAGGGCGGCGTTCCGGCGCATGCAGCAGGCGCGCCACATCGGCAAGATCGTCGTGCAGATCCCGAACCCGTTGCAGCCGAAGGCCGATCGGAGCTACCTGATCACCGGTGGGCTCGGTGCGATCGGTCTGCACACGGCGTCGCATCTGGCCCAGCTCGGCGCCGGTGACATCGTGCTGACCAGCCGGCGTGCGCCGGATCCGGCGGCGCAGAAGGTGATCGAGGAGATCACCGAGCGCTACAAGTGCCGCGTGCACGTCTTCACCGCCGACGTCGGCGAGGAATCGGACGTCGTGGCGCTGCTCGACCGGATCCGCGCGGAGTTGCCGCCGCTGGCCGGTGTGGCGCATCTGGCGGGCGTGCTGGACGACGCGCTGCTGTCCCAGCAGAGCCTCGAGCGGTTCCGGACGACGCTGGCGCCCAAGGCGTACGGCGCGTACCACCTGGACCGTCTGACAGCCGACGACGATCTGGACTTCTTCATCGTGTCCTCGTCGGTGTCCAGCCTGTTCGGGTCGCCCGGTCAGGCGAACTACGCCACGGCCAACGCGTGGCTGGACGGTCTCGTCGCGCAGCGACGGTCCCGGGGCCTGCCCGCCACGGGCATCAACTTCGGGCCGTGGGCACAGGGCGGCATGGCATCGTCGGAGGCCGCGACCGCCAACATCAGCGCCCAGGGCCTCGTCCCGCTGGATCCGGCGGCGGCGCTGAGCGCACTCGGCGAGGTCGTCGCGAACGGCACCGGCCAGGCGACCGTCATCAGGGCGAACTGGCAGCGTGCGGCGAAGGTGCTGGGCAGTTCGCGGCCACCGATCCTCGACCTGGTGCTGCCGAGCGCCGTCGGCGAGGTGACCGGTGACAGTGAGCTGCTCAAGCAGCTGCAGGAGATCCCCGTGCCGCAGCGTGCGGGCTTCGTGACGGAGTTCCTCCAGAAGGAGGTGCAGAACTTCCTGCGCCTGGCGTCGCCACCCGCCGCGACGAGCCGGTTCCTGGACCTCGGCACCGACTCACTGATGGCGATCGAACTGCGCAACAGGTTGCACAGCCAGTTCGGCGGCGCGTTCACCATCAATGCGACGGCGGTGTTCGACTACCCGACCATCGGGGGGCTCGCCGAGTACCTGGTGGGTCAGCTGCCCGACGCCGAGGCGGCAGCGGAGCCGGCGGCCGCGGAGGCACCGGTCCCGGCAGCCGTCGCCGCATCCGGGCCGGAGTGACTATTCGGCCCAGCGGGCGGCTTCGGCGTCGGCGGCCAGCGCCGAGCGCAGCGGCACCTGCAGACCGTCGTAGATGCCCGGCTTCTGCTCGACGAGCCAGTTGAGGGCGCCAAGCAGCCGGTTCGCGGCGGTGGTGTTGCCGCCGTCGGCGCGGGTGCCGCCCGGCACGTCCGCGCGGGTGACGATCGTCAGCTGCGGGTCGCCGTCGATGATCACGCGGTGATCGCCGACGCCTCCCCGATGAGCATCGTCGGGCTGCGGCCAGTCCGGCGCGCAGGACGGGTGGATGCGGGTGATGTGCTCGATGACGATCCGCCTCCTGCCGCCGGACCACCCGACGACCCTGAGGAAGAAGGCGCCCTGCGTGCCCTTCTCGAAGCGGCCCATCACGGTGTCCACCGACTCGTCGAGGGGCAGCCGCTCGACCTCCTCGGTGATCTCGTCGATCTCGATGCCCAGGCCGCGGCCGATGAGCCGGACGTTGCCGCCCCAGACCATCGTCGGGATGGTCGGCAGCAGCATCATCGGGGTCTCGTCCATCGACCCGCCGAAGCCGCACGACACCTTCACCGCGAACGGCTGGTTGTAGGTGGAGTAGTCGAAGATCTCCTGGCAGGTGATCGTGTCGATGCGGGTGCACAGGCTCGCGGCCGTCACCGCGAGGGCGTCGTTGCCCCAGCCCGGGTCGACGCCGCTGACCAGCAGTGTCGATCCGCCCTCCTCGGCGGCGGCGGTCAGCCGCTGCACCCACTCCGGCGGGGCGGACGCCGGGTCGTAGAGCGAGTACAGCGACGGCGTCACCACGTGCAGGCCGGCACGCAGGCACCGCTCGATGTCCGCGATCGCCTCCTCGGGGCGGATGTCGCCGGAGGCCATGTAGGCGACGGCGTCGCACTCCGCCAGGACACCGTCGACGTCGTCGGTTGCCGCGACCCCGGTGGGCGCATCGAGCCCGGCGAAGCCGGCGGCGTCGCGGCCTACCTTCTCGGCGGTCGAGGTGATGACGGCGGCGAGCTGGAGACCGGGAAAAGCGGTGGCCGACCGGATCGCGGTCGAGCCCATGTTGCCGGTTCCCCACACTGCGACGCGAAGCATTGGAACACCCTAGCGGCCCGAACGTGACCATCGTCACACCGGGCCATCTTCGCAGCTCAGGGGTGCCAAATCGAGGTTCGCCAGCTTCCGGCCAACCGCCTGGTTGATTAGCCGGTGGAAATTGCTCGCGCGAGCTTTGCGTTGAAGTTACCGGGCGGTATAGTGACCATTAGTTACTGGTGGGTAACTTAACCGAAGTACCCAACCGCAGGTGGCAATTCTCGTCGAGGAGGACATAGTGAGCCACTACAAGAGCAACGTCCGGGACCAGGTATTCAACCTGTTCGAGGTGCTCGAAGTCGACAAGGCCCTCGGTGAGGGGGTGTACAGCGACCTGGACGCCGACACGGTCAAGGAGATGCTGGGCGAGATCGCCCGCCTGGCCGAGGGTCCGATCGCCGCATCGTTCGAGGACGGCGACCGCAATCCGCCGGTGTTCGACCCCAAGACGCACACCGTGACGTTGCCGGAGTCCTTCAAGAAGTCGGCGCGTGCCGTCATCGACAACGACTGGGACAAGGTCGGCGTCGAAGAGGAACTCGGCGGCATGCCGATGCCCCGCGCGCTGGTGTGGGCGCTGCACGAGCACCTGCTCGGCGCGAACCCGGCGGTGTGGATGTACGGCGGCGGCGCCGGCTTCGCCAGCATCTTCTACAAGCAGGCCACCGACGAGCAGAAGAAGTGGGCGCAGCTCGCCGCAGAGCGCGGCTGGGGCGCCACCATGGTGCTGACCGAGCCCGATGCCGGTTCGGACGTGGGCGCCGGCCGCACCAAGGCCGTCAAGCAGGACGACGGCTCGTGGCACATCGACGGCGTGAAGAGGTTCATCACCTCCGCCGACTCCGATGATCTGTTCGAGAACATCTTCCACCTGGTGCTCGCCCGCCCCGAGGGCGCGGGCCCGGGCACCAAGGGCCTGTCGCTGTTCTTCGTGCCCAAGTTCCTCTTCGATTTCGAAACCGGTGAGCTGGGTGAGCGCAACGGCGCCTTCGTCACCAACGTCGAGCACAAGATGGGCCTGAAGGTTTCGGCCACCTGTGAGCTGACCTTCGGTCAGCACGGTGTGCCCGCCAAGGGCTGGCTGGTCGGCGAGGTGCACAACGGCATCGCGCAGATGTTCGACGTCATCGAGCAGGCCCGCATGATGGTCGGCACCAAGGCCATCGCGACGCTGTCGACCGGCTACCTGAACGCGCTCGAGTACGCCAAGGAGCGGATCCAGGGCGCCGACATGACGCAGATGACGGACAAGACCGCTCCGCGGGTCTCGATCACCCATCACCCCGACGTGCGCCGTTCGCTGATGACCCAGAAGGCCTACGCCGAGGGTCTTCGCGCGCTGTACCTCTACACCGCCACCTACCAGGACGCGCCGGTGGCACAGGCCGTGCACGGTGTCGACGGCGAGCTGGCGCTGAGGGTCAACGACCTGATGCTGCCGATCGTCAAGGGTGTCGGTTCCGAGCAGGCCTACGCCAAGCTGACCGAGTCGCTGCAGACGTTCGGTGGGTCGGGCTTCCTGCAGGACTACCCGATCGAGCAGTACATCCGCGACGCCAAGATCGACTCGCTCTACGAGGGCACCACCGCCATCCAGGCGCAGGACTTCTTCTTCCGGAAGATCGTTCGCGACAAGGGTGTGGCGCTGGCGCACGTGGCCGGGCAGATGGAGGAGTTCGTCAAGAACGAGTCGGGCAACGGCCGGCTCAAGGCCGAGCGCGCGCTGCTGGCCACCGCTCTGACCGACGTCCAGGCGATGGCGGCCTCGCTGACCGGCTACCTGATGTCGGCACAGGAGGATCCCAAGGAGCTGTACAAGGTCGGTCTGGGTTCGGTGCGCTTCCTGATGAGCGTCGGCGACCTGGTGATCGGCTGGCTGCTGCAGAAGCAGGCCGCCGTGGCCATCGAGGCGCTCGACGCCGGCGCGACCGGCGACGACAAGGCCTTCTACGAGGGCAAGATCGCGGTCGCGTCGTTCTTCGCGAAGAACTTCCTGCCGCTGCTGACCAGCACCCGTCAGGTCGTCGAGAACCTCGACAACGACATCATGGAGCTCGACGAGGCTGCATTCTGATTCCTGGTGTGCTGATCTGACCTACCCAAGAGGCCCCCGGATCCGTCCGGGGGCCTCTTGCGTGGGCGGGCGTGAGATCGACGCCGTGCAGGAGAAGTGCGGGCAGGGTGCTGCGACAGATCAATCTCGAGAGCCTGTAGGAGGGCCGGCGGCAGTCACAGGCGGCGCCGCGGGGAAGCAGGCGGAAGAAGACATGAGGGCGGGTTCGGGAGGACTCATGGGGGCGTCTCTCTCGCGAGATACACGCCGCCGGCTGTTCACCCCTCGCCGGCTGTTCGGATCAGTCGCTCCCGAACCCGTCGTATGGCTGACTGTACGCCTCTGACACCCCTCGTACCAGAGGAAATACGTCGAACCGAAGTAAGTGGCCCCGTGTTGCCGTCGGGTCGGGGGGTCAGACGGCAACACGGAGCTATCCCCTGTATCGATCGGTTCGCCGGAGGCGTTACAGCCGTGCCGAATTTAATTTTCACGAGTCGATATTCGATGCCTCAGGCCTCGAGAATCGCCGCCACGCCCTGCCCACCGGCGGCGCAGATCGAGATCAGCCCGCGCACCGGCTGGCCGGTGTCCTTCTTCTTCTCCGCCAGCTGCTTGGCCAACTGGGCGACGATCCGCCCGCCGGTGGCCGCGAACGGATGCCCGGCGGCCAGTGACGACCCGTTGACGTTGAGCTTGGTTCTATCGACACTGCCTAATGCACTATCTAAGCCGAGGCGCTCCTTGCAGTACTCCTCGGACTCCCACGCCTGCAGGTGCGCCAGCACCACCGACGCGAACGCCTCGTGGATCTCGTAGAAGTCGAAGTCCTGCAGGCTCAGCCCGTTGCGTGCGAGCAGCCGCGGCACCGCGTAGGTGGGCGCCATCAACAGGCCGTCGGCGCCGTTGACGTAGTCCACCGCAGCGGTCTCCCCGTCGACGTAGTACGCCAGCGGCTCGATCGAATGCTGCTGCGCCCAGTCCTCGCTGGCCAGCAGCGCCACCGAGGCGCCGTCGGTCAGCGGCGTGGAGTTGCCCGCCGTCATGGTCGCGTCGCCGAACTTGACGCCGAACACCGGCTTGAGCTTGGCCAGCTTCTCCGCCGACGAGTCCGCCCGCACGTTGTTGTCGCGGTACAGGCCGAGGAACGGGCTGACCAGGTCGTCGAAGAAGCCGCGGTCGTAGGCGGCGGCCATGTTGCGGTGGCTCGCGGCGGCCAGTTCGTCCTGGTCGACACGCTTGATGCCCATCTCCTTGGCGGTGATGGCGGCGTGCTCGCCCATGGACATGCCTGTGCGGGGCTCGCTGTTGACCGGGATCTCGATGCCCACCGACGCGGGCAGCTTGCCGACCAGCTTGAGCCGGTCGACGTTGGACTTGGCGCGGCGCAGGCCGAGCAGGTTCTTGCGCAGGTTGTCACCGAACGCGATCGGGGCGTCGGAGGTGGTGTCCACCCCACCCGCCGCGGCCGCCTCGTAGCGGCCCAGCGCGATGCCGTCCGCGGCGGCCAGCGCCGCCTGCAGCCCGGTGCCGCAGGCCTGCTGGATGTCGAACGCCGGGGTGTACGACGACAGCGCGCTGCCCAGCACGCATTCGCGCATCAGGTTGAAGTCGCGGCTGTGCTTGAGCACCGCGCCGCCGATCACGGCGCCGAGCCGCTCGCCCTCGAGGTTGTAGCGCTCGATCAGCCCACCCAGGGCGGCGGTGAACATGTCCTGGTTCGAGGCGCTGGCGTATGCGCCGTCCGACCGTGCGAACGGGATCCGGTTTCCGCCGAGGACGGCGACCCGCCGGCGGGAATTGGTGTCAGCCACGTTTGTCTGCCTCCGTTGTCGGTTATCCAGGACATCTCGTCAGGGTCCTCTGCAGGGCCATAGTACCCACGCTTCTTACTCTGGAGTAAGTTCGTACCCATGCCTTCGGATCTGTATTCCCAAATCGTCCACTCGGCACCCGGCTCGTTCCTCGCCAAGCAGCTCGGCATCCCGCAGCCCGAGACGCTGCGCCGCTACAAGGCCGGCGAACCGCCACTGCCCGGCGCGCTGCTGATCGGCGGCGACGGCCGCGTCGTCGAACCACTGCGCAGCGCACTGGCCGACGACTACGAGGTGGTGTCCAACAACATCGGCGGCCGCTGGGCCGACAACTTCGGCGGCCTGGTCTACGACGCCACCGGCATCACCGAACCCGAGGGCCTCAAGGGGCTCTACGAGTTCTTCACGCCCGTGCTGCGCAACCTCGCGCCGAACGCCCGCCTCGTCGTCGTCGGCACCGACCCCGACGCGATCTCGACCCCGCACGAGCAGATCGTGCAGCGCGCACTCGAGGGCTTCACCCGCTCGCTGGGCAAGGAGCTGCGGCGCGGCGCGACGGCGTCACTGGTGTACCTCTCGCCCGACGCCAAGCCCGCCGCCACCGGCCTGGAGTCGACGATGCGCTTCATCCTGTCCGGCAAGTCCGCCTACGTCGACGGCCAGGTCTACCGGGTGGGCGCCGCCGACGCCGCGCCGCCGTCGGACTGGGACAGGCCGCTCGCCGGCAAGGTCGCGCTCGTCACCGGTGCGGCGCGGGGCATCGGCGCGACGATCGCCGAGGTGTTCGCCCGCGACGGCGCCGCGGTCGTCGTCGTCGACATCGAGGGCGCCGCCGACGATCTGGCGAAGGTCCGCGACAAGGTCGACGGCACCGCGCTGACGCTGGACGTGACGGCCCCCGACGCCGTGGACAAGATCGCCGAGCACCTTCGCGAACACCACGGCGGAACCCTCGACATCCTCGTCAACAACGCGGGCATCACCCGCGACAAGTTGCTGGCCAACATGGACGAGGGCCGCTGGGACTCGGTGGTCGCCGTCAATCTGCTTGCGCCGCTTCACCTCACCGAGGGACTCGCCGACAACGGGGTGCTCGCCGAGGGCGGCCGGGTCATCGGCCTTTCGTCGATGGCCGGCATCGCGGGCAACCGCGGGCAGACCAACTACGCGACCACCAAGGCCGGCATGATCGGGCTGACGGACGCGCTGGCCGAGAAGCTGGCGGACAAGGGCATCACGGTCAACGCGGTGGCGCCCGGGTTCATCGAGACGAAAATGACCGAGGCGATCCCGGTGGCCACCCGCGAGGTGGGCCGCCGGCTCAACTCGCTCTACCAGGGCGGCCAGCCCGTCGACGTGGCCGAGACCATCGCGTACTTCGCGAGCCCGGCCTCGAACGCGGTGACCGGCAACACGATCCGGGTCTGCGGCCAGGCGATGCTGGGGGCCTGAGACGTGACACAACCCTCCGGGCTGCGCAACCTGGCGCGTGCCGCCGCAGGCGCCCTGCCGTTCGTGCCGCGTGGCGACACCCTGCCCGACCGCACGCTGACCGTGGACGAACTCAGCATCGACGCCGCCAACGTCGCCGACTATGCGGCGGTCACCGGCCTGCGGTTCGGTGACCGGGTGCCGCTGACCTATCCGTTCGCGCTGACGTTCCCCACCGTGATGGATCTCGTCACCGGTTTCGACTTCCCTTTCGCCGCAATGGGTTCGGTGCACATCGAGAATCGCATCACCCAGCACCGGCCGATCCTGGTGAGTGACACCGTCGGGGTGTCGGTGCATGCGGAGAACCTGCGGGAACACCGCCGCGGACTGCTGGTGGACATCATCACCGACGTCAAGGTGGGCAACGACCTGGCCTGGCACCAGGTCACCACGTTCCTGCACCAGCAGCGCACCAGCCTGTCCGACGAGCCCAAGCCGCCACCGCAGAAGCGGCCCAAGCTGGGCCCGCCGAACGCCGTGCTGCGCATCACGCCCGCGCAGATCCGCAAGTACGCCTCGGTCGGCGGTGACCACAACCCGATCCACACCAATGCGGTGGCCGCCAAGCTGTTCGGCTTCCCGAGCGTGATCGCGCACGGGATGTTCACCGCGGCCGCCGTGCTGGCCAACATCGAGGGGCAGCTGCCCGACGCCGTCGAGTACGCGGTGAAATTCGCCAAGCCGGTGATCCTGCCCGCCAGCGCGGGCCTGTACGTCAGCCGCGGCTCCGACGGCGGCTGGCAGCTGGCGCTGCATCACCTGAGCAAGGGCGACCCGCATCTGACGGGCACGATCACGGCGCTGAAGTAGGCCCGTGGCGCGTTGACTTTGCGCTCAGATCGCGATTTCACGCGCAGATGCGATCTGAGTGCAATCTCAACGCGTCAGGTGTGCGCGTCGGCCACCGACGGGGCGTCCTCGTGGGCCGGAGTGCCCTTGAGGCCGCGCCAGAACAGGTTGATCATCAGCTCGGCGGCCTCGTGGACGTCGGCGTCCCCGGTGCTGACCCGGGCGGCCACCGCCTCGCCCGCGCCCACGAGCGCGACGGCCATCATGTCGAAGTCGGTGTCCGGTTCGGGGTGCCGGGTGCCCGACCGCAGCAGCCTGCCGACCAGGTCGACGATCCGGTCGCGGCCCTCGCGCACGGTGTGGGCGAACGCCTGCGAGCTGGTGGCCTGCGTGTAGAGCACCATCCACGACGCCCGGTTGGCGTCGATGTAGCTCAGGAACGACACCACCGCGTTGCGCAGCAGATCCTTCGGGCTTTGCGAGAAGTCGATCTTGCTGCGCACCTCGTCGACGAACCGGGTGAGCTCTCGGGCCAGGCACGCGCCGAAGAGCTCCTCCTTCGATCCGTAGTACAGGTAGAGCATCGGCTTGGAGATCTGCGCCTCCGCCGCGATCGCGTCCATGGACGTCTCGTGATACCCGTTCACCGAGAACATCTGCACGGCGGCGTCGAGCATCTGCTGCTCCCGGACCGCCCGGGGCAACCGCTTCGTTCCGCCTGCCATGACCTCAGGGTAAGCAATGGGTGACCGGACGGCGTCCGCGGCGCGGTGGTTGAGCGAGAATCACAGCATGGCGCTGCCCGACCTGTTCCTCGGTGTCGAGGCCGACGTGCCGCGGGCGCTGGCCGACCGGCTACGCGAGATCGAACTCGTCGACCACCACGTGCACGGCGCATTCGCGGTGCCCGTCGACCGGCCGGACTTCGAGGCGTCGCTCAACGAGGGCTCCCCCGACCCGGTGCCGGAGTTCATGACGCAGTTCGACTCACCACCCGGCCTCGCGGTGCGGCGATGGTGCGCGCCGCTGCTCGACCTGGCACCACTGGCGGGACCGGACGAGTACTGGGAGCGACGCAGCGCGTTCAGCGCCGAGGAACTCGCCACCCTGATGCTGCCCGCCGCGAGGGTGGCGCGGTGGATCGTCGACCCCGGCTTCAAGGGCGACCGGATCACCACACCGGAGGGGCTCGCCGCCCTCAGCGGCAGGCCGGCGTCGCAGGTGGTGCGGTTGGAGACGCTCGCCGAGGACCTGCTGGCCGGCGGCGCCACACCGGAACAGTTCCCCGACGCGCTGCGGGCGGGCCTGGCGACCGCCGCCGAGACGGACGGCGTCGTCGGCGCCAAGACGATCGCGGCCTACCGCACCGGCTTCGACATCGACTGGACCCGGCCCGCCGATGCCGACGTCGTGGCCGCCGCCCGCGAACTGGCAGCCCGACCGGCGCCGCTGCGGCTCGACAGCCCGGTGCTGACGGCGTTCGTGGTGCACGAGGCGGCCGCACACGGCCTGCCGCTGCAGGTGCACGTCGGATTCGGCGACCGCGACCTCGACCTGCACCGCACCGACCCGTTGCTGATGCTGCCGCTGCTGCGCACGATGGCGCCGGTGCCCGTGCTGCTGCTGCACTGCTACCCGTTCCACCGCCAGGCCGGCTACCTCGCCCAGGCCTTCGACCACGTCCACTTCGACGTCGGCCTCGGCATCAACTTCCTCGGCGTGCGTTCGACGGCGCTGGTGGCCGAGGCGCTGGAGACGGCGCCGTTCGCCAAACAGCTGTACTCGTCGGACGCCTTCGGCCCGCCCGAACTGCACGTGCTGGGTTCGGTGCTGTGGCGGCGCGCGATGGGCCGGGTGCTGGGCGACTGGGTGCGCTCCGGCGACTGCGGTGTGGACGACGCGGTGCGCATCGTCGACATGATCGGCGTCGACAACGCCACGCGCGTCTACGGTCTTTAGCTCAGCAGCGCGGGTTGGGGCCCTTCGCCGCGGCCATGCGCAGCACCGACGCGTCGACGGCGGCCGGAGTGAGCTCGCCCGCGGCCAGCGCCTTCTCCAGGCGGTCGAGCACCGCGGGAACCTCGCCGGTGCTGACCCACAGTGCGGTGTCGGCGCCGGCCTGCAGGCTGCGCAGCACCGCCTCGGCCACCCCGAACCGGTCGGTGATCGCCTGCATCGACGACAGGTCGTCGGTGAACACCGGGCCACCGAACGGCGGGCCGCCGTACTCGCCCGAACGCAGCAGCGCGTAGGCCGCCGGGCTGAGGCTGGCGGGATCGCTGCCGGTCAGTCCGGGCACCTGCATGTGGCCGACCATCACGGCGACCGGCGCCTGGGTGGTCAGCGTCCGGTACGGCACCAGGTCGTTGGCCTGCAGGTCCGCCAGCGACGGCGTGGTGACGCTGCCGGTGTGCGAGTCACCCGACCCGTGCCCGTGGCCGGGGAAGTGCTTGAGCACCGGCAGCACGCCCGCGTCGCGCAGCCCGCGGGCGTAGGCGCCTGCGTAGTCGGTGACGGTGATCGGGTCGGCGCCGAACGAACGGTCGCCGATCACCGTGTTGTCGGCATCCTCGGTGACGTCGACCACCGGCGCGAAGTCGATGGTGATGCCCAGCCCACGCATCTTGCGGCCGCGGTCGAGTGCGATGCCGTACACCTGCTCGGGCGACTGGCTGGCCGCCAGCTCGCGCGGCGACGGCTGGCTGCCGATCAGCCCGGCGAGCCGCGACACCCGGCCGCCCTCCTCGTCGACGCTGACCGCAAGCGGAAGCGGGCCCGCCTCGGCGCTGATGTCACGCAGCTGATCGCCCATGATCGACAGGTCGGTCCAGCTGCCGATCATGATCCCGCCGACGTGGTGGGCATCCACGACCGCCCGAGCGTCGGCGGCGCCGGTCACCCCGACCATCAGCAGCTGAGCCAGCTTGTCGCGGGTCGACATGCCCGCCAGCACGTCGCCACAGGCCGGTGCCGCGGGCGCCGCGGGCAGCGGGCCCTTGAGCAGCACGTTCGGCGACGCCTGCGGGACGACGCTGTTGACGGGGCTCGGCTGCGGCATCGAGGCGGACTGCTCGCCGGCCGGCGCACAGGCCAGCAGCAGCCCGGCCATCGCCGCCAGCGCGCTCACGCGGGACAAGACCATAGGGCTCGACACTAGCGGCACATGAACGCGTAATCGATCCCCGTGGTCGTCGAGGCCCACCCAGACCGTGCAGCGGCCGCCGCGCCAGAAGACCCGTTACCCGTCCGTCACCTCCCATATTCTTGCGGTGTCCACGATCGGGAGTGAGGTGCCATGACCGCCGAAGCGCAGGATTCGGCCGCGCGCGTCATGGTGATCGCCTTCGACGGGACACTCAACGCCCGCCGCGCGGTGCGCTACGCCGGCCGGTTCCTCTCGGCCGAACGGGCCGTGGTGCTGACGGTGTGGTCGCCGGTGCTGCGCGGGCCCGGCCCGGTGTCGGTGGACCTCGACGGCCCGCCCGACCCCGACGATCCGGACGACGTCGACATCGCCTGGGCCGACGCGCAGCGCACCAACGACGACGGGGTGGAACTCGCGACGGCGGTCGGCCTGCCCGCCGAACCGATGTGCGTGGCGATGGCGGGCACCGTGTGGAACTCGATCATCGACGCCGCCGACGCCCTGGACGCCGACCTGATCGTCACCGGCACCCGCGGTACCACCGGGGTGCGGTCCCTGCTGCAGTCCAGCGTCGCCGACCGCGTGCTGCGGCACGGCCACCGGCCGGTGCTCATCGTGCCGCCGGGGCGCTGACCTGCCCGTGCTACGTTGGCGGCATGGACAGGTTCATCGTGCCTTCCGCGGCCAGTATCGTCGTCGGCCTGCTGTTGGGTGCGGCGGCCGTGTTCGGCGTGACACTGATGGTGCAGCAGGACAACAGGCCTCCGCTGCAGGCGGGCGATCCGGCGTCATCGGTGCTCAACCGGGTCGAGTACGGCGACAGAAGCTAGCCCCCGGGTGGCCCGGGAGGATGGGCCGCCCACACCACCCGAGCGGTTCGAGCCGTTGTCACGGCGCTGGTTGTGGGTGGCCGCCGCGGCGGCGCTGATCCTGACGTTCGCCCAGTCGCCCGGCCAGATATCGCCGGACACCAAGCTCGATCTCACCGCGAATCCGCTGCGCTTCCTGGCTCGCGCGGCCAACCTGTGGAACAGCGACCTGCCGTTCGGCCAGGCGCAGAACCAGGCGTACGGCTACCTCTTCCCGCACGGCGCGTTCTTCCTCGCCGGCGACGTCGTCGGCCTGCCTGGCTGGGTCACCCAGCGGCTGTGGTGGGCGCTGCTGCTCGTGGTCGGCTTCTGGGGCGTGCTGCGGGTCGCCGAGGCGCTGGGCATCGGCACGCCGACGTCGCGCATCGTCGGCGCCGTCGCGTTCGTGCTGTCACCGCGCGCGCTGACCACGCTCGGCGCACTGTCGTCGGAGACGCTGCCGATGATGCTGGCGCCGTGGGTGCTGCTCCCGGTGATCCTGGCCTTGCGCGGGTCGGGTCCGGTCCGGCTGCTCGCGGCACGTTCGGCGGTGGCCGTGGCGCTGATGGGCGCGGTCAATGCGGTCGCGACGCTGACCGGGTGCCTGGCCGCGCTCATCTGGTGGGCGTGTCACCGGCCGAACCGGCGATGGTGGCGGTTCACCGCGTGGTGGTTCGGCTGTGCGGCGCTCGCGGTGGCGTGGTGGGTGGTGCCGCTGCTGCTGCTCGGCCGCATCAGCCCGCCCTTCCTCGACTTCATCGAGTCGTCGGGCGTCACCACGCAGTGGATGTCGCTGACCGAGATGCTGCGCGGCACCGGCAGCTGGACGCCGTTCGTCGCGCCCGGCGCCACCGCGGGCAGCTCCCTGGTGACCGGGTCGGTCGCGGTGCTGGCGACGACGCTGGTGGCGGCGGCGGGTCTGGCCGGCCTGGCGATGCGGTCGATGCCTGCGCGCGGCCGGCTGGTCACCGTGCTGCTCACCGGCGTGGTGTTGCTGGCCGCCGGTTACTCCGGCGGGTTGGGTTCCCCTGTGGCACAGGCCGTCCAGGCGTTCCTCGACGCCGACGGGACACCGCTGCGCAACCTGCAGAAGCTCGACCCGCTGCTGCGGGTGCCGCTGGCGCTCGGGCTGATCCACCTGCTGGGCCGCATCCCGCTGCCGGGCAGCGCGCCACGGCCGGTGGTGCGCGAGGCGTTCAGCCATCCCGAGCGCGACAGGCGGGTGGCGGTCGGCATCGTCGTGCTGGTGGCGCTGGCGGCGGGGACGTCGCTGGCGTGGACGGGCCGGCTGGCGCCGCCGGGCGCGTTCGACGAGATCCCGCCGTACTGGCAGCAGACCGCCGACTGGCTCGACGAACACAACACCGGCACCCCCACCGCAGGGCGGGTGCTGGTGGCCCCCGGCGCCCCGTTCGCCACCCAGGTGTGGGGCAGCAGCCACGACGAGCCGTTGCAGGTGCTCGGGAACAGCCCGTGGGGCGTGCGTGACTCGATCCCGCTGACGCCGCCGCAGACCATCCGCGCGCTGGACTCCGTGCAACGGCTGTTCGCCGCCGGGCGACCATCCGCGGGATTGGCCGATACCCTCGCCCGACAGGGCATTTCCTACGTCGTGATCCGCAACGACCTGGATCCGGAGACGTCGCGCTCGGCCCGGCCGGTGCTGGTGCACCGCGCCGTCGACGGCTCCCCCGGCCTGACCAGGGTGGCGCAGTTCGGCGACCCCGTCGGCCCGGGCACCCTCGACGGCTTCGTCACCGACAGCGGTCTGCGCCCGCCCTATCCGGCGGTCGAGATCTACCGGGTGGACGCCGGGGCGGGCGCGCCGCACCCGGCGGCGCCGTACCTCGTCGACACCGACGCGATGGCGCGGGTGGACGGTGCACCCGAGGCGCTGCTGCGGCTCGACCAACGCCGCCGCCTGCTCGACCGGCCGCCGCTTGGCCCGATGCTGCTGACGGCCGACGCCGAACGGGCGGGGCTGCCCGCCCCGCTGGTCACCGTCACCGACACGCCCGTCGCGCGCGAGATCGACTACGGCCGGGTCGACGACCACGCCTCGACGATCCGCGCACCGGGCGACACCCGGCACACGTTCAACCGCGTCCCCGACTACCCCGTCGACGGCGCAGATCCGGTGTACGCCCGGTGGACCGGCGGGCGGATCACCGTGTCGAGTTCGGCGGCCGACTCGACCGCGCTGCCCAACGTCGCGCCGGCCACCGGACCCGCGTCGGCCGTCGACTCCGACACCTCGACCAGCTGGGTGTCGAATGCGCTGCAGGCCGCCGTCGGGCAGTGGCTGCAGATCGACTTCGACCGCCCCGTCACCAACGCCACGCTGACCATCACCCCCAGCGCCACCGCCGTCGGCGCCCAGGTGCGGAGGCTCGAGGTGTCCACGATCAACGGCACCAGCTCGGTGCGCTTCGAGGAGGCCGGCGAGCCGCTGACGGTCGCGCTGCCCTACGGCGAGACGCCGTGGGTGCGGATCACCGCGGCCGCCACCGACGACGGTTCGGCGGGTGTGCAGTTCGGCCTCACCGACCTGTCGGTCACCCAGTACGACGCGAACGGTTTCGCGACGCCGATCACGGTGCGCCACACCGTCGACGTGCCCGGCCCGCCGGCCGGATCGGCGGTCGCACAGTGGGATCTGGGCTCCGAATTGCTGGGCCGGCCGGGTTGCGTCGACTCCCCGGACGGGGTGCGGTGCGCGGCGACGATGGCGCTGGCGCCCGAGGAGCCGGTGAACCTCAGCCGCACGCTGACCGTGCCGCAGGCCGTCGCGGTGACCCCGACGGTGTGGCTGCGCGCCCGGCAGGGCCCGAAGCTCGCCGATCTGGTCGCTGCGCCGGGCGCCGCCAGGACCACGGGGGACGCGGACCTCATCGACGTGCAGGGATCGGCGTTCGCCGCGACCGACGGCGACCCCAGGACGGCGTGGATCGCTCCGCAACGCGTGGTGCAGCAACGCAACCCACCCACCATCACCGTGCGCCTGCCGTCCGCGACCGACGTTGCGGCGCTGCGCATCACGCCGAGCGGGGTGGAACCGCCGGCGCGGCCCACGATGGTCGCGGTCAACCTCGGCGACGGACCACAGGTGCGCCGGTTGTCCGGTGAGGACGAGACCCAGACCATCGACCTGCACCCGCACCGCACCGACACGGTGACCGTGTCACTGCTGGACTGGAACGACGTGATCGACCGCACCGCACTGGGATTCGATCAACTCAAGCCGCCGGGCATCGCCGAGGTCGAGGTGCTCGACCGCCGGGGCAGGCCGATCGGCACGCCCGACGCGTCCGCTGCCAGATCGCGCACGATCACCCTGCCCTGCGGCCGAGGACCGATCATCGGCGTGGCCGGGGAGTTCGTGCCGACGTCCGTCCGCACCACCGTCGGGGCGCTGCTCGACGGCGAGCCGATCGCCGCGCAGCCGTGCCGCACCGACCCCATCGCGCTGCCCGCGGGCCAGCAGGAGCTGGTGATCAGCCCCGGCCCGACGTTCGTGGTGGACGGCGTGCAGTTGGCCGGTCCGCGTGCCGACGAGATACGTCCTGCGGCAACAACTCCCGTCGACACCGGAGATTGGAGCGCCGACCGGCGGCAGGTCGACGTGCCCGACGCGGCGACCTCGCGGGTGCTCGTGGTGCCGGAGAGCGTCAACCCCGGCTGGCACGCCCGCACCGCCTCCGGGGAGGAACTGGAGCCGGTGACCGTCAACGGCTGGCAGCAGGGTTGGGTGGTCCCCGCGGGCACTTCCGGAACGGTGACACTGGCCTTCGCGTCCAACGCGCTGTACCGCACCGGCCTGATCGCCGGGCTGTGCCTGCTGCCGGTGCTGGCGCTGCTGGCCTGGCTGCCCGCGCGACGCCGCCCCCGCCCGGACGACCCGGCAGTGCCGTGGCGGCCCGGGCCGTGGTGGGCTGGCGCGGCCGCGGTGGGCGTCGGTGGTGTCGTCTCCGGCGTGGCCGGCGCGCTGGTCGTCGGCGCCGCGCTGGCGGTGCGGTACGTGCTGCGGAACCGCGCGCGGCTGCTCGACAGGATCACGGTCGGCACCGTCGCCACCGGTCTGATCGCGGCGGGCGCCGTGCTGAGCCAGACCCCCTGGCGCTCGGTCGACGGGTACGCCGGGCACTCGGTGGGTGTGCAGTTGCTGGCACTGATCTCGGTGGCGACGCTGGCCGCGTCGGCGGTGCCGGATCGCCGCGAACCGGACCCGCCCGACGCCGCACAGCCCTAGCATCGACGGTGATGCCGCAGCTCAACACCGCACGCGGAGCGCTCGATACCGCCGACCTCGGCGTCACGCTGATGCACGAGCACGTGTTCATCATGACCACCGAGATCGCGGTGAACTACCCCGAGGCGTGGGGCGACGAGCGCACCCGCATCGCCCGTGCGATCGACCGCCTCGACGAGCTCAAGTCGCGCGGGGTGGACACCATCGTCGACCTCACCGTTGTCGGCCTCGGCCGGTATGTGCCGCGGATCGCCACCATCGCCGCGGCCACCGAGCTCAACATCGTGGTCGCCACCGGCCTGTACACCTACAACGACGTGCCGTTCCGGTTCCACTTTCAGGGCCCCGGCACCGCGCTGGGCGGACCCGAGGTGATGACCGAGATGTTCGTCCGCGACATCACCCATGGCATCGCCGACACCGGCATCAAGGCCGCGATCCTCAAGTGCGCGACCGACGAACCCGGGCTCACCCCCGGCGTGGAGCGGGTGCTGCGCGCGGTGGCACAGGCGCACCGCCAGACCGGGGTCCCGATCTCCACCCACACCCACGCCGCCACCCGCCGCGGGCTCGAACAGCAGCGCGTCTTCGCCGAGGAGGGCGTCGACCTGTCGCGCGTCATCATCGGCCACTGCGGCGACACCACCGACCTGGCCTACCTCGAGGAGCTCATGGCAGCGGGGTCGTATCTCGGGATGGACCGCTTCGGCGTCGACGCCTACCTGTCGTTCGAGGACCGCGTCGCCACCGTCGCCACGCTGTGCGCGCGCGGCCACGCCGGGCAACTGGTGCTGTCGCACGACGCGTCCTGCTACTTCGACGCGCTGCCCGAGGCGACGCTGCCGGTGGCGATGCCCAACTGGCACTATCTCCACATCCACAACGACGTGCTGCCCGCGCTTCGCCGGCAGGGTGTGACGGAGGAGCAGATCACCACGATGCTGGTCGACAATCCGCGCCGGATCTTCGAGCGGCGGGGCGGGTACTGATGGCACCGGTGGACCCGATCGGCACGCAGGTTTCGCAGCTGGCCGCGCAGGATCCCGGCGCACCCGCGGTCACCTGCGCGGGACGCACCCTGACCAGGGCGGAGTTGGACGCATCGACCAACCGGCTCGCCCGCGCCTACGCCGAACTCGGTGTGCGACAGGGCGATTACGTGACGGTCGTGCTACCGAACTCGATCGGCTGGGTGCAGGCCGTGCTGGCCGCATGGAAGCTCGGCGCGGTGCCGCAGCCGCTGTCGGCCCGGCTGCCCGACGCCGAACTGGCCGCGCTGCTCGCGCTGCGGACGCCTGCCCTGCTGGTCGGCCGGGCCGATCCCAACAGCGTCGCGCGCAGCGTCCCGGCTGACTTCGAGCCCGATCCGACGGTGTCGGCGGACCCACTGCCGGAAACGGTTTCGCCGGTCTGGAAGTCGATGGCCTCGGGCGGCAGCACCGGCAGGCCCAAGCTGATCGAGGCAGGCAACGACAGCCGGGTGCCCGCGCTGATCGGTGTACCGCTGGGCGCCGAATACGGTGACGTCAACCTGATCTCGGTGCCGATGAGCCACAACACCGGGTTCACGACCTTCGCGATCGGCCTGCTGATGGGCCACCACATGGTGGTGATGCCGCGGTTCGACCCGCACGAGTTCCTGCGCCTGGTCACCGAGCACCGGGTCACGTTCCTGACCACTGTGCCGACGATCATGCAGCGGCTGCTGCCGGTGTACCGGGCCGCCGTGGAAGCCGACCCGGCCGCCTACGACCTCTCGTCGATCCGGCGGTTCTGGCATCTCGCCTCGCCGTGCCCGCCGACGGTCAAGCGGGCGTGGATCGACCTGCTCGGCCCCGACGTGGTGTGGGAACTATACGGCGGCACCGAATTACAGGCGCTGACGTTCATCTCCGGCGACCAGTGGCTGAGCCATCCGGGATCGGTGGGCACGGTGGTCGCGGGCGAGATGACGGTGCTCGACGACGACGGGAACACCTGCCCGCCGGGAGTGACGGGCGAGATCTACATGCGGCGCGCACCCGGCAGCGCACCCACCTACCGCTACGTCGGCAGCACCGCGAAGAGCCGCGACGGCTGGGAATCGCTCGGCGACCTGGGCTACTTCGACGACGACGGCTTCCTCTACCTCAACGACCGGCGGATCGACATGTTCACCGTCGGTGGCCGCAACGTCTATCCCGCCGAGGTCGAGTCGGCGCTGTCGGCGCACCCGGACGTGTTGTCCTGCCTCGTGGTCGGGATCCCCGACGACGACCTGGGTCAGGTGCCGCACGCGCTGGTGCAGCCCGCACCGGAGTCGGCGCTCGACGAGGCGGCGGTGACGGTGTTCGTCGCGGAGCGCCTCGCCGGATACAAGGTGCCCCGCACCGTCGAGTTCACCGACCAGCCGCTGCGCGACGACGCGGGCAAGGCCCGGCGGTCGGCGGTGCGCGACGCCGTCATCGCGAGGGCGGCGCGTTGACCCGGCGACCCGGCCGCGGCGCCGCCATGGTTCGGTACACACCATGAGCCCACAACTGAACCGGCGCCACGCCATCGGGCTGGCCCTCGCGCTGACCGCCGGAGCCGCCGTCCGGCCAGGCCTCGCCGCGGCCATGCCCCCGATCGCCGATCCCGAGATCCAGGGCCTCGAGGAGCGGTTCAACGCCGAGATCGGGCTCTACGCCGTCGATCTGGTGTCGTCGGCCACGCTGATGAACCGGCCGGACCAGCGCTCGGCGATGTGCTCGACGTTCAAGGCCTACGCCGCCGGACGGCTGCTGCAACTCGCGGACCAGGGCGCGCTGCGGCTGGAGGCCACACCGGTGCAGGTCGCCGCGGCCGACATCGTCGCCAACTCGCCGGTCACCGAGAAGCGCGTCGGTACGACGATGACACTGGCCGAGCTGTGCGCCGCAGCGCTGATCAACAGCGACAACACCGCGGGCAATCTGCTGCTGCGCGCGATCGGCGGCCCGCAGGCGATCACGGCCTTCGCCCGCTCGATCGGTGACGACCAGACCAGGCTCGACCGCTGGGAACTCGACCTCAACGACGCCGACCCCGGCGACCCCCGCGACACCACCACCCCCCGCGCGCTGAACGGCGGCTACCGCGCACTGCTCACCGGCGGCGTGCTCACCCCGCCGTCGCGGCAGCGGCTGCTGGACTGGATGCTGGCCAACGTCACCTCAGGCACCCGGTTCCGGGCCGCCTTGCCCGCGGGGTGGACCAGCGCCGACAAGACCGGCGCCGGCGACTACGGCACCACCAACGACTCCGGCCTGCTGATCGGCCCGGCCGGCCAGCGGCTGCTGGTGACGGTGCTGACCCGCTCGCGCGACGGCCGGGAGAAGGTGCCGCCGCTCAACGACGCCGTCGCCGAGACCGTGCGCGTCACGCTGCGCAGGCTGGGGCACTGACGCGTCAGTGCGAGATCGGTTCCGCGGCCCCGGTGACGGCACTGTCGAGCGGCGGCACCGGCCTTCCGTCGACCCTGGCCCGCCGGTACTCCCAGCGCCGCAGCGCCACCCGGCACGGCGATTCGACCAGCGCATAGCTGACGGCCGCGATCGCGAATCCGAAGACGAGTGTGAGCGCCAGCACCACCGGCATGTGTCCGGTGAAGGCGAACTCCCCGATCACCGGGAACACCATGGCCAGCGCGGCGAGGTGCCAGACGAACAGCCCGTAGGACCACCGGCCCAGCGTCACCATCACCGCGCTGCCGAGCAGGCGGTGCGGGGTGTCGGGCCGGTCGAGCACCAGCGGCGCCAGCAGCGCCGCGGCCAGCACCGCCCCCATCGCCGTCTTCACCATGAACTGGTCGGTGGTGCCCGGGGTCAGCCCCTCGGGGCCCGCGACCGGCGACGCCGCGACGAGGTAGGCCGCCACCGCGACGACGGCCATCAGGATCCGCCTGCGCGCCAGCCGGTGCGGCCAGGACACCGGGGACACCGTCAGCTCCGCGAGCAGCATCCCGGCGGCGAACCAGGAGAAGAACGCCGGCGGCCAGTTCAGCGAGTTGACGCCGAGGGGGGTGCTGATCGGGATCAGCGCCCAGCCCATGCTGGCGAGCGCCGCCACCACGATCACCGGGATGCGCGCCCGCACCGGCACCCGCCGCGCCAGCAGCGCGAGCAGCGGCAGCACCAGGTAGAAGCTCACCTCCACCGACAGGCTCCACATCTGGGTCAGCCCGGCGGTCAGGGTCAGCGGCACGTAGATCTGCGTCAGCGTCAGGTTGGCCAGCCACACCGTGAGGTCGGCCCTGGCGTCGGGCAGCAGGGTGAGGATGACGACGACCGCCACCAGGTAGCCCGGCATGATGCGGACGATCCGCGACCGCAGGTAGTGCCCGGTCGGCGGGACGGGGCGCAGGCCCCTTGCGGCCGCGGCGTGCCCGCGCCACAGCAGGAACCCCGACAGTGCGAAGAACACCGCGACCGCGAGGTCGAAGCGGCCGAGCAGACGGCCGTCCACACCGCCGGTGTGCCCGGTCTGGAACGCCACGTGGGTGACGACGACGCCGATGGCCGCGCAGGCGCGCATGCCTTCGACGGCAGGCAGGAAGTCGCGCTGCCCTCCGGATCCGGTCGCGTCTGCCACGGTGACCAGTGTGCCGGGCGGTCGAACGGGTAGTACCTCCCCACCCCCGAGCGGCCCCCGGGCCGCGACCTCGTAGTAAGTACCCGCCTTATTGTCTGCTGTTAGGGTCAGACGGGTTTTGCCGCGACCTCAGGCCAGCCGGCCGGAGTCCAAGCCGAAGGAGGCACGGTTTGAACCGCGCAGTCGCGCTGCGTATTGCGGCATGCGGACTCATGGGGCTCGGAGCAGCCCTTCTGATCGCCGCGCTGTTGCTGTCGACCTACACCAAGAGCAAGGTGGCCAAGGTCCCGCTCGACATCGACGCCACTCTGGTCAGCGACGGGTCGGGCACCGCGTTCGATCCGGCATCGCTGCTCGGTGAACGGTTCGTGGTCGACCGCGACGTGCCGCTGAGCCTGCAGCAGGAGGTGAGCGTCGAGGCCCCGTCGAACGCCGACGTGGTGACGCTGCAGGTCGGCTCGACGCTCCGGCGCACCGACAAGCAACAGGACAACGGACTGATGCTGGCGATGGTGGACACCGTGACCCTCGACCGGTCCTCGGCGATGGCCGTCTCCAGCGAGAGCAACCCGGGTGGTGCGGTGCAGAAGCCCCGTGGCATCGACGACGACCAGCCGCCGACCAGCATCGCGTTGCCGCACGAGGGGCTGACGTACCGCTTCCCGTTCGACACCGAGAAGAAGACCTACCCGCTGTTCGACCCGATCGCGCAGAAGGCCTACGACGCCAACTACGACGGCGAAGAGGACGTCAACGGGCTCACCACCTACAAGTTCACCCAGAACGTCGGCTACGACGACGAGGGCAAGCTGGTCGAGCCGGTGAAGTACGCGTCGCTCTACGAGGACGACGCCGACAGCCAGGTCACCGCGCGGGCCGCTCTGTGGGGCGTTCCCGGCGACCCCGAAGAGCCGATCACGATGAGCCGCTACTACGCGGCGCAGCGCACGCTGTGGGTGGATCCGGTGTCGGGCTCCATCGTGAAGAACGAGGAGCACAGCTACCACTACTACGCGCGGCAGGCCCTCGAGCCCGAGGTCACCTTCGTCGACTACAAGGTGACGTCCACCGAGGAGACCGTCGAGACGCAGGTCGCCGCGGCACGAAGCGAGCGCGACCGGGTGTCGCTGTGGGGCCGCATACTGCCGATCACGTTCACTGCGGTGGGGCTTCTCGCCCTGGTCGGCGGCGCGCTGCTCGGATCGTTCAGCATCCGCGCCGAGTCGGCGCTGATCGACCCCGGACTCGACGAGGCCGACCACGGCTTCTTCGACACCATGGGCATCCAGGTGCCGGGCGCCGAGGCCAAGACCGAGAAACTCCCGGCGCAACGGCCGACCGACCTGCCGCCCGACAGACCGGTCTGATCGGGGCGCTCGTGCTGCCGGCGTACGCGCTGGCACTCGCGCTGGTGGTGACCGGGCCGCTGCTGGCGCCGGGATACCTGCTGCTGCGCGACGCGGTCTCCACTCCCCGGTCGCACCTCACCGACGTCGCCCTCGGACTGTCCGACGCCGCACCCCGGGCGTTGCCCCAGGACTTCGCGGTGGCGCTCGGCTCTCATGTCGTCGATGGCGGCGTCGTGGTCAAGGCGCTGCTGGTGGCCGGCCTGTGGCTGGCGGGCTGGGGTGCGGCGCGGTTGACGGCGGCGGTGCTGCCCGACGCCGGACGCGCCGGCCAGGCCGTGGCGACCACGCTGGCGATCTGGAACCCGTACGTCGCCGAACGCCTCCTGCAGGGCCATTGGAGCCTGCTGGTCGGCTACGGCTGCCTGCCGTGGGTCGCGGCGGCGGTGCTGCGCCGGCGAGAGGGTGCGGGCTGGTGGTGGCCGCTGGCGTTCTGGCTGGCGCTGGCGGGCCTGACACCGACCGGTCTGATGCTGGCCGCGACGGTCGCGCTGGCCGCGGCGTGTGCGCCGGGCGTGCGGTCCTGGCGGGTGCCCGCGGTGACGCTCGCCCTCGCGCTGCTGGTCGCCTCGCCGTGGCTGGTGGCATCGGCGGTGGCGGGTTCGCTGCCCGCGTCGCAGGCCGCCGGGGTGCCCGCGTTCGCCGCCCGCGCCGAACCCGGGCTGGCCACACTGGGGAGCCTCGCCGGGCTGGGCGGGATCTGGAACGCCGAGGCGGTACCCGAAACGCGGGCAACGGCATTCGCATTCATCGCCACGCTGGTGCTGCTCACCGTGGTGGC
Source organism: Mycobacterium hippophais (assembly GCF_027529605.1). Taxonomy (NCBI): domain Bacteria; kingdom Bacillati; phylum Actinomycetota; class Actinomycetes; order Mycobacteriales; family Mycobacteriaceae; genus Mycobacterium; species Mycobacterium hippophais. The sequence goes on along the minus strand of NZ_JAPZPY010000005.1, from coordinate 78,988 downwards.
CGTCGGCCTGCCGGTGGTGGTGCGCCGTCCGGCGGCCGTCCCGCTGCTCGCGCTCGCGGCCGTCGCCGTCGTGGTGCCCGCCGCGATGGCCACCGGGCCCGGGCTGGTCGCCGTGGAGGCGGTGGTGAACGCGCTGCCCGGTCTCGGGGTGGTGCGCGACGGGCAGAAGTGGGTGGCGCTCGCGGTCCCCGGCTACGCGCTGGCCGGCGCCGGTGCGGTGATCCTGCTGCGACGGTGGCTACCGGGTGCTGCGGTCGCGGCGGTGTGCTGCGCGGCCCTGATCGCGACCCTGCCCGACCTCGCGTGGGGCGTCGGCGGCCGGATGACCGCGGTATCCTACCCGGACGGCTGGCGCTCGGCGGCGGCGGTGATCGATGCCGATCCCGGCCCGGTGGCCGTGCTCCCGCCCGACAGCATGCGCCGCTTCGCGTGGGCGGGCCCGGCGCCGGTGCTCGATCCGCTGCCCCGCTGGGTGCGTGCGGACGTGCTCAGCACGGGTGACCTCGTCATCGGTGGCCGGACCGTGCCCGGCGAGGGTGCGCGGGCGCGGGAGGTGCAGGACATGGTGCTGGGCGGGGCGACCCGCGAAGAGCTGGCCGCCGCGGGCGTCGGCTGGGTGGTGGTCGAGTCGGGCTCCGGCGACCTCGATCTGCCCCTGGCCTTCCGTGACGACGACCTCACGGTCTACCGGGTGGGCGGCTCCGCGCCCGCGTCGCCGCACCGGGCGCTGATGATCGCCGTGCACCTGGCCTGGCTCGCGGTGTTGCTGGCGGGGGCGGCGGGGACGACGGTCGCCACGCTGCGACGGCTCCGGTCGGGTGCGACTTCTGCACCAGGGCAGTGATCGTCGCGCAATCGCGACCCTGATGTCGAAGTCGTGTGGCTATCGCGGCTTCTTGGGTGCGCCGCGGCCACGCGCGGGCGGGTCCCGCGGCACGCCCGCCGTGCCGCGGCCCGTCAGCCGGCCCAGGGTCGATGCGCCCGGCATCGTGGAAACGGCGTTGAAGACGTCGTTGCCGGTGTTCACCAGCGCCTCGAGCTGGGGCAGCACGGCGTCCATGGTCCGGATCATCGGGTCGGCCAGCGCCAGGTACCGCTCGGCGCGGTCGATGGCCGCGTTGAGCCGTTCCGTCGCGGCGACGAGGTTCTCGATCAGGTCCGGCAGCTGACCGACGAGCTCCAGCGACGCGCGTGAGCCGCGGAACGCGTCGTTCACCGCTCCCTGCGCCGTCTCGGCCGCGAACTGCGCAGCGGCCTTCACGTCTTTGGGGCCTGGGACCTTCGGCGGCGGAGTCATGTGTCAACTGTGCGCGACGACGCCGTCGATCAAGGTGCTTTTCGTGGCATTCGGGACGGTCGGCGCGCGCCGAGTGTGGCTACTGTGTGAGCCGTGAAGGTCGCGATCCTCGACGACTACCAGGGCGTCGCGCTGGAGCTGGCCGACTGGTCGCCGGTCGCGACGCGGGCCGAGATCACGGTGTTCACCGACCACGTCCGTGACCCCGACGACGTCGTGGCGCGGCTGGCGCCGTTCGATGTGGTCTGCGTGATGCGGGAACGAACACCGTTGCCGCGCAGTGTCCTCGAACGCCTGCCCCGGCTGAGGATGATCGCGTCGACCGGGTCGCGGAACGCGTCGATCGACACCGTCGCCGCGCAGGAGCGCGGAATACACGTCAGCGGGACCGGTGGGTCCGCGGCGGCGACGGTGGAGCTCACGTGGGCGTTGATCCTGGCGAGCGTCCGCGACGTCGTCGGCCAGGCCACCTCGGTTCGTGGCGGCGGCTGGCAGACCTCGATCGGCCGCGAGCTGAGCGGCCAGACACTGGGCGTCCTCGGTCTCGGCCGCATCGGCGCCGCGGTGGCACGCATCGGCGCCGCGTTCGACATGCGCGTCATCGCCTGGAGCCCGAACCTCACGCCCGAACGCGCGGCGGCCGCAGGCGCCTCGTGGGTGAGCAGGGACGAGCTGTTCGCCCTTGCCGACGTGCTGACCATCCACCTCGTGCTCGGCGACCGGACCCGTGGCCTCGTCGGCGCCGACGACTTCGCGGCGATGAAACCGACTGCCCGCCTGGTCAACACGTCACGCGGACCGATCGTCGACGAGGCGGCCCTCGTCGAGGCGCTGCGGAACGACACGGTCGCCGGCGCGGCGCTCGACGTGTTCGGCACCGAACCGCTGCCCGCCGACCACCCGCTGCGGGTGCTGCCGAACGTGCTCGCCACACCGCACATCGGTTACGTCGCCGAGAACCAGTACCGCACGTTCTACGGGGAGGCGGCAGCGGCGATCGCGCAGTGGCTGGACGGCGCGGCAGTGCCTTAGACCAGGCCGCTGACCATCCGGCCGTCGCGGACCGCGTGCAGCACCTCGTGCATGGCGTCGGCGCTCTGCCGCCAGGAGAACTCACCGCTGCGGGTCTGCGCCTTGGCACCGAGCTGGTCGCGCAGCACCGGGTCGGTCAGCAGCCGGTCGAGCCCGTCGACGAGCCCGGTGAGGTCGTCGACCAGCAGTCCGGTGACGCCGTCGACCACCGAGTCGACCAGACCGCCGGAGTCCCGGTAGCCGATGGTGGGCACGCCGTGCTGCGCGGCCTCGATCACGGCGAGCCCCCAGCCCTCCTTGCGGGACGGCAGCACGTGCACCCAGGCATGTTGCAGCGCAGCGTGTTTCGTGTTGTCGTCGACGTGGCCGTGGAACGTCACCGCGTCGGCGATGCCCAGGTGCGCGGCGCGCTCGACGAGGCGCTGTCGCCACCAGCCGTCGCCGAGGATGTCCAGGTGCAGGTGCGGGAGCCGGGGCCGCAGTGCGGCGACGGCGTCGAGCGCGTCCTCGATCTGCTTGTGCGGCACCAGCCGGGACAGCACGACGACGCGCGGCTGCCCGGCACGCTCAGCGGTCAGGGTGTGCGGCGGAGCCGCGTCGACACCGTTGCGCACCACGGCGACCCGGGCCGCGTCGACGCCGAGGTCGGTCAGGTCGCGGGCCGACGGCAGCGAGACCGTTACGTACTGGTTGCGGCGGTGCGCCCGCGGAGACACCCTCGACTCGACGAACCAACCGAGACGCGACATCAACGGACCCGCCACCGGCCACTGCTCGCGGTGGCAGTGGTGCACCAGCACGGCCACCCGCCTGCCGTACGCCAGCCTGGCCAGGAACGGCACCCCGTTCTGAGTGTCGACGACGACGTCGGGCCGGACGCGGCGCAGCGGGCCGAGGCCGATCCGCGCGAGCACCATCGCCAGTCCCGCCCACACGTACACCGAGTGACGGCCGCCGGCGCGGCTGATGTGCACGCCGTCGACCGTCTCGCGCCGGGGCGCGCCGCGGTAGCGCGCGGTCCGCAGCGTCACCCGGACGCCGTCGGCGGCAAGCTGGGCGCCGATGCGTTGCAGGTAGGTCTCGCTGCCCCCACCCTGCGGGTGCCCGGTGTCACGCCAGCACAGCAGCAGGACGGAGCGGACCGGGGCAGACATCGGGCGCCAGCTTATCCGGCGGCGAACTCGGCGAGCTTGGCGTCCACGGCGGCGTCGTCGGGCGAACCGTAGATCCTCGGATCGTCGCTCTCGACGGTCGCCATGAAGGGGCAGTCGGTGGCGGGGCCGTTGACCGTCCCGAGGTTCTCGACGACCCTGCCGGACTTGGCCTCGTGCACGGTGATCTCGTACTCGACCGCATAGTGGTCGGCCACCTCGCCGTCGTCGAACTCGCAGGTGCCGGACTTCACCTCGGTGCCGGCGACACGGGACACACAGGCCACGGCGTTGATCGCCTTCCACTTCGCGTCGTCCGCGGCGTACGAGCCTTCCAGCGTGACACCGGTCCAGATCAGGTCAGTTCCGATGATGCCCGTCGTCTGGCGGAACGCGACGATGGTGTACGGCTTCCGGTAGGTGGCGGCGTTGCTCACCGAACCCTCGCCGCACACGACGTCGAAGTCCGATGCGTCCGTCGCGGTGGTGGCGTTCGCCGCGCGCTGCTCGTCGCTGACGCCGTCACTCCCGGAGCCCACGACGACGACGGCCAACACGACGATCACCACGACGACGGCCGCCGCTGCCACCAGCCCGATGATCAGTCCGGTGTTCTTCGACGGCGGACGCGGCGCGGTCGGCGGGGCCCACGGCTGTCCCTGCGGAGGAGGCCAGTGCGGCGGCGCCCCCCACTGCGGCGCTCCCTGAGGCTGTCCCAGCGCCGGCCCCCATTGCGGCGGTCCGCCGGGCGGAGGGCCCTGCGGCGGCCCCCACTGCGGCGGTCCCTGCGGGGGTGGCCATCCCGGCGGCGGTCCTTGGGGCGGCACACTCACAGCGAGTCCTCCTCGGGGATCCGGCGGGGATACGCCGTCGTCGATTGCGTTGCCGTGCGAACTCGCATCCTATTTGCCGTCGGACCCGCCGTGGCGCACGAGATTTCCGCCCGGCTGCATAGGGTGTCCCGATGGCCGTCACCGACCTGTTCGCGAAGCGGGCGACGCTGGGCCGGTCGGTGCGGCTGCTCTCGGAGTTCCGCTTCGAGCAGTCCGACCCGGCGCGCTTCTACGGGGCACTGGCCGACGACACCGCCGCGATGGTCGCCGACCTGTGGCAGGCCGGCGTCGGCGGCTCACCGTCGGGCCGGTCGGTGCTGGACGTGGGCGGTGGGCCCGGGTACTTCGCGGGGGCGTTCGCCGCGGCGGGGATGGATTACCTCGGCGTCGAGCCCGATCCCCGCGAGGCGCATGCCGGAGCCGCGTTGGCGGCGACATCGAACACAAGCCCGGCCGCCGACTCCGCGAGCGGGCGCTACGTGCGGGCCTCGGGGATGGCGTTGCCGTTCGCCGACGCCGCCGTCGACGTCTGCCTGTCGTCCAACGTCGCCGAGCACGTGCCGCGGCCCTGGCAGCTGGGCAACGAGATGCTGCGCGTCACCCGTCCCGGCGGGCTGGTGGTGCTGTCCTACACGGTGTGGCTCGGTCCGTTCGGCGGGCACGAGATGGGGCTGACGCACTACCTCGGCGGGGCGCGCGCCGCAGCCCTGTACGCCCGCAGGCACGGCCACCCGGCGAAGAACAACTACGGGTCGTCACTGTTCGCGGTGTCGGCGGCCGACGGCCTGCAGTGGGCGCGCAGCACCGGCGCGCTCATCGGCGCTTTCCCCCGCTACCACCCGCGATGGGCGTGGCGGTGCACCGAGGTGCCGCTGCTGCGGGAGTTCCTGGTGAGCAACCTGGTGCTCGTCCTGCGGCCGTGACTGGAACAGGTTCTCGTTTGGCCCGTCCTTCGGTAGTGTGACGCTCATGACACAGACGGTGCAGGCGGCTGCCTTCAAGACCGAGTACGACAAGCTGTTCATCGGCGGCGCCTGGGTGACGCCGTCGACCTCCGACGTCATCGAGGTGCACTCCCCCGCGACCGGCGAGAAGGTCGGGCAGGTGCCGCTGGCCGCCGCGGCCGACGTCGACGCGGCCTGCGCCGCGGCGCGCAAGGCTTTCGACGAGGGCCCGTGGCCGACGATGACCCCGCAGCAGCGGGCGGAGATCCTCGGCGCCGCGGTCAACCTGATGAGCGAGCGCGCCGACGAGCTGAAGTTCCTGCTCACCGCCGAGACGGGGCAGCCCGCCACGATCGTCGACATGATGCAGTACGGCGCGGCGATGTCGGCCTTCGGCTACTTCGCCGGCGCCGCCGACAAGTTCGAATGGTCCGAGATCCGCGACGGCATCTACGGCCAGACGCTGGTCACCCGCGAGCCGATCGGCGTGGTCGGCGCGATCACGGCGTGGAACGTGCCGTTCTTCCTGGCCGCCAACAAGCTCGGCCCCGCGCTGCTGGCCGGCTGCACCGTGGTGCTCAAGCCGGCCGCCGAGACGCCGCTGTCGGTGTTCGCGATGGCCCAGATGTTCGCCGAGGCCGGGCTGCCCGAGGGTGTGCTGTCCGTGGTGCCGGGCGACGCCGAGACCGGCCGCGCGCTGACCGCGAATCCCGAGCTGGACAAGTTCACCTTCACCGGCAGTTCGGCCGTGGGCAAGGAGATCGGCAAGTTGGCCGCCGAGCGCCTCAAGCCCTGCACGCTGGAACTGGGCGGCAAGTCGGCCGCGATCGTGCTCGAGGACGCCGACCTCGACTCGTCGCTGCCGATGCTGGCGTTCTCCGGGGTGATGAACTCCGGGCAGGCCTGCGTCGCGCAGACCCGGATCCTGGCGCCCCGGTCGCGCTACGACGAGGTGGTCGAGAAGCTCGCCAACTTCGTCGCGGCGATGCCGGTCGGGTTGCCCGACGACCCGAACGCCGCGATCGGCCCGCTGATCAGCGAGCGGCAGCGCGAGCGCGTCGAGGAGTACATCAAGAAGGGCGTCGACGAGGGCGCCCGGGTGGTCACCGGCGGCGGCAGGCCCGAGGGGCTCGACAGCGGCTGGTTCGTGCAGCCGACGGTGTTCGCCGACGTCGACAACTCGATGACGATCGCCCAGGAGGAGATCTTCGGCCCGGTGCTGGCGGTCATTCCCTACGACACCGAGGCCGACGCGGTGCGCATCGCCAACGACTCGGTGTACGGCCTGGCCGGCAGCGTGTGGACCACCGACAACCGCAAGGCGCTGGAGATCGCCGCCAAGATCCGCACCGGCACCTACGCGGTGAACATGTACGCGTTCGATCCGGGCGCGCCGTTCGGCGGCTACAAGAACTCCGGCATCGGTCGCGAGAACGGGCCGGAAGGCATCGAACAGTACTGCCAGGCCAAGAGCACCCTGCTGCCGTTCGGGTACACCCCGGAGTGACGAGGGGTCGCGCTCGTGACGTGGCGGCGGCCCCGGGGCCGGGACACCGCCGCCACGTCACGGGCGCGGTAACCTCCGCGCCGGAGTTCAGGCCCGGCGCCAGCGCGCGCAGACGAAGTCGGCGTTGACCGCCGACTCCACCAGCGCCCACTCCGAGCGCACCGGCAGCACCCGGGAACCGCCGCCGAGCGAACACGGCGCATACGAGACGATCATCTCGTCGATCAGTCCCGCCTCGACGAACTGCGCGGCGACCAGTCCGCCGCCCACCACCCAGACGTCCTTGTCCGCGGCCGCCGCCACGAGTTCGGGATGCAGCTCGGTGACCGCGCCGGAGAAGACCCGCACCGGATGGCCGCCCACCACGATGTCCGGGCGGCTGGTCAGCACCCACGACGGCTGGGAGTACATCCACTCGCCGGGATGGTTCTTCACGATCCACTCGTAGGTCGCCGACCCCATCACCACCGCACCGATCGTCGCGAAGAACGCGTCGTAGTGGAACGGTCCGTCTGCGTCGATCTCGCGCGAGGTGAGCCAGTCCAGGCTGTCGGCCTCGTCGACGACGTAGCCGTCGAGACTCGACGCGGTGTAGTAGATCGTCGCCATCAGTGTCCTCTCATCCATTCCAGCGGGTCGCCGCGATGGGTGGCCACGCCGAGGCGGGCGAGCATCGCGCGGGCCAGGCCGCGGCGCAGCGCGGCGTACTCGAGCACGTGGGCGACGATGCCGTACAGCTGGAACGACTCCGGCGGTTCGCAGAGCGCGTCGATGACGGTGTCGCCCAGCCTGCCCTCGGCGCTGTACTCAGAAACCATTGCCGCCCAACGGCTTCCGATGTCCTCATGATGCGCGGCCAGCCCCGCCGGTGACACCGACGCCGGATCGCTGGCATCGCGTCGGGGCACGTCGCGGCCCTCGATGGTGGCCAGCCACACCTCCTTGGTCCACACGATCGCACCGAGCACCGCGCCGACGCTGGGCTCGGGACCGTCCCAGTCGAGCACCACCTGCCCCGGCGTCAGCTCGGCGGTCCACTGTTCGGCCGACAGCCCGGCCGCCCGGTCGATGAGGTAGGCGGTGTCGGCGATGTCGTGGGCCACCATCAGCTGGGACATGTCGGGCTCCTTCGTCGCCCCGTCGCCGTCGAGCCACAGCGACTGCGGCGGATGGAAATGCAGACCGTTGGGCGCCGGCACCCGGAAGGCGACGTCGGCGGCGCGCGACGGCGGCACCCCGAACGCCCTCCGGAACGCCCGGGAGAACACCTCGGCCGACGACCAGCCCTCGTCCGCGGCGACCGCGGCGACCCCTTCGCCGCTGCGCAATCGCCAGGCCGCCCGTTCGAGCATGATGCGGCGCCGCAGCGCGGCGGGCGACTCGCCGGTCAGCCGCCGCACCTCGCGGGAGAAGTGGAACTCCGAGGCGTGACTGCTGCGGGCCATCTCACCCACGACGGTGTTGTCCGCGTCCACCACCGCGTCGAGCAGTTCGCGCAGGCGGTCCCTGCCGGCGGGCGTCGACGGTTGCTCGCTCACCCGACCGAGTATGGTCGCCGCCCGCCGCCGGGAACATGACGATTCCTGCTCACTAGACTCACCTGCCCAGTGGGTGAATTCGAGGCGCTGTGCGCCAACGACGGGGACCTGGCCCCGCTGCGCGCCGCGGTGCGCGGCTTCCTGGCCGACGACCGAGCCGAGCACGGCTGGACGCCGGCGGTGGACTGCTGGCTGACGGGCTGGGATCCGGGCTTCAGCGCGCGACTGGCCGCGGCCGGATTCGTCGGGCTGACGATCCCCGCGGAGTTCGGCGGGCATGCGCCGCCGTCCGGGTCCGGCCACCTGCACCGCTACGTCGTCACCGAGGAACTGCTCGCGCACGGCGCGCCGGTCGCCGCGCACTGGATCGCCGACCGGCAGGTGGCGCCCGCACTGCTCACCTACGGCACCGACGAGCAGCGGCGGCGCCTGCTGCCCCGCATCGCTGCCGGGCAGCTGTACTCGGCGATCGGGATGAGCGAGCACGGCGCCGGGTCCGATCTGGCCGCGGTGCAGATGCGCGCCACCCGCGTCGACGGCGGCTGGACGCTGTCGGGCACGAAGGTGTGGACCAGCGGCGCGCACCTCGCCCACCAGATCGTGGTGCTGGCCCGCACCGGCCCGGTCGACCCGGACCGCAGGCACGCCGGCTTCAGCCAGTTCATCGTGCCCACCGACCTGCCGGGCATCGCCGTCAGCCCGATCGTGCTGATGAACGGCGAGCACCACTTCAACGAGGTGCTCTTCGACGACGTCACCGTCCCGGACAGCGCACTGCTCGGCGGGCTCGGTGACGGGTGGCATCAGGTGACCGCCGAGCTGGGCTTCGAACGCAGCGGGCCCGAGCGGTTCCTGTCGACCGCGACGCTGATCTTCGCGGCGGTCCGCGCGCTGGGTCCCGGGGCCGACGACGGCGCCGCCGCCGCGGTGGGCGAGCTGATCGCCCGTGTCGTCGCGCTGCGTCAGCTGTCGATCTCGGTCGCCCGCGCGCTCACCGCAGGCGCGGACGCAAACTCGCGCGCCGCGCTGGTCAAGGATCTCGGCACCCGGTTCGAGCAGGAGTCCGTAGACCTGGTCGCCGACCTGCTCACCCACCTGGATCCGGCCGGTGCGGACGCCGCCCGGCTGCGCGCCATGTTGGCCACGGCGCGACTGCAGGCGCCGCTGTTCACGCTGCGCGGCGGGACGAACGAGGTGCTGCGCGGCGTCGTCGCCAAGGGGCTGGGAGTGCGGTGAGCGACGAACTGCGGCAACTGGTCGACGAATTGGGGCAGCGGGCCCACGACGCGCGCGCAGGCAGGCGGCGGCGCCCCGACGGGTTCGACGCCACGCTGTGGCGGCACCTCGAGGACACCGGGCTGAGCCGGCTGACCAGTGCCGAGGACGCCGGACCCGCAGACGCGGCGATCGTGCTGGACGGGCTGGCCCGGCATGCGGCCGCCGTCCCCGTCGCCGAGACCGACCTGCTGGCCGCCTGGCTGGCGGCCGAGGCCGACGTGCCGGTGCCGCCGACGGGCCCGATGACCGTCGCGGTCGCCGACGTACAAGTGGCGGGCGGGCGCATCACCGGCGTCGCGCGGGACGTGCCGTGGGCCGACGACGCGACGATCATCCTGGCGGGCCGCACCGAGGACGCGGTGTACGTGACGCGCCTGCAGGACGCGTCCGTCACCTCCGGGCAGAATGTCGCCGGTGAGCCGCGCTGCGCCGTCGCGGTGGACGTGGCGGCCGACGACTGCCGACGGCTGCCTCCCGCGATCGGCGAGCAGTTGATGCGGCGCGGCGCATGGGCACGGTGCGTGCAGATCGTCGGGGCGCTCGACGCCTCCGCGGCCCTGACCGTCGAGCACACCCGCGGTCGCGTCCAGTTCGGCAGGCCGCTGAGCGCGTTCCAGGCGGTGCAGCACGCGCTGGCCGGGATGTCGGGCGAGATCGAGCGGGCGCGCGCCACCGTGGCACTGGCCGTCGCCGCCGCGCAGGAACGCGGATTCGAGGACGCCGCAACGGAGTACGCGGTGGCGGTGACGAAGGTGGCCGTCGGTCGCGCGGTCGGCCCGGTGACCACCGCTGCGCACCAGTTGCACGGGGCGATCGGGGTGACGATCGAGCACCCGCTGTGGTCGGTGACGATGCGGGCGCGCAGCTGGGCCGACGAGTTCGGCGACACCGCGTCGTACGCGCGGCGCCTGGGCCGGGCGGCGCTCGCCGGCGATCCGTGGGACCTGGTCGTCGGCCCCTGAGTCAGCGGTCGAGGACCTCGTGCACGCGGGCCTCGACGTCGACGCGGTCGCCGAGATCGGCGAGGTCGATGCCGAAGCGGTCGGTCAGCGCGTCGAGCACCTGCGCCGCCGTGTCGAACCGGATCCGCTCGGTGCCGTCCGCTCGGTGGACGGCGAGGTTGCGGCCACGCATGTTCCAGCGGGCGTCGTCGGCGATCAGCGCCGCGGTCAGTCCCACCACGAATCCCGACTTCGGATGCGTTGACACGTACCAACTCCCGACTTCGAGGTCGATCAGTGGCCGCGGCCGGAGCGAGAAGATGTACAGCGGGCGCCACGTCCCGCGGATCAGCGCCTCTAGCAGGAGGCCGTCGCCGTGTTCGCGGAGCCGGTAGGGCTCGTGACGGGTCTCCTGCAACGGCCCCGCCTCCAAGCGGATCGGTGCGGTCAACGTCTGCCCGCCGAATCCGACGTCGACCAGGAACCGGCCGTCCTCGCCGGGCACCGTCACCGCCAGCAACTGGTGGGTCTGCGCGGGCAGCGCCGCGGCGAAGCCGTCGTCGCCCGGGACCCAGTCGTCGTTCATCCACACCACCCGACCGGCCAGCCGGTCCACCCCGTACCCGAGCGCCTCCAGCACGTAGCCCATCAGGCCGTTGTGCTCGTAGCAGTAGCCGCCTCGGCGCCGGTGCACCAGCTTGTCGGTCAGCGCAGCGGCCCCGAGGTCGGCGACGGGGATGCCGAGGACAGGGTCGAGATTCTCGAACGGGATCGTCCGGTTGTGCGCGGCCACGACGGCGCGCAGCGTCTGCAGGTCCGGCCGCGCCGCCGCGCCGTGACCGATGCGGTCGAGGTATCCCGTGACGTCGACTGTGGTGGCGATGGTCATGCCGCCATCCTGCGACCTCAAGGGAGGTTGAGGTCAACCCCGGTGCGACGCCCCGCCGAACCTCGTCAGGGCTTGCCGCGGGCCGGGGTCTGCGCCGCCACACCGTGCCGCAGCGGAGTGTTCGCCTCCGCGGCGGTGGCCGTGCTGACCGGGGATCCGCCCGCGGTGCCCGACACCCGCGGCGCGTTGGCCGGGTCGCCGCCGGACGGCTCGGCGCCGCCGTGCAGCTCCTTGAGGCGGGCGTGCAGCAGTTCGAGCACCGGGATGCGGTTGCCGTGCGCCGTCTCGTGGTCGAACAGGACGCGCAGTGCCGGCTCCTCGAGCGAGCGGATGCGGTGCCGCAGTTCGGTCAGCGGCAGTTGGTCGTAGTCGGGCAGCGGCAGTTCGTCGTGTGCCATCAGGTGTCTCCTCGGGATCCGGCGTGCGTCAGCTGGCCGTTGGTCGCGGGGTTGACGGTGTCGCGCGACGCGGCGCCGGCCTCAGATGTGTCGGTGCGGCGTTGCGACAGCCACCATGCGGCGCCGACGACGGCGGACACACCGGTGAGGACCAGCGTCACCCACAGCGAGGCCTGTAACAGCCATATCCGCCGCTGGGCTTTCAGGATTCGGCGCTGCACATCGCGCAGCCGGGACAGCGTGCTCATCTGCGACGGGTGCCCCCGACGGCCGGGCCCGAAACGCGGTCTACGCGGTCTCGATGATCGTCGTGGTGACCGAGACGATCTGTGGTTCGGCCGGGGCGGAGGCGAAGCCGAAGCGCACCGGCGGTCGCAGCGGGGCCAGCGCGCCGAGGTCCTCGCCGTCGAGCCGGCCCGACACCCCGACGATGCGCCGGGACCGCCGGACGCCGTAGTACTCGCGCCTGCCGTTGCCCGCGGTGCCCGCGGTGTGCACGCCGGCCACCATGCGGGACGCCACCGGATCGATCGCCCGCAGCCACCACGGCGCGACGGCGAGCCGTGCCGGCACCAGCCGCAGCAGCCGGTCCAGCGGCGCCGCTCCCCCGATGTCGATCCGCAGGTCGAGATTCGGCGCCGCCAGCGTGAGCCGGTGCTCGGTGAGCTCGGCACGCACCGGCCCGACGAGCACACGGTCGAACGCATACGTGGTCGACACGAAGTCGGCGATCTCGCGCGTCGGTGCCAGCAGCACCCGCTCGTCGTCGGCTCGCTGCACCATCACGTCCGTGAACGCGCCGTACGGCGAGGTCTGCCAGCTTCCGACGACGAGGCGGTGACCGGACTGCGATCCGACGCCCGCGATGTGGCCGGAGAAGACGCGCTTCAGCTGCCGGTCCACTGGGGTGGGCGCTTCTCCGCGAACGCGATCGCGCCCTCCTGGGCGTCCTTGCTGCCGAACACCGGCATGATGATCTCGTTCTGCTTCGCCCAGAACTCCTCGGGCGACCAGCCGCGGGACTCGACGATCACCCGCTTCGTGGCGGCCACCGCGAGCGGGCCGTTGGCGGTGATCCGCTCGGCCAGCGCGATCGCCTCGTCCAAGGCGTGTCCGGGCTCGGCCAGCGCGTTGACCAGGCCGAGGGCGTGGGCGCGTTCGGCGGGCAGCGCCTCGCCGGTCAGTGCCAGCTCCATCGCAATGGCCGACGGGATCCGCTGCGGCAGCCGGAGCAGCCCGCCGCCGCCGGCGACCAGGCCGCGCTTGACCTCGGGAATGCCGAACGCCGAATCGCGGGCGGCCACGATGAGGTCGGTGGCCAGCGCGAGCTCGGTGCCGCCTGCCAGCGCGTAGCCCTCGACGGCGGCGATCAGCGGCTTGGCGGGCGGACGCTCGGTGAAGCCCATGCCCCGGCCCGGGACCATCGGCAGCTCACCGCTGGCGAAGGCCTTGAGGTCCATGCCCGCACAGAACGTCCCGCCGGCCCCGGTGAGCACGCCGACCGACAGCCCGGGGTCGTCGTCGAGGCGGTCCACGGCGGCCGCGAGGCCCTCCGCGACGGCCTTATTGACGGCGTTCTTGGCCTTGGGCCGGTTGATGGTTATGACCAGGATGCGGTCACGCTGTTCGACGAGTACGGGGTCCGGGGCGCTGTTGACGTCGTTGCTCACGACGTGATGCTAGCGAGCGGCACCACGATGCCGGTACCATCGAAAAACTAGAACACGTTTCAATTCTACCGGAGGGGCCACCTCATGAGCTCGACCGACAGCATCCCGTCGGAGATCTCCAAGTGGGATCCCGGGTTCACCGCGCAGGTCATGGCGGTGCTGAGACCGATCCTCAAGGCCTATCACCGGGTCGAGGTGCGCGGCCTCGACGACTTCCCGCCCGGCGGCGCGCTGGTGGTGTCCAACCACAGCGGCGGCCTGTTCGCGATGGACGTCCCGGTGTTCGCCAGCGGCTTCTACGAGAAGTTCGGCTACGACCGGCCGGTGTACACACTCAGCCACGACATGCTGATGACCGGCCCGACCGCGGAGTTCTTCATCAAGATCGGCTTCATCCGCGCCAACCACGACAACGCCGACGACGCGCTGCGTTCGGGCGGGGTGGTGGTGGTGTTCCCCGGCGGCGACTACGACGTGTACCGCCCGACGCTGACGCAGAACAAGATCGACTTCGCGGGCCGCACCGGCTACATCAAGGCCGCACTCAACGCCGGTGTGCCGATCGTGCCGACGGTCTCGATCGGCGGCCAGGAGGCCCAGCTGTTCCTCACCCGGGGAACCTGGCTGGCCAAGCGGCTCGGCCCGATCGCGCGGCTGGCCCGCACCAAGATCGTGCCCGTGTCGTTCGGCTTCCCGTTCGGCCTGTCCGCGGTGGTGCCGCTCAACATGCCGCTGCCCACCAAGATCGTCACCCAGGTGCTGGCGCCGATCGACATCGTCGCCGAGTTCGGCGAGAACCCCGACATCGACGAGGTGGACGCCCATGTCCGCCGCGTCATGCAGCGGGCGCTCGACGAGCTGGCCGCCGACCGCCGGCTGCCCGTGCTGGGCTGACCGGGTTTCAGCGCGGGGCACATAGGCTATCCGTCGGCCAATCACCACGCTCCGGGGGAGATGTCTGTGCTCAAGAAGATCGTCAAGCCGCGCCCTGTGCTGCGCGCGGTCGGTGAGCTGGCCAACGCCGCCAACGGCGTGCAACCGCTGGCGCGCAAGGGTTACGTCACCATCCCGGTGTTCTTCCTCGGCTGGCCCACCAGTGAACTGGCGCCGCTGTTCCTGACGGCGTCGGTGCTCGACACCGCGCGGCGGTACTGGCGCGGACACTTCGCAGGCAGGCGCGGGGCAGTCGCGCTGGCGCTCAACGCCATCACCTGGGGGGTTCTGGTGTTCCTCCAACGCCGCAACGTGCGCTCCGAGCCGGTCTTCGAGGCCGGCCTGCGTGAAACCCTCGGTGCCGACTACGAATCCGTGACCGCCAAGTCCCCGACGCCCCGCAGGCGGTCAGGGGTTTTCCGCACCGGATGGTCGCGGCGGCGCTACACCGAGAAGGCGGTGCGGTACGGCCCGCACCGCGCCAACACCGCCGACATCTGGCGGCGCGCCGACCTCCCGCGAGACGGCAAGGCGCCCGTGGTGCTGCAGGTCCCCGGAGGCGCCTGGGCGATCGGGATGCGCCGCCCGCAGGCATATCCGCTGCTCAGCCATCTCGCCGAACGCGGATGGGTGTGCGTGTCGATCGGCTACCGGGTCAGCCCGCGGCACACCTGGCCGGCCCACATCGTCGACGTCAAACGCGCGCTGGCGTGGATCCAGGAACACATCGCCGAGTACGGCGGCGACCCCGACTTCGTCACCATCACCGGCGGTTCGGCGGGTGGACACCTGACCGCGCTCGCCGCGCTCACCCCGAACGACCCGCAGTTCCAGCCGGGTTTCGCGGATGCGGACACCTCGGTGAAGGCAGCCGTGCCGGTGTACGGGCGCTACGACTGGGTCGGTAAGGAGGGGACGGGCAGGCCCGAATTCATCGCGTTCCTGCAGCGGTTCGTCGTCAGGAAGAGCTTCGCCCGTAACCGGCAGCTGTACGTCGACGCCTCACCCATCGCGCGGTTACGCCCCGACGCGCCACCGTTTTTCGTGCTGCACGGCCAGGACGACTCCATCATCCCGGTGCCCGAGGGCCGCGAGTTCGTCGACGCGCTCCGCAAGGTGTCGACGTCGCCGGTGGCCTACGTCGAGGTGCCGCACGCTCAGCACGCGTTCGACTTCTTCGGCTCGCCCCGCGGGCACTACACCGGCCAGGCGATCGAGCGATTCCTGTCCTGGGTGTACGCCACCCGCACGTCCTCGTCGACGGCCGCCGACACGACGGTTGTTGACGCGTCACGGGCCGATACCGCGCAACAACCGTAGTCTCGGCACGCGGCGGGTCAGGGGGCCATGGCGGTCTCGACGACCGTGAGCTCCTCGGAAAGCCCTGCGGCTTTGCGGATCTCGATGAAGGCCGCGAGCATCGCGTCGGTCACCTCGTGCGGATCGTCGAGCGTGGAGCCGTCCGACAGCACGGTGATGTTGAGCTGGTCGACGTAACTCCACACGGTGATGTTGAGCCCGCTGCCCGCGGTGAGCGGACCGACGGAGTACAGCTCGGTCACCAGCGCGCCGCCGACCCGCCCGCGCTCCCGCGGACCGGGCACGTTCGAGATCGTCAGGTTCTGGATCTTGTTCTGGCCGTCCTTCTTCGACAACCACCGGAACAGCGACTCCGCGGGCGCGGGTGGCATGTACGCCGACCAGCGACTGACCAGTTCGGGCCCGATCAGTTCGTGGCTCTCCTTGGCCGAGATGGCCGCCTCGCGCGCCTTGCGCACCCGGTCCAGCGGATCCTCGCAGTCGGTGGGCAGCGCGACCAGGATGCCGGTGAAGAAGTTGCCGGAGATCCGGTCCGGCGAGAAGTCGAAACTGATCGGCACCGACGCCAGCAGCGGATGGTCGGCGTGACCGTCGTAGCGCAGCAACAACTTCCGCAGCGCCCCAGCCGAGACGGCCAGCACCAAGTCGTTGATCGTCACACCGAGGTGCTTGCTGGTCTGCTTGACGTCGGCGAGCGCGAGCGTCGCGGTCGCGACGGTGCGGGTCGCATCGATCATGTGGTTCATGAACGTCGGCGGCGGCGTGAACGGCCGGGTCAGCTCGGGCGACAGCTTGCGCGAGCTACGCCGCACCCGGCTCAGGCCCTGGCCGGTGTAGCGCATCACGCCCGGGATGCGGCCGAGCTGGCGGATGTGGTCGCCGAACGCGGTGCGCACCAACTCCGCTCGGCTCGGCGCCGGGTCGGTGGCATACGAGTCCCGGTCGGCCTGCGGCCCCGTCTGCAGATCCATCCCGCGGGCCAGCAGATTCGCCGAGGCGACGCCGTCGGCCAGGGCGTGGTGGATCTTGCCCAGCACTGCGATGCGGCCGCCGGCCAGCCCCTCGATCAGGTACATCTCCCACAGGGGGCGGCTGCGGTCCAACGGTGTGCTGGCGATCCGGCCGACGGCCTCGTCGAGCTGACGCCGGCCGCCGGGGCTGTCCACCCGGTAGGACCGCACGTGGTAGTCGAGGTCGACCTCGCAGTTCTCCCGCCACATCGGGTGGTGGAACTTCCACGGGATGTCCACGAGCTGGTAGCGGAACGGGTCGAGCTTGTAGAGCCGCCCGTGCAGGACCTTGCGGAAGTCCTCGACGCCGAAGGTGCGCCCACCGAGGTCGTCGAGCTCGATGACCGCCAACTTGAGGGTGTGCATGTGCACATTCGGTGTCTCGCTGTACAGCAGCACAGCGTCCCACCCGCGAAGCCGTTTCACCCGGATACCTCCCTGTCGGAGGCGTCTATATAACCTCTTTGGCCGCGGCGCTCATCCGGTTTCGATGGATCTGGTTGAGGAACAGCCGGACGGCGGTGGCCATCGATCCGGTGCGGGCCCCGTCGATCATGTCGAAGCCGTGCCCGGCACCCGGCAGTTCCACGTAACTGACCACCGACCGCGACACCGCGCGGAGCCTGTCGACGAAGCTGCGGGCCTGCGCGACCGGGATCACGCTGTCGCCGCTGCCGTGGATGACCAAGAACGGCGGCGCCTCGGGGTGCACCCGGGCGATCGGCGAGGCCTTGCGGAAGATCTCCGGATGCCGCGACAGTCGGCGCTTGACCACCACCCGCTCCAGGAAGTCGACGAAGCGGACGCGTTCGACGGTGGAGCGGTCCTCCCAGTCGTAACGGCCGTAGATGCCGATCACCGCGTCCACCGAGGTGTCGGACCCCTCCGGCAGCTCGCACTGAAGTTCGGCGTCGTTGATGGTCAGTCCGGCCAGCGCCGCCAGATGGCCGCCCGCGGAGGTTCCCGCGATCGCGACGAAGTTGCGGTCACCGCCGAATCGGTCGACGTTGGCGCGCGCCCAGGCGATCGCCGTCTTGACGTCGGTGATGTGCGCCGGCCACGGATTGTGCGGCGACACCCGGTAGTCGATGGACAGGCAGACCCAACCCATCTCGGCCAGGTGCGACATCAACGCGTAGCCCTGCAGCAGCCGGCTGCCGTGCACCCACGCGCCGCCCGGGATGAACAGCAGCACCGGGGCCGGTTCGGTGGGCAGGTTCTTGGGCCGCCAGACGTCGAGGAGCTGAGAGGGCAACGGGCCGTAGCGAACCGAGGACTTGTAGACGTTGCGGCGGTGTTCGAACGCCTTCCACAGCGGCGGCGCCTTCTCCGGGGCCGGCCAGTCGATGGCGAGGTCGGCGGCGGGAACGACGCCGCGCAGGGCGGCGTCGGTGACGGAGTGCGTCATGTCGCGCTCCTTCTGCCGCACCTCGTCGTTGCCCGGCTCGAACCAGGACTTCGCCGATGCGGACAGCAGTTCCGGCATCTGCCGGTATCCCCACACCCCCATGGCGGCGAGGGCGCCAAGCGGCTCAAGGTGTTTCCCGATCACGGGCAGGGAGGCGGAGGCGACACTCATGGCGAGCAGGTGATCGGCAGGCTTGGCGTTGAGGAGCCAACGTGCGCGCGTCCACATTGTCGGTCCGGGGTACCGGGTGTCCGGTCGCACGGTCATGATCGCGACTGTACCCCGCAGGTCAGTTCCTAAACGGCGTCATTCGGAAGTTGTCAACCAGCGGCACTTTCGTAACGCGCTGTGACGGGCGTCACACCTTTCTGACCGGCGGTTTTGCCGCTAGCGTGCACTTGACGACCGTCAAGTTACGACTCGATGACGAAGCGAAGAGGACGTGCCGCCGTGAACAGATCAGCCCTGGCCATCACCGACGAACACCGCGATCTCGCGGAATCCGCAGCCGGCCTGCTGGACCGGCTGCAGGCGCTCGCAGCGGCGCGGGCCACCCTCGACGAGGGGTCGGCGCACCCGGCGGAGCTCTGGACAGCGCACGCCGACCTCGGACTCACCGGCCTGGCGCTCGCCGAGGATCACGGCGGATCGGGATTCGGCCTTGCCGAACTGGCCGTGGTGCTCGAGGTCCAGGGCCGGCGGGTGTGCCCCGGTCCGTTCCTGCCCACGGTGGCCGCCGCGGTGGTGATCGACCGCTGCGCCCCGGAATCCGTTCGCACGCAACTCCTTCCGGGGCTGGCCGACGGCACGACGGTGGCCGCACTCGGGCTGTCCGGCACGGTGGCGGCCGACTCCGACGGAACGGCCGACGGGGAGAGCCCGGCGGTGCTGGGCGGCCCCGACGCCGGTGTGCTGGTGCTGACCGCGGGCGACGACCTCGTCGTGGTCGACGCGGACGCCGACGGCGTCACCGTCACCCGGCTGGCCGGCCTCGACACCACGCGAAGCATCGGTTCGGTCGCGCTGCGCGGGGTGCGACTGCCCCAGGACCGCGTCATCCGCGGCGCGGCGCGCCGCGCGCGCACCGTGTTCCGTATCCTTGCCGCGGCGGAGGCGGTGGGGATCAGCTGGGCGTGCCTGGAGATGGCGGTGGACTACGCCAAGGTCCGCGAGCAGTTCGGCCGGACCATCGGCACGTTCCAGGCGGTCAAGCACCACGCCGCCAACATGCTGGTGGACGCCGAGCAGACCACCGCGGCCACCTGGGACGCCGCGCGGGCCGACGACCTCGACAGCGCCTGGTTCCCGGCCGCGGTCGCCGCGTCACATGCCGTACGCGCGCAGATCGCCAACGCGCAGGTGAACATTCAACTGCACGGCGGTATCGGCTACACCTGGGAGCACGACGCCCACCTGTACCTGAGGCGTGCCCGCACCCTGGCGGCGGTGCTCGGCGACGGCGCCGACCCGCTGACCGACATCGTCGAGGCGCAGCGCAGCGGGCAGGCGCGCGGCGCCACGTTCAGGCTGCCGGCGGAGGCCGACGAGTACCGCCAGGCGGCCCGCAGCGCGGTGGCCGAACTGAGCGGGCTGCCCGAGGACCGGCGGCGCGACTTCCTGGTCGACTCCGGCTATCTGGTGCCGCACTGGCCGAAGCCGTGGGGTCGCGAGGCGGGCACGCTGGAGCAGCTGGTGATCGAGGAGGAGTTCCGCGACACGAAGGTCCCGGACATGGGCATCACCGGGTGGGTGACGCTGACGATCAGCCAGGCCGGCACCGACGACCAGCGGGAGCGCTGGGTGGAGCCGGTGCTGCGCGGGCAGACCATGTGGTGCCAGCTGTTCTCCGAACCCGGCGCCGGCTCCGATGCCGCGGCGGTGCGCACGGCGGCCAAGCGGGTGGACGGCGGCTGGCGGGTCACCGGACAGAAGGTGTGGACCAGCCTCGCCCACCTGTGCCAGTGGGGTCTGGCCACCGTCCGCACCGATCCCGACGCACCCAAGCACGCCGGGGTGACGATGATGGCGATCGACATGAAGGCCGAGGGCGTGACGGTGAACCCGCTGCGCGGCATCACCGGCGACAGCCACTTCAACGAGGTGTTCTTCGACGACGTCTTCGTCCCCGACGCCGATGTGGTGGGCGACGTCAACCGAGGCTGGCTGGTGGCCCGCGCCACCCTGGGCAATGAGCGGATCTCGATCGGCGGCGGATCGGGCGCGCCGACGGGTTTCGGCGCGGACGACCTGGTCGCACTGCTGGACCGCGCGCCCGCCGACGTGGCCGCCGCCCGGGTGCGGCGGGCGGGTGAGGTGATCGCGGCCGGACACACGCTGCGACTGCTCAACCTGCGCCGGGCCAGCCGCGCCATCGCCGGGGCCGAACCCGGTCCCGAGGGCAACGTCACCAAGCTGCTGGTGGCCGAGCATTCGCAGTGGCTGACCGAACTCGGCATGGAACTCGCGGGCACCGCGGCCGTCACCGGCGCGACGCCGGCACTGACCAACGGCTACCTCGGCAACCGCGCGATGACCATCGCCGGCGGCACGTCGGAGATCACCCGCAACACCATCGCCGAGCGGATCCTCGGCCTGCCGCGCGATCCGCTGATCAAGTAGCGGGGGCTCAGAGGCCGATCAGGTCGGCGGTCTGCTCGGCGAGCGCGGGCCCCAGGGTCATGCCGCGGCCGCCGGGTCCGGTGATCACCCAGACCCCGTCGTCGGGTGAGGTCCTGCAGACCAGCTGGTGTGGGTCGACGCACTGGCTGTAGACGCCTGCCCAGCGCCGGCTCACCGGCGGCAGCGGCCGGCCGAGGAGCTCCTCGACCACCTCGGTGAGGTAGGCGTAGGGCTCCTCCTGCACGTCGAAGGGGAAGGGCTGCTCGTATTCGTGGGTGTCCCCGATGGTCAGGCCGCCGTGCAACCGCTGCACGCACAGCAGCTGCATGTGGTGCCGATCGGCGGTGTCGTGCTGGGATTCGTTGCGACGCAGCGCTTCCAGTGACGGGCCGGCGAACCCGGGGTAGTAGCGGAAGCTGTCGCCGTCGGCGATCGCCGTCGGGAACGGCTCACCGAGCGGTTCGGTCTGCATCATCTGCAGCCGCACCCGGCGCACCGGCAGCTCGCCGGCGATCTCGCGGACCAGCCCGCCGTGCGCGGCGCCCGCGCACACCAGCACCACGTCGCCCTCGTGGCGGCGGTCGGAGTCGTCGCGGACGGTGCCGCCCTCGACGGCGCGGGCCTCGGTGTTCGCGTGGAAGGTGTAGCGGCCGCTGGCGCGGAGGTGGTCGCGGATGGCGGGCAGCGCCTGGCGGGACTCCACCGCCGCGTCGCGCGCACAGTGCAGGCCGGCCAGGAACCGGCCGCGCAGCGCGGGGTTGTGCGCGCGCACCGCGTCCGGCTCGAGCAGCGTGAAGCCGCGGACGTCGGCGTCGCTGCGTGCCGACATCTCCTCGGCCACCGCCAGCTCACCCGGTGTGCGCAGCAGCGTGATCGAGCCGGACGGCCGGAATCCGATGCCGGGGATGTCGACACCGAGCTTCTCCCAGAGCTCACGCGAGCGCAGCGTCGTCTCGAGTTCGGACGTCGAGCGCCCGGACACCCAGACCAGGCCGAAGTTGCGCACCGTCGCCCCGCGGGCCTCCGGCTCGCGCTCCAGATGCACGACCCGGTGGCCCCGGCGGACCGCCTCGACGGCGTGTGCGGTGCCGAGGATGCCGCCACCGATCACCGTCACCCGCATGGCGCCGACGCTGCCTCCTGTGGCCGACGGGGACTGGGACGGCGGATGTGCACCGCCGGAACAGAATATGAACAATTGGTATAGACCAATTGCGTATACCATTGCGGCGTGGGCGAACTCAGCGAGGTATCCGCGATCCTGGAGTCGTTGCGCGGGGTGTGGGACGAAGAGGCCGTCGACGAACTCGACCATGCGCTGCAGTCGGCACGCCAGGCCGTGCACGACCGGGCCGACGACGAACTGGTGCTCGCGGCGGCGCTGCACGACATCGGGCACAGCCCGATGTTCGGCGATGTCGCACCCCAGCACCACGACCGGCTGGCCCAGCAGTGGCTGACTCCCCGGTTCGGTGAACGGGTCGGCTGGCTGGCGGGCGCCCATGTCGCCGCCAAGCGGTATCTGGTGGCCACCGATCCCGCCTACGCGGCCACACTGTCCGACGTGTCGGTCGACTCCCTGCACTACCAGGGCGGCGCCGGGGTCGACGCGGCCTACACGGATCACCCGTGGTGGCCGGACGCGGTGCGGCTGCGCCGTTACGACGACGCCGCGAAGGTCCCGCGTGGTGCGGCGGTGTCGATCGGCGAGGTGCTCGCGGTCGCGGAACGGGTTACGGCGCGACGGCGCTGGTAATACTGAGCGGATGCGCAAGCCGTCCGCCGAGTCCCTCGTGCACTTCCATCCCGATCTGCGCAAGGCGGCCAGGTACGTCCCGAAGCAGATCGTCACGCCGGTCACACTGCCGCTGATCCGCGCCGTCACCCGGCTGCAGCCCAAGCGCACACCGAAGGGCGTCGAGAAGTTGACGCTGCACTCAGGCGTCCGCGTGCGGCTGTACCGGCCTGCGGACGTCGCCGGTGCCGCGCCGGCACTGCTGTGGATACACGGCGGCGGATACGTCCTGGGCAGCCCCGCGCAGGACGACGACCTGTGCCGGCGCTACGCCGCCGAGCTCGGCATCACCGTCGCGTCGGTGGACTACCGGCTCGCGCCCGAGCACCCGTACCCGGCGGCGCTCGACGACTGCTACGCGGCGCTGCAATGGCTGGCCGGACTGCCCGCCGTGGACCGTGAAAGGGTGGCGATCGCCGGCGGCAGCGCCGGCGGTGGACTGGCCGCGGCGCTGGCGCTGCTGGCCCGCGAACGCGGGGAGATCCCACTGGTGGCGCAGCTGCTCGTCTACCCGATGGTCGACGACCGCACCGTCGAGCGCCACGACCTCGACAATCCCGGACACCGGCTCTGGAACCAGTGGAGCAACCGGTTCGGCTGGGACGCCTACCTCGCCGACGCCGACCGCGACGTTGCGGTGCCTGCGCGCCGCAACGACCTCGAGGGCCTGCCGCCGGCCTGGCTGGGGGTCGGGACGCTGGACCTGTTTCACGACGAGGGCCTCGCCTACGCCGAACGGCTGCGCGCCGCCGGAGTGCCGTGCGACGTCGAGGTGGTCGAGGGGGCGTTTCACGGATTCGACGCCGTGGTTCCGAAAGCCGATGTCTCCGTTGAGTTCTTCGAGAGCCAGTGCGAAGCGCTGCGGAAGGCGTTCGACGCCGCGGGCTGACCCACCTGACGGCGTCCGCACCGGCTTTGACGGGCGTGTGGTGTGCCCTTAGCGTGACCGGATGCACGGCGACGGGATCATCACCGACGACATCGATGTCGCGCGTCAGGCGGTCCCGCACTTCGCGCTCGCACCGGACTCGGCGCTGCGACTGCTCAACCTGTCGGAGAACGCCACCTACCTGGTCGACGACGCGGGCACCGGCGTCACCTCGGTGCTCCGGGTGCATCGCCGCAACTACCACAGGCCGCACGAGATCGAATCCGAGCTGGACTGGCTCGACGCGCTGCACAGCGACGCCGCCGGGGTCGCGGTGCCCACGGTGCTGCCCGCCCGCGACGGGCGCCGGATGGTCACGATCGACGTCGACGGAACACCGCGGCACGTCGTGCACTTCGCGCTCGTCCCCGGCGCCGAACCGGACGAGGCAACCGTCACCGCAGACGACTTCCGCACGCTGGGCCGCATCACTGCGGCACTGCACGACCATTCCCGGTCGTGGCGGCGGCCTGCGGGTTTCGGCCGCTTCACCTGGGACTGGGAGAGCTCACTCGGCGCCGGCGCACGCTGGGGCCACTGGCAGCAGGCCGCCGGTGTCGGGATCGCCGAGCTCACGCTGCTCGACCGTGCGCAGGACGTCCTGCACCACCGGCTCACCGAATACGGCTGCGGGCCTGACAGGTTCGGCCTGATCCACGCCGACCTGCGGCTGGCGAACCTCATCGTCGACGGACCCGACACCACTGTCATCGACTTCGACGACTGCGGATTCAGCTGGTACTTCTACGACTTCGGTGCGGCGGTGTCGTTCATCGAGGATGATCCGGCGCTGCCCCGGTGGCAGGACGCCTGGGTCGCCGGGTACCGGAGCCGCCGACCGATGACGGCCGCCGACGAGGAGATGCTGCCGTCGTTCGTCATGCTGCGGCGCCTGAAGCTGCTGGCCTGGATGAGCACACACACCCACTCCAAGGAGTCGCGCACCAAGGCCGTCACGTACGCGCGCGGAAGTTGCGTTCTCGCAGAACGCTATCTGTCCTCGAACGGTCTGCGGCTGAGCTGACGCGTGTACACCAGGTCGCCGCCGACGATCGTCGCGGCGACCAGGTCGGCGTCCAGCGCATCGAGCACCTCGGCCGGTGGCGCGGCGAGCACGCAGAGATCGCCGGGCTGTCCCGGCGCCACCCGGCGCGGCCGGGACGGCTCCTCCGCCGCGCCGAAGAACAAGCTCAACGCCGTTGCGGCGCTGACACGTTCGTCCGGACCGAGGACGGCGCCCGCTGGCGTCTCGCGGCGCACCGCCGCCCGCATGGCCGCCCAGGGGTCACCACCGCCGAACGGCGAGTCGGTCGACAGCGCCACGTTGACCCGTGACTCCAGCAGCGAACGCAGCCGCCACAGCTGCGGGAGTTCGGCGGCCGGGACGTCGACCAGGTACTGGTCGCCCCGTTCGGCGACGAAGTTCGGTTGGGTCACGACGGTCAGGCCGAGTTCGGCGAGGTCGGTCAGGCAGTCGTCGGGCACCACGGCCGCGTGCTCGACTCGGTCACCCGCGCGCGTTCCGGCGGCACGCAATGCCGCGATGGTCACGACGAGCTGGGCGGCGGTCACACAGTGCACCGCGACAGGGGTGTCACGAAAGTGGCGGCCGGCGATCCAGCTGGTCAGCTCATCGAGGTCGAGGCCGTCGTCGTGCAGGATGCGCTTACCCGGCGCCAGCACGTGCACCCTGGCGGCGAGTTCCCCGCAGCGGTGCGCATCGCGCAGGCCGGTGATGTCGTCCTCCGTGAGATCCGGTGTGGCGTCGGTGATCCCGGTGACACCCCGGGACGTCAGCCGGCGCGACACGTCGGCCAGCTCGGCGTCGCGGCGCTCCGGCGCCCAGCTCGGGTCGGCGCTGCGCAGCACGCCGTCGGGATGATCGGTCATGCCGACACGTCTCAGGCCCGCGGTGTTCAGCGTCCACACCACCCCGCTGCGATGCTGCACCCGTACCGGCACCGGCGGGGACACCGCGTCCAGCGCATCGCGGTCGAGCGGGCCCGCGACGGCCTCGTGGTAGCCGACCGCACGGACCCAGCCGTCGGCATCGACCTCGGCGCCGGCCAGGGCATGGGCGAGCCCGTCGCGTCCGCGCACATCGGCCGGGCCGACCCGCAGGGAATGCGCCGCCGCCGCTGTCGAATGCAGGTGCAGGTGGTGGTCGTGCAGGCCCGGGATCACCGTGCCGCCCGCGGCATCGAGCACCGTCTCGCCCCGTCGCGCCGTGAGCCCTCGAGCCACCTCGAGGATCTGCTCGCCGACCCGGATGTCGGCGGGCGTGCCGTCGAGGAGTACGGCCCGCGTGATCAGCACGGCGCCGGTCGCCTTCGCGCAGCCATCGCGGCGACGGACGCGTTGTCGGCGCCCAACGCGGCGGCCCGGCCCGGCGACGACGGCGCCAAGGCCTGCACCTGGTCGGCGGGCCCGGCCGCGTCGGCGTAACAGGCGGCCACCGCGGCCATCGACACCTCGACGAGCTCGCCGCCGCCGCGGCCCAGCGACTCGGCCACCGCCTGCGCGGCGTGCAGACCGGTGAGCGGATCGGCGATCGCGTCGCCGCAGAACTCCGGACCGTCGGCGCCCGCGACCACGAGGCCTCCGGAGACGGCGGCGTCGTCGCCGAACGCCACCCACTCGCCGCGGTCACCGGCGGTGCCGTGGCCGGTGATGCGCAGCCAGACCCGGCCGTCGCGCCCGTCGATGTCGTGGGGTCCGAGGGAGCGGCGGCGCAAGGCCGCCGGTCGCGATCCCTCGATCACCACGTCGGCGGCGCCGAGCAGGGTCCTCAGGTCCGTCGCGAGATCGAACTCGACCGCGTAGGCGAGTTTCCCGTGATTCATCCAGTCGAAGAACGCCGGTGCGCCGGCGCGGGTGCCGTCCGGGCGGTGCGGGCTCTCCACCTTGACCACGGTGGCGCCGGACTGCGTGAGCAATTGCCCGCACAGCGGGCCCGCCCACATCGACGACAGGTCGGCGACGAGCAGACCGGTCGTGCTGCGCGGCGTCGCCGGCCTGCCGAGTGGTCGCACCACGGGTGAGGCCGGTGCGGTCTCGCCGAGGACGGCGGCGGGCAGGCCGAGCAGGCGGGCTCGGGCCACCGCGTCGGCAGCGGTGCGGCATGCCGCCCATTCGGCGATCGCCGGCCACGGATCCGAATCTCGCGCATCGGTTTCCAGCAGAGCGGGCACGGCGTCGATGTCGTCGCCACGGGACAGCGTGAGGGCGCACCAGCCGTCACGCGTGCCCAGTAGCCGGGTCGCGCCGCCCGCGGAGACCCGGCCGCCTGCGCTCAGACCCAGCAGCGCTGCGCGGCCGGTGAGCAGTTCGTCGGCGCCCACGGCGACGCCGAGCAGTGCGGAGACCGCGGCCGCCGTGTCGCGGGCACGGATGAGCACCGCCGCCGGAATAGCGAGCGCAGTCACTCCCCCATTGTCCCGCGGGGTCACTTTCCTTCCGCGAGCAGACGCGAATTCGCACGGAACCGCCCCCTGGAATGCGAATTCACGTCTGCTCGCGGGAAGAGACTGGCCTAGAACTGCAGGGCGGTGAAGCGCCAGTCCAGCACCTGGCGGTCCGCGCCGCCGTCGGGTTCCACCGCGTACACGAGCGACCGCAACCGGTAGACCCCGCCGCGGCCGTCGGGTGCCTGCATCGCGCCCTCGACGTGCAGTTCGCTGTAGAGCGTGTCGCCCTCCTGCACCGGCCCGGTGTGGTCGCAGGACTCCCAGCCCAGCACCGTCACCAGATCGGGCAGTGCCCTCGTCGCCTGCGCCAGTGCCAGGCCGATGGTGTGCCCGCCGTACACCAGGCGTCGCCCGCTTACCCGCGAATCATGATGCGTCGCAGCAATGTTCAGTGACAGTCGAGCGAGCTCGGGGGCGCTGCTGACCACGTCCGCGGTGCCGTGCAGCACCTGTCCCGCGAGCCCGGCGTCGAAGCGGGCACCGGGCACCCGGGCGCGGAAGGCGTCGGCGTCCCAGGCCGAGGTCGGATCCGGCGCGGGAGCCGCCTCGGTGCCCACGGTCGACAGGTCGTCGGCGTGGCCGGTGTCGCCCGCGCCGTCTGACAGCGGCAGCATCGCGCACCGGTGGAAGTCGAGCACCAGGCGGCCGAGCTGATCGACGGTCGTCATCCGCAGCGCCGCGAGGCCGGTCGGCGCACGGCCCGCCCTGGTGGAGTTCTGCCGCAGGCCCACCACCTCGGTGCGGGTGAACAGGGTGTCGCCGATGACGGGATACCGGTGGAACACCAGGCCGCGGTAGAACAGGTTCGCCTTCACCCGGTGGGTGGCCAGCGTGGACTGTCCGATCGCCACGTCGCAGACCAGGGCCGGGTGGGCGATCGGCGCGCTCGCCCCGGTGACAGCCGTGGCCAGTTCGGCGTCGAGCGTCAGCCGCAGCCGGTCGCCGATGATCGAGTGGTGCACGGCGGCGGTGCCGGGGGTCAGCGTCATCGACGGCGCCGAGTCGAACACCTCGCCGACGTGCAGGTCGTCGAAGTAGGGGCCGCCCTCGATTTGGCCGGACAAAGTCACAAGGCGTCATGCTGGCAGTGCGCTGATAGGTGTGTCAATATGGCCGTACATATGACCGAAGAAGAGAAGCTCCTCGTCGAGACCGTGCGCGCGTTCGTCGACCGGGAGGTAAAGCCGGCGGTCCGCGACACCGAGCACGCCAACGACTACCCGGGCGCGTGGATCGACCAGATGAAGCGGATCGGGATCTACGGCCTCGCCATCGCCGAGGAGTACGGCGGCTCCCCGGTGTCCATGCCGTGCTACGTCGAGGTCACCCAGGAGCTCTCCCGCGGGTGGATGAGCCTCGCGGGGGCGATGGGTGGGCACACCGTGGTGGCCAAGCTGCTGGCGCTGTTCGGCACCGAGGAGCAGAAGCGCACCTACCTGCCGCCGATGGCCACCGGTGAGACGCGCGCGACGATGGCCCTGACCGAACCCGGTGGCGGTTCCGACCTGCAGAACATCTCCACCACCGCCGTGCACGACGGCGACGACCTGGTGATCAACGGCACCAAGACCTGGATCAGCAACGCCCGCCGGTCCGGCCTGATCGCGCTGCTGTGCAAGACCGATCCGAATGCCGAGCCGCGTCATCGCGGCATCTCGGTGGTGCTCGTCGAGCGCGACACCCCCGGCCTCACGGTGTCGCGCGATCTGCCCAAGCTCGGCTACAAGGGCGTGGAATCGTGCGAGCTGTCCTTCGCCGACTGCCGGGTGCCTGCGTCGGCCGTGCTGGGTGGCACGCCGGGCAAGGGCTTCGCGCAGATGATGAAGGGCCTGGAGACCGGCCGCATCCAGGTGGCGGCCCGGGCGCTTGGCGTGGCGACCGCGGCGCTCGAGGACTCGCTGCGCTACGCCCAGCAGCGCGAGAGCTTCGGCAAGCCGATCTGGAAGCACCAGTCCATCGGCAACTACCTGGCCGACATGGCGACCAAGCTGACCGCCGCCCGCCAGCTGACCCGGTATGCGGCCGAACGCTACGACAGCGGCGAACGCTGCGACATGGAGGCCGGGATGGCCAAGCTGTTCGCCTCTGAGGTGGCGATGGAGATCGCACTCGATGCGGTCCGGATCCACGGCGGCTACGGCTATTCCACCGAGTTCGACGTCGAACGGTACTTCCGTGACGCGCCACTGATGATCGTCGGCGAGGGCACCAACGAGATCCAGCGCAACGTGATCGCCGGCCAGCTCGTCGCGCGGGGCGGGATCTGACGACTTGACCGCGCCCGCGTACCAGCTGCTGCGCGACCGGTTGCGCGACGAGATCGCCGCCGGCCGTTACCGCAACGGTCTCCGGCTGCCCACGGAATCCGAACTGGTTGCGCGCGAACGGTTGTCGCGTCAGACGGTGCGGCGGGCGTTCCAGGACCTGGTCGCCGAGGGGATCGTGTACCGGGTGCCCGGCCGCGGCACCTACGCCAGCGACTCCGCGCGGCGCTACCTGCGGCAACTGGGTTCCATCGAGGACCTGATGAACCTGTCGCAGGACACCACGATGGAGGTGCTAAGCGGGTTGTCACGCCGGGTGGACGTGGCGGCCGCGAGCCGGCTGCGGCTCGACAACGACGTGGTGCACACCGTCGCGTTCCGCCGCCTGCATGACGGGGTGCCGTTCGTCGCCACCATCGTGCACCTGCCCGAATCGGTGGCCGCATCCGTCGCCGGCGCCGACGCGATGGCGACCGGATCGGCGGGGACCCACACCGTCATCGGGCTGCTCGAGCCGCGCCTGCGGGAACCCATCGTGGAAGCGGCGCAGTCGATCACCGTCGCCGCGGCCGACGCGGCGGTGGCCGACGCGGTGAACTGCACCGTCGGGCACCCGATGCTGCGGGTCGACCGGCTCTACTCGGACAGTTCCGGGCGTCCGGTCGAGCTGGCGATCAGCCACTTCCTGCCCGAGCAGTACACCTATCGCGTGACGTTGCGCCGCTCCGGGTAGTGATTTCGGCGTGTTCATGCGCGGTGAGCGCGCGTTGTCACGCCGAGATCACTCAGACGGAGCGGCTCGCGGCGATGCTGCCGAGCAGCGCCAGCCCGTCGGCGCTCGGGCTGCCCGGCTCCGCGTCGTAGACCACGAGCTCCTGGGCCGGGGCGGCCCTCACGTCGAACGTCTGCATGCTCAAGGTCAGCAGCCCGACCTCCGGATGACGGAAGCGCTTGACCGCCAGACACTTCCGACGAGCGTCCTGCCTGCTCCACAGTGTCCGGAACTCCTCGCTGGCGTCGAGCAGTTCGGTCAGCACCGCCCGGGCGTGCGGGTCGTACGGGGCGGCGCCGTAGCCCATCCTGAACCCGGCCACCGAGTCGGCCGCGACGGCATGCCAGTCGGCGTAGAAGTCGCGGGCCCGCGCATCTGTGAACACCAGCCGCATCAGATTGCCCACCGCACCGAACTCGCCGAACAGGGCCTCGGCGAGCGCGTTCACCGCCAGTACGTCGTAGGCCCGGTTGTACACCAGCGCAGGGTTGTTCGGCCAGGCGTCCATCAGTCGAAGCAGCCCGGGGTCGACGCGGTCGGCCACCTGCGTGTGCTGCTCTCGCGGCGCGAGGCCGGCCAACCGGAACAGATGCCTTCGGCCGTCGGCGTCGAGGCGCAGCGCCGCCCCGAGCGCCTCGAGCACCTGCACCGACGGCGAGCGCTCCCGGCCCTGTTCGAGGCGGCTGTAGTAGTCGACGCTGACACCCGCCAGCATCGCCACCTCTTCGCGGCGCAGCCCCGGCACCCGCCGGACACCGTTGCTGGTCAGGCCCGCGTCGGACGGGCTGATTGCGGCCCGCCGGCCCTTGAGGTATTCACCGAACTCGGCCACCGTTCCACACTAGGTCCGCCGCTGGATTCAGGCAGGGTGCACTGCACCCTGGCTGCGCGGGGCGTCACCGCCGATGCTGGTTCCATGACCGATTCGAAGATCATTCTCGTCACCGGCGCCAGCAGCGGCATCGGTGAAGCCGTCGCCGCACGCCTGGCCACGGAGGGCCATCACGTCGTCGCGGGCGCCCGTCGCGAGGACCGCCTCGCCGACCTCGCGCGCCGCATCGAGCAGGACGGCGGCAGCATCGACGTCCGCCGCCTCGACGTGACCGACCGTGCGGACGTGGCGGCGTTCGTCGACGCCGCGGTGGCCGAACACGGCCGGGTGGACGTCGTCGTCAACAACGCCGGCGTGATGCCGCTGTCCCGACTGGACGCACTGCTCGTCGACGAGTGGGACCGGATGATCGACGTCAACATCCGCGGACTGCTGCACGGCATCGCGGCCGCGCTCCCGCATTTCCAGCGCCAAGGCGGCGGCCACTTCATCACCGTCGCGTCGGTCGGCGCGCACGAGGTGGTGCCGACCGGCGCGGTGTACTGCGCCTCGAAGTTCGCGGCCTGGGCCATCACCGAGGGCCTGCGGCTGGAGGTCGACCCGTCGATCCGGGTGACGACGGTGTCGCCCGGTGTGGTCGAATCGGAGCTCGCGGAGTCGATCACCGACCCGACGGCGGCGGGCGCCATGCAGGAGTACCGGGCCGACTCGATCCCGCCCGACGCGATCGCCCGCGCGATCTCCTATGCCATCGGCGAACCCGCCGACGTCGATGTCAACGAGCTGATCATCCGGCCCGCGCGGCAGCGCTGAGCCGTGGTGACGCTGCGCCGGCATCATCCGGCATAGGCTTGCCGGGGGCGCACGGTGCGCGCCGAGACGGGTGCGGAGGAACAGCGTGACGTCCAACATTTCGGTGCTCGCCGACGCCACCGACGTCGGCGAGATGGTCGGCTATGCCGTGATCCCCATCATCGGCCTGGTGCTGCTGATCCTCGGGCTCGTCAAGAGAAGCAGATCCGGTTCCCCGCAACCGAATACACCGTACGGCTGGACCCCGGGCCAGGCGCCCTACGGGAGTCCGCCGCCACCTCCGGGCGGCTACCCCGGGTACGGACAGCCCGGCGGCTATCCGCCGCCCTACCCGCAGCAGCCCTACCCGGCGCCGGGCGGTCAGCCGCCGTACCCGCCGCCGGGCGGGCAGCCGCCGTACCCGCCGCCCGGCTACCCGCCGCCACCGCCCGTCGCGCCGAAGAAGCAGGGCACCGGGCTGATCATCGCCGGTGCGATCATCCTGGTCCTCGGACTGCTCGGGAACCTCGGCCGGATCGCGTCGTCGCCGTCCACATCCTCGTCGTCGGAGCCTTCCGCGTCGTCCGAGCGTTCCTCGTCATCGTCGCCGACATCGACCAGCGACAGCGCGGGGCTCGACGTCGGCGAGTGCGTCATCGACATCCCGGACACCGGCGTGCCCGACAGCGTCGACTGTTCGGACCCCGAAGCCCAGCTGCAGCTGGGTGCCGTGTCCGGACCCGGCCAGTGCCCCGACGGTCCCGCCAGCGAGGGTTCGTACCTCTACCAGGCGACGGTCACCGGCCAGACCCGGTGCTTCCTGCCCAACTTCGAGCAGGGCGACTGCTTCCGGGTCGACTCGATGGAGACGATGTTCAGGAAGGTGGACTGCGCGGATCCCAACGCCGCGGGCAAGGTCACCACCCGCCTCGACAGCAACGATCCCGGCGCGTGCGTGCCGCCCGCGCAGGCGCTGGCATTCCCGGAACCGGAACGCACCTACTGCCTGGCGCAGAACGAGTGACGGCCGCGCCGGTCACGCCGACCGGCCGCTGACGGCCGCGTCCCGCGTTCCGCTGCTGCCGTAGCCGAGCGCACGGCGCACGGTGGTGATGTGGTCGAGGCTCGGCCGCTCCGGGGTGCCGGGGACGCGGATGTAGTGCCCGCCGTCGGCGGCGGCGATGTCGATGCGGTCGGCGAGGACGCCGGTGTCCAAAGGGGTGCCGGCCCGGATGTAGGTGAGCCGGCCCACCACCGCCTCGGGCGACCGGTAGCGCTGCGCCCGTTTGGTCTGCTGGGTGACCGCGCCGAGATGGTCGGGCTCCCACGCCTGCACCAGCGCGGTCATGTACGCCATCAGCGTGCGGTCGTCGGTGCCCGCGTCGACGTCGAACGCGACCTGGTTCTGCGCCCTCGACGGGTCGGTGAAACCCGCCCGCACGACGTACTCGAACCGGGTGGAACTCGTCCCCGGCTGTTCACCGGACCGGCTGCGGGCGAACTCGGCGTAGATGCCCGCCGCCGGGCCGTCGCCGGCTGCGCGTTCGGTGACCTTGTCGATGGCCCGTTCGATGTCGGCGATGTCGTCGACGTCGACCGGTTGCAGGTCATACCCGGTGCGCCCGTCCGGGTCACGGGGCAGCCACACACCCCAGTGCCCGTACACGTCCGGCTGCGACGGCGCCAGCCGCAACGACCGCTGCACCCGCTCTGCGCAGGACGACAGGTGGTCGGGACGGTCGCCCCAGCCGCCCAGAATCCACAGCACAACAGACCCCCGATACCCGTCGACGCCACGCTCACAGTGATCATGCCGTCGTGGCGGCCGTTTCGATAATCGGCGGTGGGTGTCTACCCGTCGGCCAGCGGCCAGAAGTCGGTGGTGACCTCGGCGATGCCGGCGAGCTCCGCCCGCAGCGCCGCAGCCAGCCGGTCTCCCCAGCGGCCCCAGTCCGCGCCGGCGTCAGGCTGGTCCCACCCGAGGTCGTGGTGGAAGTGCCGGTTGAAGAAGCCGGCCCACTGCTCGAGGTCGCGTTCGAGGTCATTCGACAAGGGGAGGTCGCCCGGGGCCAGCAGGTAGCGCTGCCCGCCGGATTCCCAGAGCGGGAAGTCGACCGTGTACTCCGGCATGAGCCGGATGACGAGGGGGACGCCTGTGCGGGCTTCGGTGGTGACCTCGTCGACGAGGCCCCACTGCAGCGCGGTGGCGGGGTCGACAGTTTCGCCGGTGAGGAACAGGTAGGCGGTCCGCCACCGCCCGATGCGGCGGGTGATGCTGACGGTGCCGCCTGCCCCGGGAATCAGGCCCAGTTCCAGTTCCGGCAGCGCGATCGCCGAATCGGGATGTGCCGTCACCCGTCCGCAATACGCGGCCATCTCCAGTCCGCTGCCCAGCACCTGGCCGTGCACCTCGGCCCGCAGCGCAGGCCCGAGGCGGCGGCCCAGCTCGTCGAGCACCAGCGCGGGGCTGTGCCGGGTGCGGGCCAGGTGCGCGTCGGCCGGATCGGTGAAGGAACCGAATTCGGCCAGATCGCCGCCGCTGCAGAACGAGGGCCCGTTGCCTGAGAGCACCACCTCGGTGACCGACGTGTCGAGGCGGGCGATCTCCAGCGCCTCGAGGAGCGCGGCACGGGCGTCGGTGGAGAAGGCGTTGTGCCTGCCCGGCCGGTTGAACCGGACCCGCAGGGTGTCGCCGTCGCGCTGCGCCAGCACCGGATCGGGCAGCGCGGGAGGCGTTCTGGGTCCACGCGCGACGAGCCAGGACTGGAACTCGGCACTGCCCTGCAGCGTCGAGTAGGCCAGCGACTCCGCAATCAGGCCGGCGAAGGCGGGCGCCGCGACGTCCACCGCCCGCAGCACGTCGTCGCCGACCGCGGCCGCCTTCGGCCAGGTTCGGCAGCGCTGTTCGAGTTCGGCGAGGGTGCGCTGCACGGACGGCACCCGGACCACTCGGCGGTCCTCACACGGCTGCTCGGTGAGGGTGAATGTCGCTCGCTGCAACCAGTATTCGGCGCCCGATGCGAGGGGATCGCCGGTGGCGACCACGACGCCCGCCGGCTCCGCGGCCTCCGGCGACGGCGGGTCCGACAGGTCGACGACGCGCATCAGCCCGAGTATCTCGCGATCAGCTCCTGCTTGTAGAGCTTGCCGGTGTCGGTGCGGGGCAGCTGCGCCTCGAACGAGATGGACCGCGGACACTTGTAGTGCGCCAGGCGGTCCCGCAGCCAGCCGAGCAGTTCCTCGGCGAACGCCTCGGTCGCGTCGGCCGGGTCGACGGTCTGCACCACACCTTTGACGCGCTGGCCCATCTCGTCGTCCGGCACGCCGAACACCGCGGCGTCCATCACCTTCGGGTGGGTCACCAGCATGTTCTCGGCCTCCTGCGGGTAGATGTTCACCCCGCCGGAGATGATCATGTGGTGCCTCCGGTCGGTGAGGTACAGGTAGCCCTCCTCGTCGAGGTAACCGATGTCCCCCACCGTGGTCCAGCCGTGGGATTCGCGTGACTTGGCCGTCTTGTCCGGATCGTTGAGGTACTC
Source organism: Mycobacterium hippophais (assembly GCF_027529605.1). Lineage (NCBI taxonomy): Bacteria > Bacillati > Actinomycetota > Actinomycetes > Mycobacteriales > Mycobacteriaceae > Mycobacterium > Mycobacterium hippophais. The sequence continues at coordinate 43,831 of NZ_JAPZPY010000005.1, read as the reverse complement.
GAACGACGCGCCGCCCTCGAAGTAGATCTCGCCGGGCTGGTTGGGTCCAAGCTCGTTGCCGTCCTCGTCGAGGATGTGGATGGCCCCGTTCATCGGCTTGCCCACCGACCCGGGGTGGGTCAGCCAGTCCTCGGCCGAGATGAGCGTGGACCCGTGCGCCTCGGAGGACGCGTAGTACTCGTCGACGATCGGGCCCCACCAGTCGATCATCTGCTTCTTGATCTCCACCGGACACGGTGCGGCGGCGTGCATCACCCGCTTGAGGCTGGAGACGTCATAGCTCGTGCGCACGGACTCCGGCAGCTTCAGCATCCTGGTGAACATCGCGGGCACGAACTGCCCGTGGGTGACGCGGTGGCGCGCGATGGCGTCGAGACAGCCCTGCGCGTCGAACTTCTCCAGCACGACGGTGGTGATCCCGGCGGCCTGGATCTGCATCGACCACACCGACGGGGCGGTGTGGTACAACGGCGCGGGGCTCAGGTAGACCGCGTCGGGGTCGAGCCAGAACTGCACCAGCATCGCCATCAGGCCGGGCGCCTCCGACGGACGCACGTGCGGCAGTTCGCGTTTGATGCCCTTGGGCCGACCCGTGGTACCCGAGGAGTACTGCAGCAGATCGCCCTCGATCTCGTCGTCGATCGGTGTGTCGGGTTGTCCGGCAACGCCTTCGGGATAGCGCACCCAGCCGTCGAGGTCGCTGTCGGTGCCTGTCGCCGACGTTTCGGCTCCGTCGGCGATCAGCAGCACGGCGGGCAGCCCGCGCGGCAGATGCTCGCCGAGTTCCGCGCAGGTCTCACGGAGCGCCGCCGATCCGACGACGGCCTTCGCGGCGCTGTTGTCGATGATGTAGGCCGCCTCGGCGGCCGTGAGGTGGGTGTTGATCGGCACGTAGTACAGGCCGCTGCGGCGCGCCGCCCACATGACGGCGTGCATGTGCTCGTTGTTCTCCATCAGGATGGCGACGACGTCGCCCTCCTGCAGTCCGTTGGCGCGGAAATGGTGCGCCAGCCGGTTGGCCCGTGCCTCGAGGTCGTCGAACGTGATGACGGTGCCGGACGGGTGGAGGATGATCGCCGGCTTACCGGCGCCGACATGCTCGCGGATCTGCATGGACCGACTCTACGACGACGATACTTGACGGGTGTCAAGTGGGTCGTTTCGGAGAAAGCGGGCGGGTTACTCCGCTTCGGCGAGGCGGGTCTTCAGCGCGTCGAACTCGTCCTTGATGCCGGTGGGCAGCTTCTCGCCGACGAACTCGAACCACTCCTCGATCAGCGGCAATTCCTTACGCCACTCCTCGGGGTTCACGGCGAGCGCCTCGTCGACGTCGGCGGCGTCCACGTCGAGACCCTCGAGGTCGAGGTCCTCGGCGGTGGGCACGATGCCGATCGGCGTGGTCTTGCCGTCGGCCTTGTGCTCGATGCGCTCGACGGCCCACTTCAGCACGCGGCTGTTCTCACCGAAGCCCGGCCACAGGAAGCGGCCGTTGTCGCCACGGCGGAACCAGTTGACGAAGAACACCGCGGGCAGCTTGGACTCGTCGGCGTTCTTGCCGATGTCGATCCAGTGCTGGAAGTAGTCACCGACGTTGTAACCGAGGAACGGCAGCATCGCCATCGGGTCGCGGCGCACGGTGCCGACCTTGCCCTCGGCGGCCGCGGTCTGCTCGGAACCCAGTGTGGCGCCGATGAACACGCCGTGCTGCCAGTCGCGGGCCTGGGTGATCAACGGGACGGTGGTCTTGCGACGGCCGCCGAACAGGATCGCCGAGATCGGCACGCCCTGCGGGTCGTCCCACTCGGGGGCCAGCGTCGGGCACTGCGAGATCGGGGTGCAGTAGCGCGAGTTCGGGTGCGCCGCCTTGGTTTCCGTCTCACGCAGAACCCAGTCGTTGCCCTTCCAGTCGATCAGGTGGTCGGGCTCGCCCTCCAGGCCCTCCCACCACACGTCGCCGTCGTCGGTCTTGGCGACGTTGGTGAAGACGGTGTTGCCCTTGGCGATCGTCTTCATGGCGTTGGGGTTGGAGTCCCAGTTGGTGCCGGGCGCGACGCCGAAGAACCCGAACTCGGGGTTGGTGGCGTAGAGCCGGCCGTCCTTGCCGAACCGCATCCACGCGATGTCGTCACCGACGGTCTCGGCGCGCCAGCCCGGGATGGTGGGCTGCAGCATTGCGAGGTTGGTCTTGCCGCACGCCGACGGGAACGCCGCGGCGATGTAGTAGGCCTTGTCCTCGGGCGAGATCAGCTTGAGGATCAGCATGTGCTCGGCGAGCCAGCCCTCGTCGCGGGCCATCGCCGACGCGATCCGCAGCGAGTAGCACTTCTTGCCCAGCAGGGCGTTGCCGCCGTAGCCGGAACCGAAGCTCCAGATCTCGCGGGTCTCGGGGAAGTGGGTGATGTACTTCGTGTCGTTGCACGGCCAGGGCACGTCCTGCTCGCCCGGCTCCAGCGGCGCGCCGATCGAGTGCAGCGCCTTGACGAAGAAGCCGTCCTCGCCGATCTTCTCGAGCGCCGCGGCGCCCATCCGGGTCATCGTGCGCATCGACACCACGACGTACTCGGAGTCGGTGATCTCCACACCGAGCTTGGGATCCTCGGAATCCAGGGGGCCCATGCAGAAGGGCACCACCCACATCGTGCGGCCGCGCATGGAGCCGCGGTACAGGTCGGTCATGATGCCGCGCATCTCGGCCGGGTCCATCCAGTTGTTCGTCGGGCCTGCGTCGATCTCGCGCTCCGAACAGATGTAGGTGCGTGACTCGACACGGGCGACGTCGGAGGGATCGGACAGCGCCAGGTAGGAGTTGGGCTGCTTCTTGTCGTTGAGCTTCTGGAACGTGCCCGCCTCGACGAGCTGCGCGGCGAGGCGCTCGTACTCCTCCTGGGAACCGTCGGCGAATGCCACCCGGTCGGGCTGTGTCAGCTCGGCGACCTCCCGAACCCAGGCGAGCAGGCCCTGATGCTTGGTCGGTGCGGTGTCCAGACCCGGAATAGTCGCTGAGGTCATCTCTCGTCTCCTGCATCTTCTGCTGACGGGCGCTGCCGGACGCAGACCCCGACGCCGCCGACTACGAAATCAGTGGTGCCGCGGTCGTCCCTTGTAGTGAGGTTAACGTGGGTGACATACCCGGGGAAATTCTGGATCATGTCCGATCACTCACAGGAACGATTCAGAAAAACTCCTTCTCGCCGGTTGACCGATTCAGTTCCCGGCCGAATCCTCCGACGACACCCGTTCGGCGTCGGCCGACGGGCGGGAGCCATTGGTCGCCGTCGCCGGGGCCGACCCGTAGAGCTCGGTGCGGACGGCGTCGAGCGCCCGCTGCAGCGGCGGTGCCCGTCGGTCTCGTAGGGCCGCCGCCCTGGCCGTGGCCACCGCGTGTTCGCGCAGTTCGGCGTCGATCGTCGCGATCTGCTGAGCGGCGGTGGCCGCCTCAGCCTCGTCGCGGGCGGTCAGCTGCGTGGTCAGCGCCGCCTCCGCGGCCAGCACCCGGGTGGCGACCAGCTCCTCGACGGCCGACCGCAGGGTGGTGGTGACCTCGCCGACCCAGCGGTCGAGCACCGACCGGTCGTGCAGCAGTCCGCGGATCCCGACCACCCACACGGTCAGCAGCAGGCCGACCGCACCGCCCGCGACCACACCGGCGACGGTCAGACCCGGCGCGACTCCGGCGAACAGCCGGCTGAAAGCCAGCGCCACCCCGAGCCCGAACCCGGCGCCGAGCAGCATCATCAGCACGGTCTCAAGGCGGCGGTTCTTCAGCGGCGGGGCGGGGAAGTCCGGGATCCCCGGCGCGGCCGCCGTGGGCGGAGGCGACATCTTCAGCTCGGCCGCCACCCCGGCGAGGTGTTCGGTGATGCCCTCGTCGACCTCGGTGACGACGTCGGCGGCGCGGGTCCGCACCTCGTCCTCGAAGGCGGCGAGGCGGCGCCTGCCGAGTCCGGCGGCGTCCTCCTGCAGTTCGGCCCGCACCGAGGTGCACCGGTTGCGGGCGAAGTAGGCGAGCTGCACCTTGGCCTGCTGGACCTGGCTGCGCAGCGCGATACCCCGCTCGGACTTGGCCAGCCGACTGTCACGGCGGATCTCGTCGCGGCGGGCGCGCAGGGCCGTCACCCGCGCCTCACGGTCGGCGCCCGCACCGTCGGCCTGGTAACGCCGGATCACCGCCTCCAGGCGACTCTCCCACGCCCGCAACCGGTTCCGCCGCTGCAGATCCGGATCGGTGAGCCGCTGACGCAGCAGCCCGACCAGTTCGTCGAGCCGCGGCTCGCCGAGATCGGGCGCGGCCGCCACTCCCACCCACGGCATCTGCCGGTAACGGGCGGAGCGCTCGGCGAGCAGGGTCCGGTCGGCGGTCAGCACGTCGCGCCAGTTCCGGTGCGCATCGATCTTGGTCACCGCACCCACCACAAGGTCGGTGTAGTTGGACGCGAGTTCGACCAGCGCGCAATCGGATTCGGTGAGCGGCGCGCTCGCCGACACGGCGAACACCACCGCCGCGGGCGCCTTGCCCGCAGGCAGGTCGTCGGACTCGACGAAGGTGTGCTCGGGCAGCTCCCGGCGCAGTTCGGCGACCAGGCTGCTGGTTCCTGCCAGCCACGGACCCGTCACCAGCACCACGTCGCTGCTCTCGACTCCCGGCGAGCTCAGGCCCGGATCGATGGCCGCGACCACGGCGTCAGCGGCGGCGACCGGATCGGCCGTCACGGTGCGCCCCGGCCGATCTCGAGCAGCCGCATCGACCCGCGGCAGATGTCGGCGGCGCACTCGCGGTGCACGGCGCCCACCGGGCCACGGCCGTACCTGCGCCACTGCACCGCGCGGCGCAGGTGCGCGGCCCGGTCGTCGGCCGGGTCCACCGTGAGCCCGGCGGCCGAGACGACGTCGACCGCGGCAGCCATCACGGCGAGCACCGTATCGTCTGCGGCCAGGAAATCGGACAGCCGCTCGTCGCCGGAGCGCACAGCCAGCGCCTCCAGTTCGGCCAGCGCGGACCGCATCCGCCGGTACCGCAGCGGCGCCGCCACCTGATCGATCGCCGCGAGCACCCCGTCGATGCCGCTGAGCCGGCGCAGCATGCCGGGCAGCGTTTCGCGGTCGGCGCCCCGCCCCAGAGCCAGCACCGCATGCGCGATCCCGAACCGGTCCAGGCGGGCCAGCAACCGCTCGCGCATCGCACGCCCGAGACGGTGCCCGGAGTCCAGGAAGGCGTCGGTCGACCGCAGGTCCGCCGGATGGTGGACGAGCACGTCGAGCGCCGCGACCAGTTCGGCGTCGGGCGCGGCCCCGGCCAGCAACCCGATGAGCGGCACCGCAGGCACACCGGTGCGGGCGCGGCAGTCGGCGGCGAGCACCTGCGCCCGCGCCATCGGCCCGCCGCCGGCCGCCCCGGACAGGTCGGCCTTGTTCAACACGATCAGCACCGGAGCCCGGGCGGCGGCGACCGCTGCCATGTCCTCCGGCTTGAGCGCCTCGGCGATCACCAGCACCGCCAATTCGGCGCCGCTGCCGTCCACGACCGTCAGACCGGCATCCCGCAGCGCGGCGGTCACCGTGCGCCGGCCCACCCCGGCACGGCCGAGCACCTCGACCGGCAACGGGGCGGTGAGCCGGGCGATGACATGCTCCACGGCGGGCCGGCGGTCACCGGCCCGTGCGGCGAAATCGGTCAGCGCGTCGGCGAAGATGGCGCGTCCTTCCGGTGGGTTGGTGCGTGCAGGTGTTCACGCCGATCGTGGCACCTGCCGCGCCGCTTGGCGAACGCTTCGTCCCCAGGGGCCGCCCTGCGCCGACATACCAGCCGAAGGCAACTGTTGGGTATCAATATGCACCACGGAGCGGGTACCCGACCGTTGATGAGCGACCATGGACGGATGCAAGCGCGCAGGTCCGAGGTCGCGGGCTCCCCGGCTTCGCACGACACCAGCCGCGCCCCCGCCGCCCATCCCCATCCGCGTGTGACCAGCTTCCGCTCCCGGCGCTCCGCGCTGTCCGGCGGTCAGCAGGCCGCCTGGGACCGGCTGTGGTCGGAACTCGGCGCACAGGCCCGTGACGACGAGGGCCGGCCGGCGCCGCTGATCGACCTCCCGTCGTGGTTCGGCCGGTCCGCACCGGTGGTGCTGGAGATCGGCTGCGGCACCGGCACCTCGACGCTGGCCATGGCGCAGGCCGAGCCGCATCTCGACGTCGTGGCGGTGGAGGTCTACCGCCGGGGCCTGGCCCAGCTTCTGAGCGCGATCGACCGCGCCGATCCCCCGGTCACCAACCTCAGGCTGGTCCGCGGCGACGGTGTCGATGTGCTCGAGCACATGTTCGGCAGCGACTCGCTGACCGGGGTGCGGGTGTTCTTCCCCGACCCGTGGCCCAAGGCTCGGCACCACAAGCGCCGGCTGTTGCAGCCCGCGACGGTGGCCCTGATCGCCGACCGGCTACGCCCCGGCGGGGTGCTGCACGCCGCTACCGACCACGCCGGCTACGCCGAGCACATCGCCGCGGTCGGTGACGCCGAACCGCTGCTGCGCCGGGTGGATCCCGACGCCGAGCTGCCGATCTCGGCACAGCGGCCCGTCACCAAGTACGAGCAGAAGGCCCTCGCCGGACCCGACGTCACCGAACTGCTCTGGGAGAAGGCTTCGCGATGAGTCTCACCGAGGACATCCCGGTCGCCACCCCGCCCCCGCCCGCGGGTCCGCCTGCCGGCAGTCAGCGGGTGCTGCTGGTGTGGGACGCGCCGAACCTCGACATGGGCCTCGGCTCCATCCTCGGCGGGCGGCCCACCGCCGCGCACCGGCCGAGGTTCGACGCGCTGGGCCGGTGGCTGCTCGGGCGCACCGCCGAACTCTCCGCACAACTCGCCGACGGCGGCTCGGACATCACCCTCGAACCCGAGGCCACCGTGTTCACCAACATCGCCCCGGGCAGCGCGGACGTGGTCCGGCCGTGGGTGGAGGCGCTGCGCAACGTCGGGTTCGCCGTGTTCGCCAAACCGAAGATCGACGACGACAGCGACGTCGACTCGGACATGCTCGCGCACATCGCACTCCGCCGAAGCGAGGGGCTGGCGTCGGTGATCGTCGCGTCGGCCGACGGGCAGGCGTTCCGGCAGCCGCTGGAGGACGTCGCCCGCGACGACATCCCCGTGCAGGTGCTCGGATTCCGCGAACACGCGAGCTGGGCGCTGGCGTCCGACGTCCTGGAGTTCGTCGACCTCGAGGACATCCCGGGGGTGTTCCGGGAGCCGCTCCCGAGGATCGGCCTGGATTCGCTTCCCGACCAGGGCGCGTGGCTGCAGCCGTTCCGGCCGCTGTCGGCGCTGCTCACCTCCCGTGGGTGACGGCGGCGCCCGGGTGCCGCACTCCTCCGAACAGTCCCGACGTTAGGAGCTCGACGTGTTCGCCTGGTGGGGTCGAATCGTCTACCGGTTCCGGTACATCGTCATCGCCGTCATGGTCGCGATGTGCGCGCTCGGCGGGGTGCTCAGCCTCGACCTGGGCAAGCACGTCACCCAGAGCGGCTTCTTCGACGAGGGCAGCGAGTCGGTGCGGGCCTCGGTGCTTGCCGACGAGGTGTACGGGCGCGACCGGACCAGTCACGTGGTGGGCATCATCTCCGCGCCGGACGGCCGCAAGGTCGACGATCCGCAGTGGTCCAAGGAGGTCACCGACCAGCTGAACGCGGTCAAGGCCGATCACCCCGACCAGTTCCTCGAGTGGTACGGCTACCTGCGCGGATTCCCGGCGGCGCTGGCGACGCCGGATAAGGACCGGGCGTTCGTCTACATCACCCTCAAGGGCGACAACGACGACGTCATCCTCAACAACTACAAGGCCATCGAGCCCGACCTGCAGCAGGTCGACGACGGCAACATCAAACTGGCCGGCCTGAACCCGCTGGCCAACGAGTTGACGGGCACCATCGCCAAGGACCAGAAGCGGATGGAGATCATCGCGCTGCCACTGGTGGCCGTCGTGTTGTTCTTCGTCTTCGGCGGCGTCGTCGCGGCCAGCCTGCCGGTGATCATCGGCGGCCTGTCGATCATCGGCTCGCTCGGCATCCTGCGGGCGGTGATCTGGCTGACCGGCGAACCCATGCACTACTTCGCCCAGCCGGTGGTCACGCTGATCGGCCTCGGCATCGCGATCGACTACGGGCTGTTCGTGGTGAGCCGGTTCCGCGAGGAGATCGCCGAGGGCTACGACACCGAGACCGCCGTCCGGCGCACCGTTCAGACCGCGGGGCGGACCGTGACGTTCTCCGCGGTGCTGATCGTCGCCTCCCTGGCCGGCCTGCTGCTGTTCCCGCAGGGCTTCCTCAAATCGCTGACATACGCAGGCATCGCGTCGGTGTCGCTGTCGGCGCTGCTGTCGATCACCGTGCTGCCCGCGGCGCTGGCCATCCTCGGCCGCAACGTCGACGCGCTCGGTGTGCGCACGCTGTACCGCATCCCGTTCCTGCGCGACAACCAGTTCACCAGCCGCATCATCGACTGGTTCGCCGAGCGGACCCAGAAGACCAAGACGCGTGCCGACGTGGAGAACGGCTTCTGGGGCCAACTCGTCAACCGGGTGATGAAACGGCCGGTGCTGTACTCCGTGCCGATCCTCGTCATCATGGTGCTGCTGATCGTCCCGCTCGGCCAGCTGGCGCTCGGCGGCATCAGCGAGAAGTACCTGCCGCCGGACAATCCCGTCCGCATGGCGCAGGAGGACTTCGACCGGACCTTCCCCGGTTACCGCACCGAGAAGCTGACACTCGTCATCGAGAACGCCTCGCCCACCCAGGTCGACGAGATCAAGAGCAAGGCGGCACAGATCAGCGGCTTCACCGAGCCGGAGTGGAGTGAACGTCCGGTCTCGCCCGACGAGAGCGGCAACACCCCGCAGAAGACCGATCCCGACGTGACCGTGCTGCAGAACGGGCTCGAGGTCCGCAACGACGCCGCCAAGCGGCTCGACGAGCTGCGCGCGATCGAACCACCGCGGGGCGTGACGATCTCGGTGGGCGGTACGCCTGCGCTGGAACAGGATTCGATCCACAGCCTCTTCGACAAGCTGCCGATGATGCTGCTGATCCTGGTCTCCACCACCACTCTGCTGATGTTCCTGGCGTTCGGGTCGCTGGTGTTGCCGATCAAGGCCGCGGTGATGAGCGCGCTGACACTTGGCTCCACGCTGGGCATCCTGACCTGGATCTTCGTCGAGGGGCACGGCTCGGGGGTGCTGAACTTCACCGCGACACCGTTGACCGCTCCGGTCGTCGGCCTGATCATCGCGGTGATCTACGGGCTGTCCACCGACTACGAGGTGTTCCTGGTGTCCCGCATGGTCGAGGCACGGGCCCGCGGGCTGTCGACGTCCGAGGCGATCCGCGTCGGTACGGCGACCACCGGCAGGATCATCACCGCCGCGGCGCTGATCCTCGTCGTCGTCGGCGGCGCGTTCGTGTTCAGCGACCTGGTGATGCTGAAGTACCTGGCCGTCGGCCTGATCGCCGCGCTGCTGCTCGACGCCACCGTGATCCGGATGTTCCTGGTGCCGGCGATCATGAAGATGCTCGGCGACGACTGCTGGTGGGCGCCGCGCTGGATGAAGCGCATCCAGGAGCGCCTCGGCCTCGGCGAGATCGAGCTGCCCGACGAACGGAAACACCCCGCCGCGCAGGAGGGGCGCGACGCGCTCGTCGGCGCAGAGGTGGCCGCGCCGGCCCGCCCGCTGCGATCCCATGATCCGTTCCCGCCGCCCCGCCCGCGCGCCACGCCGAGACGCATTCCGCCGCGAGCGGCGGGCCAGGCGGCGACGCGGATCCCCGGCCGCGAGGACACCCCCGAGCCCGAGCCGCCGACCACGCGCATCCCGGCCGCCGGGAACACCGTGCTCGATGCCGCGACGAGCGCGGTGAACGCCGCAGGCGACGCGACGAAGCGCACCACGCGGCGCACTCCCCCGCCGCCGGTCGAGGACCGGGAGCTCGACGAGCCCACCACCGCGATCCCGACGCCCGCCGAGCAGGATCCCGGGGCGCCGGAGGAGCCGGCTCCCTCCGCGGACGACGACCGGCGGCGCGGCCGAGGGATCAGCGCGCAGGATGTGCTCCGCCGCGAAGGCCGCCTGTGACCGATGATCGGCGCCCGGCGTGATCCGATTGTGACCACCGGTCTGCGGGGAGGATCGTCGCAGGACACGGCCCAGAATGAGGCCCCGTTCCGGCCGCCTGGATTTCGCGAACATGCGAGCTGGGCGCTAGCGTCGGATACCTTGGAGTTCATCGACTTGGAGGGCACCCCTGTGTCCCCCGGGTGCCGCTACCGCGGATCGGACTCGATCGGCGACCCGGTCAGGGTGTGGCTGCAGCCGTCGGGGCCGCTGTCCGCGAAGCTGACCTCGCGTGTCTGACAACTCAATCGACCGCGGCGGGGTCGCCCCAGAGATGCTGTCAATGTAAGGAGCTCACGTGTTCGCCTGGTGGGGTCGAACGGTCTACCGATTCCGGTACATCGTCATCGGTGTCATGGTGGCCCTGTGCCTGGGTGGCGGGGTCTACGGCATCAGCCTTGGCCAGCATGTCACGCAGAGTGGCTTCTACGACGAGGGCAGCCAGTCGGTGCAGGCATCGCTGCTCGGCGACGAGGTGTACGGCCGTGACCGCGCCAGCCACGTCGTCGCGATCCTGACGCCGCCCGACGGCAAGAAGGTCACCGATCCACAGTGGCAGCGCGACGTGGTCGGCGAGCTCGACACGTTCGTCACCGACCACCCCGACCAGGTGCTGAGCTGGGTCGGCTGGCTCAAGGCCCCCGACGCGGCCAGCGAAACCGTCCAGCAGATGAAGACCGAGGACCTGTCGAAGACCTTCGTCTCCATCCCGCTCAAGGGCGAGGACGACGACGCGATCCTGAAGAACTACCAGGCCGTCGAACCCGATCTCAAGGAGATCAACGGCGGCGACATCCAGCTGGCCGGCCTGCAGCCACTGGCCAGCGAGCTGACCGGGACCATCGGCGAGGACCAGAAGCGCGCCGAGGTGGCGGCCATCCCGCTGGTCTGCGTGGTGCTGTTCTTCGTCTTCGGCGGTGTGATCGCCGCGGCGCTGCCCGGCCTCATCGGTGGCCTCACCATTGCCGGTGCGCTCGGCGTCATGCGGCTGGCCGCCGAGTTCATCCCCGTGCACTTCTTCGCCCAGCCGGTGGTGACGCTCATGGGCCTGGGCATCGCCGTCGACTACGGCCTGTTCATGGTGAGCCGATTCCGGGAGGAACTCGCCGAGGGCTACGACACCGAGGCGGCCGTACGCCGCACCGTGATGACGTCCGGCCGCACCATCATGTTCTCCGCGGTGATCCTGGTGGCGTCGTCGGTGCCGCTACTGCTGTTCCCGCAGGGCTTCCTCAAGTCGATCACCTACGCGATCATCGCCTCGGTCATGCTGGCGGCGGTCCTGTCGATCACCGTGCTGGCCGCCGCGCTGGCGATCCTCGGACCCAGGGTCGACGCCCTGGGCGTCAAGACGCTGATCAAGTTCGCCCTGCCCGACCCCGTCCATGCCGACCCGGCGAATCGGAAGACCAACACCTTCGCCATCGCCTCGATTCCACTCGGGCTGCTGGTGCCGCCCGCGGGTATCGCGCTCGGCCACATCGCGCGCAAGCGCATGAAGCAGACGGGTGAGCAGGGCGCCAACCTGGCCCTCATCGGCCAAGTCCTCGGCTACACCGCCCTCTACGGCGCCATGGCTTACGGCGTGATGGCGCTGAAGGACAACGACGTCATCGGCAGCGGCGTCTACTGGATGCTGCTCGGCATCGTGATCTTCCTCGTGGTCGTCACGTTCGGCCTCGCCCTCGCGCGATACGTGCCGCTGGCGCGCCGCCCCATCGTGTGGTGGCTGCACTGGCTGGCCGACAAGACACAGAAGAACAAGACCCGCGCCGAGGTGGAGCAGGGCTTCTGGGGCAAGCTCGTCAACCGCGTGATGAAACGCCCCGCCGCCTTCGCGGTGCCGATCATCATCGTGATGGTGCTGCTCATCATCCCGTTGGGACAGCTGGCACTCGGCGGCATCAGTGAGAAGTACCTTCCGCCGGACAACTCCGTGCGCTCGGCGCAGGAGGACTTCGACCGCAGCTTCCCGGGCTTCCGCACCGAACCGCTGACCATGGTGCTCAAGAGCGACAACGGCGAGCCGATCACCGATCAGCAACTGGCCGACGTGCGCGCCAAGGCGATGACGATCAGCGGCTTCATCGACGCCGACAACGACCCGTCGAAGATGTGGCAGGAACGCTCCGCCCAGGACACCGGGTCGAAGGACCCGTCGGTGCGGGTGATCCAGAACGGCCTGGAGAGCCGCAACGACGCCGCCGAGAAGATCGAGGAGTTGCGGGCGCTGTCGCCACCGCGGGGGGTGACCGTGTACGTCGGCGGCACACCGGCATTGGAGCAGGACAGCATCCACAGCCTGTTCGACAAGCTGCCGCTGATGGTCGCCATCCTGATCGTCACGACGACGATCCTGATGTTCCTGGCGTTCGGTTCGGTGGTGTTGCCGATCAAGGCCGCGGTGATGAGCGCGCTCACCCTCGGCTCCACGATGGGCGTGCTGACGTGGATGTTCGTCGAGGGCCACGGCTCGGGACTGATGAACTACACGCCGCAGCCGCTGATGGCGCCGATGATCGGCCTGATCATCGCCGTGATCTGGGGTCTGTCGACCGACTACGAGGTGTTCCTGGTCTCCCGCATGGTGGAGGCGCGCGAACGCGGGTTGTCCACCGCCGAGGCCATCCGCATCGGCACGGCGACCACCGGGCGACTGATCACCGGCGCCGCCCTGGTGCTGGCCGTCGTCGCGGGCGCGTTCGTGTTCTCCGACCTGGTGATGATGAAGTACCTGGCGTTCGGCCTGCTGATCGCGCTTCTGCTGGACGCGACGATCGTCCGGATGTTCCTGGTGCCCGCGATCATGAAGATGCTCGGCGACGACTGCTGGTGGGCCCCGCGCTGGATGAAACGCATCCAGGAGCGCCTGGGCCTCGGCGAGACGGAACTGCCCGACGAACGCAAGCGCCCCAACTTTGACGAACCGGGCGACGATCCGGAGGCACTCGTCGGCGCGGGCGCCCCGGTGTCCGCACCGCCGCGTCCGCCGCACGACCCGACCCATCCGGAGGTCCCTGTCCGGGCCGCACCGATGCGGGTGCCGCCGCGGGCCAGCGGACCGTCCGCCGCAGGCACCACCCGCATTCCGACGCGGGGCGCCGCGCCTGCCGCGCCGCGCGAGGAACCGCCGACCACCCGGTTTTCGGCGGCCAAGAACGCCGTTCGCGGTGCGGTCGGCAATGCGCCCACCCAGCGGGTGCCGCGGGCAACGCCGCCGGCACAGCAGCGCGAGGAGCGCGAGATCGAGTCGTGGCTCGGCGAGCTGCGCGGCCGTCCGGCCGGCGGAAGTACCGAGCCCGGTCAGCCCGCGCGTCCGCCGCAACCGTCGGCCGATCCGACACGGGCGATGCGTCCGGGCGGACCCCGCGTCGGCAACGGCACGCCGCGCACAGCGGACGAGGGCAACGAGCCGACCACGGCCATCCCGACCCCGCGCCAGCGGCAGCAGCCGAAGAATCCCGATGCCACCACTGCGATCCCGACTCCGCGGACGCAGGACCCGGCGAGCACCGAGAAGATCGACACCCGGGAGTCCGAGGACGAGCAGCAGCGTCGCCGCGGCGGCGGGATGAGCGCGGCGGACCTGCTACGGCGCGAGGGCCGGCTCTAGCCACTCGCGATCTCGGCGCGGAAACGTTCGCTGAGCGACGGTTCGCGCGCCGAAATCACTCGTCGTCGGGGGACTGCGGTCCCACGTCGTCGGGTTCGGCGTCTATCCGCGGCCCGTCGTCCTCCCCCAGTGCCTCAGCCTCCGCCTCGGGATCGGACGCGACCAGGACGCGCACCGCGCTGTTGACGAACGCGATCGTCGGCACTGCGAGCAGCGCGCCGACGATGCCGGCCAGCACGGCGCCCCCCGCGATGGCCAACACCACCGCGAGCGGGTGGATCGACACCGCGCGGCCCATCACCAGCGGCTGCAGCACGTGCGCCTCCAGCTGCTGCACGGCGATGATCAGGCCGAGCGTGATGAGCGCATACACGAAGCCCTTGGCCAGCAGAGCCACGATCACCGCGAGGAATCCGGTGATCACCGCGCCGATGAGCGGGACGAACGCGCCGAGGAACACCAGCGACGCCAGCGGCAGCGCCAGCGGGATGCCCATGATGGCCAGACCGGCGCCGATGCCCACCGCGTCGACCAGCGCGACCAGGAACGTGGCCCGGATGTAGCCGATCAGCGAGTGGAAGCCCGCCCGGCCGGCGTCGCGGACGCGTCCCCGGACGTCCTCAGGGAAGATCCGGGTGACGAAGCCGAAGATGTTCCGGCCGCCGTGCAGCAGGAAGATCAGCGTGAACAGCACCAGCAGCGCGCCGGTGAGGATCTCGGTGATGGTCCCCGCCGTCGACAGCGCGCCGGTGGTGAGCCGCTCCTGGTTGTCGCGCAGCGCCTCGATCGCCGCGTTGCCCGCGTTGTCGATCTGGTCGCGGCTGAGGTGCAGCGGCCCGTCGACCAGCCATCCGCGGACGCCGTCGATGCTTCGGGTCACCTCGGCCACCAGGGCGGGGGCGCCCTCGATGAACTGGCTGACGACGAACGTCAGCAGTCCGCCCACCACCGCGATCCCGGTGAGCATCACCAACGCGACCCCGCCTCCGCGCGGGGCTCCGCGGCGGTCGAGGAAGTCGACGGCGGGCATCAGCAGCGCGGCGATGATGGTGGCAAGCGCGACCGGCACGAAGATCACCTCGAGCCGTTTGACCAGCCACAGCAGCGCCAGGAGCGCGGCGAACAGGATGAGCAGTCGCCACGCCCAGGCGGCGGCCTTGCGGACGAACGGCGTGACCGCGTTGTCGGCGAGCGGATCGGCACCCAGACCTGCTGACATGCCGCGAGCGTAGCCGCCACCGGACCATCCACCCGGTACCGCGCGCGGACGGGGCGAAACGCGCCCGGCGCAGCGGCGTCATACGCGGTACCTGCGCCGTTACCCTGTAAGTCGTGTCCGACGACGCCCCGGCCGCCGGCGCACAGCCGGAACGTGCCAGCCGGGTGGCTTCCGGCCGCAGCAGGTACTGGTGGCTGCGGTGGGTGCTGATCGGCGTCGCGGTGACGGTGCTGACCGTCGAGCTGGTGCTGGTGTGGGATCAGCTGGCGAAGGCCTGGAAGAGCCTCATCTCGGCGAACTGGTGGTGGGTGCTCGCCGCGGTCGTCGCGGCGATGGCGTCGATGCACAGCTTCGCCCAGATCCAGCGGACGCTGCTGGAGTCGGCCGGGGTGACGGTGCGGCAGTGGCGGTCCGAGGCGGCGTTCTACGCCGGCAACGCGCTGTCGACCACGATGCCCGGCGGCCCCGTGCTCTCGGCGACCTTCGTGTACCGCCAGCAGCGGATGTGGGGCGCGTCGCCGGTGGTGGCGTCCTGGCAGCTGGTGATGTCGGGAGTGCTGCAGGTGGTCGGCCTGGCACTGCTCGGGCTCGGCGGGGCGTTCATGTTGGGCGCCAGCAAGAACCCGCTGTCGCTGATCTTCTCGCTCGGCGGCTTCCTGGCCATCGTGCTGCTGGCCCAGGCGGTCGCCACCCGGCCGGAGTTGATCGACGGGATCGCGGTACGCGTGCTCGGCTGGGCCAACCAGGTGCGCGGCAGGCCTGTCGAAACCGGCCTCGGCACGTGGCGGGCGACGCTGAACCAGCTCGAGTCCGTGCAGCTGGGCCGTCGCGATCTCAGCGTCGCCTTCGGCTGGTCGCTGTTCAACTGGATCGCCGACGTGGCCTGCCTGGCGTTCGCCTGCTACGCCGCGGGGGGACATCCCGGGCTGGCCGGCGTGACCGTCGCGTACGCCGCGGCCCGCGCGGTCGGCTCGATCCCGCTGATGCCCGGCGGGCTGCTGGTGGTGGAGGCCGTGCTGGTGCCCGGCCTGGTCTCCAGCGGCATGACGCTGGCCTCGGCCATCTCGGCCATGCTGATCTATCGACTGGTGAGCTGGATCTTCATCGCCGCGATCGGCTGGGTGGTGTTCTTCTTCATGTTCCGCACCGAGAAGGACATCGACCCGGACGCGCCGCGCCAAACCCGGGAAGAGGAGCGCCGATGAGCAATGGAAAGCGCTGCGTCGCAGCATTGTTCGGCGCACTGGCGTTACTGACCGCGTCCTGCACCGGGTCGCAGGACGAACCCGCGGACACCGGCACGCCACCACCGGCGGCGAGCCCCTCGCCGAGCGGCACGTCCGACCGGCCGGCGCAGGCCCCCGCGAAGGTGAGCCCGGTGCTCGTCGACGCCGTCGCCGACCCGATACCGGTGCCCGGCACCGACGGAAGGGACCACCTGGCGTATGAACTCGTGCTCACCAACCAGCTGCCGAGCGAGGTGACGATGGACGCGCTGGAGGTCCGGTCCGGCGACACCACGCTGCTCGAACTCGCCGGCGACCGGTTGGGTTACTGGACCCGGCCGGTGGGCACGCCCGCGCCCGCGCCGACCACCAAGCTAGGGCCGGGGCAGAGCGCGAAGGTCTGGCTCGACGTGGCCGTCGACCGGAAGGCCGACGGCGCACCCGCCGACATCCCGGCCGAGTTGACCCACCGCCTGAAACTCACTCTCGCACAACCCATGCCGCCGCTGTTGCCGGCGACGATGACCGAGGACGTCGCGCCGGTGACCGTCCAGGACCGCAAGCCGGTGGTGATCGAACCACCGCTGCGCGGGCCGAACTGGCTCGACGGCAACGGCTGCTGCGACATGACGCCGCACCGGATGGCACTCAACGGGCTGAACGGGAAGCTCTGGGGCGCAGAGCGTTTCGCGATAGACTACGTCCAGCTACAGCCGGACGGCCTGCTGTTCACCGGCGACAAGGCCAGGCTGGAGAGCTATCCCTACTTCGGCGCCGACATCCACGCGGTGGGTGACGGGCCGGTGGTGGCGGTCGTCGACGACCTCCCCGAACAGGTGGCGGGGGCCAGCCCCACCGGCCTGCCGCTCGACCAGTACGGCGGCAACCACATCGTGCAGGACCTCGGCGACGGCAACTACGCCTTCTACGCGCACCTGAAGACCGGCAGCGTCAAGGTGAAGCCCGGGGACCGGCTCACCACCGGTCAGGTGATCGCATCGCTGGGCAACACCGGCAACACCGACGCGCCGCACCTGCACTTCCACGTGATGAGCACGCCCGACCCGCTGCTGTCGGACGGGCTGCCGTTCGTGTTCTCGTCCTACCGCCTCGACTCCCGGCTCGCGTCCCCCGCCGCGGTCGACGGCCTCTTCGACAGCAAGCCGGCACCCAGGCAGCCCGGCTTCGCCGCCGCCGACGAGACTGACGTCATGCCGCTGTTCCTCGACGTGATGACCTATGCGGACCGGTAGTCGCCCGGCGGCCCTCGCGCTGATCGCCGACGCCGTCTGCGTGACGGTGTTCTGCACGCTCGGCCGGCGCAGTCACGAGGAGGGGCTCACCGCGGCGGGCATCGCGCACACCGCCTGGCCGTTCCTGGTCGGCACCGCCGTCGGCTGGCTGGTGTCCCGCGGATGGCGGCGACCGCTGTCCCTCGCCCCGACCGGTGTGATCGTGTGGGTGTGCACCGTCGCCGTGGGGATGGTGCTGCGCAAGGCCACGGGCCAGGGCGCCGCGACGAGCTTCATCGTGGTGGCGTCGGTGACGACCGCCGTGCTGTTGCTCGGCTGGCGCGCGGCCGCGCTGCTGGCGTCGCGGCGCTAGTCCGCCTGCGCCGGTGCCGTCGACACCGTGAGCGTGGCGCGCAGCCCGCCCAGCGGGCTGTCGGACAGCCGGATCGTCCCGCCGTGCAGCGCGGCCTGCTGAGCCACCAGGGCCAGCCCGAGGCCGGAGCCACCCGGGGCGGCGGTGCTGCCACGCCGGAACCGGCCGAGCACCGTCTCCTGTTCGTCGGCGGGCAGTCCGCGGCCGTCGTCGTCCACCACGATCGTCAGCTCGCCCTGTCCTGCCGCTCCTGCCCTCCGGTGCGCCGCCAGCACCACCCGCGTCGCCCCGCCGTGTGTCACGGCGTTACGAACCAGGTTGTCCACGGCCAGCCGCAGCCCACCCGGCCAGCCCCACACCACGCCGAGCGCGTCGTCGGCCTCGACGACGATCTCCACCCCGGCGCCCGCGCGGCGGTTCTCCCGCGCCACCCGGTCGAGCAGGTCGGTCACGTCGATCAGTTCCCGGTCCTCGTCCTGAGCGAGCTGACCGGACGCCAGCTGCCCGAGCGCGGTGATGATGGCCTCCACCCGGCGCTGCGCCCGGGCCAGGTCGGCCACCACCTCGGCGCGCTCCTCCTCGGGGAGGTCGTGGATGCGCAGGGTGTCCAGGTCGGCCCGCATCGCCGTCAGCGGCGTGCGCAGTTCGTGCGCGGCGTTGGCGGCGAAGTCCTGGGCGGCCTGCAGCGAATTGGTGGTGGCCTGCTGAGCGGCGGCCAGACGCGCCAGCATCCCCGCCATCGCCTCGGACAGCTCCTCGGCCTCCCGGACGCCGTGCACCGCTGGCATCTCGTCGCTGCCCTTGCCGAGCCGGGAGGTGTGCTCGGTCAGCTTGCGCAGCGGGCGGATGGCGGGGCCGGCCAGCAACCAGCCCAGCCCGGCGGCGATCAGGACGGTGACCACCCCGACGAGGGCGTACTCGGGGATCCGCGCACTGCTCAGCAGGATGCTGTCGGCCCGCAGACCGATCGACACCAGCACCCCGCCCTCCTGGTCGACGGGCAGCGTGCGGACCCGGTACTCCAGCCCGTTCACCTCGACGGTCTCGGTGCCCGGCGGAAGGGACGGCAGCTGGAAGCCGCGCTGGAACACCACCTGCCCGGTCGAGCGCGACCGGCCGGTGGTGAGGACGCCGCGGCGCGGATCCTGCAGCTGTTCGGGATACATGCTGGCGTCGACGATCGAGT
Organism: Mycobacterium hippophais; assembly: GCF_027529605.1. Lineage (NCBI taxonomy): Bacteria > Bacillati > Actinomycetota > Actinomycetes > Mycobacteriales > Mycobacteriaceae > Mycobacterium > Mycobacterium hippophais. The sequence continues at coordinate 24,828 of NZ_JAPZPY010000005.1, read as the reverse complement.
CGAGCCGGCGGTCCAGCTGGGCGGCGTCGTTGTTGGCCAGCACCAGCGACGTCAGGATCGTGAATGCGGCGACCACGGCCGACGCGGCGGCCGCGGAGGCGATGGCCACCCTGGTCCGCAGCGACGCCGAGCTGATGCGGCGGAAGGCCCGCGAGAACCACACCGCGCTACGGCTCGTCCCGCAACACGTATCCGATACCGCGCACCGTGTGGATCACCCGCGGCAGGCCGTCGCGTTCCAGCTTGCGCCGCAGATACGAGATGAACACGTCGGCGACGTTGGTGTCGACGTCGAAGTCGTAACCCCAGACCAGCTCGAGCAGCCGCTGCCGGGACAGCACGACGCCGGCGTTCTCGGCCAGCACCGTCAGCAGGTCGAACTCGCGCTTGGTGAGCTCCACCCGCTCACCGTCGACGAACACCAGCCGGCGCGCGGTGTCGATGGTCAGCGGCCCCACCACCAGGGTGTCCGACGGCTGGTCGGAGTGACTGGCCCGGCGCAGCAGGGCATGCAGCCGCGCGACGAGCTCACCGAGGTCGAACGGCTTGGTCAGATAGTCGTCGGCGCCGGCTTCCAGTCCCGCGATGCGGTCGTTGACGGTGTCGCGCGCCGACAGCACACAGATCGGGATCTCGTTGCCCAGCGCGCGCAGTGCCGTCACCACCGCGACACCGTCGAGCTCGGGCATCTGGACGTCGAGCACCAGTGCGTCATGGGTTTCGTTGGAGAGCAGCCGCAGCGCCTCCTTGCCGGTCGCAGCGACCCGGACATCGAATCCCGACAGCCGCAGTCCGCGGGCGACGGAGGTTCGCACGTCCGGGTCGTCGTCGACCATCAGCACTGTGCGGCCCGCGCCCTCCTGCTGCGCGGGCAGCCCAGTAGCCACGCGAACGCTGGCTTAGCTGTCGGCGAGGCCGTCGCCGTTGGTGTCGCCGCAGCGATTCTTCAGGTCGACCAACGGCTGCCGGATGGAGGTCAGTTCGCCCTTCACCACCGGATTGGCGTCGAGGTACTTCTGCACCTCGGTGCGGATCTCCTCGCGCGGCCTGCCCTCGAGGCTGGTGAAGAAGTTGTTCACGTCCGGGTGGGTGAACAGGTACGCCGACGTCGAGGCGGAGACGCCTGCGGCCACACCGGCCAGATCGGCGGCGGTGCAGTTCGGCGCCCCCGGGATCGGCTGGGCCGAGGCCGCGGGCAGCGCACCGAACAACATCGCACCGGCAACCGAGCCAGCGCCGACCGCGCCGGCTACCGCACGCCGTGCGGTACGGGCAGAGAGCAACATGGACGAACTCCTTCATCTTGGAGTGGCCGTAACCATGAACGGTTATCGGTAACGCAAAGCTAATCAGAATCGGCGAAGACTTTCCTGCCTTGCGGCCATCCAATATCAAAAACACCAAATCCGCAGGTCGACGGGCGCTGCCACGGGCTGCACCGCCCGGGCGTCTAGCGGTAGGGACCGGGCAGCGGACCGGTGCCCTGGGTGGCCGCCGACACCGGCGACGACTGGGCCGGCGACAGCGACCCCGGCACGCGAGGGGTCTGCGCGCCGGGCAGCGTTGCCGGCGACGTCGCCGTCTGCGACTGTGCCGCCTGCATCAGGCCCATCACCTGCGGAAGGGTGACCGGCAACTTGCACCGTCCGGACAGGTTCGTCAGCGGCCGCTGCAGCTCCTGCATGTCCGCGGCAACCTCGGGGTTGGCGTCGAAGTAGCTCTTGAGCGCCGCCAGCGACTGCGGACCGCCCTGCGACTGCGACGCGGTGGTCAGCGCGGCGTTGGTCTGCGGGTGCGCGTCGAGGTACTCACCGGTGTCGTTGGCGACGGTGCCGATGGTCTTGGCCACGGCGCTGGCCGCGCACGGATCGGGGGCCGCGACGGCCGACGGCCCGGTCAGCGCGGCGCCTGCCGCTGCGGTGGCGACGAAGGCGGCGAGCAGGCCGCGGCGCAGCCCGATGGCGGTGGACTTCATGGACGCTCCTTACGATTCGCGGACGCTCTGGGCGTCAGACGACGCTTTCGAGGGCCCGGCAAACCTCGCGATCGGACGGCGTGGTGTCCCCGACCCGACGTACAACCCGGGCACATCTTGCCATCAACATCCGCGCGGTGCCCAATCCTGACAGCAGACTCGCAGGTGACGGCCACAACCCGGCGGGCAGGCGCTGTAACGATCGGCGGGCCACCGGGCGATTCCAAGAGCGGGCGAGCGTACCTGATGACGGGGTACGCTCACGCTGAAACACAGGGGCAACGCCGGGCACGACATGGGGAGTCCGCCATCCAGCAGTTCATGATGCGCCTCAGCGGCACGCTGCGCAGATTTCGCTGGGCCGTGTTCGCGGTATGGCTGCTGCTCCTGGTGCCTGCGGTCTACCTCGCCCTGAACCACTCGTCGAATCTGACCGGTGGCGGCTTCGAGGTCGAGGGCTCCCAGTCGCTGCACGTGCAGTACGAACTCGAGGACCAGTTCCCGGATCAGGGCGCGTCGCCGCTGGCCCTGGTCGCCTCGCCGCGCGCCGACGCCTCCTACGGCGACATGAACGCCGCGGTGGCGCACCTCGAGCAGATCGCCGCGCAGGTGCCCAGCGTCAAGATCATGCCCAACCCGCAGCAGCCCGCGCCCCAGCCGGACCGCCCCTACGTCCTCACGCTGCAACTCGGCTTCGACAACACCGGCGCCACCGACATCGCCAAGCAGCTGCGCCAGAAGGTCGGCATCGACGGCGAGGAGCCCGGCGAGGTCGAGGGCGGCCGGGTCAAGCTGTACGTCATCGGCCAGGGCGCCCTGGGCGCCGCGGCGTCGGAGGCCATCAAGACCGACATCGGCCAGGCCGAGAAGTGGAACCTGCCGATCGTGCTGATCGTGCTGCTTGCGGTGTTCGGCTCGCTGGCGGCCGCGGCGGTCCCGCTGGTCTTCGGCCTCTGCACCGTCGTAGTCACGATGGGCGTGGTCTATGCGCTGTCGACGGTGACCACCATGTCGGTGTTCGTCGCCTCCACGGTGTCGATGTTCGGCATCGCGCTGGCCATCGACTACTCACTGTTCATACTCATGCGCTTCCGCGAGGAACTGCGTGCCGGCCGAGACCCGCAGCAGGCGGCCGACGCGGCGATGGCGACCTCCGGGCTGGCGGTGGTGCTGTCCGGGCTGACGGTCATCGCCTCCGTCACCGGCATCTATCTCATCGACACCCCGGTGCTGGTGTCGATGGCCACCGGCGCGATCCTCGCGGTGGCCGTGGCGGTGCTGGCCTCGACCACGCTGACGCCCGCCGTGCTGGCGACGTTCGGGCGGTCGGCGGCCAAGCGATCGTCCTACCTGCACTGGTCCCGGCGGCCGGAGGTCGCCCAGTCCCGGTTCTGGACCCGCTGGACCGGCTGGGTGATGCGGCGGCCGTGGATCGCGGCGCTGGGCGCCGCCGCGCTGCTGCTGGTGCTCGCGGCGCCGGCCTTCTCGATGCAACTGGGCAACAGCATGCAGCGGCAGTTCGAACCGACCCACGAGATCCGGGGCGGCGTCAACGCGGCGGCCGAGGCGCTCGGAGCCGGTGCGCTCGGCCCGGTGCGCGTGCTGGTCGGCTTCCCCGGCGGCGACGCCGCGGGCACGAACAACGCCAACATCATCGACACCGTGCGCCAGGAGATGGCCAAGGCGCCGAACATCATGTCGGTCTCCCCGCCGGTGTTCTCCTCCGACAACAGGAGCGCGCTGCTCTCGGCCGTGCTGTCGGTGGACCCGGAGGACAACGGCGCCCGCCAGACCGTGGACTGGATGCGCGAGAAGCTGCCTCCGGTGGCGGGTGAGGGCGTCAACATCGACGTCGGCGGGCCGACCGCGCTGATCAAGGACTTCGACGACCAGGTGTCGGCGAAACAGCCGCTGGTGTTCGCCTTCGTCTCCCTGATCGCGTTCCTGATGTTGCTGATCTCGATCCGGTCGGTGGTGCTCGCCCTCAAGGGCGTGCTGATGACCGTCCTTTCAGTGGCCGCCGCATACGGCAGCCTCGTCGTGGTGTTCCAGTGGGGCTGGTTCGAGGCACTGGGCTTCGAGAGGATCCCGTCGCTGGACAGCACCATTCCGCCGCTGGTGCTGGCGATGACGTTCGGCCTGTCGATGGACTACGAGATCTTCCTGCTCACCCGCATCCGGGAGCGGTTCCTGCAGACCGGCAACACCCGCGACGCCGTCGCCTACGGCGTCAGCACCAGCGCCCGCACCATCACCAGCGCGGCGCTGATCATGATCGCGGTGTTCATCGGCTTCGCCTTCGCCGGCATGCCGCTCGTCGCGCAGCTCGGGGTGGCGTGCGCGGTGGCGATCGCCGTCGACGCGACCGTGGTGCGGCTGGTGCTGGTGCCGGCGTTGATGGCGATGTTCGACCAGTGGAACTGGTGGCTGCCGCGCTGGCTGGACCGGCTGCTGCCGTCGGTCGACTTCGAGAAGCCGCTGCCCAAGGTCGAGATCGACGACCTGGTCATCATCCCCGACGACATCTCGGCGCTCGGCCCGAGCGGCGCGGACCTACGGATGATGGTCCGGTCCGCCGCACGCCTGAAAAACCTTGCGCCACAGACGATCACCGTGGCCGATCCGTTGGCCTTCAGTGGCTGCCAGCCGATCAAGCAGGCGATGCGCCGGGTCCGCGGCGCGGACACCTCCAGGATCCGGACGGCCGCCAGGGTGGGCGGCGGCCGCAACGGGCGCAACGGCTCCGACGGCAACGGCAGGACGGTGCGCACCACGCTGCCCGTGCATCCGGTGACGATGTGGCGGGGCCGGCTGTCGGTGGCGCTCGACGCCCTGGAGACCGAGGCCGACACCGACCGGCCGCCGGTCGAGCGGCGCAGCCCGGTGGAGACCACCAACGTCCAGCTGCCGACCGGCGACCGGCTGCAGATCCCGACCGGCGCCGAGACGTTGCGCCTGGCGAGCTACCTGATCATGTGCCGGAACAGCAGCCACGACTACGCAGAGTTTGCCGATCTGGTCGAGTCCATGGAAACTCAAACCGCCGCTGTGGTGCTGGCCGGGATGGACCGGTACTACTGTGGGCAGCACGCGAGAAAGCAGTGGGTGGCCACTCAGCTGGTGCGCCGCCTGGCCGACCCGCAGCCGTCCGACGAGCACGATTCGGTGATGTCGGACCCGGATGCGGAGGCCGACTGGGCCACGGTCAGGCAGCGCTGCCTGTCGGTGGCCGTGGCCATGCTGGAGGAGGCGAGGTGACGGTGACACCGGACGTGCGGGAATTCCGCCGCGATCCCGGTCCTCCGCGTGGCCGCCCGACGCCGCCCCGGCGGCCCCCGGTCGACGAGCGCCCTGTCGAGTTCTGGTCCACCGCAGCGATCCGCGCCGCGCTGGAGACCGACGACTTGACCGTCTGGCAGCGCATCGTCACCGCTATCAAGCGCGATCCCTACGGCCGCACGGCCCGTCAGGTCGAAGAGGTGCTGGACAAGGCGCGGCCCTACGGCGTGTCCAAGGCGCTGGCCGAGGTGCTGGTGCGCACCCGTGAGCAGCTCGAGGCCGACGAACGCACCGAGGTGGCGCGGCATGTCCGGCTGCTGCTGAAGCGCTCCGGCCTGTCCCCTCAGGAGTTCTCTTCGCGAATCGGTGTGCACGCCATGGACTTCGGCGCTTTCCTCGAAGGCCGCACCAGCCCGTCGGCGTCGCTGATGATCCGCATGCGCCGATTGTCGGACCGGTTCGCGAAGATGGCTCGCCCGCAACAGCAGGGCAGCCCGGACTGAAGCCCGGCGGCGCTCCCGCGTCCTTCGTGCTCGTGCCGGGCGGGGGCGGCAGCGCGTGGGACTGGCACCGGGTGGTGCCGCTCCTCTCCTCGGCCGGCATGCACGCCGTCGCGGTCGAGCTGCCCACACACGACGACACCGCCGACCTGTTCACCTACGTCGACGTGGTGCGCGAGGCGGCACGCGACGTCCCGCGACCGCTGATCCTCGTCGGGCACTCGATGGGCGCCTACACCGCGCCCATCGCGGCGGCCGGTCTCGACCCCGCACTGCTGGTGCTGGTCAACCCGATGGTGCCCGCGCCCGGTGAGACGGCAAGGCAGTGGTGGGAGGCCACCGGACAGCCCGCCGCGATCGCCGCACACTTCGAACGGCTCGGGTTCGGCGGCAGGGCGTTCGATCCCGCCGAGGACTTCCTCCACGACGTGCCCGAGGCGGTGCGAGCCGAGGCGGCGAACGCGCCGGAGCCTGCGCAGTCCGACACGCCGTTCGATCAGCCCTGGCCACTCGACCGCTGGCCGGACGTACCGACCGCCGTGCTGGCCGGCCGCGACGACCGGCTGTTCCCGCTGGAGTTCCAGCGACGGCTGGTCCGCGAGCGGCTGGGACTCGACATCGAGGAGATGCCCGGCGGGCACATGGTGGCCTTGAGCAGACCGGAGGAGTTGGCCGGCCGGTTGGTGGGAATGCTGACTCCATGACGAGCTCCGTCGAATGGACCGAACCCGAAGCCGACGATCTGCGGCGCATCCTCGCCGAGACCCGCACCGTGGCGATCGTCGGCGCGTCCGCGAACCCGATGCGGCCCAGCTACGGCGTGTGGGAGTCGCTGCGAGCGTCGAGCCACTACGAGCTGTACCTGGTCAACCCGACGATCACCGACGTCGACGGCGTGCCCGCCTACCCGTCGCTGGCCGATCTGCCGGTGGTGCCCGACATGGTCGACGTGTTCCGCCGCAGTGAGGAACTGCCCGCGGTGCTGCGTGACGTGCTCGCCCTCGACCCGCGGCCGAAGACGCTGTGGCTGCAGCAGGGGCTGTGGGACGAGCAGGTGGCCCGCGACGGCACGGCGGCCGGCCTGCAGGTCGTGATGGACCGCTGCCTCAAGGTCGACTACGCGCGCTACCGCTAGCGGCTTCGCCCTGGCCGGTATGCGCCGCCGTCGATGTCCTGGACCAGGGTGGGTCCGGTGGGCGTCCAGCCCAGGATTTGTTGCGTTGCAGCACTACTCGCGGCCATGTCGGCACTGAAGAACCCACCGATCCAGCCGAAGTGCTTGTCGACGCGATCGACTGGGATGGCTGCGACGGGCAGATCGAATGCCCGGCCGATCGCCTCGGCGATCACCCGGGTGGGGATCCCCTCTTCGGCGACGGCGTGCAGTCGGGCGCCGGCGGGCGCCTTCTCGAGGCCGAGCACGACCATCCGCGCGGCGTCGGCGACGTGCACTGCGGCCCAGCGGTTGAGTCCGTCGCCGGGGTATCCGGACACGCCTTGATCGCGGGCGACCCGACACAGGGTGGCGATGAAGCCGTGGTCGCCGGTGCCATGCGTGGTGGGCGCGAAGCGCAGCGCGACTGATCGGACTCCGCGGTCGGTGAAGTCGAGCAGCAGGTTCTCGCTGCCGCCGCGCGGCGACTCGGGGCCGTGGAACGGCGAGGCGTCGTCCTCGGTCGCCACCCGGCCGTCGGTCAGGCCGGCGAGTCCCGACGCCAGCAGGACCGGCTTGCCGGTGTCGACGAGCGCTTGTCCGATGGTCTGCGTCGTGGCTCGTGCGGCGGCGTTGGTGCCCGCCATGTCCGCCCAGTCGTGCTTGTTGGCGAGGTGGATGACGGCGTCGGCGTCTCGGGCCCCGGTTCGGATGGCGTCCAGATCGTCGAGATCCCCGCGGCGAACCTCGACTCCCTTGGCCTCGAGCGCGGCAGCGGACGCGTCGGAGCGGGCCAGTCCGTTGACGGCGTGGCCGTTGAGCAGCAGTTCGTCGACGACGGCGCTGCCGATCCAACCGGAAGCTCCGGTGATGAAGACGTGCACGGTGAATCTCCTCAGGTGATGTCAGTTACTGACATCTCCGACGCTACACGTGAGGTCAGTTACTGTCATCACTTAGACTGCTTTCCATGGTCAGGTGGGTGCCGGGAACTCGGGAGCGGCTCCAGGACGCCGCGCTCGACCTGTTCGCCGCCCGTGGCTACGAGCAGACGACGGCCACCGACATCGCCCAGGCCGTCGGCCTCACCGAGCGCACATTCTTCCGCCACTTCAGCGACAAGCGCGAGGTGCTCTTCCACGGCCAGCAGGCGCTGACCGACGCCTTCCTGGCCGGGCTGGACGACGCACCCCCCGATGCGTCGCCGATCGACCTGGCGGTCAGCGCGCTGCGGTCGTCATCGAGTTTCTTCGACGACGAGCGCCGGCCGCACTCCCGCAAGCGCCAGTCCGTCATCGACGACAACCCCGCCCTCCGAGAACGCGAGGCGCTCAAGCTCGTCGGGCTCGGACAGGCGCTCGGCGACGCGCTGCGGGACCGCGGCGTCGACGACATGGCGGCAGACGTGGCTGCCCAGATCGCCGTCATGGCGTTCGGAATCGCGTTCGCGCGCTGGATCGCCGAGGGCGAGCAACGGTCGTTCGAGGCCATCGCCATGGACGTCGTCCGCGAAGTGAGCGCCGTGGCAGCCGAACTAGACCGCTAGCGATTTCGGCGCGCTCTCAATCGCTGAGCGAACGTTTCCGCGCCGAAGTCACCGGGAGTGGATTGGGACGACGTCCTCGACCTGCCAGCGGTCCTCGGTCTTGGTCAGCGTGACGCGCAGCGCCAGCACCGCATTGTCGACGGGCTTGCCCGGCACGCTCTGGGTGCCGCGCAGCACGACCGCCACGCTGGCCAGGCCCGGGCCCATCGCCTCGACGCCCGCCGATACGGTGGTGGCCTGCGCGGAGACGTTGCGGCTGGTCAGCTGCTTTGCCACGCCGGCGAACTCGGCCTTGAACGCCTCGGCACGCTCGGGCGACATCAGCTCGGCGGCGCGGTCGATCGACGCGGTGGGGCTCTGCGGGGTGAACGTGGCGGTCGCCTCCGAGACGCTGCTGGCGATGCCCACCACCTCGTCGGAGTCGGCGCTGAAGTCGCGGTCGGGGGTGGTCCACCGCAGGTAGCCCACCAGCACGGCGGCGCAGAGCGCGGCCGTGGCCACACCGACGACGGCCAGCCGCAGTCCCGGCCCGTCGTCGTCGGTGCCGACGGTCACGCCGTCGCGGCGGGCCAGCACGAAGTCCACGACCATGCCCTGCACGATGAGCAGGCACAGCACCGAGCACACCGACACCCACCACGACGGCCAGGCCAGCGCGACACCGATGTAGACGAGCGCGGCGATCGCGGCGATCGGCGCCAGCACGTCGACGGCCAGTACCCGCAGGCGGTTCCTCATCGGATCGGCTCCAGGCGCGAGATCATCAGCTTGCCGTCCACGTCGGAGACGTCGAGTCGCAGCGTCCAGCGGACCGTGCGGGGCTCCTCGCCTGCGGCGTTCTCGCTGATCGACGTGGCGACCACCAGCACGGTGTCGGTGCGGGAGGCGAACGCGGACAGCTGCGGATTGGGTGGCGGCGGTGGAGTCGGGGCGCCGTCGGGCCCGGTGGCGTGGTGCAGCGTCTCGATCGACACCGAGTCGACCTGGCCGGTGGTGCGTGACTGCAGGGTCTGCACCAGTTGCCGGTACGGCTGCACCGCCGAGTCGAAGTCTGCGTTGAGCTCGCCGATGGTGTTCTCGTGCAGCCGCGCCATGTTGGCCGCGACGTTGTCCTTGTTCATGTTGACCAGGACGCTCGCCCACTCGGCGGCGGCCTGCAGCACCTGCGTCTGGTAGCGGCGCTCGTCGACCTCGTCGCGGTGCCCCGACCAGATCATCGCGGCCAGCAGCACCGCCGCGACGGCCACCGCGCCCAGCGCCATCGATGCCACCCCGAACGCGGTGAACGTCCCGCCGGTCTGTTCGACCTCGTCGGAGGGCTTGTCGGCGGGCTCGTCGGAGGGGTCGTCGGGCATGGCCGTGAGGGTACCGGGCTGGTTCTGGAAGAATGTCGGCGTGACGGTAGAAGCAATCCGGTCAGGCATCGACCTGACCCACGTCGACCCATCAGCCCGCCCCCAGGACGACCTCTTCGGACACGTCAACGGCCGCTGGCTGACCGATTACGAGATCCCCGCCGACCGCGCCACCGACGGCGCGTTCCGCCTGCTGCACGACCGCGCGGAGGAGCAGATCCGCGACCTGATCACTGAAGCCGCCGAGAGCGGCGCGGCGGGCGGAACCGACGAGCAGCGCATCGGCGATCTGTACGCGAGCTTCCTCGACGAGGACACCGTCGAGCGGGTGGGCGTGGCGCCGCTGCTCGAGGAACTGGCCGCCATCGACGCCGCGGACAGCCCCGACGCGCTGGCCGCGGTGCTGGGCGCGCTGCAGCGCACCGGTATCGGCGGCGGCACCGGCGGTTACGTCGACACCGACTCCAAGGATTCGACCCGCTACCTGCTGCACCTGAGCCAGTCCGGCCTCGGGCTGCCCGACGAGTCGTACTACCGCGACGAGCAGCACGCCGAGATCCTGGCCGGCTATCCGCGGCACATCGCGGCGATGCTCGCGCTCGTGCACGGCGGGACGACCGAGGACCACGCGGCGACGGCCGAGCGCATCGTGGCGCTGGAGACCAAGCTCGCCGCGGCGCACTGGGACGTCGTCAAGCGCCGCGACGCCGACCTGACCTACAACCTGCGCCGGTTCGCGGACCTGCCCGACGAGGCGCCCGGCTTCGACTGGGCCGGCTGGCTGGTCGCGCTGGGCGGTTCGGTCGAGAAGGCCGCCGAGGTCGTGGTGCGCCAGCCCGACTACCTGACCGCATTCGCGGCCGCATGGTCGAGCGAGTCGCTGGAGGACTGGAAGGCGTGGGCGCGCTGGCGGGTCATTCACGCCAGGGCCTTCCTGCTGACCGACGCGCTGGTCGCCGAGAACTTCGCCTTCTACGGCCGCACGCTGTCGGGCACCGAGGCGATCCGCGACCGGTGGAAGCGGGCGGTGTCCGTGGTGGAGAGCCTGATGGGCGACGCGCTGGGCAAGCTCTACGTCGAGCGGTACTTCCCGCCGGAGGCCAAGGCCCGGATGGACGAGCTGGTGGCCAACCTGCGAGAGGCCTACCGCGTCAGCATCGACGAGCTGGACTGGATGACGCCGGAGACCCGGCGCAAGGCGCTGGTCAAGCTCGACAAGTTCACGCCGAAGATCGGTTACCCGAAGAACTGGCGGGACTACTCGGCGTTGGTCATCCGCCGCGACGACCTCTACGGCAACTACCGGCGCGGCTACGAGGTGGGCTACGACCGCGAGCTGGCCAAGCTCGGCGGCCCGGTGGACCGCGACGAGTGGTTCATGACGCCGCAGACGGTCAACGCCTACTACAACCCCGGGATGAACGAGATCGTCTTCCCCGCAGCCATTCTGCAGCCGCCGTTCTTCGACGCCGAGGCCGACGACGCCGCGAACTACGGCGGCATCGGTGCGGTCATCGGTCACGAGATCGGGCACGGCTTCGACGATCAGGGCGCCAAGTACGACGGTGACGGCAACCTCGTCGACTGGTGGACCGACGCCGACCGCACGGAGTTCGGCGCCCGCACCAAGGCGCTGATCGAGCAGTACGAGGAGTATGTGCCTCGCGAACTGTCCAACGGTCACCACGTCAACGGCGCATTCACCGTCGGCGAGAACATCGGTGATCTCGGTGGCCTGTCGATCGCGTTGTTGGCGTACCGGCTGTCACGCAACGGCGAGCCGGCGCCGGTGATCGACGGGCTGACCGGCGAGCAGCGGGTGTTCTTCGGCTGGGCGCAGGTGTGGCGCACGAAATCTCGTTCCGCCGAGGCGATCCGGCGGCTCGCGGTCGACCCGCACTCGCCGCCGGAGTTCCGGTGCAACGGCGTGATCCGCAACATGGACGCCTTCTACGAGGCGTTCGACGTGTCGGAGAACGACGCGCTGTATCTGGAACCCGAACGGCGCGTACGGATCTGGAGCTAGTAGCGGTCCGACGCCTGCACGCGAAAGTGCACGTGGGCTGTGCTGCACCCGGATGAGCAGCCCTCAGTGCACTTTCGTTCGCAGGGCCTGTCGTCAGCGATCACTCCGCACCCCGCCGACATACGGCCTGACCGCCAGCAGGTAGCCGGCGAGCAGCACCAGCGGAGCGGCCAGCGGCAGCCACGGCAATTCCACGGGGAGCAGCACCGCGACCGCTGCAGCGACGCCGAAGCCGACGGCGCCGACCACGGTGGCCGCGGCGGCCCGGCCCTCGCCGTGGCGCAGCACCAGGTACGCGGCGGCGGCCAGACCCGCCAGCGCGGTGTACATCGGCGACGGCGCGGCGAGCAGCAGGGTGCCCACCGTCAGCAGCACCGCGACGGTCGCGGCCGGGCGCCACCACGCCGCGATGGCCACTCCGGACAGTGCGGCGGCCGCCACGACGAGCGCAGTGCCGTCCGCGCGGTGCGCTGCGGCAGCGACCATCAGGACACCGAATGCACTGGGCAGCAGCAGCTTCGCCGCCCGAGCCGCCGGAGTCGTCATCGCCGCGTCCCCATTCTGCGGTCGGGGATGAGCGCCATCGCCTGGTCGAGGGTGCCGGTGCTCGGCCAGGCGACGACGTCGACGCCGATGGTGCCCATGTCCCGATACATGAACGAGCGCTGCAGCGCCCACATCCGGTCGACCAGCGGGTCCTGCTCGCCCTCGAGCGGAGATCCCTCGAGCACGTCGACGGCGACGACGGGGTGCCCGCGCTTGCGCAGATCGATGAGCGCCAACGCGAACTCCGTCTCCAGCAGCGTCGAGAACGCGATCACGATCGCCCCGGCAGGCACCGCCGGCCTGGGCGCGAGCGTGCCTCCCGCCCTTTCGAAACCTCCGACAGCGCCCAGCATCGTGTCGAGGATCCGGTAGAACTGCCGCTGACCGATGTCGGCGCCCAGCCAACGGGTGTCCCGGTTGCCGAGCGCCACCAGACCGGCCCGGTCGCCGTAACGCAACGCGCTCTGCACAACCTGCGCCGCGCCACGCGCCATCCGCTCGGTGGCCGCGGTCGCCGGCCCTGGCGGCTGGGCATAGGTGTCGACCAGCACCACCACGTCGGCCGCCCGGTCGGTGAGCCGCTCGGTGACGTGCAGTGCACCGCGCCGCGCGCTGACCGGCCAGTTCACCGTCCGCAGCTGATCGCCCGGGACGTAGGGCCGGATGTCGGCGTACTCGACGCCCGGCCCGGTGTGCCGGGTCAGGTGGGTGCCCAGCCGGTCCAGCAGATCGATGCGCGGGATCGGGGTGGTCTGCGGCGGCGCCACCGGGAACACACAGACCTCGGCCGCGTCGACGCTGCCGGTGCCCTCGAGCAGGCCGCCACGGGCGGTCACCCGTACCTCCGCTCGCACCGGGTAGCGACCCCAGCGCGCCGCCTCGGCGGTGACCGTCAGGGGCGGGCCGGTGTCAGCGGCCTCGAGGTCCAGGCCGGGCACGGCGACGCAGGCGATGTCGACCGCACTGCCGTCGTCGGCGCCCGCCCACACGGTGACACTGACCCGCTCGTTCTCGAAGCACCGCTGCATCCCCGGGCCACCCGCCACCTCGACCGTCGGCGGCGGCCGCTGCCAGGACAGTGAGCACACCACCCCGAGCAGCGGCGCGGCGAAGGCCACCAGGTCCCACCGGCCGGCGAGCAGCGCGCAGACGATCGCGACCGCCGCGCATGTGGTGACGGCGCGGGTCAGCGCCGATGCGCGCCAACGCAACTCCGCGGTCGCACGGTGATCGGGCGTCGTCACCGCGCGGCCCGCGGCACGGGTAGCCGGCGCAGCAGTTCCTCGACGACGTCGGATCCCTGCACCCGACGCACCCACATCTCGGGCCGCAGGCTGATCCGGTGCGACATCGCAGGCACCGCCAGCGCTTTGACGTCCTCCGGCACCACGTAGTCCCGGCCGAGCAGCAGCGCGCGGGCCCGCGCCAGCTGCACCAGGTCGAGTTCGGCGCGCGGGCTGGCGCCGACGGCGACCTGCGGATGCTGGCGGCTGGCGGTCGCCAGCGACACCACGTACTGCAGGACGTCGTCGTGCACCGTCACCTGCTCGACGGACTCCTGCATGGCCAGCAGGTCGTGGGCGTCGACCACCTGACGCACGGTCGGCGGCTCCGATCCGCGGTCCAGGCGGCGGCGCAGCATCGTCGCCTCTTCCTGCTCGGACAGGTACTTGAGTTCCAGGCGGATGGCGAACCGGTCGAGCTGCGCCTCGGGCAGCGGGTAGGTGCCCTCGTACTCGATCGGATTGTCGGTGGCCAGCACCAGGAACGGCGAAGGCAGCGGGTGGGTGACGCCGTCGATGCTCACCTGCCGCTCGGCCATCGCCTCCAGCAGTGCGGCCTGCGTCTTGGGGGGCGTGCGGTTGATCTCGTCGCCGAGCAGCAGGTTGGTGAAGACGGGTCCGCGGCGGAACTCGAACCGGCCCGACTGCATGTCGTAGATCGTCGAGCCGAGCAGGTCCGCGGGCAGCAGGTCGGGGGTGAACTGCACACGGGTGAACTCGAGTCCGAGCGCGGACGCGAAAGACCTTGCGATGAGCGTCTTTCCGAGGCCGGGTAGATCCTCGACGAGGATGTGGCCGCGGGCGAGCACGGTGGTGAGGATGAGCGTGAGCGCCCGCCGTTTGCCGACCACCGCCCTGCCGATCTCGTCGAGCACCGCGTCGCAGTGCGCGCTGGTGGTCTCCACCGGCATCCCCATCTCGGCTGTCATATCTGCTCCAGTCGTCGCAGGATGTCGTTGAGAGTGTCGCGGCCGGGGCCGGGTTCGCTGCTGCCGGTGCGCGAGATGTTCTCGGGATCGACCCAGGGCCACAGCTCGGCGCCGAAGAGCATCTCACCGGTGGCACGGAAGGTGTTGGGGCTCTTCATTCTTCGTTGACCGCTCGCCAGTTCGAACTGCCGTGCCAGCATCGGGCGCAGCCGCCGGTCCCAGTCGGTGCGCGTGGTCTCCGACCACGAGACCATCGTCTCGGTCCTGGCCCGCCACCGCCGCAGCGACGCACCGGCGTCATCGGGGGCGGGTTCGTCGGCGGCCTCGGCGGCGCGGCGGGTGAGGTGCCAGCGCACGGCCAGCAGCACCGCGGCGACCGCGACGCCGGACGCCACCAGCACGTCGGTACGGTCGAGCTGCGCGATCGCGAACAGCTCCACTGCCAACACCAGCGTCACGCCGAGGGCGACCAGCCTCGTCATCGCGCCGCCTCGAGTTCGTCGCGCACCAGTCGCAGCGCGCGCACCGCGTCGGCCCGGTGCTGCTCCCCCATCTCGTGCGGGCTGAACCGCGCCTCCTCGAACAGGTCGACCAGTCCGGTGGCGCTGTCGGCGCGCAGGACGCGACTGCGGACCGCCCGGGCGAGCACCTCCGACGGGGTGTCGGACGCCTGCGGGATGGTGCCCGGCGACTTCTCGAGTTCCCGTTCCATCGCGACGTAGCAGGCGATGATCGCCTCGCGCGGGTCGCGACTGTGGTCGCCGATCTCCGCCAGCCCGAGTTCGGCAGCCCGCGCCAGGTCCGGGCCGGCCGGTGCCGGTTCGGGCGGTGCGACGGCGCTCGGCGGGGACGACACGACGGCGCCCGCCTTCCTGCGGCCGACGATCGTCGCGGCGAACGACAGCACGAACAGGGCGATGGTCGCCGCCATCAGGTACCCGAACACGTTGCCGCCCGGTTGGTCCTCGCCGTCGGGTGGTTCCGGCGGTTCGGCCGGCGGGGCGTCGAGCGGCGGGGCGGATTCGGCGTCCGACGGAACCGGCACGTCGTCGACCGCCAGCTGATTTCCCCAGCGCATCAGCAGCAGCACCACGAGCAGCCACAGCAGCAGGCCCGCCCCGACGATCGCCAGCAGCCGCCACGGCAGCCTGCCGCGCTCCCCGCGGGCATCGCGGGGCGCCTCGACGGGGTATGCGGCCGCTGCCGGACGGCGGGTCTGGTTGGCGATCGCGATCGCGATGACCGCCATCGACACCGCGAGCATGGCGATTACGGCGACCAGCGTGCCGGGACCGCCGGTGGTGGCCTCGGGATCGACGGCCTCGGTCTCGGACCGCTCCACGCCGGGCAGGTGTCCGCGCAGCGCGACGGTCGCGAGCATGACCAGCACGATCACCGCGACCGTGCGTGCCACCGCCTTGTCGTCACCGGGCATGGCCCACCCTCGGCTGTGTACCGACGTCCGGGGCGGCCATCGGCCTTGCCCCATCGTGGCACGGCTCGCGCGCCGCCCGCCGGGAAAGTGGGTGGGCTACCCGCTGCGCAGCGGATCGATCAGAACATCTGCCAGTCCGACGCACCGTCGGGCTGGGTGTAGGACCCTGTCGAGCCCTTGATGACGACCGGGTCGCCGCTGCCGAAGTTGTCGTAGAACCACTGGGCATTGGCGGGGCTCAGGTTGATGCAGCCGTGACTGACGTTCGCCTCGCCCTGCGAGCCGACCGACCACGGGGCGCTGTGCACGAAGACGCCGCTGTTGTCGATCCGGACCGCGTCCTGCACCTTCAGCTTGTAGCCCTCCTCATCGGTGACCGGCACGCCATAGGTCGACGAGTCCATCACGATGTCGGCGAACTTCTCCAGCACGTAGTACGTGCCGTTCTTGGTCTCGTAGCCGCGCTTGCCCATGGAGATCGGGAATTCCTTCTCCACCTCGCCGTTGCGCACGACCGTCATGGTCTTGCTGGCGTTGTCGATCGTGGCGACCAGCTGCTCCGGGACGGTGAAGGACGACTTCGTGCCTGCGGCGTCGATGTTCACGACGGTGCCGGCCGGCCAGAAGTCCTGCGGACGCCAGCGCAGCTGGGTGTCGCTGGTCCAGTAGAACCGGCCGGGAACCGGCGGGTTCGACGAGATGTGGACCGCGTCCTGGGCCATCTGGCGGTTCGCGATCGGCCGCTGGAAGTTGATGTAGATCGGCTTGGCGGCACCGGCGATCGAACCGTTGGTCGGGTTGAACGACGGCGGCAGGAACGGCGCCTGCCCTCTGAAGGGCGTGGGATTCTGGCCCGCCGGGGTGCCCTCGGGAATCGGCAGCGGCGGCCCGGCCAGCGGATCGGCCGCAGGCGGCGCGAGCGGATTGGCCGCCGGTGGCGGCGGGGCGAACGGGTTGGGCGCCGGGGCCGGAGGCGGGGGCGCCCCGAACGGCGCCGCCGGTGGCGGCGGTGCGAAGGGCACCACCGGGGCGGGCGGCGGCGGTGGCGGTGGGGCGGGTTGCGCCGTCGCCGAGGGCGCTGCCAGCGCCATTGATCCCACGAGGGTTCCCGCGAAGATCGCGGTCACCAATTTCCGCACGGTTCGCTGCCGCATGCGTCACCTCCAATTGCACAAAGCTCGGAACCAGTCTCGCACAGCGCACGGACCAGCTACCGCCTCGCGGGGCGGCTCGTCCGCGGCGTCGGCCGGCGGCCGACTCGCTGAACTGGGGTGTTGATCGCTGAGAAGGTTCCCAGCGTTACTCCCGGCAATGGCCGAGGGAACGCCGAACAGGTCGCGAACAGCCAGTACGCCGCCCAGCGCGGCGCCGATCAGCACCGCCGACGCGGTCAGCAGCCCCGCAGGCCCGGCCCACTCGTAGAGCACCCCGGCGGCCAGCGCACCGGCCATGATGCCGACCTGGAAGGCGGTGACGTAGCGGCCGGACGCGGCGTCGGGGTCCTCGGGTGCGCTGCGGATGACGGCGGCCTGCAGCATCGGGGGCAGCGCCGTCGACGTGGCGCCCCACACCAGGACGGCGACGACGCCGATCAGCGCCGCGCGGCCGTCGGCCGCCGTCCAGGCCAGCACGCCGAACGCCGTCGCCAGCAGGGTCAGACCGCACAGCACCGCGGTCCGCGGATCGCGGTCGCCTGCGCGCGCCGTGGCCGCCATCGACAGCAGACCGGCGATCCCGAAGGCGGCCAGCAGCCACGCCAGCTGCGGACCACGCAGTCCGATGACCTCGCGCAGGATCACGACGATGAAGGTGTACGACACGAAGTGTCCGGTGACGCCGACGAGGGTCAGCGCCGACAGCGCATGCGACCGGCGGCCGGCGACACGGCGACCGGTCCGGCAGACAGCGCCCGCCGTGGACGGCAGCGGGGGCAGGACGGCGCGTGCGCCGAGGAGGACGGCAGTCGCCGCGGCCGCGATCATCAGCACCGCGACCCGCCAGCCCGACAGCTCGCTGATCGCCGCGGTGAGCGGGTTGCCGACCACCAGTGCCAGCGCCGTGCCGCTGTACACCGCGGCAGTCGCGCGTCCGGCGTGGTCGGCGGGCACCAGGCGGGCGGCGATGGGAGCGATCACCGACCACATCAGCCCGTGGGTGAGCGCGCACAGCAGCCGCCCGCCCGCCAGCACCGCGAAGTTCGGCGCCGTCGCGCAGATGATCTGGGACACGGCCAGACACACCAGGGTGACCAGTAGGGTGCGTCGTCGGGGCCAGTGCGAGGTCCAGCGCACCAGCGGGACGGTGGTCACCGCGGCGACAAGTGCGTAGCCGGCGAGCAGGGTGCCGACGAGGGCCGCGCTGACGTCGAGATCGGACGCGATCGCGGGCAGCGCCGCGACCGGCAGGATCTCCGCGGTGACGTAGGTGAAGGCAGCCGCGGCCAGCACCGCGAGCGACGTGGCGGTGCGGGGTGTCCACGCGGCGGTGGGCGTCGGGTGGCGGATGTCGACGGTCATGGCGGCGTTGGCCACGGTAGTGACGGGGAATACGGCAACGGCGGCGCGAATTGCTGAGGTGACGGATCGCCGCCCAATCGAGAGAGGATCGTGATGGTCAGTTTCGGCGCGACACCGAAGGTCGAAGTTCCCGACGGTTACGAGCACCTGCTCGATCTACCGCTGTACGGCCATCTGGCGACGGTGCGTCCGGACGGCACGCCGCAGGTCAATCCGATGTGGTTCGCGTGGGACGGGGAACTGCTGCGCTTCACCCACACCACGAAACGGCAGAAGTACCGCAACATCGCCGCCCAGCCCGCGGTGGCGATGTCGATCAGCGATCCGGACAACCCGTATCGCTATCTCGAGGTGCGTGGCGTGGTCGAGGAGATCGTGCCGGATCCGACCGGGGCGTTCTACCTGCACCTCAACGACCGGTACAGCGGGCCGTTGACCGAGCCGCCCGCCGATGCGCAGGACCGGGTGATCCTGGTGGTGCGGCCGACCGGCTTCACTCAGCAGTAGCGAGGTCCACCGGCAACTCCCACCGCCAGACGGTGCCCTCGTCGGGGTCCTCGACCTCGCCGGCGTGCTGGAAACCCAGCCGGCGGAGCACGCTCGTCGAGGCGTTGTGGTCGGGCAGCGTGTGCGCGACGATCGTGGAGATCCGGCTGCTGCTGGCCTTCGCCTTGCCGATCATCGCCCGCGCGGCCGCGGTCGCCAGGCCCTGTCCGCGGAACTCGGGGGCGATCTCGTAACCGATCTCGACCACACCGTTCTGTGGCGGCCCGACGAAACCGCCGGAGCCGACGAGCCGGGCGCCGCTGTCGGCGAGGAAGAAGTGCATCCACCAATCCGCCTGGTGCGGGTGCTCGGTGAGCTTGGTGATGGTGAACTCGACCGATTCCGGGAACTCCGGCCAGCCGTCGGGGACGTCGGCGCCCAGGAGTTCGCCGAACGCGTTGCGGTCGGCACGCAGGGCGGTGAGGTGCTCCACCGTGGCGGGCATTAACACGACGTCGATCACGTCAGCAGTGTGTCAGGCTGGGCCGATGCTCGTGGCGTTCAGTGTCAGTCCGTCCGGCGGCGACGAGTCCGGCGGCGTGCGTGAGGCGGTGGCCGAGGCGATCCGCGTGGTGCGGGCGTCGGGGCTGCCGAACGAGACCAACGCGATGTTCACCAACATCGAGGGCGAGTGGGACGAGGTGATGAATGTCGTGAAGCAGGCCGTCGAGGCGGTCGCCGCGGTGGCGCCCAGGGTGAGCCTGGTGCTCAAGGCCGACATCCGGCCCGGTTTCACGGGTCAGCTGACCGCGAAGGTCGAGCGCCTGGAACGCGAACTCGGGTCCTGACCGGCTGCTAGGAGCGCACCAGCCGGGCGATCGCCGCTGAGGCCTCGGCGAGTTTCGCGTCGGCCTCCTCGCCGCCCTCGGCCACCGCATGGGTGACGCAGTGGCCGAGGTGCTCGTCGAGCAGGCCGAGCGCCACCGACTGCAGCGCGCTGTTGACGGCGCTGATCTGGGTGAGGACGTCGATGCAGTACTTGTCCTCGTCGATCATCTTCGCGATGCCCCTGACCTGGCCCTCGATCCGCCGCAGCCGCTTCGCGTAATTCTCCTTCTGACCCGAATAGCCGTGCGCGCCGGCCGTTTCGACGCCCTCAGTGCTCACACTGACGTCCTTGCCCATCGTGTCTAGCCGCCTCCCAGCATCTTTCTCATCTGGTCGATCTCCGCCTGCTGCGTGTCCACGATGTGCTGCGCCATCTCCTTGGCCCCGGCGTCCTGCCCGTTGGCCAGCTCGGCCTTGGCCATCTCGACTGCACCCTGGTGGTGGTTGATCATGGACTCCAGCCACAGTGTGTCGAATTCCTTGCCGTTGAGCGAGCGCAACCGCGACAGCGTGGTGTCGTCGACCATTCCGGGCATCGACGAGTGCGCGCCGTGGCCCATGTCGGCGTCGGGGTTCTCTCCCCAGCCGCGCAGCATGTCGGCCAGCTGCCCCATCTCCGGGCCCTGTACCGCGGCGATGCCTGCGGCGAGTTCGAGCAGCGCGGGGTCGGTGGACCGGTCGCGCGCCAGGTCGGTGAGTTCGAGGGCCTGTTTGTGGTGCGGCATCATCTGCGTCGCGAACGCCACGTCGTCGGCGTTGTGCGCCGCCTGCCCGGCGCTGTCCTTGGTCTCGCTGTGCTGGTGTTCGGTGTGGCCGTCGGTGGCGTTCCCGGACTCCTGGCTGGTACACGAGGAGAGGAACAGGGCCGTGGCGAGTGCGGCGAGAATCGCGGCGCCGCGTGCGGTGAAGTTCGTCATGACTCCACCCTACAGGTACCCCATGGGGGTATCGATAACGGTTTGGCCGGGCGAAACGCCAGGCGCATAATCGACGGATGCCCTCAGATGCTCCATCCGATTCGTCCGTCGACATCAAGCCGCGCAGCCGCGACGTCACCGACGGCCTCGAGAAGACCGCCGCCCGCGGGATGCTGCGCGCCGTAGGCATGGGTGACGACGACTGGGCCAAACCGCAGATCGGCGTCGGCTCGTCGTGGAACGAGATCACCCCGTGCAACATGTCGCTGCAGCGGCTGGCGCAGGCGGTCAAGGGTGGTGTGCACGCCGGGGGCGGATACCCCCTGGAGTTCGGCACCATCTCGGTGTCCGACGGCATCTCGATGGGCCACGAGGGCATGCACTTCTCGCTGGTCTCGCGCGAGGTGATCGCCGACAGCGTCGAAACCGTGGTGCAGGCCGAGCGCCTCGACGGCACGGTGCTGCTGGCCGGCTGCGACAAGTCGATCCCCGGCATGCTGATGGCCGCCGCGCGGCTCGACCTGGCGAACGTCTTCCTCTACAACGGCTCGATCATGCCGGGCGTCGCCAGGATGACCGACGGCACCGAGAGGGAAGTCACGATCATCGACGCCTTCGAGGCGGTCGGGGCGTGCGCGCGCGGGCTGATGTCCCGCGAGGACGTCGACATCATCGAGCGCGCCATCTGTCCGGGTGAGGGCGCGTGCGGCGGCATGTACACCGCCAACACCATGGCGTCGGCCGCCGAGGCGCTCGGCCTGTCGTTGCCGGGCAGCGCATCCCCGGTGGCGATCGACAAGCGCCGCGACGAGTACGCGCGCAAGTCCGGCGAGGCGGTGGTCGAGATGCTGCGCCGCGGGATCACCGCCCGCGACATCCTCACCAAGGAGGCGTTCGAGAACGCGATCGCCGTCGTGATGGCGTTCGGCGGCTCCACCAACGCCGTGCTGCACCTGCTGGCCATCGCGTGGGAGGCCAACGTGAAGCTCACGCTCGAGGACTTCACCCGCGTCGGGCAGCGGGTGCCGCACCTCGCCGACGTCAAGCCGTTCGGTCGGCACGTGATGAAGCACGTCGACGAGATCGGCGGCGTGCCCGTCGTGATGAAGGCGCTGCTGGACGCCGGTCTGCTGCACGGTGACTGCCTCACGGTGACGGGCCGGACCATGGCCGAGAACCTCGCTCACATCGAGCCGCCCGATCCCGACGGCAAGGTGCTGCGGGCGATGAACAATCCGATCCACCCGACCGGTGGCATCACGATCCTGCACGGGTCACTGGCGCCCGAGGGCGCCGTGGTGAAGTCGGCCGGCTTCGATTCCGACGTGTTCGAGGGCACCGCAAGGGTTTTCGAGCGGGAGCGGGCCGCACTCGACGCGCTGGAGGACGGCACCATCACCCACGGTGACGTCGTCGTCATCCGTTACGAGGGACCCAAGGGCGGGCCGGGGATGCGCGAGATGCTCGCCATCACCGGCGCGATCAAGGGCGCGGGCCTGGGCAAAGACGTCCTGCTGATGACAGACGGCCGGTTCTCCGGCGGAACCACGGGCCTGTGCGTCGGGCACATCGCGCCCGAGGCCGTCGACGCCGGGCCGATCGCCTTCGTCAGGGACGGCGACCGGATCCGCCTCGACGTCGCGAACGGCACGCTCGACCTGCTGGTCGACAAGGACGAGTTCGAGTCGCGCAAGGCGGGATTCGAGCCGCTTCCCCCGGTGTACAAGACCGGCGTGCTGGCCAAGTACACCAAGCTGGTCGGCTCGGCGGCCACCGGCGCCGTCTGCAGCTAGTTCGCCGCCTACCGGCGCTCAGCGGTGGAAGCGGGTCGTCTCCACCAGCGCGGCCCGGGGCACCCGGACCGTGTTGACCGGCGCCGAGTCGTCGGCGTACCCGAATGAGATGCCCAGCAGGAGCTTGCGGTCGGTCACGCCCAGCTGGGCCCGGACGGTGTCGGCGTAGAAGGTGAGCAACGCCTGCGGGCAGGAGGCGATGCCGTGAGCGGCCATCGCCAGCAGCAGCGTCTGGGCGTAGATGCCCATATCGGCGGCGATGCGGGCCTCGGTCTGGGCCGGGGCGAACAGCATGGCGACGTGCGGTGCGCCGTAGAAGCGCAGGCTCCTGGTGTTGTACCCGTCGAGCAGATCGGTGTCGTCGCGGGCGATGCCCAGCGCTGCGTAGAGCTGCGCGCCGAACTGCGCGCGCCGGGTCGCCAGGTCGCCGTCGAATAGGCCGTCCCGGTAGGGGAAGTCGACGGACTGCTCACCGGCGGCGTGGGCCGCGACGAGTGCGTCGGCGAGGCGATCCCGCGCCGCCCCGCTGACCACCTCCACTCGCCACGGCTGGGTGTTCGAGTTCGACGGGGCGTGGCCGGCCAGCTCGAACACGGCCCGCATCGTGTCGGGGGGCACTTCGTCGGACCGGAACGCGCGGGTGGCGCGCCGGCTGCGGATCACGCGATCGACGGATTCGGTCAGCACAGTCGTCGACGACATCGAACTCCTCCAGGTACACGGTATCGTTTACTTCGGCGCCGAGCGTACCGATCATCCGCCTCGATGTAAACGCAGGCGTATACTTCGGTCATGGACAGTCCCCGCGGCCGCGGCGGCAGGGAGCGCATCCTGGCCGCCGCCACCACGCTGTTCGAGGCGCGGGGCATCACCGGGACGACCATGGAACAGATCGCGGCCGAGGCACCGGTGTCCAAACGCACCCTCTACGCCCACTTCCCGGCCAAGGAGGATCTCGTGGTCGCCTATCTGCGCCACCTGTCCGACGCCGGGCTGACGATGGAGAGCATGCTCGACCGCGACGACCTGCCGGCGCATGAGCGGATCATGGCGTTGTTCCGCGTCCATCGGGGCGACGGACCGGTGCGCGGTTGCCCGTTCACCGCGGCCGCGACCGAGTTTCCCGACCCGCACAGTCCGCCGCACGCCTACACGCGGGAACGCAAGCAACAGTTCACCTCTCGAATCGCCGAGCTTTTGGTGGAACTGGGTGCCAGCGCCCCCGACCAGCTGGCCGAGCAATTGGCTATCCTCGCCGACGGCGTCGCGGGACGGGCCATGGTTTTCGACGATCCCGAACGCGCTGACTACGGACGCTTGGCGGCCGAGACATTGCTCGACGCCGCCCTGCGGTGAGTGCCGCGGGAGGCAGCTCAGCGGCTAGTTCGCCGGTGGCGGTTTCGGTTCGAACGGTGAGTACCACCACCAGTCCGCCCGTTCGCCGGTGGGCCCGGGACAGGGTGCAACCACCGGTGGGAATTTCGTCGGGGGGCGGGCCAGCGATGCCGAACTCAACTGCTCCCCTTCACTATCGGTGACGACGAGGCGGTCGGCGGGGCCGGTGATGGTGATGCCGCCGCGATGGTGCATCCGGTGGTGGTACGGACACACCAGCACCAGGTTGTCGAGCTCGGTGGCCCCGCCGTCCTCCCAGTGCCGGATGTGGTGGGCATGCAATCCGCGGGTGGCCCCACATCCGGGCACCACGCAGCAGCGGTCGCGGTGTTCGAGCGCCCGGCGCAGCCGGCGGCTGATCTGGCGGGTGTCGCGCCCGGACCCGATGACCTGGCCGTGACGTTCCAGCCACACCTCGAAGGTGGCATCACACAGCAGGAATTGGCGATCAGCGTCGGTCAGCACCGGACCCAGATGCAACGAGGCGCTCTTCTGCTCGACGTCCACGTGGGCGATCACGGTGGTGCGGTGTCCGTGCGGGCGCCGCGCCACCTCGGTATCCCAACCGGCTTTAACGAGGCTCATGAACGCATCGACAGTCGTGGGCATCGGCGGCGCTTGCTCGTCTGCGCCGTGACCGTCACCGTCACCCTCGCCGTCGGCATCGACTCCGCCCTCGGCGTGATCGTGTTTCCAGTCGGCGACCATCCCGTCAAGATGTGACTGTACGGCGGCGTCGAGTTTGGCCGCCTCCAGTCGCGGCAGGAAGATCCGATAGGTAGTGCCCTTGTCGTCGCAGGTCTTGC
>NZ_JAPZPY010000004.1:0-393863 GCF_027529605.1 Mycobacterium hippophais | reverse complement strand
ACCCCAAAAACAACAAACAAAAACCACCAAACACACTATTGAGTTCTCAAACAACACACCCGCCCGAGCCGCGCAGCGAACCCGCGGCGAAAAGCCGCGTACTCGTAGTGCGGACGGTCAGGAACCCACCGAAATGGGTTTCCCTCTGGGAGTCTGCCGCGCTCCCCGGTCCGGAGACCGTGTCGCGGCGACCTGAGATAAGTTACGTGAGTGGAAACACGGAGTCAAATCCCCAGGTAGCGGCCGGTTTCGAGGTGCGCCGGCTGCGGGCACAGTCGTACGACCGTGCCAGTTCATCCAACGCGCTGCACCCCGGCGATATTCCGCTTACCTCGCCGCAGCACCAACCAACGGCCGTGCAGGTAATCGGTCGAGGAAGGCGCCCACTCGTCGCTGTCGATCCGCACGTTGTTGACGTAGACGCCGCCCTCACCGACGGTGCGGCGCGCCGCTCCCTTGCTCGGCGACAAGCCGGCGGCCACCAGGAGGTCGGTGATCGTGTCCGGGCCGCCCGGGGCGAGTTCGGCCACCGAGGCCTCCCGGAGGGCGGCCCCCAGCGTCGGCTCGTCGAGGTCGCCGAGTTCGGCGCGGCCGAACAGCGCGCGGCTGGCCAGTTCGACCGCTTCGGTGGCCGCCCGGCCATGGACCAGTGTCGTCAACTCGCTGGCCAGCCGTTTCTGCGCGCTGCGTTCGTGCGGACGTTCCTCGGTCGCGGCGGCCAGTTCGGCGATCGCCTCGGGCGACAGGAACGTGAACCACCGCAGGTAACGCACCACATCTGCGTCGGTGGTGTTGACGAAGTACTGGTACCACGCATACGGCGAGGTCAGCTCCGGGTCCAGCCAGAGGTTGCCGCCGCCGGTCGACTTCCCGAACTTCTTGCCCTCGGAGTCCGTCACCAGCGGGGTGGTCAGCGCATGCACCGTCGCATTCAGCTTCTGCCGGACCAGCCGCGCGCCGGCCACGATGTTGCCCCACTGGTCGGAGCCGCCGATCTGCAGTGAGCAGCCGTGCCGTTGGTGCAGCTCCACGTAGTCGTTGGCCTGCAGCAGCATGTAGCTGAACTCGGTGTAGGAGATGCCCTCACCTTCCAGCCTGCGCCGCACCGTGTCGCGGTCGAGCATCACATTGACCGAGAAGTACTTGCCCACGTCACGCAGGAACTCGATGGCGGACAGCGGCCCCGTCCAGTCCAGGTTGTTCTCGACGATCGCGCCGCTCGCCGAGTCGTCGAATTCGACGAACCGCTCGAGCTGACCACGGATGCGCACCGACCACTCGGCGACGGTGTCGGCGGTGTTCATGGTGCGCTCACCCGTGTCGCGCGGATCACCGATCATCCCGGTGGCGCCGCCGGCCAGCACAATGGGCCGGTGCCCGGCCTGCTGGAACCGGCGCAGCGTCAGTAGCGGGATCAGGTGCCCGGCGTGCAGGCTCGGCGCGGTCGGGTCGAAGCCGGAATACACGGTCACCGGTCCGGCCGCCAGCTCGGCGGCCAGTGCGTCGATGTCGGTGGACTGTGCGACCAGACCGCGCGATGCGAGCTCGTCGAGGATGCCGTTGGTGGTCACGGTGTCGATCTTCCCGTACTAGTCGCTGCCTCCCGGCGCGGGTGCACGCGGACTCCGCCGGTAGGCCGACACCTCGGGCCTGCCCGCCAGCCAGAACCGCCAGGGCCGGTCGGCGGCCTTGCTGACGCCGACCCGCGGCCCCGCAATGCCTGCACACTCGTCGCCGAGGATCAGCCGGATCGGACCGGCCGGGTCGAACAGGTCGATCCCGTTGTCCGACATCATGATTCCCAACGCGGAGCACAGATTCCCGGGACCACGCGCCAACGCCGCCGGCTTCACCGCGGGCCCCCGCCGGAGAGCGGCGACCTCGACGCCCGATTCGATGGCCGCCGCCCGCAGCAGCACCGCGGCGGCCACTTCGTCCTCGGCGCAGACCACGTTGGCGCACACGTGGATGCCGTGACTGCGATAGGCGTAGAGCCGGCCGGGTGGCCCGAACATGACCGCATTGCGGATACCGGGACCACGGTAGGAGTGCGCCGACGCGTCCGGCCACGGCCCGCCGGCCGGCCCGCCGTACGCCTCCACCTCGACGATCAGCGCGGTGACGTCACGCCCGATCAGCGTCGCGCCGAGCAGGCGCCGCGCCGCGGTGACCGGGTCGACCGCAAGCACGTGGGCGGTGGGCGAATCTCGGACCATCGCCTGCATCCTACGAAGTCCTTGACACGGCATCGCGCCGCGGCGCACTATTCACCACATGATGAGTTCATCGCATGATGAATTTTCCGGGACCGGCTCCGGCGCCGCGGTGGTGATCGAGGGCCTCCGGGTGATCCGCGGCGACCGTCCGGCGGTCGACGACCTCAGCGTGTCCATCGCCGGCGGCACGATCACCGGCCTCCTCGGCCCGTCGGGGTGCGGGAAGACGACGCTGATGCGCTGCATCGTCGGAACGCAGATCATTGCGGGCGGCACGGTGACCGTGCTGGGCCACCCCGCAGGTTCGGCGCCCCTGCGTCGCCGGGTCGGGTACGTCACCCAGTCCCCGACCATCTACGACGACCTGCGGGTACTCGACAACGTCCGCTACTTCGGTGCGCTGTACGGAGCCGACGCCGACGACGCCGACAGTGCGATCGCCGCGGTTGGATTGGAGGAGCACCGATTGGCGCTGTGCGGCAACCTGTCCGGCGGTCAGCGCACCCGGGTGTCGCTCGCGGCGGCACTGGTGTGTCACCCGGATCTGCTGGTTCTCGACGAACCGACAGTGGGCCTGGACCCCGTGCTTCGTGTCGAGCTGTGGCAGCAGTTCCGCGCGCTGGCGAAGGCAGGCATCACCCTGTTGGTGTCCAGCCACGTCATGGATGAGGCCGACCACTGCGACGACCTGTTGCTCATGCGCGACGGCCGCCTGCTCGCCCACACCACTCCGGCACGACTACGGGAGGACACCGGATGCACGTCACTGGAGGAAGCGTTCCTGTCCGTCATCCGGCGCAGCACCGAACGAAGGGCCGAAGCCGGATAGCCGGTCAGGCGTACCTCGCCACCACCACCCGGATCCTGCGGCAACTGGCCGCCGACCATCGCAGCGTGGCGATGATCCTCGTGGTTCCGAGCCTGGTCATCACGCTGATGTACTTCATGTTCCAGAATGCGCCGCACCCGCCGGGAAGCCCGTCGCCGTTCAACAACGCCTGCCTGATCATGCTCGGCGTCTTCCCGCTGGTGCTGATGTTCCTGATCACCTCCATCACGATGCAGCGCGAGCGGGTGTCGGGGACGCTTGAGCGCATCCTCACCACTCCCTTGCGCCGACTCGACTTGCTCGCGGCCTACGGCACCGCCTTCTCGGTCGCCGCTGCGGCCCAGGCGGTACTCGCCTGCGTGGTGTCGTTCTGGTTGCTCGGCTTCGACACCGTGGGTAGCCCGCTGCTGGTGTTCGCGATCGCGATCGTCAACGCCGTGCTCGGCGTCGGGCTCGGCCTGCTGTGCAGCGCGTTCGCGCGCACCGAGTTCCAGGCCGTCCAGTTCATGCCCGTGGTGATCGTGCCGCAATTGCTGCTGTGCGGGATCATCGTGCCCCGCGCCCTGCTGCCGGAATGGCTGCAGTGGGTCAGCAACGTGCTGCCGGCGAGCTACGCCCTCGAAGCGCTCCGTGAGGTCGCTGCCCACCCCGACCTCACGGCCACCGCCGTTCGCGACATCGCCGTGGTGATCGGCTTCGCCGTCGTCGCGATGTGCCTCGCCGCGGCGACCCTTCGGCGAAAGACACCGTGACGGCTGCCGACCGCGGTCCCGACCGCAAACGGCCCGGCCGGCCGGCCGGGCCGTCGGACACTCGCGACCGGATCCTGACCAGCGCGCGGGAATTGTTCGCGCGCAACGGCATCAACAACACCTCCATCCGCTCGATCGCGGCAGGAGCCGGTGTCGATCCGGCACTGGTGCACCACTACTTCGGCAACAAGAAGCAGTTGTTCGCGGCCGCCATCCGCGCGCCGATCGACCCGATGGACATCATCACCCCGCTGCGTGAGGTCCCGGTCGACCAGATCGGCCATCTGTTGCCCAGACTCCTGTTGCCGCTGTGGGATTCAGAAGCCGGAAAGGGGTTCATCGCGACGCTGCGGTCGCTGCTCGCCGGTTCCGAGGTGACCCTGTTGCGCTCGTTCCTTCAGGAGGTGATCGCCGTCGAGATCGGCCCCCGGGTCGACGACCCGCCGGGCAGCGGACGCATCCGTATCCAGTTCGTGGCCTCGCAGTTGGTCGGGGTGATGATGGCCCGCTACATCCTCGAGCTCGAACCGTTCAGCTCATTGCCCGTCGAACAGATCGCCGAGACCATCGGCCCGAACCTGCAGCGCTATCTGACCGGCGACCTGCCCGGACTGGGTCAGGCCTGAGCCCGTTCGAGCAGACGGTGGTGTTCGGCGTCGTCGGTGATGTCGGCGGCCTCGTCGACCAGCAACACCGGGATGCCGTCTTCGATGCGGTAGGCGCGCCTCAACCGTGGGTTGTAGAGAAGCTCCTGATCGATCAGCAGCAGCGGGCCGCGATCCTGCGGACACACCAGGATGCCGAGCAACTTTTCGTCGACCATGCTGTCCATCAGTTGTAGGGGTTGATGTCCCAGCCGTCGGTGAACTGGTTGCGGTCCTCATCGCCTCTCGGCGGTTGCCACGTCGGCGCCTTGTTCGTCGGCCCGCTGCCGGGCTGGGTCGCAGCCGCATTCTGCGCCGCCAGTTTGCGTTGGTAGGAAACCGTCTGCTTCAGCGCCGCCACCAGCGGACCCTGATTCGGGCGCTGGTTCAACGCATCCTGCAGCGCCAACGCGTTGGCGTTAGAGGGGATGAACCCGCGACTCCGGAGCGTCATCGCGTCATCGACCAGCTTGGACACCTGGCCGCCCCCGTCGCCCTGGGCGTACTCGCTGTGGATGGCCGACAGCAGTTGGTCCGCGGAAACCTTGGGCGCTGCGGCTGCCTTGTTGCAGTCCTCACCGGTGCACTTCTTCGGCCCCTCGGCCGCGACCGTCGGGTCGGCGGGCTGCGCCGACGCGGTCTGTGCCGCGACGCCGGTGAGCAGGCCGGCGGCCAGCGCGCCACTGGCGATCCCGCCAATCACGATGCGCCTGACGGCGCTGCTGGTCAGCGAATTCATCGATCCTCCAGTACGCCTGGCGTGGCGACGATCTGCCGCCACGGGGAGCCTAACAGTGTGGTGGCCGTGGGGCACGGTGCGATGCGTGAGGTCATTGCTGCGCCCGCGGCTCGTTCTCCGGAACACTCACCTCGCCCCGCGCCTCCTGTCCTCCGGTCAACTCGGCACGCACGGCCACCGTCAGCCGCTTGTAACTGTTGGTGTCGGGATCGAGGTACCAGGCGTTACGCCGCGACGGTTTGGGGATGCCTGCGGCGCGCAACTTGCTGACCATCGGCCGGTACGTGGCACTCAGCGTCACGTCCGCGACGACGTGGACGACATCGGGCGGATTGCCCACCGGCAGGCTGAGCAGTGCTTCGGACAGGTCGGCCGTCGGGACGCTGCCGCCGGGCCGCAGCGCCAGTGCGGTGACCGCAAGCAGTTGGCCGCCGGCCTCGACGCCGTAAGTCACCGCCAGATCCACCGCGCCGAGCCGGGCGGCCGCCTGATTGATTGTCGCGGCGAACACCGGCCCGCGGGCGGTGTGGATGATCGCGCTGCGGGTGTCGACGAGCCAGTAGTCGCCGTCGTCGTCCCGGCGGAACAGATACTCGGTGGACACCCAGGTGTCGGCCGGAGCGAACACGCCGCGCTTGATCGACGCGGTCGGATCCACCGGGCCGCGCGGGTGTGCCAGCAGCACTCCCACCTCGTTGGGCCGGGCCCGTCTCACGAAACCACGCTCGTCCTCGAGGATGAGGTCGTCCTCGGGGTCATAGGCGGCGAGTTCGACGTGGCCGCCGCCGGGCAACGGCCGTCCGCTGCTGCCCGGCTTGGCGCCCGAGACGTTGGCCAGCACGGCCTGCCCGTCGGTGGTTGCGAAGAACTCCACGACCCGGGCGGGGTCGAACACCTCCACCACCCGCCGCCACACACCCGCGGGCATGCCTGAGCCGATGAACAGCCGCACCGGGTGGCTGCCGTGTAGGGAGAACGACGGGTCGTCGATGACCTCGCGGAGCATCGCCCATGTGTAGGACACCACGGTCACGCCGTACTGGCGGATCTCCTGGACGAACCGGTCGGGACGCAGGCCCCGCGACAGCGCGATCCGCGAACCGCCGACCACGGCGCCGCCCAGGCTGACCAGCAGGCCCGACTGGTGATGCAGCGGCGTCAGGCAGTACACGGTGTCGCCGCGTCCCAGATTGGCCGCCGACGCCGTGCCGAACGCCGAGAGCGCCCAGCGGTAGTTGGTGATCTGGCGGGCGATGAGTTGTCCGCCGACCGTGCTGAAACCGACGAACGCGAGGTCACGTGCCAGCGCAGGGTTCGGCCGGTACCAGCCCGGCAGCTCGACGACGTCCGGGTCGATCTGCTCCATGTCGACGACGTCGACCTCGTCGGCCAGATCGAGGTCGCGTGACTCGCCGCCGCCCAGCACGAGCACGCGCAGCGAGAGCCGGCGCGCAGCTTCGAGGTGGGTGGGGTCGGTGATCACGTCGGAGACGGCCCCGAGTCGGGCCGCCATCCCGAGGTCGACGTCGGGCGGCATCAGCACCGCGACCGCGCCCAGCCGTGACAGGGCGGCGATGGCGACCAGCGCGCTCGGCCGGGTCTCCATCAGCACGCCGACATGCGTGCCCTGGCGGACACCGACCGCGATCAGGCCCCGCACGACGTTGTCGACACGTCGGTCGACCGCCTCGTAGGTGTGCACGCGACCGTCGAAGAGCAGGAACTCACCGTTGGGCGCACCGCGAGCCTGCTCGGACATGATGCGGCCGAGTGAGATCCGGGTGTGATCGTTGATCTGGCCGAGCCGCGCGAGCCTGGGCAGCGTGCGGACGGTCTCGACCGCCAGCGTCCGCGCAGACTTGTTCGCGGTGACCACGGCGCCGGCCGCCGAACGGGCCAGGTCGAAAGCCATCTCGGTGGCGGCCGCCGCAGTGTGTGTCACCCGCGAGGTCAGCGAGACACCGCTCTCGGCATGTTCGGCGGGTTGTAGCGCCATCGGCACGACCAGGTCCGGCATCTCGCCGTCGCCGTCGAGCCACTTCACCCAGGCCGCGACGGTCGGCCACGTCTGCGTCGCCGCCTTCGAGCCCACGACGAGACCGAAATGGCCTGTCCTGATGTCGTATTCGTACACGTCCGCCTGCGGGGCGGCCCGCTTGATGCCCCGCACCGACGCCGGTTGGCCGATGTCGTCGACCTCGCCCACCACGGCGAGTACGGGGCAGTCGATGTCCGACAGCGTCACCAGGTCGCCGCGGATGGAGAAGCCGCCGCTCATCATCCGGTTGTGCGCGATGAACTGCTTGAGCAGTTCCGCGATCGCAGGGCCGGACCAGGCGATCCATCCCTCGGATGCCAGGAAGCGGCGCTGCTGTTCACGCGAGAGCAGCGCCTCGCGGTCGTGTAGCTGGCGCAGGAAATCCAGTCGCGACTGCGCCGTCTTGACCGGATCGAGCATCTGGAAACCGGTGCGCGCCAACCATCCCGGGATGTCGATGCGGCTGAACACGTGGTCGGCCATGAAGTCGGCCGCCGCGGGCGCGAGGCTGGCGGGCAGGTTCATCGGCAGCGCGGCAAGGGTGTCCACGGGTGCGCCGAACGCGACGATGCTGGCCAGGTCCTTGGATCGGCGGTACGCCGCGGTCTGGTAGGCGAACATCCCGCCCTGGGAGTAGCCGGCGAGGTGGACGTCGCGCCCGCTGATCTCCTTGACGACGTCGATGGCCTCCGAAAGCGCGACGACGTGGTCGGCGAGGTTGCGCTGCATGCCGCCCTCGACCTTGTCCGGCGACCCGAAGTCGATGACCCACGGATCGATGCCGGCCTTGTGCAGGATGCCGACGGCGCCCTCGTCGCGCGTGACGTCCCACATGTCGGCCGACATCATCATCGGGTGCACCATCAGCACCGGCGCTCCTGGCGGTGTGGCGCCGGGCCGGACATCGGGCGGGAAGTAGCGCCGCAGCCGGTACATCGGCACGCTCTGCACGATCTGGAACGGCGATGGGACGGCGCCGGTCTCCAGGCCGCCGTAACGAAGGACCTCCAGGCCGTTCTGTGCGGTGGCCACCAGACGCCCTATCGGTCTGGTGAACGCCGAGAGGTCAACCACCGCACACTCCCCTTTTTCGCTGCCGATACGCGGCCCGCCCCCGAGTCGCCGACCGCAGTGCCCGTCATCATGGCACAGCGCACCCCTATCATCGGCGGCTGATGGCAAACCTGATCAACGTCGAACGAGCGACCGTCGCCCACGGCACGCGCACCCTGCTGGACGCCGTGAGTCTGGGCGTCGAGGAGGGCGACGCGATCGGTGTCGTGGGACGCAACGGCGACGGCAAGACGACCCTGCTTGGCATCCTGACCGGCGTCTCCGGCCCCGACTCCGGCCGCGTCACCCACACGTCGGGGCTGTCCGTCGGGTATCTGCGCCAGGGCGATGACTTCGCCGCCGGCGCGACCATCCGCGAGGTGATCGTCGACGGCAGGCCGGATCACATCTGGGCGGCCGAACCGGACACCCGCGCGGTGGTCGAACACCTGCTCGCCGACGTCGACCTCGACGCCCCGGTGGGCCGGCTGTCGGGCGGCGAGCGCCGGCGGGTGGCGCTGGCGGCGGTGCTCATCGCCGGGCACGACGTGCTCGTGCTCGACGAGCCCACCAACCACCTCGACGTCGAGGTGATCGGCTGGCTCGCCGGTCACCTCACCTCCCGGAACGCGAAGGCGCTGGTGGTGGTCAGCCACGACCGCTGGTTCCTCGACGCCGTCTGCACCAGGACCTGGGAGGTGCACGACGGAGCCGTCGACTCCTACGAAGGCGGATACGCCGCGTATGTGCTCGCCCGGGCCGAGCGCATGCGGATCGCGGCGGGCACGGAGTCGCGCAGGCGCAACCTGATGCGCAAGGAACTGGCCTGGCTGCGGCGCGGACCGCCCGCCAGGACCTCGAAGCCGAAATTCCGCATCCAGGCCGCCAACGACCTGATCGCCAACGAGCCCGAACCGCGGGATTCGCTGTCGCTGCAGCGTTTCGCCATCGCGCGACTGGGCAAGGACGTGTTCGATCTGCACCGCGTCGACCTCGTGCTCGGCGAGCGGGAGATACTGAACAAGCTCGACTGGTCGATCGGCCCCGGCGCCCGCATCGGCCTGGTCGGCGTCAACGGCACGGGCAAGTCCTCGGTGCTCAAGCTGCTGGTCGGCGAGCTGGACCCGACGGCGGGCACCGTCAAGCGCGGGAAGACACTGAAGATCGGCTATCTCAGCCAGGCGCTGGTCGAACTCGACGGCACCCTGCGTGTTCTCGACGCAGTGGAGAAGGCCCGTCGCATCACCGAGCTGGCCGGTGGACGCGAGGTGAGTACGTCGACGCTGCTGGAGGACTTCGGCTTCACCGGCGACAAGCTCACCACCCGGCTGGCCGACCTGTCCGGCGGGGAGCGGCGGCGCTTCCAGTTCCTGCGCCTGCTGCTCGACGAACCCAATGTGCTGCTCCTCGACGAGCCCACCAACGACCTCGACATCGACACGCTGACGGTGATCGAGGACTACCTCGACGGTTGGCCCGGCACCCTGATCGTCGTCACGCACGACCGCTACTTCCTCGAGCGGGTGGCTGACGTGACCTACGCGTTGCCCGGTGGCGGCCGGTGCGTGATGCTCCCCGGCGGTATCGAGCAGTACCTTGCCGAACGCGCCTCGGCGCCCGCGGCCGTGACCCGCGCCGAGCCTGCCAAGGGCGAGACGGCCGCGGCCCGGGAACGCCGCACCGGAAAAGAGTTGGCACGCATCGAGAATCAGCTCGGCAAGCTCGACGAACGGATCGCCGCGCTGCACGAGAAGATGGCCGACGCGGCGGCCGACCACGTGCGGGTCGGGGAACTCAACGGTGAACTGAACGACCTGCAGACGCGCAAGGACGAGCTCGAAGAGGCGTGGCTGGCGGCGGCCGAGGACTAGTCGCCGACGTCGGTAGAGTCGTCGCCATGGCCGAACTGCCCGACTTCACCGGACTGATCTCACGGGAACAGGGCCTGTGCGTGTTCAGCACGCTGCGGCGGGACGGCAGCATCCAGTCCTCGGTCGTGAACGCCGGAGTGCTGGCCCACCCCGTCACCGGCACGCAGGTGGTCGGGCTCGTCGCCGTCGGCGGCTCGCTCAAGCTCCGCAATCTGCGCGCCGACCCGAGGGCAACCGTCGTCGCCCGCACCGGGTGGCAGTGGGCGAGCGTCGAGGGGCGTGCCGAGCTCATCGGACCCGACGATCCGCACGAGCAGATCGACGGCCAGGGTCTCACGACGCTGTTGCGCGAGGTGTTCACCGCCGCGGGCGGGACCCACGACGACTGGGACACCTACGACCGCGTGATGGCCGAGGAACGACGGACCGCGGTGCTCATCGCCCCACAGCGCGTGTACACCAATCCCGGCGCGTGACGGCTACCGGCGCAGGGCGATCCGCAGCCGGTCGGCGGTGTCGCGCACGACGTTGAGCTGCTTGGCGACCTGGACGGGCGCCGTCCCGCCGCGGGAGTCCCTTGAGTTCACCGACCCCTCGATCGTCAGCACGTCGCGGACCTCGGCGGTCAGTTCGGGATGGATGCCGTTCAACTCGGCGTCCTCGAGCTCCTCGAGGCCGACACCGCGCGCCTCGGCGGCCCGCACGGCGGCACCGGCAGCCTCGTGCGCCACCCGGAACGGCACGCCGCGCCGGACCAGCCACTCGGCGACGTCGGTGGCCAGCGTGTACCCCAGCGGCGCCAGCTCGGCCATCCGGTCGACGTCGAAGCGCAGCGTCGAGACCAGCCCGGCCATCGCAGGCAGCAGCAGTTCGAGCTGGGCCACCGAGTCGATGACCGGCTCCTTGTCCTCCTGCAGATCGCGGTTGTACGCCAGCGGCTGCGCCTTCAGAGTCGCCAGCAGACCGGTCAGGTTGCCGATCAGCCGCCCGGACTTGCCGCGGGCCAGCTCGGCGATGTCCGGGTTCTTCTTCTGCGGCATGATCGAGCTGCCCGTCGACCAGGCGTCGTGCAGCGTGGCGTAGCCGAATTCGGTGGTGCTCCAGAGGATCAGGTCCTCGGCGAGCCGGGACAGGTCGACCCCGATCATCGCGAGCACGAAGGCCGCCTCGGCGGCGAAGTCGCGGGCGGCGGTGGCGTCCACGGAGTTGTCCGCCGCGGCGGCGAAGCCCAGTTCCGCGGCGATGGCGTCGGGGTCGAGGCCGAGCGACGAGCCGGCCAGCGCCCCGGATCCGTACGGCGACACCGCGGCTCGCCGGTCGGCGTCGATCAGCCGGTCCACGTCGCGCAGCAGCGGGTGGGCATGAGCGAGCAGGTGGTGGGCCAGCAGGATCGGCTGCGCCGACTGCAGATGGGTCTTGCCCGGCAGGATGGCGGTCGGGTGGGCGGCGGCCTGCGTGGCCAGCGCGCCGACCACTTCGAGTGCGCCGTCGGCGACGCGGCGGATCGCGTCGCGCAGCCACATCCGGAACAGGGTGGCCACCTGGTCGTTGCGTGACCGGCCGGCGCGCAGTCGCCCGCCGAGGTCGGCGCCGACCCGGTCGATCAGTCCGCGCTCCAGTGCGCCGTGCACGTCCTCGTCGGTGACCAGCGGGCCGAAGCTGCCGTCGGCCACGTCGTCGGCCAAGCTGTCAAGCCCCACGAGCAGCCCGTCGCGCTGCTCCTCGGTCAACAGACCCGCCGAGAAAAGCACCCGCACATGGGCTTTGGATGCGGCGACGTCATAGGGCGCCAGCACCCAGTCGAAGTGCGTCGACTTGCTCAGCGCGGCCAGCGCATCGGCGGGCCCGTCGGCGAACCGGCCGCCCCACAGCGATCCCTCGTTGGTGGCGCCCCGGTCTTCGGGCGTCATTTGATGCCCAGGTCCCGGCGGGCGGAGATGCTCGACGACAGTCCGTGCACGTGCACGAAGCCCTTGGCCGACGACTGGTCGAACGTGTCGCCCTCGTCGTAGGTGGCGAGGTTGAAGTCGTACAGCGACTCCGCGCTGCGCCGGCCGTTGACGGCGATGTGCCCGCCGTGCAGCACCATCCGGATCTCGCCGGTGACGTGCTGCTGGGTGTGGCCGACGAACGACTCGAGCGCGGTCTTCAGCGGCGAGAACCACAGCCCGTCGTACACCAGCTCGCTCCACTTGCGGTCGGTGGTGCGCTTGAACCGGCCGAGTTCGCGCTCCAGCGTGACGTGTTCGAGTTCGGTGTGCGCGGTGATCAGCACCATCGCGCCGGGCGCCTCGTAGATCTCGCGGCTCTTGATGCCGACCAGCCGGTCCTCCACGACGTCGAGACGTCCGACGCCCTGCGCGCCGGCCCGCCGGTTGAGCTCCTCGATCGCCTGCAGCACCGACACCGGCTGACCGTCGATGGAGACCGGCACCCCCTTGTCGAATCCGACGATGACCTCGTCGGGACTGCTCCAGTTGATCGTCGGGTCCTCGGTGTAGTCGTAGACGTCCTTGGTCGGGGCGTTCCACAGGTGCTCGAGGAAGCCGGTCTCCACCGCGCGACCCCACACGTTCTGGTCGATCGAGAACGGCGACCGCTTGCTCACGTTGATCGGGATCGCGTTCTCCTCGGCGAAGGCGATGGCCTTCTCCCGCGTCCACGCGTAGTCGCGAACCGGTGCGAGCACCTCGAGATCGGGTGCCAGCGAGGCGAATCCGACCTCGAAGCGGACCTGGTCGTTGCCCTTTCCGGTGCAGCCGTGGGCGACGATGCCGCCGCCGTGTTCCCGCGCCGCCTCGACGAGGTGTTTGACGATCAGCGGCCGGCTGAGCGCCGACACCAGCGGGTAGCGGTCCATGTAGAGGCCGTTGGACTGGATCGCCGGCAGGCAGTACTGCTCGGCGAACTCGTCTCGGGCGTCGACGACGACGGCCTCGACGGCGCCGCAGTCCAGTGCCCGCTGGCGCACCACGGACATGTCCTCCCCACCCTGACCGAGGTCGATGGCGACCGCCACCACCTCGCGGCCGGTCTCCTTGCCGATCCAGCTGATCGCCACGGACGTGTCAAGACCGCCGGAGTACGCCAGGATGACGCGTTCGGACATGGGTGTTGCTCCTCTTATCGCAGGTTCTCGATGGTGGTGGCCAGTTCCGCGCCCGTCATGGGTTCGCGGGCCACCAACAGGATGGTGTCGTCGCCGGCGACGGTGCCGACGATGTAGGGCAGTGCCGCGCGATCCAGGGCGGCGGCGAGGTAGTGCGCCGCGCCCGGCGGCGTGCGCAGCACGGCCAGGTTGCCGCTGGCGTCGGTGGACACGAGCAGGTCGGTCAGCAGGCGGGTGACTCGTTCGGTGCCGCCGGACACCCCGCGTACCGGGCTGCCGTCCTCGGGCACGACATAGACACCGACGCCGCCGTCGGCGCCGCGCAGCTTCACCGCGCCGAGCTCCTCCAGGTCCCGCGACAGCGTGGCCTGGGTGACGTCGATGCCCTCGTCGGCCAGCATCGCCGCCAGCTCGCCCTGGCTGCGCACCGAGTTCGACGACAGGATCGCCACGATGCGGGCCTGGCGGCCTGCCCTGGTCGCCGCCGAAGTCATCGCACCCTCATCGCGACTTCTCCAGCAGCCACACCAGCAGCGCCTTCTGGGCGTGTAGCCGGTTCTCGGCCTCGTCCCACACCGCGCTGTGCGGACCGTCGATCACCTCGTCGGTGATCTCGTGTCCACGGTGGGCGGGCAGGCAGTGCAGCACCACGGCGTCGGCGTCGGCCCGGTCCACCAGTGCCTCGTTGATCTGGAACGGCCGGAACGGCCGCACCCGGTCGAGGCCGTCGTTCTCCTGACCCATCGACGTCCACGTGTCAGTGACCAGCACATCGGCGCCGTCGGCGGCCGCGTGCGGGTCGGCCGTGACGGTGACCGTCGCGCCTGTCAGCTCGGCCCGCTCCCTGGCGGCCGCGGTGAACATCGGGTGCGGCTCGAATCCCACCGGCGCGGCGATGGTGACGTGCATGCCCGCCGTCACGCCGCCCAGCATCAACGAGTGGGCCATGTTGTTGGCGCCGTCACCGAAGTAGGACATCCGCAGCCCCGGAAGGGATCCGCGGCGCTCGGCGAGGGTCTGCAGGTCGGCGAGCACCTGGCACGGGTGGAATTCGTCGGACAGCGCATTGACCACCGGCACGTCGGCGCCCGCGGCCATCGCGGTCAGCCGCTCCTGGGCGAAGGTGCGCCAGACGATGGCATCGACGTAGCGCGACAACACCTTTCCGGTGTCTTCGAGGGTCTCCTCACGGCCCAGCTGGGTGCTTCGCCCGTCGACGACCACGGCGTGACCGCCGAGCTGGGCGACGCCGACCTCGAACGAGAACCGGGTCCTGGTCGAGTTCTTGTCGAAGATCACCGCCACGCCGCGCGGACCCTCCAGCGGGCGCCGCGACATCGGGTCCTTCTTGAGCTCGGCGGCCAGGGTCAGCACCTCGGCCTGCTCCTCGGGGGTCAGGTCGTCGTCGCGCAGGAAGTGCCGGGTCATCTCGTCGCCTCCGCACCCATGTCGAGGACCGCCGGAAGTGCGGTCAGGAACTGTTCGATCTGCGCGTCGGTGATGACCAGCGGCGGTGCCAGCCGGATCACGTCGGGCGCGGCGGCGTTGACCAGGAACCCGGCGTCGCGGGCGGCGGATTCGACCGCCTTGCCCGCGGGCGCGGTGAGCGCGATACCGCACAGCAGTCCGCGGCCCCGGACATGGTCGACGAGTGGGTGATTCAGCGACCCGATGCCGTCGTGCAGTGTCTTGCCGAGCTGGCCGGCACGCTCGACGAGGTGTTCGTCGGCGAGAGCCTTCAGCACGGCCAGCGCCGCGGCGGTGCACACCGGGTTGCCGCCGAAGGTGCTGCCGTGCAGGCCGGGGGTGAGCAGGTCGCCGGCCGCCCCGACCGCCAGGCAGGCGCCGATGGGCAGTCCGCCGCCCAGTCCCTTGGCCAGGGTGACGATGTCGGGGGTGACACCGTCGCGCTGGTGGGCGAAGAACGTCCCGGTGCGGCCCATCCCGGTCTGCACCTCGTCGAGCACCAGCAGGGCGCCGTGCCGATGGGTGAGATCGCGCGCCACGCTCAGGTACTGCGGGCCCGGGTCGACGACGCCGCCCTCCCCCATGATCGGTTCGAGGAACACCGCGGCGGTGTCGTCGTCGATCGCCGCGGCGAGCTCGTCGGTGTCGCCGTAGCGGACGTGGGTCACGTCGCCCGGCAGCGGCGCGAACGGCGCCTGCTTGCTCGGCTGGCCGGTCAGTGCGAGCGAGCCCATCGTCCGGCCGTGGAAGGCGCCTTGCGCAGCAACGATTTTCGTGCGTCCGGTGAGCCGCGTCATCTTGAACGCGACCTCGTTGGCCTCGGTGCCGGAGTTGCAGAAGAACACCCGCGCCGGCGCGCCCAGCAGCCGGACCAGTTCCTCGGCCAAGGCGATGCCGGGTTCGGTGGCGTACAGGTTCGACGTGTGTCCGAGCGTGTCGAGCTGGCGGGTGACGGCCTCGATGACCGCGGGATGGCGGTGCCCGAGCACGTTGACCGCGATACCGCCGAGCAGGTCGATGTAGGTCTTGCCGTCGGCGTCGGTGACCACCGCGCCGTCACCGCTGACGAGGGCCAGCGGCGGGGTGCCGTAGTTGTCCATCATGACCGCGGACCACCGCTCCTGCAGAGTCTGATGGGTGCTCATGCCGGTACCACCTTCGTGCCCGTCCCCTCGTCGGTGAACAACTCGCCGAGCACGCAGTGCTCCACGCGGCCGTCGATGACGTGCGCGCTGGGAACGCCGCCGGCGACGGCGCGCAGGCAGGCCTCGATCTTGGGCACCATCCCGGCCTCCAGTCTCGGCAGCAGTTGGGTGAGTGATGCGGCGTCGATCTCGGAGACCAGCGAGTCGCGGTTCGGCCAGTCGGTGTAG
Organism: Mycobacterium hippophais; assembly: GCF_027529605.1. Lineage (NCBI taxonomy): Bacteria > Bacillati > Actinomycetota > Actinomycetes > Mycobacteriales > Mycobacteriaceae > Mycobacterium > Mycobacterium hippophais. The sequence continues at coordinate 377,772 of NZ_JAPZPY010000004.1, read as the reverse complement.
AGGCCCTCGACATCGGTGAGCATCAGCAGTTTCTCGGCGTGCAGCGCCTCGGCCAGGGCCGCGGCCGCGGTGTCGGCGTTGATGTTGTGCACCACGCCGTCGACGTCGGGGGCGATGGTCGACACCACGGGGATGCGTCCGGCGCCGATCAGGTCGAGCACCGCGTCGGTGCTGACCTTGTCGACGTCGCCCACCAGGCCGATGTCGGTGTCGACACCGTCGACGAGCACGCTGCGCCGCACCGCGGTGAACAGGTGGGCGTCCTCGCCGGTGATGCCGACCGCGTAGGGACCGTGCGCGTTGATCAGCCCGACGAGTTCGCGACCCACCTGGCCGAACAGCACCATCCGCGCAATGTCGAGCACCTCGGGCGTGGTGACCCGGAAGCCGCCCTTGAAGTCGCCCGGCACGCCGAGCCTCTCCAGCATGGCGCTGATCTGCGGGCCCCCGCCGTGCACCACCACCGGGTGGATGCCGCAGTTGCGCAGGAACACCATGTCCGCCGCGAAGGCCGCCTTGAGCAGGTCGTCGGTCATGGCGTTGCCGCCGTACTTGACCACGACGATCTTCCCGTGCAGTTGTGTGAGCCACGGCAGTGCCTCGGCCAGCACCTTGGCCTTGACCGGGGTGCCGAGCGGGGCCGGCCGGCCGGCGACATCAGGGGACGTCATGAGCTGTAGGCCGAGTTCTCTTCGACGTAGCCGTGCGACAGGTCGGTGGTGCGCACGGTGGCCGCACCCCCGCCGAGAGCGAGGTCGATGACCACGTCGATCTCCTCGCCGGACAGGTCGACGTCGCGGGCGCCGGGCGCCCCCGCACCGTTCACGCACGTCGGAAAGCCGTTGAAGGACACCGTGATCCGATCGGGGTCGATGGTGAACGGCACCATGCCCACCGCTGCCAGCACCCGGCCCCAGTTCGGGTCCGACCCGAACAGCGCGGTCTTGACCAGGCTGTCGCGGGCGACCAGCCGCGCCGCGGTCAGCGCGTCGGCCTCGGTGGGTGCGCCGGTGACGGTGACCGACACCCGCTTGGTCACCCCCTCGGCGTCGGCCTGCAGCTGGGCGCACAGGTCGTCGCACACCCGCAGCACGGCGTCCTCGAGTTCGTCCTGGCTGGGCGCGATCTCACTGGCTCCGGACGCGAGCAGCAGGACGGTGTCGTTGGTGGAACAGCTGCCGTCGACGTCGAGCCGGTCGAAGGTCAGGGCGGCGGCGCGGTGCAGTGCGTCGCGCAGGGCGTCCGAACTAGCCACCGCATCGGTGGTCAGCACGCACAGCATGGTGGCCAGCGACGGTGCCAGCATGCCCGCGCCCTTGGCCATCCCGCCGACGGTCCACTTGTCGGGGTGGTGCAGCGCCACCTGCTTGGGCACCGTGTCGGTGGTCATGATGGCGCGCGCCGCATCTTCGCCGCCGGCCAGTCCGCCCGCGAGTTCGTGCACCGCCTCGGTGACACCGCCGAGCACTCGGTCCATCGGCAGGCGGTCGCCGATCAGGCCGGTGGAGCAGACGGCGACCTCGATCGCGCCGGTCTCGGTGCCCCAGTCGGAGAGCGCCGCGGCGACGGCTTCGGCGGTGGCGTGGCTGTCCTGGAATCCCAGCGGGCCGGTGCACGCATTGGCGCCGCCGGAGTTGAGCACCACCGCCCGCAGCCGGCCGGTGGTGAGCACCTGGCGGGTCCACAGCACCGGCGCGGCCTTGACCTGGTTGCGGGTGAAAACTCCCGCCGCCGCGTGGTCGGGGCCTTCGTTGAACACCAGCGCCAGATCCCGTGCGCCGGAGGCCTTGATGCCCGCGGCGACGCCGGTGGCGCGGAAACCGGCGGGCGCGGTGACGCCCTGGGTGCGCAGCAGCCGGGTGGTCGTGTCGTTCGTGGTTGTGGAGTCGTTCGTGGTTGTGGTGTCGTTCGTGGTCACGGCGCCACCCCCACGATCGACAGGCCCTCGGTCTCGGGCCAGCCGAGCGTGAGGTTCATCGACTGCACCGCCGCGCCGGCGGTGCCCTTGACCAGGTTGTCGATGGCGGCGATGGCGATGAAGGTGTGCGCGTCCTCGTCGACCGCGACGGCAATCTGTGCGGCGTTGCTGCCGATCACCGAGCCGGTGGTGGGCAGCCGACCCTCGGGCAGCAGGTGCACGAAGGGCTCACCGTCATAAGCCTTCTCGTACGCCGCGCGCAGCTCGGACAGCGGCGCGTCGGTGCGGGCGGTGCAGGTGGCCAGGATTCCGCGCGAGGTGGGTATCAGGACCGGGGTGAACGACACCGTGACGTCCCGCTCGGTGACGGCCCGCAGGCCCTGGGCGATCTCCGGGGTATGCCGGTGCCTGCCGCCGACGTTGTAGGCGCGCGCGGAGCCGATCACCTCGGCGCCGAGCAGGTCGGTCTTGGCCGCCCGGCCCGCGCCCGACGTGCCGCTGACGGCGACGACGGTGACGGCGGGCTCGACCAGATCGGCGGCGACGGCGGGCAGCAGCGCCAGCAGCGCCGCTGTCGGATAGCAGCCGGGGACGGCGATGCGCTTGGCGTCGCGCAACCGGTCACGCCCGCCGGGCAGTTCGGGCAGCCCGTAGGGCCAGCTGCCCGCGTGGGCGGATCCGTAGAACCGGACCCAGTCGTCGGCGTCGGTGAGCCGGAAGTCGGCGCCGCAGTCGACGATCAGCGTGTCGTCGCCGAGTTCCTCGGCCAGGGCGGCGGAGTGACCGTGCGGGAGGCCGAGGAAGACCACGTCGTGGCCGGCGAGCACCTCGGCCGACGTCGCCTCGAGCACCCGGCCGGCGAGCGGCAGCAAATGCGGGTGGTGTTCGGCCAGGCTGGTGCCGGCGCTGGCCGCCGCAGTCAGCGCACCGATGGTGAGCCGGCCGTCGGCGTAGGCCGGGTGCCCGAGGAGCAGGCGCAGGATCTCTCCGCCGGCGTACCCGCTGGCCCCGGCGACCGCCACAGAAGTCATGCACGAAGCATGCATGGTTATGCAGTCGAATGCAAACCAATTCTGACGTGGCCCAAGCCGTCACCCGAGCCGGAGGCCGGGCACCGCGGCACGGACGCCGTCGACCGAGGCGCCCAGCGCCGTCGAGAGGTCCCAGGCCACCTCACGCACGCGGGTGCCGATGTGGTCGGCACGCTCGGCGCTCATCCGCACCTCGGGCACCGACGCGCCGAGCGCACCGATCACTCGCTGGCTGTGGTCGAACACCGGCGAGGCCACCGCGCAGATCCCGACTGTGCGCTGGCCCCGCGACTCGGCATAGCCCCGTGCGCGGGCCAGCTCCAGTTCACGGCGAAGCAGTTCGGGGTCGACGGTGGTAGTGGCGGTCATCGCGTCAATCCGCTCGCCGAGGTGACGCTCGCGCTCCTCGGCCGGCATCGCGCACAGGATGGCCTTGCCGGGGCCGCCGTAGACCAGCCGGATCGGCACGCCGATGTCGGTGTAGGTCCGGCGCAGTTCCTGGTGGCTCTCCACCTGGGCGGCGACGATGCGGTGGCCGGTCCGCAGCAACTCGTGCAGGCCGATCGTCTCGTCGAGTTCGTCGCGCAGATCGGTCATGAACGGCAGCGCCGCCTCGCGCAGCGTTCGCGGCATCGCACCCGAGTTGGCCAGCTGCAGTAGGAAGGGGCCGAGGCCGTACCGCTTGGCGCCGGTCTGACGCACGAGGTGGTTCTCCTGCATCGCCGCCAGCAGCCGGTGCACCGTGCTGGTCGACAGGCCGGTCGATCGGGCGAGTTCGCTGATTCCCAGCTCGGGTGTGCGCCCGCTGAAGCACCGCAGAATCGCGACCGCTCGATCAATCGACTGAACTCCGTTGCGCCGCTGCACATCTGCGCCGCCTTCAGTACTTTCCATCGCCCCGGTCACCCCTCCGTGTCGTCCCACTCTGACAGTCCGTCCGGCTGTTTGCACAGTGATCCACGTCTCTCGAACCACTTGACGTGATTGCGCTCACCGTCTTAGCCTTTCTGCAATGCGCACAACATATCCCACAATGCGGGAAGGATCAATGCGACCACTCAGCGGATTCCGAGTCCTCGACCTGACGCGATTCCTGTCGGGTCCCTACTGCACGATGGTGTTGGCCGAACTCGGCGCCGACGTCATCAAGATCGAACAGCCGGGCACGGGGGACGACTCGCGCCGGATGGCGCCGAAGGTCAACGGCGAGAGCTACCCGTTCGCGATGCCCAATCGCAGCAAGCGGTCGGTCGCGCTGGACCTCAAGTCCGACCGCGGCCGCGAGCTGTTCCACGAGCTGGCGGCGGGCGCCGACCTAGTGATCGAGAACTTCCGGCCCGGCGTGACCGGGCGTCTCGGCATCGACTACGACGCCATCCGCGCCGTCCGCGAGGACATCCTGTACTGCTCGATCAGCGGGTTCGGCCAGACCGGCCCGTACCGTGACCGGCCGGGATTCGACATCATGGCCCAGGGCATCGGCGGGTTCCTGCGGATGACCGGTCAGCCCGACGGCAAGCCCACCAAGGTCGGCATCGCGATCAACGACATCGCCGCAGGCGCCACCGCGATCTACTCGATCCTCGCGGCGGAGCTCAACCGGCGGCAGACCGGCGAGGGTCAGTACATCGACATCTCGCTCGTCGACGCCGGCCTGGCCTGGACGGTCTGGGAGTCCGGCGCCTACTTCGGCAACGGCGAGACCCCGGCGCAGACGGGCACTCGGCATCGGCGATCCGCTCCCTACCAGGCCTACCGCACCGCCGACGGCTACGTGACGATCGGCGCCAACACCGACCGGCTGTGGCAGCGGCTGATCAACGACGTGCTCAAGCGCCCGGACTGGGCCGACGACCCGCGCTTCATCGACCTGCCCGCGCGGATGAACCACCTCGACGAGCTCGAGAAGGAGATCGAGGCGATCACCACCACGCTGCCCACCAGCGCGTGGGTCGACCGGATGGACACCGCCGGTGTCCCCGGCGGGCCGGTGCTCACCTACGACGAGACGCTCGACGATCCGCACGTGCAGGCGCGCGGCATGATCGTCGACCTCGAGCATCCGATCATCGGGCCGATGAAGACCATCGCCCCGCCGACCCGGTTCTCCGACCTCGAATTCAGCGTGCGCGCGCCGGCTCCCTGGCTGGGCCAGCACACCGCCTCGGTGCTGTCCGAGTTGGGCATCGGCGGCGACGAGATCGATCGCCTCTTCACCGACGGCATCCTCTACGACGCCCACCCGGACCTGCAGAAGGGAAAAACCGCATGAGCGACAAGACGATCCGTGTCGAACGGGACGACGAGACCCCGGCGATCGCCACCGTCGTGCTCGACAACATCGACAGCCACAACGCGATCGCCCTGACCATGTACCGCCGCATCCCCGAGGTGTTCGCCGAACTGGACGCCGACCCGGCGGTCAAGGTCGTGGTGTTGCGCGGGGCAGGCACCCGCAGCTTCGCCTCCGGCGCCGACATCAGCGAGTTCGAGGAGGTCCGTGGCAACAGTGACTCCGCCAAGGCCTACAACGAGCACGTCGCGGCGGCCGAACACGCCGTCGAGGGCTGCACCAAGCCCACCATCGCGATGGTGCACGGCTACGCCATCGGCGGTGGCTGCGGTCTCGCGCTGGCGTGCGACATCCGGTTCGCCGACGAACGGTCCCGGTTCGGCATCACCCCGGCGAAGCTCGGCCTGGTCTACAGCCTGGAATCGACCAAACGACTCGTCGACGTCGTCGGGCCGTCCCGCGCGAAGTGGATCCTGTTCTCCGGGCAGCACGTCCACGCCGAGGAGGCGCTGCGCCTCGGCCTGATCGACGAGCTCGTGCCCGCCGACGACCTGGAGAAGCACACCTACGAATTCGCCCGCCTCGTCACCACCCGCGCTCAGTACAGCGTCCGGTCGTCGAAGCGCATCGTCGACCTAGTGCTCGGCGGGCAGACCTCCGACGACGAGGTGACCACCGGCATCCGCAACTCGTCCTTCGACACCGACGACTACGCCGAGGGCGTCCGGTCGTTCCTGGAGAAGCGTCCCCCGAGGTTCACCTGGTCATGACCACCACCGATCCCGCTGTCCGGCCCACCGATCCGGTGGGTGCCGCCCAGTACGCCGCCGGCGTAGCCGAGCCGGAATTCGGCCGGTACTTCCTCATCCACTTCCTCGGCCTGTCGATCGACTACGTCGACGACGACAAGGCCTGCGTGGTGCGCCTACCGTTCGCCCGCCACCTGTGTAATGCCGGCGGCGCCGTGCACGGCGGTGTGCTGTCCACCGCGCTGGACATCTCGATGGGTCACGCCTGCCAGCGCTACCTGTCGGCCGGTTCGACCATCGAGATGCAGATGCGATTCCTGCGGGCCGTGCGCACCGACGTGACGTGCACGGGCCGCGTCGTCCACGGCGGCCGGCGCATCGTGCAGTTGGAGTCCCACATGCACGACACCGCGGGCCGCCTCGTCGCCACCGCCAGCGGCTCGTGGTTCCGCCACGACGCCACCACCTGAGAACCCAAGCCTCCCGCCCACCACTCAACGAGGAGAACACCATGCGACTCAAAGCGATCATCACCGCGCTGATAGCCGTCGCCGCCCTGGTGCTGTCGGCGTGCAACGCCGGCAGCGGCAACTCCGGATCCGCCGAGGACTACCCGTCCCAGGAACTGGACTGGACCATCGCCTTCGGCCCCGGCGGCGGCAACGACATGATGGCCCGCAAGCTCGTGCAGATCATCCAGGAGAAGAACCTCTACCCCAACGACATCGCCGTGGAGAACCGCGAAGGCGGCAGTGGCGCCACCGGATGGGGCTACCTGCTGAGCAAGCGCGGCAGCGGATACGACGTGTCGACCACGTCGGGGTCCTTCCTCACCACCCCGCTGCAGGCCGACCCGGGCTGGACCTACAAGGACTTCACCCACGTCGGCCTGATGGCCACCGACGACGCGCTGCTGCTCGTCGACGGCAAGAAGGGCATCCGCACCTTCGAGGACTGGGTCGCCTACGCCAAGAACAAGGGCAAGGTCGTCGTCGGTGGCATCGGCACGGTGAACGTCGACTTCATCCTGCAGTCGCTGATCGCCGAGCACGCCGGCTACGAGATCGAGTACGTGCCCTACAACGAAGAGGGCCAGGTGCAGACCTCACTGCTCAGCGGTGCGCTCGACTCGATGATCTCCAACCCCGGGTCGATCCTGGGCCAGGTGGAGTCCGGTGACATGACGCCCGTGCTGTTCACGGGCAAGGAGCGCCTGCAGAAGCTGCCGGACGTCCCGACCGGCGCCGAGAAGGGGATGGCCGACCTGCCGTCCATGCCGCGCGGTTTCATCCTCCCGCCCGACGCCCCGGACTACGCCCGCGACTGGTGGATCAAGACGATGAAGGAGGTCGTCAAGACCGAGGAGTGGCAGGCCTATCTCGCCGACAACTACCTCACCAAGAACGAACTGTGGGGCGACGACTTCACCGCCTACCTCGAAACCACCACCGCAGAGTTCGAGAAGACGCTCAAGGAACAGGGCGCGCTGTGACCGCGACGACCCCGTTCAACATGGCGACCGCAGCCGTGTCCGAGTCCACCGAGCCCAAGCGGGTGGTCAACTGGCCGAGACTCACCTTCCTCGGTGTGCTGCTCATCGCGTTCGCCTTCTACACCGAGATCGCGATGGGCATGGAGTGGCGCACCCAGGCCGGCCGCATCGGCCCCGGCGTGTTCCCCCGCATCCTGGGCTTCACCGCGATCGCCGTCATCGTCATCGCCGCTGTGCGTGACGTGCTTTCGAGGCCCTCGGCCAAGCCCGTCAGCCAGGCCGAGGCCGCCGACGAGGCCGCCGAACCGGACCTCGGCCGGCATCCGGTCGCGCTGGTTGCATTCACCATCGCGGCCGCGGTGTTCGTCGCGCTGCTCGGCGTCCTCGGCGCCGCGCTGGCCGGGGTGCTGTTCCTGGCCGTCACCCTGTGGTTCCTCGATCCGAAGCACCACGTTCGGTCGCTGATCATCGCGGTGACCGTGCCCGTCCTCCTGTACCTGGCGTTCCAGACCGGCCTCAACGTCGGTCTGCCGCAGGGAATTCTGCCGATCGGCTGAGGAGCGTCCCACCATGTTCGACCTGATGACCGGCATCACCGCCCTGTTGACGGTGCAGAACCTGCTGTTGCTCTTCGGCGGTGTGATGATCGGCATGATCGTCGGCGTCATCCCCGGAGTCGGCCCGTCCGCCGGGCTGGCGATCCTGCTTCCGGTGACGTTCGGGCTCGACCCGACCGGCGCCATCGTGATGCTGGCCGCCGTCTACTACGGCGCCATGTATGGCGGAACCATCACCTCGGTACTGATCAACACACCGGGCGAATCTGCCACCGTGGCAAGCACGTTCGACGGCTATCCACTCGCCAAACAGGGGCGGGCCGGGCCCGCGCTGGTGATGGCGGCGGTCGGCTCGTTCGTGGCGGGCACCATCGGGGCGGTGCTGCTCAGTGTGGCCGCGCCGGTGACCGCCGAGTTCGCCAAGACCTTCGGTCCCCCTGAGTACTTCCTCGTCGTGATGGCGGGCCTGCTGACCGTCATCGTGATCCTGCGCGGCAACAAGATGCTCGGCGCGTTGTCGGCGCTCATCGGCTTCGCGATCGGCACCGTCGGCATCGACATCGGCGGCGGCGGCCAGCGGTACACCTTCGGCTCGGTGGACCTGATCAACGGCATCGACTTCATCCCCGTCGCGATCGGACTGTTCGCCGTCGGTGAGGTGATGCACACGCTGTGGCGGGGCGGCCACCTCGAAGAGCTCAAGTTCTTCGGGGTGTCGGCGCGCAGCCGCGGATTCTGGCCCACCCGCACGGATGTCCGTGAGTCCGTCGGGCCCACGCTGCGCGGCTCGTTCCTCGGATTCGGTGTCGGGTTGACGCCGGGCGCCGGCGCCACCGTCGCCTCGCTGATGGCATACAACGTCGAGAAATCGGTATCGCGGACGCCGGAGAAATTCGGCAAGGGCGCGATGGCCGGGCTGGTCGGCCCGGAGTCGGCCAACAACGCGGCATCCTCGGGCGCCATGGTGCCCCTGCTGACACTCGGCATCCCCGGCGGCGGCGCGACCGCCGTGCTGCTCGGCGGATTCCTGATGTGGGGCCTGCAACCGGGTCCGCTGCTGATGCAGCAGAACCCGGAGTTCGCCTGGGGTCTCATCGCGAGCATGTTCCTCGGAAACGTGATGCTGTTGGGTGTCAACGTCTTCTGCATCCCGGCGTTCGCCAGCATCGCGCGCGTGCCGTTCCGGGTGCTCGGCCCGATCATCATCCTGCTGTGCGCGCTCGGCACCTTCGCGGTGAACAAGAGCCTGCTCGACGTGCAGATCATGCTGGCCTGCGGCGTGCTCGGATTCTTCATGCGCCAGTACGGGCTGTCCCCGGCCGCGCTGATCATCGCCCTGGTGCTGGGTCCGCTGGCCGAGGAGTCGCTGCGGCAGACGATGGTGATCTCCGGCGGCAGCCTGGGCGTCTTCGTCGAACGGAGCACCTCGCTGGGGATTCTGGCGTTCATCGTGCTGCTGTTCGCGATCCCGTTCATCAAGAATCCGATGCGCCGCGCGACACAGTCCGCGCTGCAACTCGTCTCGATGCGCCGTCGACAGACGGCCGAGGGCAAGGCTGCCGGTCGCGACGGCAACGCACTCAATGACGACGACCGGGAACACGTCTGATGAACATCGGCTCACTGCTGCTGACAGCGACGGCAGCGGTGATCGGCGCAGGCATCGCCACCCTGCTCCACCTGCCCGCCGCGCCTCTGCTCGGGGCCATGGTGGGGGTCGCACTGGTCAACATCTTCAGCTCGTCGGCGTTCGAGATCCCCTCCGTCGGGAAGTGGATCGTCTACGCCGTGCTCGGCTGGCTGCTGGGCACCGGGGTCAACCAGGAGACGCTGACCCAACTGCGGTCGGCGGTGGTGCCGATCGTCGTGACCGTCGTCGCCTTCCTGGTGTTCGGGCTGCTCGCGGCGCTGCTGCTGTGGAAATTCACCCCGTTCGATTCGATGACCGCGCTACTGGCCACCGCACCGGGCGGCATCGCCCAGATGGGCGCGCTGTCCGCCGGCGCCGGCGCCAATGTTCCGATCGTGCTGACCGTGCACGTGCTGCGCATCACTTCGGTGATCGTGCTCATGTCGGTCGGCCTGAAACTGATGGGAGGACGCGGATGACGGATGCAACCGGGCCCGCACCCCGACCGCTCGCCGACATCCGGGTGGTCGATCTCAGCCGCGCACTGGCCGGTCCGTACGCCACGATGATGATGGCCGACGCCGGCGCCGACGTGGTGAAGGTGGAACCGCCGGGAGGCGACGACAGCCGGGGCTGGCTGCCCTACGTCGACCGCAACGGCCACCGGGAGTCGGCGTACTACATGAGCGCCAACCGCAACAAGCGCTCGGTGGTGCTCGACCTCAAATCGGCCGAGGGCGCCGACCGGCTGCGCTGGCTGGTCGCGCAGGCCGACGTGCTCGTCGAGAACTACCGGCCCGGGGTGCTCGACCGGCTCGGGCTCGGCCTCGACCGGCTGCGCGAGCTCAATCCCCGGCTGGTGACGCTGTCCATCACCGGATTCGGCAAGGGCGGACCGGACGGCGCGCGGCCCGGTTTCGACCAGATCGTCCAGGCCGAGGCCGGCCTGATGGCGCTGACCGGACAGCCCGGCGGCACCCCGCAACGCGTGGGGCTGCCCATGTGCGACATCCTGGCCGGACTCTTCGGGGCGTTCGGGGTGATGACCGCACTGCGGGCGCGGGAGCACACCGGCCGCGGGCAGCACGTCGAGACCTCGCTGCTGGCGGCGGTGGTCGGGGTGCACGTGTTCCACGGCGTCGGCTGGCTCTCCGCCGGCGTGGAACCGGTGCTCACGGGCAACCGCCATCCGTCCATCGCGCCGTACGGGGTGTTCGGGTGCGAGGACGCCGATATCGTGATCGCCGTCGGGTCGGAATCGCTGTGGCGCAAGTTCGCGCCGATCGTGGGCCTCGACGCCGACCGCCCCGACATCGCCACCAACATCGACCGGGTCGGCCGGGCCGACGCGCTACAGAAGGAGATCGACGCCCTGCTCGCCGACAGGACCGCTGAGGAGGTGCTCGCCGCGCTCGACGCGGCGGGTGTGCCCGCGGGCCGCATTCGCACCGTGCCCGAGGTCTACGACTGGGCGCAGGTCCGCGAGTCGATGGTGCTGACACTGCCGCACCCGACGCTGGGTGACCTGGAGATGCCCGCGTCGCCGCTGCAGCTGTCCGAACACGGCGATCCGCGCCGCGAGGCGCCACCCTCACTCGGCGGTGACCAGGACGCGGTCTTCGCCGGTTACGCACCCTCGGGAGGATGCCGATGACCCAGCGGATGGCCGTGATCGGCGGCGGCATCGTCGGTGCCGCCGTCGCCCGCGAGATCCTGGCCCGAAGGCCCGACGCCGAGGTGACGGTGTTCGACAAGGAGGACCGCCTCGCGTCGCACCAGACCGGACGCAACAGCGGCGTCGTGCACGCCGGGCTCTACTACCAGCCGGGCTCACAGAAGGCGCTGCTCTGCCGGCGCGGGGTGCGCCTGCTCGAGGATTACTGCGCCGAGCGCGGGATCCGCCGGATCGCCTGCGGCAAGGTGCTGGTCGCCCTCGACGAGGTGGAACGGGCCCGGCTGTCCGACATCGAGGACCGCGCCCGCGCCAACGGCGTGCCCGGGATCCGGATCATCGGCCCCGGCGAGCTGCGCGAACTCGAACCGCACGTCCGCGGCGTCGCCGCACTGCACTCGCCGTCGACGTCGATCGTCGACTTCGCCGAGGTGACCCAGGCTCTCGCCGCCGACGCCGTCGCCGCCGGCGCGAAGATCCTGCTCGGCCACGAGGTGACCGGGATGCAGGTCAAGGGATCCGAGGTGGTGCTGACCACGCGGACCGCAGGCGGGACGGATGAGAGCGCCTTCGATCAGGTGGTCGCCTGCGGCGGCCTGCAGAGCGACCGGTTGGCCGAGATGGCCGGCGACGGACCCGATCCGGTGATCATGCCGTTCCGCGGCGAGTACTACGCGCTCAAGCCGGAGCGCCGCGGGCTTGTCAACGGCCTGGTGTATCCGGTGCCCGACCCGCGTTACCCGTTCCTCGGCGTCCACGTCACGCCGCGGGTCGACGGTGAGGTGCTGATCGGCCCGAACGCGGTGCTCGCGCTGGCCCGCGAGGGTTACACGTGGCGCAACGTGTCCCCCGCCGATCTCGCCGGCGTCGCCCGCACCCCGGCGTTCTGGCGGTTCGCCCGGCAGCACTGGCGCACCGGGATCCGCGAGATGTACGGCTCGCTGAGCAAGCGGCGGTTCGTCGCGGCCGCCCGGGCCTACGTCCCCGAACTCGGCGACGACGACGTCGTGCCGGGCCGGGCGGGGATCCGCGCGCAGGCGCTCGACGCCGACGGCGGACTCGTCGACGACTTCCGGATCAGCATCCGCGACCGGATCGTGGTGCTGCGCAACGCGCCGTCGCCGGCGGCCACGTCCGCGCTCGCCATCGCCGAGCACGTCGTCTCCACCCTCGAGGGCCGCCCGTGACCGACGTCATCGCCGGCGGCCTCTGGGGAGTGCTGGCCACTCCGTTCGACGACCACCTCGACATCGACCTCGAATCACTGCGCAACGAGGTCGCGTCGTTCGCCGAGGACGGCTGCGGCGGTCTGGTCGCGCTCGGCGTGTTCGGCGAGGCGGCCTCCCTGCGACCCGACGAGGCCGACGCCGTCGCGCAGACCGTCGCGGCGGCCACCGACCTGCCGTACGTGCTCGGGCTCTCCGAACGGGACCCCGACGCCGTGGTGGCGCAGGCGCAGCGACTGCTCGGGGCGGTGTCCCGGCCGCCGGTGGCGCTGATGGCTCAGATCGGTGACGCCGACCCCGCCGTGGCCGCGGAGGCCATGCGGCGGTTGCACGACGGCACCGGAATCGGCGTGCTGGTGCAGGACTATCCCGTCGTGTCGGGGATCCGGGTGACCGACGAGCAGGTGGTGGAGCTGGTCCGGGCGTGCCCGTTCGCGGTCGGCGTGAAATCCGAGACGCCGCCCACGTCCGTCGCGATCGCCCACCTGGCACCCCGGCTCGACGTGCCGGTGTTCGGTGGGCTCGGCGGTGTCGGACTGCTCGACGAACTGGCCGCCGGATCGGCGGGCGCCATGACGGGCTTCAGCCATCCGGCCGCGCTGGCGGCGGTGTTGCGCGCCCACCGCGACGGCGGATTCCGCGCCGCCCGGGAGGCATGGGCGCCGTGGTTGCCGCTGGCCAACTTCGAAGGGCAGCTGCGCGTCGGCCTGGCGATCCGCAAGGAGCTGCTGCGCCGGCGCGGGGTGATCGCCTGCGCACGCGTTCGGCCACCCGCCACACCGCTGCCCGCATCACTGGTGCCGCTGCTCGAACAGCATCTGAGCAGCGTGCCCGCAACCCAATCCGCGCCTCGCTGAAGGGACTTCGACATGGATCTCGGCATCACCGGACGCACCGCCCTGGTGCTCGGCGGCAGCGGCGGCCTTGGCGGCGCCATCGCGGTGCGCCTCGCGCAGGAGGGCGCCGCCGTCGCGGTCACCGGCCGGTCGCAGGACGCCCTGGCCGCCACCGCCGCGAAGGTCGAGGAGGCCGGCGGCAAGGCGCTGCCCCTGGTGTGGGACCTCGGCGACGCCGGCCGGCGGGAGCCCACCGTGGCCGAGGTGGAACGCACCCTCGGGCCGATCGACATCCTGGTCAACAACACCGGCGGCCCGCCACCCACCCCGGTGGCCGGCCAGGACGACGCCACCTGGCGGGACAGCTTCGAGAAGATGGTGCTGTCGGTCATCGCGCTGACCGACCGGGTGGTGCCGGGCATGCGGGAACGCGGCTGGGGCCGCATCCTGACCTCGACGTCGTCGGGCGCGCTCAGCCCGATCCCGAACCTGGGGCTGTCGAACACTTTGCGGGCGAGCCTGCACGCCTGGTCGAAGACCCTCGCCGACGAGGTCGGGCGGGACGGCATCACGTCGAACGTGATCGTGCCGGGCCGCATCGCCACCGACCGCACGCAGTTCCTCGACGAACGCCGGGCGGCCCGCGAGGACCGCAGCGTCGAGGACGTCGCACGCGACAGCGCCGCCACCATGGCGCTGGGCCGGTACGGCAGGCCCGACGAGTACGCCGACGTGGCGGCCTTTTTGTGCAGCGACCGCGCGTCCTACATCACCGGCGCGGTGATCCGCGTCGACGGCGGCCTGATCCGCAGCGTCGTCTGAAATCAACCACCCACACCAGTAACCACTTCGTCTCAGGGAGTTCCGTTGCGCCTCCGTACCGTTCGACTCGATGACCGACCCACCGCCTGCGTCGCACTGGCCGATGGGCGCCTGGCCCGGGTGGACCGCGTGCTGCCCGGCGCGCCCGACAGCCTGATGGCGCTGCTCGAGACCGGCGCGCTGGACGCACTCGCCGCCGCCGTGGCCGCCGGCGTCTCCGACGACGCGTGTGCCGACCCCGCCGCGCCGGTGCTCGCGCCGTGGACACGCCCCCGCAAGATCCTCGGCATCGGGCTGAACTACGGCGCACACGCAGGCGATCTCGGCGAGCAGGCCCCGCGGACGTCGCCGGCGTCGTTCATCAAGGGCGATCACACGATCGTCGGCCCGGGAGAGCCCATCGTGGTGCCGCCCGGGATCGGCAAGGTGACCTCGGAGGCGGAACTCGGACTGGTGATCGGGCGGACGTGCTATCAGGTGGGTGTCGAGGAGGCGCTGTCCTATGTGGCGGGCGTGGTGCCGGTGCTCGACCAGACCGCCGAGGCCGTGCTGCTGGAGAACCCGCGCTACCTCACCCGGGTGAAGAACTACCCGAGCTTCTTCGCGTTCGGCCCCGACCTCATCACCATGGACGAGGTGCTCGCCCACGGGCCTCTGGCGGACCTGCGTGTCGCGACCATCCACAACGGCGCGGTGCACCGCAAGGACACCGTGTCGGGGATGACGTTCTCCCCCGCCGAGCTGCTCAGCTTCCACAGCCAGGTGATGCCGTTCTACCCGGGCGACATCCTGTCGACCGGTACTCCCGGCGCGGTCGGCATCGAGGCGGGCGACGTGGTGCGGTGCGAACTCGGCGACGGACTCGCCGACCTGACGAACCCGGTGCGGTAGCCGCACCGGCTCGCGCTCAGCAACTTCTTGAGTCGTCAAGCGGTCCCGTCCTCTTACGTCCATTGCGGGCCGCCGAGCGTCGTCGCGGCCGGACAATGGGGGCGACGGAGGAGGCGCCATGGCGACATCGGTCGACCTGACAGGATCGTTCACCACCGACATGCACCGGGTACTGCGCGAGGCGGCCCAGCACGGGCCACTGGCCACCGATGAGGTAACCGGAGCCACCGTCGTCCTGCGCCACGACGACGTCGAGTCGCTGGCACACGACCCACGGCTCAACGGAATCGGGCTGACGCTCTTCGATGTCATGGGTATCACCGACGGTCCACTGCGCGACTGGTACGGCCGGTTGATGTTCACCACCGAAGGCGACTACCACCGACGGATACGTTCCCTGGTCTCGAAATCCTTCACACCCCGTTCCGTCGCGGCGTTGCGGTCCACCGCGACCGTCATGGCCGAGGAGGCGGCCGACGCGGTGCGCGACGGCGGAGACCTCGTCGCGGCGTGCTCGCCGCTGGGCACCCGGCTGATCTGCCGGCTGCTCGGGGTACCCGACGCCGATGTGGCGGTGTTCGCCCGATGGGCCGACGCGCTGAGCCCCGTCTTCTTCGTCATGACCGCCGACCAGATCGCGGCCGCGACGACCGCCATCACCGAACTGCACACGTACGTCGACGAATTGACCGCCCGCCGGGCGCAGGACCCGGGACCCGACCTCATCACCGCCCTACTGGCCGCGGAGGCCGACGGTGAACGGCTCACCCACGACGAGACCGTCACGATGATCGCCAATCTCCTGGTCGCGGGCCACGACACCACCGGAAGCCAGATCCCGTGCAGCCTGCTGGTGGCGCTGCAGCACCGCGACGGGATAGCGCGTGACGACGACGTCCTGATGGCGAGCGCGGTCACGGAGACGATCCGCATGGAGCCCAGCATCCCGCTGATCCCACGCACCGCTGTGGCGCCGATCGAGGTGTACGGGGTGTCGCTTGCGGCCGGCTCGATGGTGTTCCTGTGCATCGCCGCCGCCTGCCGCGACGAGACGGCCTGGCACGACCCGGATCAGTTCGACGCCGCCCGCTTCACCCGGCCGGACGCGCCCAAGCTGATGAACTTCGGCGCCGGGGTGCACTACTGCCTCGGCACGGCGCTGGCGAAGGTGACCGTGCACGAGTGTGTGAAATCGGTTCTCGCGCTTGATCCGCCGCTGCGGCTGACCGAGGCACCGGCGGAGATTCCGTGGCGTCAGGTGCTGGGCCGCAGCCCGGCTCGCCTGCTTGTGGCCTGACACGGGCGGCGCGGCGCCACCGGGCACAGCTCAGCGGCGCTGCACCGCGCCGACCCGCTCGGCCGCCACCGCGACCGCGGCGTCACGCGCCGCGCTGGCCTCGTCCTCGGTGAGCGTGCGGTCGGTGGCCCGGAACCGCAGCGCCAGGGCCAGCGACTTGCGGCCCTCGCCGACCTGCGGGCCGGTGTACACGTCGAACAGCCGGACGTCCTCGAGCAGCGGGCCCCCGCCGGCACGCACCGCAGCGATCACGCTCTGCGCCGCGACGTCCTCTTCGACGATCAGGCTGACGTCCTGGAACACCGCCGGGAACGGCGACACCGACGGAGCAGGCAGCGATTCCACGATCGGCACCGCGTCGAGGTCGAGTTCGACCGCGCACGCCCCCTTGGGCAGGCCGGCCCGCTCGATCACCGCGGGATGCAGCTGACCGGCGTGGCCGACGACCACGCCGTCACTGACGTCGCCGACCAGGATCTCGGCACACCGGCCCGGATGCCAGGGCAGTCGCTCACCGGACCGCAACGCGAAGTCCACACCGGCGGCCCGCCCGATGGCGCGCACCGCCTCAAAGGCGTCGGCCGCCTCGACCGCCCGGCCGGGACCCCAGGGACCTGCCGGTTCGCGCAGACCGGCCAGCACGACGGCGACGTGCTCGGGCTGACGGGGCAGCGACGCGTCGAGAACCGCGATCTCCTCGGCGGTGGGTCGCCGGTCGGTGGGGATGCGGTCGACCGCACGGGTATTCTCCGTCGGCTCCACCACCTGGGCGACGGCGAACAGCCCGACGTCGACCGCGCCGCGGGACACGTTGCGGGTCAACGTCTCCAGCAGCGCGGGAAGCAGGGTGGTGGCCAGGTGCGGCCGGTCGGTCTCCAGGGGGTTGAGCACCTCGGTGGTGCGCCGCCGCGGGTCGTCGGCGGCCAGCCCCCACTGATCGAACACCCCGGCGGGCAGGAACGGCGACGGCAGGATCTCGACGAAACCGGCCAGCGCGAGCGACGTCCCGACCGCCCGGCGCCGCTTCTGGACCGGCGTCAGGCCGCGGCCGGGCGGCGCGGCGGGCAGCACCGAGGGGATCACCTCCAGCCCTTCCAGCCGCAGCACCTCCTCGACGAGGTCGGCCGGTTCCCGCAGGTCGGGCCGCCAGCTCGGCGGGATCGCGGTGAGCCGATCGCCGTCGACGGTCACCTCGGCGCCCACCTGGGTGAGCCGGCGCGGCGTGGTGCCGTCGGCGTAGTCGACACCGGCGATGCGATCGGGCAGGTCGACCGCCATGCTCACCGCGGGCTGGGACCAGTCCTCGCGCGGCGGATCACCCCGCCAGTCGGTCAACGTGGGTTCGGGTGTGCCGCCGGCGATCTCGGCCAGAAGCGCCGCGCAGCGGTCGAGCGCGGCAACGGAGATCGCCGGATCGACCGAACGTTCGTAGCGCCGGCCGGCCTCGCTGGCCAGCCGCAGCCGGCGCTGAGTCCGCGACACCGCGGCCGGGTCCCACACCGCGGCCTCGAGCAGCACGTCGGTGGTGGTATCGCGGACCTCGGTGGTGCCCGCACCCATCACGCCGCCGATCGCTGCGGTCGCCGCGTCGTCGACGATCAGCACGTCGCCGGCAGCGAGTGTGCGTTTCACATCGTCGAGGGTGACCACCGTCTCCCCCGCACGGGCCAGCCGGACGTCGAACCCGCCGTTGATCAGGCTGCGGTCATGAGCGTGCATGGGGTGGCCGAGTTCGAGCATCACGTAGTTGGTGACGTCGACCGCAGGCGAGATGGCCCGGATGCCACAGAGGATCAGGCGGCGCTGCAGCCACCACGGCGACACCGCGGCGGGATCGATGCCGGTGACCGGACGCAGGCCGAAGCGGATCACGCCGGTGTCGGGTTGGACGGTCAGCGGCCACGCCTCACCCTCGACGGGCAGGGCGGGCACCTCGGCGGGATCGGCGTAGTCCAGGTCGTGGGCACAGGCGATCTCACGGGCCATCCCCCGCACCGAGAGGCAGTAGCCCCGGTCGGGTGTGATCGCGAGGTCGAACACCACGTCGTCCAGACCGAGCACCTCGACGGCGTCGTCGCCGGGAGCCGCGGTGCCCGGCGGCAGCACCAGGATTCCCGCCTGGTCGGCGCCCAGCCGCAGTTCGGAGGTCGAACAGATCATGCCGTCGGACGTGCGGCTGTAGGTCTTGCGGGTGGCGATGCTGAAGTCGCCGGGCAGCACCGTGCCGGGCAGCGCCACGGCGACGAGGTCGCCGACGGCGAAATTGGTCGCGCCGCAGACGATGTCGCGCAGCTCCGGCTCCCCGACGTCGACCTTCACCGCCCGGATCGGCTTCTTGAACTCGGTGAGCTCCTCGATCTCGGCGACACGGCCGATGGTGAGCGGACCCGTCACCGGACCGACGGGGATGATCCCCTCGACCTCGTGACCGATCCGGATGAACGTCGCCTCGAGCTCCTCAGGCGTGGCGTCCCAGTCCGGTGCACCGGCGCGCACGACCTCACGCAGCCAGCTGTAGGGAACGCGCATCAGGCGCCGACCCCGAACGGCAGCGAGAACCGGACGTCACCCTCGACCATGTCGCGCATGTCGGGAATGCCGTTGCGGAACTGCAGGGTTCGCTCGAGTCCCATGCCGAAGGCGAACCCGGAGTAGACGTCGGGGTCGATCCCGCAGGCGCGCAGCACGTTCGGGTTCATCATGCCGCAGCCGCCCCACTCCACCCAGCCCGCACCGCCCTTCTTGCCCTCGAACCAGACGTCCACCTCACCGGAGGGTTCGGTGAACGGGAAGAAGTGCGGCCGGAACCGGGTGCGGCCCTGCGGCCCGAACAGCGCCCTGGCGAACGCGTCGAGGCTGCCGCGCAGGTGCGCCATCGTCAGCCCCTTGTCCACTGCCATCCCCTCGACCTGGTGGAACACCGGGGTGTGGGTGGCGTCCAGCTCGTCGGTGCGGAAGGTGCGGCCGATCGAGATGATGTAGACCGGCAGCTCGCGTTCCAGCAGCGCCCGGACCTGGACCGGCGAGGTGTGCGTGCGCAGCACCTGACGGGAGCCGTCCGGCGCGATGTGGAAGGTGTCCTGCTCGCTGCGCGCGGGATGGTCGGGCGGGAAGTTCAGCGCGTCGAAGTTGAACTGCTCGGTCTCGACCTCGGGGCCCTCGGCCAGTTCCCAGCCCATCGCGACGAAGGTGTCGGCGATGTGGTCGCCGAGGATCGTGATCGGGTGCCGGGCGCCGACGGGCTGCCGCGTCGAGGGCAGCGTCACATCGATGCGCTCGGCCACCAGCACCGCGGCGTCCCGTTCGGCGCGCAGCACGGCGAGGCGGTCGTCGTAGCTGCGCTGCGCCTCGGTCCGCGCGACGTTGACCCGCTTGCCCGCGTCGGCGCGCTCGGCCTTGGGCAGCCCGCCGAGCGCCTGGCGGGCCAGCGCGATCGGTGCGCGGTCGCCCAGGTGTTCGGTCTTGGCCCTGGCCAGCGCATCGAGGTCGGTGGCCAGCTCGAAGGCGTGCCGGGCAGCGCTGACCGCCTCGGTCAGCGCTTCTTCGGACAGGGTTTCGGCCACGTCATCGGGCTGCTCGGCCACCCGGCGATCATAGGGGATCACCGGAAAGGCCCCCGCGCCCGTCAGGTGCGCCCGCCCAGCCGCCGTCCGGTCAGTCGTCGGCCGATTCGTCGGCGGGTTCGTGGCCCCTGCGGCTGCGCAGGCGGTACATGGACAGATCGGACGGAACGCCGTCCGGCTTGGTGGTGAAGATCGGCCTGCGCTGCCGCTTGACCGTGACACCGAGCGCGTCGAACTCGTCGTCGGGAATCCGCTCCAGCGTGGTCTGCGAGACGACCAGCCCGCCGCGGGTCGCCCGGTCCATCGCCCTCGCGGCGATGTTGACGTCCACGCCCAGCCAGTCCGAGCCGATCCGCTGCGGTCGGCCGGTGTGCACGCCCGCCCGCATCCGCGGGGTGTAGCCGTCCACCTCGACGGCCCTGGCCGCGTCCATCGCCGTGATCGTCGCGCGCACCGCCACGACGGGGTCGGTGAACACGGCCATCATGCCGTCGCCCATCCGCTTGACGATGTGGCCGCCGGCCTCGAGCAGCGGCGGCTCGGCGACCTGCGCGACACGCCTCAGCAGGCGCAGTGTGGCGTCGTCGCCGGCGCGCAGCGACCACGGCGAGAATCCCACGAGGTCGGTGAAGACCAACGTCACCTCGCGGTTGGCCGGCTTGCCCGACACCCGTTCGGTCAGTGCCTGCCACACCTGCAGGGCGCCGAGGCTGACCTCGCGCGACGCGGCGTCGCGGTCGAGCAACCGGTCGGCGACGCGCGCGGCGGCGCGGGGGCCGCCGACGCCCGCGGCCGACAGCGGATCTCCGAACTCCGGATCGCCGGGCAGCGCGCGCCGGGCGCGCTTCACGAAGTTGATGAGGCCCGGGCTGTGGTTGGTCCTGCGCAGCCATCCGCGCGGTCCCTGGCTGCCGTCCGATGAGGGATCGGGCACCTGTTCGATCTCACCGTTTCGGCCGGATCGTTCCTCGAACGATTCGACATTCACGGCGCCAGCCTAGGTGCCGGTTTCGTTGCCCGGCAATCGACTGAAGGCGAAACGCCGGGCCACTGTGCGCACGATCGTTGCGGGGCGCGGCGGCCGGCGGGCCCCACCGCACGCCGGTCACGTGCGCGAAGCGGCTGGTCACGAGCGTGCGCCGAGTCGATAGCAGCTGTGTCACAGGGTTCTTCGACGCCTGCGTCAATCGTCGACAACGGGCGTTGTCAGCACTATCGTGGGGACACACCGTGGGTTTGGAGTCAGCGAGGACAGATGGCCACGACACCGGACGATCTCGGCGGCAGCTCCGGCACCGCCCGCTTGCACCGTCGCGCCACGGCACCCGAACCCCTGGGTCCCGAGTCGCTGACCTGGAAGTATTTCGGCGACCTGCGCACCGGGATGCTCGGCGTGTGGATCGGCGCCATCCAGAACATGTATCCCGAGCTCGGCGCCGGCGTGGAGGACCACTCCGTGCTGCTGCGCGAGCCACTGCAGCGCGTCGCGCGTTCGGTCTACCCGATCATGGGCGTCGTCTACGACGGCCCGCGCGCCACCCAGACCGGTGAGCAGATCAAGGGCTACCACACCACCATCAAGGGCATCGACGGCGACGGCCGCCGCTACCACGCCCTCAATCCCGAGACGTTCTACTGGGCGCACGCCACCTTCTTCATGCTGATCATCAAGACCGCCGAGTACTTCTGCGGCGGGCTCACCGAGGCCGAGAAGCGCCAGCTCTTCGCCGAGCACGTGCAGTGGTACTCGATGTACGGCATGAGCATGCGACCGGTCCCGGAGACCTGGGAGGACTTCTGCGAGTACTGGGACCGCAAGTGCCGCGAGGAGCTCGAGATCAACAAGGCCACCCTGGACATCTTCGACATCCGGATCCCCAAGCCGCGGTTCGTGCTGATGCCGACGCCGCTGTGGGATCAGCTGTTCAGGCCGATGGTGGCGGGGCAGCGCTGGATCGCCGCGGGACTGTTCGACCCCGCGGTCCGGGAGAAGGCAGGCATGCGGTGGACGCCCGGCGACGAGGTGGTGCTGCGGTTGTTCGGGAAGCTGGTCGAGCTGGCGTTCGTCGCGGTCCCCGACGAGATCCGGCTGCATCCGCGCGCGCTGGCGGCCTACCGGCGGGCCCAGGGCCGGCTGCCCGACGACGCGCCACTGGTCGAGGCCCCGGCGTTCATGGGACCGCCGCGTGACCGCCGCGGGCTGCCGATGCACTACGTGCCGCGCGGCAAGACGATCCTTGACCGGGCCGGCTCGCTGGTGCACACCACGTTCTCGCTCGCCGGTCTCCGCCCGGCCCGCGCCCGCCGCACGGCGGCCTGAGCCACCTCTGGGAGACTGACGACATGCTGGATTGGTCAGACGTGGACATCGCCGTGCGCGACGCGGTTCGGGAGTTCGTCGACAAGGAGATCCGTCCGCACGTCGACGCGCTGGAGAGCGGCGAGATGGAGCCGTATCCGATCATCCGGAAGTTGTTCGCGGCGTTCGGGATCGACGCGATGGCGCGTGAATCGCTGGACAAGCGGCTGGCCCGGCTGCGCGACGGCGGCGGTGACGGTGGCGGCGGAGGCGCCTCGGGCGGGATGTTCGGCGGCGGCCCCGACCAGGCGGGTATGGGCTTCGTCCTGGTCAGCGAACTGTGCCGGGTCTGCATGGGCATCGTCGCGGGAATGGGCGTGAGCCTTGGCCTGACGGTGCCGACCATCATGAGCCGGGGCACGCCCGCGCAGCAGGAGCGGTGGCTGCCCGGCCTGGTCACCTACGAGAAGGTCGGCGCGTGGGCGATCACCGAACCCGATTCGGGTTCGGATGCGTTCGGCGGCATGAAGTCCTATGTGGTGCGCGATGGCGACGACTACATCCTCAACGGGCAGAAGACCTTCATCACCAACGGCCCCGACGCCGACGTGGTGGTCGTCTACGCCAAGCTCGACGAGGGCGACCCGAGCGTGAGCAAGCGCGACCGCAAGGTGCTGACGTTCGTGCTCGACCGCGGCATGGAGGGCTTCGTCCAGTCGAAACCGTTCCGCAAGATGGGCATTCACAGCTCGCGCACCGGTGAGCTGTTCTTCAACAACGTCCGCCTCGGCCGCGACCGGCTGCTCGGCGAGAGCGAAGGCACCGGAGGCGACGTCTCCGATTCCAGAGCCAGCGCCCGGTCGAACTTCTCCGCCGAGCGCATCGGTGTGGCCGCGATGGCCCTCGGCGTCATCGAGGAGTGCCTGCGGCTGTGCGTGGACTACGCCAAGACCCGCACCCTGTGGGGTCAGGAGATCGGGCAGTTCCAGCTCATCCAGCTGAAACTGGCGAGCATGGAGGTCGCCCGGATCAACGTGCGCAACATGCTGTTCCGCGTCATCGAGGCCGCGCAGACCGGCACGTCGATCTCTCTGGCTGAGGCCTCGGCCATCAAGTGGTACTGCTCGCAGGCCGCCACCGATGTCGCGATGGAGGCCGTTCAGGTGTTCGGCGGCAACGGCTACATGACCGAGTACCGGGTGGAGCAGCTGGCGCGTGACGCGAAGTCGCTGATGATCTACGCGGGAAGCAACGAGGTGCAGATCACCCACGTGGCGCGCGGGCTGCTGGCGTAGTTCTGCCGCCGGACCCCCGCGGACGCGCGAAGGGCTAGCCTGGTCCCACCGACGACCGCAGGAGCGCCAGGTGGACCTCAGCAACGACACCGCACTGATCACCGGCGCGAGCGGAGGCATCGGCGAGGAGTTCGCCGTCCAGCTCGCGCGCCGCGGCACCGATCTCGTGCTCGTCGCGCGGCGGACGGACAAACTCGCCGCGCTGCGCGACACGTTGCTGGCGGCCCATCCGGGCCTGACGGTCGACGTGGTCGCGGCCGACCTGTCCGA
This sequence comes from Mycobacterium hippophais, assembly GCF_027529605.1. Classification (NCBI taxonomy): domain Bacteria; kingdom Bacillati; phylum Actinomycetota; class Actinomycetes; order Mycobacteriales; family Mycobacteriaceae; genus Mycobacterium; species Mycobacterium hippophais. The sequence goes on along the minus strand of NZ_JAPZPY010000004.1, from coordinate 353,931 downwards.
GCCGGGCTCGGGCGCCGAACTCGAGGCCAAGGTCCGCGAGCTCGGCCGGACGGTCGACGTGCTGATCAACAATGCGGGCGTCGGCCTGCACGGGGCGTTCGTCGGCCAGCCGCCCGAGCCGAACGCCGCCCAGATCCAGTTGAACTGCGGCACGCTGGTCGATCTCACCGCGCGCTTCCTGCCCGCGATGACGCAGCGCGGCCACGGCGTGGTGGTCAACGTGGCGTCCACCGCGGCGTTCCAGCCGACGCCCGGGATGGCCGTCTACGGCGCGACGAAGGCCTTCGTGCTGTCGTACACCGAGGCGCTGTGGCAGGAGTGCAAGGGCACGGGTGTCCGGGTGCTGGCGCTGTGCCCCGGCGCGACGGAGACCGAGTTCTTCGCCCGCACCGGCGAGGAGTTCCTCACCAGCGGCAGGCAGACCTCCAAGCAGGTGGTGGACACCGCGATGTCCGCGCTGGACAAGTCCACTCCGACCGTGGTGTCCGGTTGGAAGAACTCACTTCTCGCGACCGGGTACCGGTTCACTCCCCGGACGCTGATGCTGCAGGTGTCCGAGCGGCTGCTGAAGTCGAACTAGCGGGCCCGCGCGCTCTGGTACAGGCAGATCGACGCCGCCGACGCCACGTTGAGGCTCTCGGCATTGCCCGGCATCGGGATGTGCACCCGGTGGTCGGCCAGCGCGGCCAGTTCGGCGGGCAGTCCGTGCGCTTCGGGGCCGAACAGCCACGCGGTCGGCGCAGTCAGGGCGGCGGCGAGTTCGGGCGCGTCGAGGGCGATCTCGCCGTCGACGGTGGTGGCCAGCACCTGCAGCCCGGCGGTCGTCAACTCCCCCACCACGGCGACGGCGTCGGGATCGGAGATCACCGGGATGGTGAAGATGCTGCCCGCCGAGGCGCGCAGGCACTTGCCGTTGTACGGATCGACGCTGTGCCCGGTGAACACCACCGCGTCGGCGCCCATCGCGTCGGCGAGGCGGATCAGCGTGCCGGCGTTGCCGGGCTCGGAGATCTCGACCGGTACCGCCACCAGCCGCGGCCCGTCGGCCAGCACGTCGGCGAGGGTCACGGTGGGCAACTCGCACACCGCGACCAGTCCGACCGGGGTGACGGTGTCCGACAACGCCTTCGCCGCACGCTCGGTGACCAGGTGCAACGGCGCGCCGTTCAGCAGGTCGCCGAAGCGCTCCGCCGCGGACTCCGTCGCGAACACCTCGGAAACCACTCCGCGCCGCAACGCTGACTCGACCAGGTTGGGTCCCTCGGCGAGAAAACGTGCGGCGCGGCGGCGTCCGACGTGTCGGTGCAGTTTGATCGCTGCCGCCACCCGGGCGGAGCGTTCAGACAGTGTCAGGCGGCCTCTCCGGCCGACGGCGCGTTGACGTCCTCCGGCAACGCGGCCCTGGCCACCTCGACCAGCGCGGTGAACGCGGCCGGGTCGCTGATGGCGATCTCGGAGAGGTTCTTACGGTCCACCTCGACGCCGGCGGCCTTGAGGCCCTGGATCAACCGGTTGTAGGTGATGTCGTTGGCGCGTGCGGCGGCGTTGATGCGCGAGATCCACAGCTTGCGGAACTCGCCCTTGCGGGCGCGGCGGTCGCGGTAGGCGTAGTTCAGCGAATGCAGCTGCTGTTCCTTTGCCTTCCGGTACAGGCGTGACCGCTGTCCGCGGTAGCCCTTGGATGCTGCCAGGATGGTGCGCCGCTTCTTCTGGGCGTTGACTGCGCGCTTAACGCGTGCCATGGGTGATTCCTATTCTCGTACGGGCTGGAAAGTGTCGGGACGACCTGGAGTGCGTTGGCGCACTCAGCCGTTCAGCATCTTGTTGATGCGCTTGGTGTCGTTCGCCGCCACGGTGGTGCGGCCCTCCAGCCGGCGGGTGCGCTTGCTCGACTTGTGCTCGAGAAGGTGCCTGCGGTTGGCCTTCTCACGCATGATCTTGCCGGTCCCGGTGCGGCGGAATCGCTTCGATGCACCGCTGTGGGTCTTGGCCTTGGGCATGTCGTCCTCGGTTTCTCGTGTCGGATCAGGTGGGGTTGGGCGGCTCGGCCGGCTCGGCGCTCGCGCGCTGCGCGGCAGGCGCATCGGCGTCGTGCGCCGCCTTGGCGCGGGTCTTCGCGCCGCGGTGCGGTGCCAGCACCATCGTCATGTTGCGGCCGTCCTGCTTGGCCGACGTCTCGACGAAGCCGTAGTCGGCGACGTCGGCGCCGAGGCGCTGCAGCAGTCGGTAGCCCAGTTCGGGCCGGGACTGCTCACGTCCGCGGAACATGATGGTCACCTTGACCTTGGACCCCGCCTCGAGGAAGCGGACGACGTGACCCTTCTTGGTCTCGTAGTCGTGCGGGTCGATCTTGGGACGCAGCTTCTGTTCCTTGACGACGGTCTGCTGCTGGTTCTTGCGAGACTCGCGCGCCTTCTGAGCCGTCTCGTACTTGAACTTGCCGTAGTCCATGATCTTGCACACCGGCGGTTTGGCGTCCGGGGCAACTTCGACAAGGTCGAGATCGGCGTCCGCGGCGACGCGGAGGGCGTCTTCGATGCGCACGATGCCCACCTGCTCACCGCCCGGTCCGATCAGGCGGACCTCAGGTACGCGGATGCGCTCGTTGACGCGGGTCTCAGTGCTGATGGGGCCTCCTATAGTTGTCTACCTATGAGGAGCCCACGCCATCAGCGCCTCTGCCCGTAAGACAGAGAAAGCCCTGCTGGTAGCAGGGCCCATGCCGACCAGAACAGACATCTACCGATGTCCGACCGGACCGCTGAGCCTTCGGATACCTCCGTGGCCAGCGGTGGGAGTGGGACTCCACTTGCTGTCCCTGGCCTGAGCCGGGACGGTCGCGCATGCGAGTCTAGCAGGCATGACCGAGTTTCCTGCATTCGATGACGGGGCGGCCACACCGCCGGTCCGCGAGCTCGCCGAGATTCCCGCCGTCGAGGTGATCACGCGGTCGGCCGTGATGCTGATGAGTGCGGCGGCCGAGAAGCTCGGGCTGTCCGCCGAGGACCCCGACGACAGCCCGCACCGCGACCTCGACGAGGCCCGACGGCTGATCACCGCGCTCGCCGGACTGGTGACGGCGTCGGCCGAATACCTCGGTCCGCACGCCGGACCGGTCCGCGATGGACTGAAGTCGCTGCAGTTGGCGTTCCGCGAAGCCAGCGCGGCGCCCGAGGAACCGGGCCACGGTCCGGGCGAGAAATACACCGGCCCCGTCTGGTAGTTTCTGCCACCCATTTGCCCGGGTGAGCGCATATCCTCGCGGCCTATGACCCTCACCAATCCGCCGAGGGCGCGGTCGACCACCCGATATCCCTGGGTTCCCGCCGCCGCCGGGTGGACCGTCGGAATCATCGCCACCCTGTCGCTGTTGGCCAGCGTCTCGCCATTGGTGCGGTGGATGATCAGGGTCCCGCGCGAGTTCGTCAACGACTACATCTTCAACTTCCCCGACACCAGCTTCGCCTGGGCGTTCGTGCTGGCGTTGCTGGCCGCCGCGCTGGCCGCCCGCAAACGCATCGCCTGGTGGGTGCTGCTGCTCTACATGGTGGCCGCAGTCGGCTGGAACGTCGTGGACCTGCTGACCGGCGACGAGTCGGTCATCGAGGAGATCGGCGAGGTGATCGGCCTGGCCTTCCACGTCGCTGCGATCGCCTTCCTGCTACTGGCCCGCCCGGAATTCTGGGCCCGGGTCCGGCGGGCGGCCCTGGTCAAGGCCGTCGGAACGCTGGTCGCCGGCATGGCGCTGGGCATCCTCGTGGGCTGGGCGCTGGTGGAACTGTTCCCCGGCACGCTCGAACGGGACTACCGGCTGGCCTACGCCGCGAACCGGGTGGTGGCCTTTGCCGGCGTCGACTCCGCGGCGTTCGAGGGCCAGCACCCCCACGTCCTCGTCAACGCGGTGCTCGGCCTGTTCGGCGCGCTGGCGCTGATGGCCGCCGCGGTGGTGCTGTTCCAGTCGCAACGCGCGGACAACGCGCTGACCGGCGAGGACGAGTCGGCGATCCGGGGGCTGCTCGAGCTGTACGGGAAGAACGACTCGCTCGGGTACTTCGCCACCCGCCGCGACAAGTCGGTGGTGTTCGCGCCCAACGGCCGCGCCGCGATCACCTACCGCGTCGAGGTCGGGGTGTGCCTGGCCAGTGGCGATCCCGTCGGCGATCCCAAGGCATGGCCGCAGGCCATCGCCGCCTGGCTGCAGTTGTGCCAGACCTACGGGTGGGCGCCGGGCGTGATGGGCGCCAGCTTCACCGGTGCCGCAGCCTACCGCGAGGCGGGCCTGAACGCGTTGCAGCTCGGCGACGAGGCGATCCTGCACCCGGACAGGTTCCGGCTGTCCGGACCGGACATGCGCGCGGTGCGGCAGGCCGTCACCCGGGCCCGCCGTGCCGGCGCGTCGGTGCGCATCCGCCGCCACCGCGACCTCAGCGCCGAGGAGATGGCCGAGGTGATCACCCGGGCGGACGCGTGGCGCGACACCGAGAGCGAACGCGGATTCTCGATGGCGCTCGGCCGGCTCGGCGACCCCGCGGACCGTGACTGCCTGCTGGTCGAGACGGTGCAGGGTGCCACCGGCGGGCAGGAGCGAAGCGACTCGGGGAATGGCAGCGAGGTGGTGGCGATGCTCTCGCTGGTGCCGTGGGGTACCACCGGGGTGTCGCTGGATCTGATGCGCCGCTCCCCTACGTCGCCCAACGGCACCATCGAGCTGATGGTCAGCGAGCTGTGCATGCAGGCCGAGGGCATCGGTGTCACCCGGATCTCGCTGAACTTCGCGATGTTCCGGTCGGCCTTCGAGCAGGGCGCACAGCTGGGCGCCGGACCGGTGGCCCGGTTGTGGCGCTGGCTGCTGGTGTTCTTCTCCCGGTGGTGGCAGCTCGAGACGCTGTACCGCTCCAACATGAAGTACCAACCCGAGTGGGTGCCGCGCTTCGCCTGCTACGAGGACGCCCGGCTCGTCCCACGGGTGGGCGTCGCGTCGGTGATCGCCGAGGGCTTCCTGGTACTGCCGTTCTCCCGGCGGAACAAGCAGCACACCGGCCACCACGTGTCGGCTCCCGACGCCCTGATGGCCAGCGGACTGCTGCACCACGACGGCAGCGCCCCCGACGTCTCCGGACTACAGGCCGACATGGCCGACGAGGCCGCGGGCCCCCGGCTGCCGGAGCAGGTCCGGGTGCGGATGGCGAAGCTGAAGGCGCTGCAGGACAGCGGTGTCGACGCCTACCCGGTGGGCCAGGCGCCGAGCCACACGGTGGCCCAGGCGAACGACGCCGCCGACGACACCGCCGTGTCGGTGGCGGGCCGGGTGCTCCGCATGCGCGACTACGGCGGCGTGCTGTTCGCCCAGTTGCGCGACTGGTCCGGTGAAATGCAACTGCTGCTCGACAATTCGAAGCTGGAACAGGGGACGTCGGCCGACTTCACCGCCGCCCTCGATCTGGGCGACCTGATCGAGGTGTCCGGAGTGATCGGCTACAGCCGCAAGGGCGTGCGGTCACTGCTGGTGCACCGGTGGCGGCTGATCGGCAAATGCCTTCGCCCGCTGCCGGACAAGTGGAAGGGCCTGACCGACCAGGAGGCCCGCGTCCGCGCCCGCTACGTCGACCTGGCCGTCAACACCGAGGCGCGCGACCTGATCAAGGCGCGCAGCGGTGTGCTGCACGCCATCCGGAACACGCTGTACCACAAGGGTTTCCTCGAGGTCGAGACGCCGATCCTGCAGCAGATCCACGGCGGCGCCAACGCGCGGCCCTTCATGACCCACATCAACGCCTACGACCTCGATCTGTATCTGCGGATCGCCCCGGAGCTGTACCTGAAACGGCTGTGCGTCGGCGGCGTCGAGCGGGTCTTCGAACTCGGCCGGGCGTTCCGCAACGAGGGCGTCGACTTCAGCCACAACCCCGAGTTCACTCTGCTCGAGGCGTACCAGGCGCACGCGGACTACAACGTGTGGATCGACGGCTGCCGCGAGCTCATCCAGAACGCCGCCCTGGCCGCCAACGGCGAGCAGGTGTTCCTGCGGCCCCGCGACGATGGCACGCTCGCCCCGGTCGACATCTCCGGTGAGTGGGCGGTCAAGACGGTGCACGGCGCGGTGTCGGAGGCACTGGGCGAACACGTCGACATCGACACCGACCTGCCGACCCTGCGCCGGTTGTGCGACGCGGCGCACATCCCCTATCTGACCCACTGGGACGCCGGTGCCGTGGTGCTCGAGATGTACGAGCACCTGGTCGAGGACCGCACCGAGCAGCCGACGTTCTACAAGGACTTCCCGACGTCGGTGTCGCCGCTGACCCGCCCGCACCGCAGCATCCCCGGCGTGGCGGAGCGGTGGGACCTCGTCGCGTGGGGTGTCGAGCTGGGCACCGCGTACAGCGAACTGACCGATCCGGTGGAACAGCGCAGGCGGCTGCAGGAGCAGTCGCTGCTGGCCTCGGGCGGCGACCCGGAGGCCATGGAACTCGACGAGGACTTCCTGCAGGCGATGGAGTACGCGATGCCGCCGACCGGCGGCCTCGGCATGGGCGTCGACCGGGTGGTGATGCTGATCACCGGGCGCAGCATCCGCGAGACGTTGCCCTTCCCGCTGGCCAAACCCCGGTAGGGCGGCCGCGCCATCGTTCGACTTCCGATCACGGGCACCCAAACCCGTGACAACGCGGAAGCGAGGCCGTCAGCTACCTGCATGCCCACCGACGCCGCCGCACGGCAGCAGCCCGCCCGCGTCGTGGTCGTCGGCGGAGGTTTCAGCGGGACGATGACCGCGGTGAACCTCGCGCGGCTCCGCGACGTCCCGCTGGACCTGACGGTGGTCAACGAGCGCGAACCCGTCGGACGCGGCATCGCCTACCGGCGGCGCCGCCCCGAGTACCTGCTCAACGTCGCGGCGCGCAACATGTCGGCGTTCCCCGACGAACCCGACCACTTCCTGCGCTGGGTCAGCGCGCAACCGCAGTTCGAAGCGGTGCCGCAGATCGACCTGCGGGAGCGGTTCATCCCCAGGCAGACCTACGGTGACTATCTGCGCGCCCTGACCCAGCGCCATCTGAGCACCGGTCCGGCGCCGGCGAGACTGGTCGTCGGGACCGTGGTCGACGTCGAACCCGGCGACCTGGGCTGCCTCGTCCGCCTCGCCGACGGATCCGCGATCGAGGCCGACCGCGTCGTGCTGGCCACCGGCAACGAGACACCGGCCGCCCTGCCCGGCGCCGAGAGCCTCACCGGCCACCCCGCCTGGGTCGGTGACCCGTGGCAGGCCTGGGAGGAGCGGCTGCCCGAGCGGAACTCGGCCGTCGTTGTGCTCGGAACGGGCCTGACCGCCGTCGACGCGATCATCACCCTGCGGACCATCGGCTGGCGCGGCGACATCCACGCCGTGTCGAGGCACGGCTGGCTGCCGCACGGCCACTTCCGCGGCATCGAGTACCCCGAGTTCCCGCCGCCGGACGTCGACCTGACCACGCTGGGCCTCGACCGGCTGGTCGCCCTCGTCCGCGCGCACTGTGCGGAACTGCATGAGCGCAACGCCCACCCGGCGATCATCGTCGACAAGCTGCGCGCACAGACCCAGCGCATCTGGAGCAGCTTCACCACGGCGGAGCGCCTTGCGTTCGCGCAGCACCACGCAGCGCGGTGGAATGTGTTCCGCCACCGCATCTCGCCCGACATCCACGCTCAGCTGACGCATCTGCAGCTGACCGGGCAGCTGCGGGTGCGTGCCGCCGGGATCGAGAAGCTCGAGGACGACGGCGCGCACATCCGCGTGCATCTGGCCGACGGCGAGACGCTCACCGGTGACGTGGTCATCAACGCCACCGGACCGTCGACGAAGCTGACGGGCACCAGCTCGGTGCTGCTGCAGAACCTTCTGCGCCGCGGCCTGATCGCGCCGGACGCGACGAACATGGGGGTGGCCGTGGACCACGACCACATCGCGTTGACCGCCGACGGCGATCGGTCGGCATGGCTGCTGGCGCTGGGCCCGCTGCTGCGCGGCACGTATTGGGAGACGGTCGCGGTGCCCGAGTTGCGCGGGCAGGCACGACGGGTCGCGGAGACCATCCTCGACCGTCCGCGGGCCGACGAGGTGGAGGGTCCGGCGCAGCTCGAGTACATGGTCTGAACCGTCTGACAGCGGACCCACAGCGGCCCATAAGGATGGTCGGCCACGATGGCGGCCGTGACCCTGGCCGAATCGCTGCGCCACAACCTGTCGTTGATGCACGGGTGGATCCCGGTGACGGTGCAGGTCCTCGCGGGCCTGGCGTTGCTCGCGGCGGTGATCCGGCGCTCGCGGCGGTGGCAGCTGACCTGGCTGCCCTGGGCGGCGTTCGTCGGGGTCGCCCTCGCGGTGTGCGCGTACTGGTACGTGGCGGCCGAGGGACTGGCCGGGGAACCCGCGCCGCAGACACTGTGGCTGTGGACCGGCCTGTCGGGCGTGGCGGTCGCGGTGCTCGTCACCGGCTGGCGCGCCACCCGGTTCTGGCAGCGCGGGGTGGCGGTGCTCGCGGTGCCGCTGTGCGCCCTTTCCGCGGCACTCGCCCTCAACCTGTGGGTGGGGTACTTCCCGACCGTCGGGGTGGCGTGGAACCAGTTGACCGCGGGCCCGCTGCCCGACCAGACCGATCAGGTGACCGTCGCGGCGATGCAGCGGCAGGGCAGGATCCCGGCGACGGGCACCGTCGTACCCGTCGACATCGCCGACACCGCTTCGGGTTTCCGGCACCGCGGCGAGCTGGTCTACCTGCCGCCGGCCTGGTACGCCAGCAATCCCCCGCCCCCGCTGCCGACGGTGATGATGATCGGCGGCGAGTTCAACACGCCTGCCGACTGGCTGCGCGCGGGTGACGCGGTGAAGACCGTGGACGACTACGCCGCCGGGCACCGGGGGTTCGCGCCGGTGCTCGTGTTCGTCGATTCCGGAGGCACGTTCAACAACGACACCGAATGCGTGAACGGCAGCCGCGGCAACGCCGCCGACCACCTGACCAAGGACGTCGTGCCCTACATGGAGCGCACTTTCGGGGTGAGCGCCGACCGCACCCGATGGGGCATCGTGGGCTGGTCGATGGGCGGCACGTGCGCCGTCGACCTCAGCGTCATGCATCCCGAGATGTTCAGCGCGTTCGAGGACATCGCGGGCGACCTCGGGCCGAATGCGGGAGACCGGCAGCAGACCATCGCGCGGCTGTTCGGCGGCAACGCGGCGGCGTGGGCCGACTGGGATCCCACCACGGTGATCACCCGGCACGGCGGCTACACCGACGTGGCGGGCTGGTTCGACATCAACGCCGCGGCCAATGATCAACTGGCGGCAGCGAATTCGTTGTGCGGGCTGGGCGCGGCGCACGGCATCGCGTGTGCGGTACACGTCCAGCCCGGCAAGCACGACTGGCCGTTCGCCGCACAGGCCTTCTCGATCGCCCTGCCGTGGCTGGCCGGTCAGCTCGAGACACCTGCGTCGGCGCCGTTGCCCCTGCCCGCGGTGGCGACCGGCGTGCAGCCCGTCGCCCGCTGACCTAGTAGTCGGCCTCGGCGGTGAGGATCTCGGCGAGGAAGGCGTCATCGCCGGGCTGCGCCAGCCGTCGCCGGGCCACCGCCCTGGCCCGGTCCCGGGTCTCCCGCGTCTCGTTCGCCGCGACGGTCGGGCCATCTGCCCCCACCGACACCACCGTCGGCTGCCAGTCGTGGTCCCACGCCGCACCGGCCGACAATGCGATGCCGGTGCCGTCGTACAGCGGCACCGCCGCGTGGCCGTCCGCGTCGAGTGCACCCGTGCCCGACACGTGCCCCGACGACACGCGCACCGGCAGGCCCGCCGGAGAGGCCGCTCCCAGCAGCGCGGTCTGCACCTCGGCACGAACCTGCTCGGCGGGTGGTCCGTCGCTGCTCACAGTCCAGTACACCGAGTCCTCGGCCGCGTCGAAGACCCAGGGCGGCACCGCACTCCAGACGATCGGGCCGACACCACGGGCGATCACACCGGCGCCCGCACCACGGGTGTCGGCGCCGGCCACCAGCGCGTAATCGTCGCGACCGCCCGCGGGCACCGCGATGTCCGCGGCGGGCAACGGCCATTCGAGTCCCGCCACCCCGAGGTCCTCGGCGAGTTCGGCGCAGCGGGCCACGATGTCGAGCACCCGCGGGTCGCCCTGGCGCGCCAGCGCGGCGAGCTCGCCGACGTGGGGCGCCAGCAGTTCGGCGGCGTCGCTGTCGACGGTGTCATCGGTGAAGTAGTCCTCGGCCGCCGCGGTGAGCAGGGCGATCTCGGCGTCGAGCAGCGCACGGTCGAGGCCGGCGATCCCGTCGAGCCTGCTGGCCGGCCACCACCGGCGCAGCCAGTGCCCCACCGCCAATCGCCGCAACGGCGCCACCGCCGCCGCGGGCATGTCCGCCTCGGCCACCTCGAGCAGTGCGCCGTCGTCGGCACGGCCGGCCGCGGCCGCCAGCAGCGCCGCATGCCCGCTGTCGCCGACCACCCGCCACAGCCAGTCGGCGCGCGTCACGTCGGTGAACGCGACGTGCGCCGCTGCGCCCGGCTCGTCGACCGGCCAGGACAACACCGCACCGCTCACCTCGAGCACCGCGGTCAGCGGCGTGGCGACCGCTGGTGATCCGGTGCTCCAGAGCCCCTCTCCGGCAACGAGTCTCATGCGGCTGCCTGCACTTCCAGCATGGCCTTGATGCGCTGCCGGTGGTCGAGGCTGACCGACCTGGCCACGCCTTCGAGCAGGGCCCGCACGTCGTCGACGTCCTCGCACGGTTCCTGCCAGACGTCACGCCCGTGCAGCCGAGCCCACAACCGGCTGAGATAGGGCCGGGCGAACGTAGCGAGGTCGTCGACCACCTGCTGCTGGCGCGGGTGCAGCGGCGCGGTGTCCAGCAGGCAGCGCCGGGCGTGCAGCACGTAGGCCTCCCTGCGCAGCCGGGCCTGGATCTGCGCGGCCAGGTCGTATCGCGTGGCAGCGGCGTCGTGCAGTGGCGACAGTTGCATCGCGATCTCGATCCCGGCCACCAGCGCGGCCTGTTTGTCCTCGGCCATCAGACCCCATGGCGCGCAGGCGCGGTCGACCTCCTCGGCGCACAGCAGCGGGATGTCGGGCAGTTCGTCGCGGTCCAGCGCCCGCCGCAGCGTGGCGCGCACGCGGTCGAGCACCGTGCGGTCCAGCGGCCGGTCGCTGCCGGGGTCCCCGCCGACCTGGGGCGGGCGCTGCGGAACCGACGACGACAGCCCGGCGTCGACGATCGACCAGGGCAGGCCCGCCCCGTCGCCACGGGCCAGTGCGCCGAGGTTGTGCGGTGTCGCGTCGGCGATCAGCGCGGTCCAGACCCGCTGCCGCGCGGCCGCCGCGCGGTGCCCGTCGGCCGGCCCGAGCACGGTGGTCAACCCGCTGAGGAAGGGCCCGGTGATCGCGCCGTCGGCCCGGACGTCGGCCCAGCTGCGCTCGAGTTGCTGTGTCAGCCGGGCCACCACCCGCGGATCGGCGGCGAAGCGGTTGAGCACCTCGATGCCGGTCCGGTCGCGCTCGCCGTGCAGATCTGCCAGCACCGCGCTCGCGGCCTGCGCGTCGTCGGCCTGCGGTGCGCCTCGCGTGACGGCCAGCTCGAAGCAGACCGGGAAGTAGAGCTCCTGGGCGTTGCCCGCGGTGATGCGCAGCCGCCGCCGCTCGGCCTTGAGCAGTGCGAACCATGCGGCGGCCGCCCGCAGCCGGTCGGCGTGCCCGACGATCGCGTCGTGCATCGCGGCCGCGACGTCGTCGCTCACCACCGGGGCGGAGTATTCGGGATTGGCCCGCAGCCGCAGCACCAGCGGGTCGAGGATGCGTTTCACGGTGCGCCGCAACGGCCCGCCGTCGTCGCCGCTGAGCACCTCGACGCCGGGGCCGATCGCGCGCCATGCGCGGTCGACGACGGAGCGGCGCGGGTGCATCAGCGCCACCTGCGGCGGTCTCCGGGCTCGTGGTCATTGGCACAGGATAGGAGTTGTCGGCGGTGAGGGACAGCGCAGAAGTTGGGTTCGGTAGCGCGTGCGATGGCCCAACCTTCTAGGCATGTCCACGACGTTGTTGATTCCGAGCGTCGGCGCCGTCTGTGTCGCCATCGCTGCCATGCTGCTGCCATCCGGATCGCGCCGCCCCGCCGGCTGCCGCTGCACCGAGCCACCCTCGGAGTCCGAGGAGCGCCTCGTCACCGTCGACGAGATCGACACGGTCTGTGCGGCATTCGACCAGATGCTGATCGACAAGGGGCTGCTGACCACCGACCAGTTCGACACCATCCGGCGTGGCACCAGGTCCCGCGGCGTGGTGACGGCCATGCGCACCACCGGGGCGGCCCGCGAGGACTACCGCGAGGTGGAGCTCGACCTGATGGTCAGAAGGCGCGACGGCGGGCAGTTCCCGGTGCAGGAGACGACGTTGGTGCCCGCCAGCTCGCTGGACCGGGTCAGCCCGGGCAGTGTCATCGTCACCTACTACCGCGACGAGTCGTCGGTGGCGGTGTGCGTGCCACCGGCCTGACCCTCAACGGGTTCCGTCGACCGCGAAGGTGACCAGTGCGGCCCAGTACAGCGGGTGTGCGCCGGCGTCGCCGTTCCGCCAGCGCCGCATCTGTTCGCGCTGCCAGCGGTTCACCGCGCATCCGGCGGCGTCGTCCTGATGCGCACGGTCCACCGCGATGATCACCTCGGACATCGGATCCGTTGCGGCAGTGGTCTGGTCGGCCGTGAACTGGCGGTAGCCGCGCGTGGTCGGCAACGACCACAGCGTCGCCGTCACGGTCTGCGCGCCGCCGAGGACCATCGCGGCCACCAGTCCGGTCGCCTCGTCGAACCGGTAGTCGGCACCGGATGCGCACGCCAGCAGCGCCACTCGCGGCGGCAGCGGCAGTGCCGCGGCGATCATGTCGGCCGCGGTGAGCGGATGTGTCTCAGCCAGATGAAGGGCCGCTCGGTCGGCGCGGCCGCTGTCGTCGTCGGCGGCGGTGGCGTGGCCGACGAACACCAGTCGCCCGGGTTCGCGCCGCAGTTGTTCGGCCAGCCAGCGCCGATCGGCGTCGGTCCGGCGGAACAACTCCACGGCGCCTGCCACCTCGGGCAGCACCGGGCGCCGCCTCATCACATCGGCGAAGTGGGCGACGACGGGCATCTCGCCGGACGGCCGGCCCAGCACCGATCCCAGCGCGGAGTCCGGACGCTGGCCGGGCACCCGCGGGTCGAGGACCAGCAGCGCCGGGGCCTCGCGGCGGTCCTCCCAGCGAGCCGGGAACCGGGGCGCCGCCACGATGTTGGGTGGCACCGTCATCAGCACGTCGACGAGCTCCATCAGCCGGTGGCCCTCGGTGTGTTCGGCGATGTCGGTAAGCTGCCAGGGGATGCGCGCGGCCGTCGGCCCGGTCCGCGTCATCGCCTCCGACCGCGCGTGCACCAGCTCGCGCGCGGTCGGGCCCGACGTCGGCATCGCCAGCAGCCCCCACGGCACCCGCGCGAGCCGTGCGCTCGGGGACACGAACAGCGTTGCCCGCGGGTCTGATACGCACTCCCTGAGCAGCTGCCAGGCCGGCGCGGCGATCAGCAGCACGCCCAGGATGTAGGCGAGGGTCAGTTCGCCGTGCGGCGATGCGAACGGACTGTGCCGCACCGCGCGTTCGAGGGCGTCGCCTGCCGTCTCGCCGGGCCGGGCGTCCGGCAGCGCGTCCGCCAGCTCCTGAAGTGCGGCGAGCAGGATGGGCACCTCGACGACCCAGGTGACCGTCCTCTCGGATTGCCCGACGATGCGCAGGCTGGCATATGTCGCGATGCCGAGGTCGGCGAACCTCAGTACCAGCCGGGGTGGCCCGGTCACGGCCATGTGCGCCAGACCGGCTCGTCGGCGGTGACCGCGCGGCCGTACCGCTGCTGGGCGAGCGCGCGGTAGTGTTCGAGCACCGGTGCCGCGCCCGGCTCCATGACGAGCGGCGGCAGCGGACCCAGGCGCAGCAGCGGATCACCGTCCTGCGCCGGCGGCTGACCGCCCCCCGCCACCAGAGCGGGCGTGTCGACGTCGTCGAGCGGCACCGCCACGGTCGCCGCGTCGGGCATCCCGGATCCACCGGCCGCATCCACGGCGACGGTGAACGCGCCCCGCGCGCTGTGGTATTCGATCAGCTCACTGAGCAGGGCGGTGTTCTCCCACTCCCAGACCACGGCGAAGGCACCGGCCAGCATCGGCGCCGACACGGTGGAGGCCCATCGGTTGCGGGCGTCGGGGTCGGTGAGTGCGTACCGCACCGAGTCGACCGCCAGCGCGGCAGGCAGTTTCAGCTCGGCGGCCTGCTCCAGCTTCATCACGGCGCTGCGCTGCCGGTCGGCCGGTGCGTCGGCGTCGATGACGCCGAGTGAGGCGACGTGGCGCTTCTCGACCTCCTCCAAAGTCTCGTCCGGGTCGCCCGCGGCGTCGAAGCCGAGGTCGGCGAGCGCGTCGGCCCGCCAGACCGTGCCCAGGTGGTCGTCCAGGCGGGCGTACTGCAGCCAGCTGCTCCGGTTCGACGCGTCGAGCCACTCGCGGGCCTGCGCCACCAGCTCAACGGCCTCGGCGTAGCGGCCCCAGAAGATCGGTATCCAGCTGCGCTGCAGTATGATCCGATGGATGCGCAGCGGCCTGCCCGATTCCCGCCAGTGCTGCTCTGCCCGCGTCCAGCAGTCGTCGGCGACCGCCAGCTCCCCGAGCGCCATGCGGGCGAATCCGTAGTAGAGCAGGCACCGCGCGACATCATCGGCATGGGCGTGTTCGGCGAGCACCGGCTGGGCCTCGCCGATCAGTTGTTCGGTGGCCTCGTGATCACCGGCCGCCCATGCGGCTGCGGCACGCTCGAGAACCGTTCTCGCCGAAGCCAATCGCCACCCCCGGGACTGCGCTCTGGCTCCGGCCCGCTGCAGCCATGGCTCGGCCTCCGGCAGCCGCCCGGTCTCGACACAGAACCGTCCGTAGCCGGTGCCACCGGTGACCAGCAGGTGATCGGCCGTCTCGCCGTCACCGGGCCGCGCGATCGCCTCGAGGACCCGTTCCCACAGCGGAATGGACCGCGCGTGCAGGTCGTCGTCGCACAGCGCTGCGGCACACAGCATCAGTGCGCGGGCGCGGAGGTATGCGAACTCGTCGGCGAGCTCCGGATCGCCGGTCGCGAAGCTCTCCTCGCCGGATCCGGCGAGGAACTCCTCGAGCTGCGCCGCGGCGCGCTCGTGCTCGCCTGCCGCCGCCGCCAGTCCGATGTCGAGGTACCGGGCGCGCCGGGTGTAGCGCAGCGTCATCCGGCGGATGTCGGCGTCGGCCAGCGCCACCGGGACGTCCGGTCCGGTGCCTGCGAGGATCGCCGAATAGACGGCCAGACAGTCCCGGATCCGGCGCACGCATTCGGTCACACCGTCGTCGGCGCCGCGGACCTGGTAGATCTCCCCCAGCTGGGCGAACACCTCGAGCATCAGGTCGTCGCGGTCGGCGCGCTCGATGTCGGGCATCAACGACAGCAACAGATCGCGGGCCGCCGCCTCGTCTCCCGCGAAGGTGAGCGAGCGGGCCCGCGCCAGACCGGCGCCGATGGTCACGGTCGAATCATAGGGAAGCGGCGGGCGCGCCAGGCCGAATGGCCCAGCACGCCCGCCGCCGCGGTGCGGACGGATCAGCTGCACGTCACCGTGACGCTGAACGGCTTGGAGATCATTCCGGCCATCGGGTTCTTCATGTCGGCGCCGCTGGCCTCGCCGCTGACGGTGTAGGTGTCGCCGTCGACCTTCACCTCCGCCGAGCCGACCTTGGCGCCCATCATGTTGTTGACGGCCAGCGCGTTCCCGTCGACCACCAGGCCGAGGGTCTCGACCTTCGGGGTGGCCTCGTCGGTCATCACGATGCCCAGGCCCTGCTGGCCGCCCACGGCGCCGCTGCCCACAGTGATCTTGCCGCCCTGCTTGACGCAGGTGACCGAGTTGGTGTCCAGACCGGCGAGGTCGTTGCCGTCGACCTTCACCTCGGTGCTGCCACCGTTGCTCACCTGCGTGCCCGGCGCGGCGGCCGGCTTGTCGTCCGAGCAGCCCACCAGGACGGCGGTGGCTGCGGCCAGACCGATCACAACAGCGACAACTCGCTTCATTGTTTTCTCCCTCATTCGCGCGCCGCCCCGATGGCGTCGTCGTGGCACAAGTGAAATCCGGCCGGACGGCTACCGATCCCAACTACCGCGGGCCGTCGGCGTCGCCGAGTACGGTGACCACCATGTCCGACGAATCCACCCCCGAGCCGGAAACCGCTGCCCCGCCGCCGCCTCCGCCGCCGGCAGAGGCCCTCGACACCGGCTACACGCCGGGCGGTGTGCCGACATTCGACGCGGTGCGCGAGAAGATCGAGAACCGCTTCGGCACATCGGTCGGCGCCTCCGAGTTGGCAGCCGAGACCCCCGAGGGCCGCGCGGCCGACGAACTCTACGAGGAGCGTCAGCGGGCCGCCGCCGAGCGACTGGCTCAGATCCGGGAGTCGATGCGCTCCGAAACCGACTGACGCGCGAACACCCCGCGACCGCCGATATCGCGTTTTCACGCAGGCGTCAATGGTGGCAAACATCTGTATCGGCGCCGTAGCGGCTCTATCATCTGTTCAGACCCGCGGGAGGAGCGTCATGGCCGAAGCGCAGCTAAACTCATCGCGGATTCTCGAAGTGAGCATGGGCTTCTTTACCGCCAAGACCCTGCTGTCAGCGGTGGAGTTGGGTCTGTTCACCGAACTGGCCCACGACGCGCTGACCGGCCGCGAGATCGGTACCCGACTCGACCTGCACGAGCGAGCCATCTACGACTTCCTCGACGGGCTCGTGGCAATGGGCTTCCTCGAGCGGGACGGCGAGGGCCCGAGTGCCCGGTATCGCAACGGCGATGAGGCCGCCGCCTTCCTCGACCGGAATCAGCCGACGTATGTCGGCGGCCTGCTCGAGATGTTCAACTCGCGGCTGTACGGATTCTGGGGCGACCTCACCACAGCCCTGAGAACCGGAAAGCCGCAGAACGAGTTGAAGCACACCGGATCGTCGATGTTCGCCGAGGTCTACAGCGACGAAGCCCGACTCGAGCAATTCCTGTATGCGATGGCCGGTATCTCTTTGGACTCTGCGAACGCACTCGCCGATCGATTCGACTTCGCGAAGTACACGAGCGTTTGCGACGTGGGCGGCGCGACGGGCCAGGTGTCCATGACGCTCGCCGAGCGCCATCCTCATCTGCGCTGCACGTCCTTCGACCTGCCGGTAGTGGCTCCCATTGCCGAAAAGGCCTTGGCTGCAGCAGGATTGACCGACCGGGTGACCATCGCCTCCGGTGACTTCTTCACCGATCAGCTGCCCCGCGCCGACGTCGTCGTGATGGGACGCATACTGCACGACTGGAACCTCGAGCAGAAGATGCACCTGATCCGCGCCGCCTACGACGCGCTGCCCGCCGGCGGCGCACTCGTGGTGATCGAATCGCTGATCGACGACGCCCGGCGTACGAACACCGTCGGGCTCATGATGTCGCTGAACATGCTCATCGAATTCGGCGACGCGTTCGACTACACGGGAGCCGATTTCACCGGTTGGTGCCGCGATGTCGGCTTCGACTCGGTCGAGATCCTGCCGCTGACGCCCGCGATGAGCGCGGCGATCGCCTACAAGTGAACGGTCCGCGGACGACATAAGACAGGATCGATCTGTGCGCTCGTTCACCCTCGCCGAGCGGCGGGCCAGATTGGCGCGGCGACACTTCCTCTGTCCCGGCGCCGCTGCGGCATCCGGCGCCGACGTCGCGGCCCGGCTGGTCGGACTGCACGGCACCGACCCGGCCACCCCGTACCTCTCCCTGTGGGCCCGGGTTCCCGGATTCGCCGCCACCGACCTGCAGCGCGACCTCTACGACGAGCGGACGCTGGTCAAGCACCTCGCGATGCGCCGGACGTTGTGGGTGATCCGCGCGACCGACCTGCCCGCGGTGCAGTCCGCGGCCAGCGACCGGGTGGCCGCCACGGAGCGCAGGCGGTTGATCGCCGACGCCGACAAGGCGGGGCTTGCACCCGACGGCGAAACCTGGCTCGACACCGCCTGCGCCGCGGCGCTGGCCCACCTCGAAGAACACGGCGCCACCAGTGCGCGCGACCTGCGAACCGCCCTGCCCGAGCTGGCGGGCAGGTACGAGTACGCGCCGGACCGACCGTGGGGCGGTGAGAGCCCGCTGGCGCCAAGGGTTCTCACGGTGCTCGGTGTCCGTGGCGACATCGTCCGCGGACCCAACGACGGCGGGTGGACGGTCAGCAGGCCGCGGTGGGCGCCGACAACGGACTGGCTGGGCACCGTCGGCGACCCCGTCGCGCCCGGCCCGGCGGCCGCGCAGCTGGTGCGGCGCTGGCTGTACGCATTCGGGCCCGCGACGCTGACCGACGTCAAGTGGTGGTTCGGCAACACCCTGACGTGGGCGCGCGCCGCGTTGCGCGACATCGGGGCGGTAGAAGTGCGGCTCGAAGACGGCGGCGACGACGACGCCACCGGCTGGGTGCTCCCCGACGACCTCGAACCCGAACCCGCGGCGCAGCCCTGGGCCGCGCTGCTGCCCAGCCTCGACGTCACCCCGATGGGGTGGTTCGACCGAACCTGGTACCTCGGCGAACACCGCCCCCACGTGTTCGACAGCAACGGCAACGCCGGCCCCACCGCATGGTGGAACGGCCGCATCGTCGGCGGATGGGGCCAGGACCCCGGCGGCCGGGTGGTGTTGCATCTCCTCGACGACCTCGGCCGTGACGGCCGCCGTGCCCTCGACCGCCGGGCCGCCGAACTGACGGAGTGGCTGGACGGCGTCCGGGTCAGCCCACGGTTCCCGTCGCCACTCGGCAGAGCCAGTCGCAGCGAAGCCGGGTTCAGTCCCACTACCAGCCGGTAACCTACGGTCTCGTAGACGAGGAGGTCTCGACGTGAACCATGTGTCGATCGCCATCATCGGCAGCGGCTTCTCAGGACTCGGCGCGGCGATCCGGCTCGACGAGGCCGGACATCGCGACTTCCTGGTGTTCGAGCGCGGCAACGACGTCGGCGGAACCTGGCGGGACAACACATATCCGGGCGCTGCATGCGATGTCCCGTCGCACCTGTACTCGTACTCGTTCGCCCTCAACCCCGACTGGACGCGGTCGTTCTCCACCCAGCCGGAGATCGAGGACTACCTGCGCGGCGTCGCGCAGCGCGCGAACGTTCTCGACCGGCACGTCTTCGGATGCGAGGTGCGCCGGACGGCGTGGAACCCCGAGAAATCGCACTGGGAACTGGCGACCGCCAAGGGCGGGTACACCGCGGACATCCTGATCGCGGGATTCGGTTCGCTCGCCGAGCCGTCGCTGCCTGCAATCCCGGGCATCGAGTCCTTCGCGGAGGCGGGTGGCGATCTGTTCCACTCCGCTCAGTGGGATCACGACACCGATCTCGCAGGCAAACGCGTCGCGGTCATCGGCACCGGCGCGTCGGCCATCCAGATCGTGCCTGCGATCGTCGACCGGGTCACCCACCTCGATGTCTATCAGCGCACGGCGCCGTGGCTGCTGCCGCGCTTCGACCGCGCCTTCACGGCGCCCGAACGATGGGCGTTCCGCAACGTGCCGGGCTTTCTGCGGCTGGCCCGCGCGGGCATCTACGCCGGCCGCGAGACGCAGGTGGTCGGCCTGGCCAAGAACCCGAACCTGATGAAGGGTTTCGAGCTGCTCTCAAGGGCGAAGATCCGCCGCGAGATCAAGGACCCGGAGCTGCGGCGCAAGGTCACGCCGAACTTCCGGATCGGCTGCAAGCGCATGCTCATCTCGAACGACTGGTACCCCGCGCTCGACCGCGACCACGTCGACCTGATCACCGACGGCATCGAGGAGATCGACGGCCGCAGGATCGTCACCGCCGACGGCACCGTGCGCGAGGTCGACGCCCTGGTGGTGGCCACCGGCTTCCACGTCACCGACTCACCGATGTTCGACACCGTCTGCGGCGCCGATGGTGCGAGCCTGACCCAGAAGTTCGCCGACAAGGGGATGCGCGCCTACAAGGGCACCACCATCGCCGGATACCCGAACATGTTCGTGCTCGTCGGCCCCAACACGGGCCTCGGCCACAGCTCGATGGTCTACATGATCGAGTCGCAGATCAACTACGTCGTCGACGCCGTCACCACCATGCGCCGACGCGGACTTCGGACCGTCGAGGTCAAACAGCATGCGCTTGACAGTTACAACGACCGGCTGCAGAAGGCGCTGGACGGGTCGGTGTGGATGAACGGCAAGTGCGCGAGCTGGTACCTCGACGCGCACGGCAACAACACCACGCTGTGGCCGGACTTCACCTTCCGGTTCCGGCGCCAGACCCGGCGCTTCGACATCGACGCCTACGAGACCGCGCCCGCCTGAGGGCGGTCAGGCACTCACCTTGCGCCGCTTGCGGGTCGGCGCAGGCAGGTCGAGCATCTCGGCGAGGAAGTGGCCGGTGTAGCTGTCGCGGTTCACCGCGACGTCCTCGGGCGTCCCCTGCGCCACGACGGTCCCGCCGCCGGCACCGCCTTCTGGGCCCATGTCGATGATCCAGTCCGAGGTCTTGATGACGTCGAGGTTGTGCTCGATGACGATCACCGAATTGCCCTTGTCCACGAGGCCGTTGATGACCTTCAGCAGCTTCCGGATGTCCTCGAAGTGCAGCCCCGTGGTCGGCTCGTCGAGGATGTACACGGTGCGTCCGGTGGACCGCTTCTGCAGTTCGGCGGCCAGCTTGACCCGCTGCGCCTCACCACCGGAGAGGGTCGGCGCGGGCTGCCCAAGGCGCACGTAACCCAGGCCCACGTCGACCAGGGTCTTGAGGTACCGGTGGATCGAGCTGATCGGTTCGAAGAACTCCGACGCGTCCTCGATGGACATGTCGAGCACCTCGGAGACGGTCTTGCCCTTGTAGTGCACCTCGAGGGTCTCGCGGTTGTATCGGGCGCCGTGGCAGACCTCGCACGGCACGTAGACGTCGGGCAGGAAGTTCATCTCGATCTTGATCGTGCCGTCGCCCGAACACGCCTCGCAGCGGCCGCCCTTGACGTTGAACGAGAACCGGCCCGGCTGGTAGCCGCGGACCTTGGCCTCGGTGGTGGCCGCGAACAGGGTGCGGATCTTGTCGAACACGCCGGTGTAGGTGGCCGGGTTGGACCGCGGAGTCCGTCCGATCGGCGACTGATCGACCCGCACCAGCTTGTCGAGCTGGTCGACACCGTTGATCCGGGTGTGGCGGCCCGGCACCTGCCGGGCCCCGTTGAGCTTGTTGGCCAGCACCGAGGCAAGGATGTCGTTGACGAGCGTGGACTTCCCTGACCCCGAGACACCGGTGACCGAGGTGAGCACGCCGAGTGGGAACGACACGTCGATGTCGTGCAGGTTGTGCTCGCGAGCGCCGACGACGGTGAGCTGCCGCTTCCGGTCGATGGGCCGCCGCAGGGCCGGGACCTCGATGCTCTCCTTGCCCGACAGGTAGGCGCCGGTGAGCGATTCGGGGTTGTTGAGCAACTCCTCGTAGGACCCGCTGTGCACGATCCGGCCGCCGTGCTCCCCCGCGGCCGGGCCGATGTCCACCACCCAGTCGGCGTGCGCAATGGTGTCGAGGTCGTGCTCGACGACGATGAGGGTGTTGCCGAGACTCTTGAGCCGCAGCAGCGTGTCGATCAGCCGTCGGTTGTCGCGCTGATGCAGTCCGATCGACGGCTCGTCCAGCACGTAGAGCACGCCGACGAGGCCGGACCCGATCTGGGTGGCCAGCCGGATCCGCTGCGCCTCACCGCCGGACAGGGTGGCGGCCGCCCGTGACAGCGACAGGTAGTCCAGGCCGACGTCGAGCAGGAAGCCCAGCCGCGACTGGATCTCTTTGAGCACCTGCCCCGCGATGGCCTGCTCGCGATGCCCGAGGGTGAGCGCGTTGAGGAAGTCGGCGCATTCGCCGATCGACAGTTCCGCCACCTCGGCGATCGACTTCGCGCCGTGGTCGCCGGCGGCCATGGTGACGGCCAGGATCTCCGGCTTGAGCCGGGTGCCCTCGCAGACCGGACACGGCACGTCGCGCATGAAGCCCTCGTAGCGCTCCTTCATCTGCTCCGAGTCGGTCTGCTCCATCCGGCGCTGCAGGAACGCCATCACGCCCTCGAAGTCGGCGTAGTAGGACCGGGTGCGGCCGTACCGATTTCGGTACCGGACGTGCACCTGCTCGTCGCAGCCCTCGAGGATGGCCCGGCGCGCCTTGGCGGGCAGCTTCTTCCACGGGGTGTCGACGTCGAATCCCATCGACTCGCCGAGACCGGCCAGCATCCGGGTGAAGTACTCGGCCGTCTGCCCCATCGACCACGGCGCGATCGCGCCCTCGGCGAGAGTCATGTCCGGGTCGGGGATGACCAGGTCGGGGTCGACCTCCTTGCGGATGCCCAGGCCGGTGCACTCCGGGCAGGCGCCGTAGGGCGAGTTGAACGAGAACGATCGCGGCTCGAGGTCGTCGACGGCGAGCGGGTGCCCGTTCGGGCAGGCCAGCTTCTCCGAGAAGCGCTGCTCGCGGTGCGGATGGTCGTCGTCGCGGTCGACGAACTCCAGCACCAGGATGCCGTCGGCGAGGCCGAGCGCCGTCTCCACCGAATCGGTGAGCCGCTGCTTGGCGGTGGCCTTGACGGTGAGCCGGTCGACCACCACCTCGATGTCGTGCTTCTCCTGCTTCTTCAGCTTCGGCGGATCGGTCAGCGGATACACCACGCCGTCGACCCGCACCCTGCTGTAGCCCTGCGTGTTCAGCTTGTCGAACAGGTCGACGAACTCGCCCTTGCGGGTGCGCACCACCGGGGCCAGCACCTGGAACCGCAGCCCCTCGTCCATCGCGAGCACCTGGTCGACGATCTGCTGGGGCGTCTGGCGGGCGATGCGCTCGCCGCAGACCGGGCAGTGCGGGGTGCCGGCGCGCGCGTAGAGCAGCCGCAGGTAGTCGTACACCTCGGTGATGGTGCCGACGGTCGACCGCGGGTTGCGGTTGGTGGACTTCTGGTCGATCGACACCGCGGGCGACAGACCCTCGATGAAGTCGACGTCCGGCTTGTCCATCTGGCCGAGGAACTGGCGTGCGTAGGCGGACAGCGACTCGACGTAGCGGCGCTGGCCCTCGGCGAAGATGGTGTCGAACGCCAGCGACGACTTGCCCGAGCCGGACAGCCCGGTGAAGACAATGAGGGCGTCGCGCGGCAGGTCAAGGTCGACGCTTCGCAGGTTGTGCTCGCGAGCACCCTTGACGATCAGGCGGTCAGCCAACTGATTTCTCTCCCGTTCCGTCTGTGTCGCGGACCCACATGACACAGCTCGTGTCCATGCTATGTGCCCGGTCCGACAACCCGCCGGGACGGCGGCCGGCGGTCGGATACCGTGGCGGACATGACTGCCATCGACGACAACTACACCGGTCACGTGGAACCACAGACCGCCGCCAAGCGCACGCTGCCCGGCGCCACGATCATCAAGATGTCGGTGGGCCCGATGGACAACAACTGCTACCTCATCACGTGTTCCCAGACCGGCGAGTCGCTACTCATCGACGCCGCCAACGACGCCGATCTGCTGACCGAACTCGTGGAGATGCAGGCACCCAACCTGTCGCTGATCGTCACCAGTCACCAGCACTTCGACCACTGGCAGGCGCTGTCCGACCTGGTCGACATCACCGGCGCGCCCACCGCGGCGCACCGGCTGGACGCCGAGCCGCTGCCGGTCCGGCCGGACCGCTTGATCGACGGCGGCGACACCATCGAGATCGGCGAGCTCACCTTCGACGTGATCCACCTGCGCGGACACACGCCGGGCTCGGTGGCGCTGGCGCTGAGCGGGCCCGCGGCGGGCGACAGCGTGCAGCTGTTCACCGGTGACTGCCTGTTCCCCGGCGGGGTGGGCAAGACGTGGCAACCCGGCGACTTCGAGCAGCTCCTCGGCGACGTCACCAGCCGGGTGTTCGACGTCTACCCCGACACCACCACCGTGTACCCCGGCCACGGCGACGACACCGTGCTCGGCGCCGAGCGGCCGCACCTCGGCGAATGGCGCGAACGTGGCTGGTAGGCCGGTCCCGGACCGGCCGCTCGCCGGTCAGGAATCGGTCTGGGACTATCCGCGGCCGCCGCGGCTCGAGCAGTTCCCGGGCCGGATCACCGTCGAGCTCGGCGGCGAGACCGTCGCGTCCACCAACCGCGGCTGGCGGGTGCTCGAGACCAGCCATCCGCCGACGTACTACCTGCCCGCCGATGACTTCCGGCCCGGTGCGCTGCGGGACGCCGACGGCGCCTCGAGGTGCGAGTGGAAGGGCCGCGCCCGGTACTACGACGTGATCGGCGGCGACCGGGTGGCGCCGCGTGCGGCGTGGACCTACCCCGAACCGACCGCGGGGTTCCGCGCCCTCGCAGGCGCGGTCGCGGTGATGGCGGCGCAGATGGACCGCTGCACCGTCGACGGCGAGGAGGTGCTGCCGCAGCCCGGCGGCTTCTACGGCGGCTGGATCACCAGCCGGGTGGCCGGCCCGTTCAAGGGTGTGCCCGGGTCGATGGGCTGGTAGGCGCGTCAGGCAGGCGGGGTCCAGGCGACCGGCAGGCGCTTGATGCCGTGCACGAACGCCGACCTCAGGATCGCCGGCTCCTCGGTGGCGACGATGTCGGGCACCTGGCGGTGCAGTTCGCCGAAGAGCATCCGAACCTCGCGGCGCGCCAGGTTCGCGCCGAGGCAGAAGTGGGCGCCGCCCGCGCCGTAGCCGATGTGATGGTTCGGCGAACGGGTGACGTCGAAGTACCACGGGTTGTCGAAGACCCGTTCGTCGCGGTTGGCCGAGCAGTACCACATGGACACCTTGTCGCCGGCCCGCATCTGCACGCCGCTCATCTCGACGTCGCGGGTCAGGTTGCGCCGCATGTACATGATCGGCGAGCCCCAGCGCACGATCTCCTCGACCGCGGTCGGCGCGACGGCGTCGAAATCAGACCACCACGTGCGGCGCTGGTCCGGATAGCGCGTGAGCGCCACCATGCCGTGGCTGATCGCGTTGCGCGTGGTCTCGTTGCCCGCCGCGCACAGCAGGATGAAGAACGAGGCGATCTCCGTCGACGACAACCGCTCGCCGTTGACCTCCGCCAGCACGAGATTGGTGGTCAGGTCGTCGGCGGGCCGCGCTCTCCGGTCCTCGGCGAGCTGCATCCCGTAGCCGGCCAATTCGGTGGCCACCGCCACGATCTCGTCGAAGTCCCCGGACGCCTCGTCGTCGCCGATCCCCATGATCACCGACGTCCAGTGGAAGACCTTCTCCTCGTCCTCGTCCGGGATCCCCATCATGTCGCAGATGATCTGCAGCGGCAGCGGTGCGGCCACCTCGGCGACGAAGTCGGCGCTGCCGTCGGGGTGCGCGGCGATCATGTCGTCGATCAGGCGGCGGGCCCGCTCCGCCACGCTGGCCTCGATCCTCGCCAGCATCTTCGGTGTGAAGGCCCGGTTGACGATCGACCGCAGGCGCTGATGGCGCGGGTCGTCCAGCGTGATCATCGAGCCGAAGAACTCCGAGACCTCCGGCGCCTGGTCGCCCAGCGACGTGCTCGTCGGACTGGAGCTGAACAGGTCGGGGTGGCGGCTGGCGTGGTGCACGTCGGCATGCGAGGTCAGCGCCCAGTGCCCGGCGCCGGTGGGAAACCCGGGGAACTGCGGAGCCTCGAAGAACGTGATCGGCGACTCGCGACGCAGGGTGGCGAAGGCGCCGTCGCGGCGGTCGTCATCCCACGCCCAGAAATCGAGGGATCCGAGGTCGATGTCGCGCAACGGCACGTCGGGTGGCGGAGCACCGTTCTCACGCGGAGAAAGGCCGATCGGGCGGACCGTAGACGTCATCATTGACCTCCTCGACAACCCGATTGTCACACGGGGAGGCGGCCCCTAGGGGGTGGTGTGCACAATCAGCACATCGGTCTTCGACCGGCGTGCGACGTTGGCGGGCACCGATCCGAGAAGCCGGCCGGCGATGGTGCTCAGGCCGACGTTGCCGACGACGAGCAGATCGGCGTTGACCTCTTCGGCGAGTTCGACCAGGGCGTCGACGGGGGCGCCGACGATGGCCTTCTCCTCGATGTTCTCCGCGCCTGCGGCCTTCGCACGGTCGCGCGCCTCACGCAGGATGGCGTAGATGGGGGCGTTGCCCGACATCTTGTAGCCCTCGTCCTTGAGCACGTCCGCGGCGCGCTGGTCTTCGCTCTGCGGGAAGTACGCCGTCGACACGATCAGCTTCGCACCCGACCCGGCGGCGATCTGGCCGGCGCGGTCCACCGCGCGCAACGAGGAATCCGAACCGTCGGTGCCGACCACCACGGTCTGATAGGCGCTCATCCATGTCCTCCAAGTGTCAGTTGCATCGCCGCCACCCGAGACAGTAACCCGCGCCGCCGTGGAATCGGTGCGATTCACGACACCCGGCAATGGCGTCCGGTCCCGGCAACAGCCGTTCTACCGGCACTGATGTTAGTCACCCGGCGTTGCGCGCCGCTTCCCACGGTGACCAACGAGACCCATGCCACTGCCGCTGCGGCGAACTCGCACCGGCGGCCCGGACGTGATCCAGGTCATCACAACGTGTTTCAGGTCTCCCGGTGGCGCGGATCGAAATTCGACGAGGGCGCCTCCCCGACGTGGACGGCAAAGTCGGTGTCGGAGAACGTGTAGCGGTACCACGGTTCGTCATCGCAGCGTCCCAGTTGGGGCCGCAGGTTGCTGAACGCCCCGTAGACCACCTTGTGAGGGCTGGCCGTTGTACTGCTGGAGGATCTCCTTCCAGGTTCGCGGCGCCGCGCGGATGAAGTCGGCCATGTCCGCGGTCAGGTCCTCCTCCGACATCACCACGACCCCGGGTGGCGGATCGCCGAGTTCGAACACGGTGCTCCGGTCGAAATGCGAAGGGGCCGTTGACCGACGCGCTCTTGCGCATCGCCTCGGCCACCTCGAGCTCGAGTGCGGCGGGCCGGTTGACGTCGATCAACTCGCCGCGGTTCCTCAGTGCGTCGAGGAACTCCCGGAAATCCTGGAACGGCATCGAGCGGTGCCCCATTCCTGTCGCCCCGAATCCCCAGCAAAGACAGACAGGGCCTTGCTGGGAGGCCGCGGCGGGTGGGCACTTTCGGTGGGTATGCGCAGTCGCCGCCGTGCCGGGCGAAGCACCGGAGCGGGACGGACGGGCGAACGGGAATCCGCCGGGTTACGGTTTTGCCGGTTGTCGAGAGGGTAGCGAGTCGAGCGCGTGGATCTGTCACTGAAACCGGAGCGTCGTGAGGACGCCCGTCGCGCACTGCGGGCCGGACGGTTCGACCCCCTGGTGGTGGCGCTGTTCACCGCCGTGGTGAGCGCTGCGGGCGCCGCCCGGCCGTCGCTGTGGTTCGACGAGGCGGCGACGATCTCTGCCGCGACGCGGCCGGTGACGGATCTGTGGCGACTGCTGCACAACATCGATGCGGTGCACGGCCTCTACTACCTGATCATGCACGGGTGGTTCGCGGTGTTCCCGGCGACCGAGTTCTGGATCCGGTTCTCCAGCTGCCTGGCCGTGGCGGGCGCGGCGGCGGGCGTCGTGGTGCTCGGCAGGCAGTTCTCCGGCCGGACCACAGCGGTCAGCGCGGGCATCTGTTTCGCGATCCTGCCGCGCGTCACATGGGCGGGGATCGAGGGCCGGTCCTACGCGTTGTCGGCACTCGCCGCGGTCTGGGTGAGCGTGCTGCTCGTCGCCGCCGTCCGCCGCAGGCGCCGCTCGTGGTGGGCGTTCTACACCGGCGTGCTGATCGTGTGCATGGTGCTCAACGTGTTCATGGTGTTGCTCGCGCTGGTGCACGCGGTGCTGTTGGCCGTGCTAGCACCCCGGCGGGCCGCGGTCCTCGGCTGGCTGGCCGCGACTGCGGTGTCGCTGCTCGCGGTGACACCGTTCCTGCTGTACTGCCGGACGCAGATCATCCAGGTGCGGTGGATCGCCCCGTTGAGCCTCGACACCGTGGTCGAGATCGCCGAGGAACAGTACTTCGACCACAGCGTGGCGTTCGCGGTGCTCGCCGGTCTCACCCTCGCGGCCGCGGTGGTGCTACGGCGGACCCGGGCGATGACCGGCGGCGACCGGCGGCTGGCCGTCCTCACCGCCGCGTGGATCGCGCTGCCGACCGCGGTGCTGGTGGCTTATTCGGCGCTGGCCGGACCGATCTACTACCCGCGCTACCTGACCTTCACGGCGCCCGCGATGGCGCTGCTGCTCGGTGTGTGTGTCACCACCGTCGCCCGCAGCCGCGAGCGGATCTCCGCCTGGCTCGCGGTGTTCGCTCTGGCCGCCACACCGAACTACCTATTCGTCCAGCGTGGGCCGTACGCCAAGGAGGGTATGGACTTCAGCCACGTCGCCGACGTCATCTCCGCGCACGCACAGCCGGGCGACTGCCTGGTGCTGGACAACACCACCGACTGGAAGCCGGGCCCGATCCGGCCGCTGACGGCGGCGCGTCCGGCGGCCTACGCGGAGCTGGTAGATCCCGGCCGCGGCCGGCGCGCGGCCGAGCGGGGTTGGCTGTGGGACTCCCATCTCGGTATCCGCGGCGTCGCCGACCGCATCCAGGAGTGCACCGTGCTGTGGACGGTGTCCGAGCGCGACGAGACGGTGCCCGACCGCGAATCCGGGACGACGCTGGACCCGGGGCCGCGGCTCGGCAATGCACCGGCCTACCGGGTGCCTGAACGAATGGGCTTCCACGTCGTGGAACGGTGGCAGTTCAGCTTCGCCCAGGTGACCAAGTCGACCAGGTAGCCCGATAGAACTCCGTGCAGGCGGGTAGTCCTGCCGACATGGCCGCTCGTCCGCCCGGCGCTCAGGAGTTCGTCCCCGCCACCGCCGATCTCGCGGTACTGGCCGATGCGGCCCAGGGCTGTAAGGGCTGCGATCTGTACCTCGACGCCACCCAGACCGTCTTCGGGGCGGGCAGCGCAGCGGCGACGATGATGCTGGTCGGCGAACAACCCGGGGACCAGGAGGACAGGGCGGGTGCGCCGTTCGTCGGCCCGGCGGGCAAGCTGCTCGACCGCGCGCTCGTCGCCGCCGGAATCGACCGCGAAGCCGTCTATGTGACCAACGCCGTCAAGCACTTCAAGTTCACGCTGCCCGAGCGGGGCACGCGCCGGATCCACAAGACGCCGAGCCGCACCGAGGTGGTGGCCTGCCGCCCGTGGCTGATCACCGAGCTGGACGCCATCGAGCCCGACGTGGTGGTGCTGCTCGGCGCGACAGCAGCAAAATCATTGATGGGCAACGACTTTCGCGTCACCGCCCACCGCGGCGAGGTGCTGCGCCTGCCGCCGTCGACCACCGGCCTGGACTTCGACCCGCAGGTCGTGGCCACCGTGCACCCGTCATCGGTGCTGCGGGGCCCGCCGGAGGACCGGGAGAAGGCGTTCGACGGCCTGTCCGCCGACCTGCGGGTGGCCGCCGGGCTCGGTCAGCCGCGGCCGAAGTAGACCTCCTGGGTCACTGTGCAGAGCAGCTCGCCGCCGCGATTGAACATCGTCGCCGTGGCCAGCCCACGGCCGTCGATGCCGCTGGGCGACACCTGGTCGGACAGGATCCAGTCGGACAGCCGCGGCGGCCGGTGGAACCACATCGCGTGGTCGATCAACGCGTTGAACACGCTGGTCTGCGTGGTGCGCCGCATCGTCATCGTGGTCTCGAGCACGGTGGTGCCCGAGACGTAGACGAGCAGTGCGGTGTGGATCAGCGGGTCTGCGCCTGCCAGCACGGCTGCGTCGCCGACGGGGCGCCACCACATCCGGATGCGCGGCGACGGCTCGGGGAGGTCGAGTGCGAGTCGCGGCGGGGGGTCGGCGTAGCGCAACTCGAACGGCTGCGGACGCACCCAGTAGCCGCCCACCTCCTCGGCGTAGGGCCGCAGCTGCTCCTGGATCGGCGTCAGGTCGTCGGGCGCGGGAACCTCGGGCAGCGGCTGGTGGTACTCCAGGCCGTCCACCGGTGTGGTGAAGGAGGCGAGCGCCTCGAGCAGCACCTGGCCGTCCTGGCGGCCCGTCAGCCGACGGGTGGCAAGCGTGCCGCCGTCGCGCAACCGGCTCACCTCGAACTCGACCGGATGGCGGGCGTCCCCCGCACGCAGCAGAAAGACGTGGAAGCTGTGCGGCAACCGGCCGGGAGTCGTCCGTCCGGCGGCGACCAGCGCCTGCCCCGCGATGTGGCCACCCACGATGTGGTGGTGGGCGTTGTCGAGCTGCGTGGCGACGAACGCGTCCTCACCCACCTGCGTGACGTCAAGGGTGTCGACGATGTCGGCCAATTGCGGGGACTGCACCGGGGCATCATGCCCGACGCCGCGCGGCGTGGCTCACCACCGTCTCCCGGTCAGGCAAGATGACCACGTGGACGGACAGGGTCGCTGATGCGTGTCGATGACCGCATCTACCGGCTGCTGCAGTCGCCGATGCCGGTGTTGTCGCTGCGCACGATCGTGATCGTCGCCGCGGTGTCGGTGACCGCGCTGGTGATCACGCTCGGGGTGTGGGTGTGGGTCGGCGTCACCAACGACCAGTACAGCCAGCTGGACCGGCAGCTCGACTCCGTGAGCAGCCTGGGCGACATCAGCACGCTGCTCAACCCGCAGCCGCTGCCCACCGGGGGAACGATCCCGAACGGCACCCTGATCCGAACCGCCCGCATCAGCGGCGTCACGCTGTCGGTGCCCCGCGACACCGTGCTGCCCCAGCTGCCGGACGGCTACGCCGACACGACGATCGACGGCGTCGAGTACCGGGTGCGCACCTTCACGGCGGGGCCGGCGTCGATCGCCCTCGGCGCGCCGCTGGCCGAGACGCAGAAGCGGATCGATCAGCTGCACCTTCGGGTACTGCTCATCTGCGGCGGCGTCCTCACCGCCACCGTGGTCGTCGTCTGGGTGATGTGGCTGATCATGATCAACCCGTTCCGGCTGCTCGCCGAGCAGGCTCGGGCCATCAATGCGCAGTCGAATCCCGACGAGGTGCAGGTGCGCGGCGTGTGGGAAGCCGTCGAGATCGCCGAGGCGGTCGAGGGCATGCTGGCGCGCATCGGCGACGAGCAGGCGCGCACCAAGGCGGCGCTGGAGTCGGCGCGCGACTTCGCCGCGGTCGCCTCACACGAACTGCGGACACCGCTCACCGCGATGCGCACCAACCTCGAAGTGCTCGCCACGCTGAACATGACCGACGATCAGCGGGCGGAGGTCATCGGCGACGTCATCCGGACCCAGAGCCGCATCGAGTCCACGCTGACCGCCTTGGAACGGCTGGCACAGGGTCAGTTGATGACCGCAGCGGACCATGTGCCCGTCGACCTCACCGAACTCCTCGACCGGGCCGCCCACGACGCGGTGCGCAGCTACCCCGGCCTCGACGTGTCGCTGGTGCCGTCGGCGCCCGTGCACATCCTCGGGCTGCCCGCCGGACTGCGCCTGGTGGTCGACAACGCCATCGCCAATGCCGTCAAACACGGCAAGGCGACCGAGATCCGGTTGAGCGCACTACATTCCGGCGACAACGTGGAGGTCGCCATCGACGACAACGGCGCCGGCGTGCCCGAGCAGGAACGCACGCTGGTGTTCGAACGGTTCTCCCGCGGTTCGACCGCCTCGCGCTCGGGCTCCGGGCTCGGTCTCGCACTGGTCGCGCAGCAGGCCGAACTGCACGGCGGCACAGCCTCGTTGGAGACCAGCCCGATGGGTGGCGCCCGGCTGCTGCTCAAGCTGCCCGCGGTGCGCTGAAGCGAATCCGCGGAATCGGCCACGGGGCCACCTGACGGCGCTAACGTTCGCCGTGGCGTGGCCGTCCCACGCCGGGGAGGTTCCGCATGCCCGAGGACACCATCACCATCGGCGGTGTCGATCTCACCGACCCGGAGACCTACGCACACGGAATGCCCCACGAGGCGTTCGCCGCGCTGCGCCGACGCGCCCCGGTGGCCTGGCACCCGCACGGCGACAGCGGCTTCTGGGCGCTGACCGGCTATGACGAGGTGCGCGCGGTGTCGCGGGACAGCGCTACGTGGTCGTCGCAGACGGCCGGGGTGTTCTTCGACGTGCCCCCTCCCGAGAATCTCTACCAGCTGGAACTGATGATGCTGACCATGGATCCGCCGCGGCACACGTCGCTGCGCACACTGGTCAGCAAGGGCTTCACCCCGCGCCACGTCGCCCGGCTGAGCAGCCACCTGACCGACATGGCACGGCAGATCGTCGACGACGTGATCGAGCGTGGCGAGTGTGACTTCGTCGCCGACGTCGCCGGGGCGCTGCCGTCCTACGTCATCGCCGAGCTCCTCGGCATCCCGCTGGAGGACGGCCGCCGGTTGTATGCGCTCTCCGAGCAGATGAACACCGGGGACATGGGTCCCGCCGTCGAGCAGGCCCAGATGCAGGTCTTCGAGTACGCCAACGACCTCGCCGCCCGCAAGCGCGCCGAACCCGCCGACGACATCGCGACCGCACTGTTGCGAGCCGAGGTGGACGGTGAGCGCCTGACCGACTTCGAGTTCAACATGTTCTTCCTGCTGCTGCTGAACGCGGGCGGCGACACCACCCGCAACTTGATCGCCGCAGGAACTGTCGCGCTGCTGGAGCACCCGGACCAGCGGGCCCGGCTGATGGACGACCCGTCGCTGCTGCCGACCGCCATCGAGGAGATGCTGCGCTACACCAGTCCCGTCCTGGCGTTCACCCGGACCGCCACCTGTGACACCGAGTTGGGTGGCATCCCGATGCCCGCCGGCGGGCGGGTCGCGATGTTCTACCCGTCGGCCAACCGCGACGAGGGACACTTCGACGATCCGGACCGCTTCGACGTCGGCCGCACGCCGAATACGCACCTGGCCTTCGGCGGTGGCGGCACGCACTTCTGCCTCGGCGCCAACCTCGCCCGCGTGGAGGCCGCCGCGATCTTCCCCGAGGTGCTCACCCGGATGGCCGGCCTCGAGTTGGCCGGACCGGTCGAGCGCGTGCGATCGGTGCTGATGAACGGGATCAAGTCGATGCCCGTCCGCTTCACCCCGGCCGCGGTCGCGGTGTGAAGAAGCTGCTCGAGATCTTCCTCCGGCATTTCGAATTCCTCTACGCGGATCCGCGGTACCGGTTCACCGACTCGCGGACCCATGCGCCGAACGCCTCGCTGACCGTTTCGGGGCCCGACGTGACGTGGTGGATCACCCTCGACCGG
Organism: Mycobacterium hippophais; assembly: GCF_027529605.1. Lineage (NCBI taxonomy): Bacteria > Bacillati > Actinomycetota > Actinomycetes > Mycobacteriales > Mycobacteriaceae > Mycobacterium > Mycobacterium hippophais. The sequence goes on along the minus strand of NZ_JAPZPY010000004.1, from coordinate 320,623 downwards.
GGACAGCTGGAGCTGTCCGTGGCACCGACCCGTCTTCCCGGCGACAGCTTCTGGATCTCGTTGATCAGGCAGTACGTGCGGGGCGACGACGACATCCGCTACCTGTCCGCCGGCGACGAAATCGATTGGGCGCGAGAGAACGTCGGACAGATCGAACGGCTGTTCTCGGAGGCCTCCGACGTCGAGGCCGTCACGCACACGCTCGCGGATCTGCGCCGGGAGAATGGGGAGAAACGCTGGGGGCCCGCGGCGTCGACGTAGCGACGACGAGCTGCGCTTCACTCGGAGCGGATGACGGGATTCGAACCCGTGTAAACGGCTTTGCAGGCCGGTGCCTAGCCACTCAGCCACACCCGCGATGGTCTCCACCATGTCAGCCGCCGCACCGCTGCGCCAGGGTTTCGATCACCGTGATCGGCGGTCGGCGCGGCGCACCCGGCCCGACTGCGGGTGCAGCTAATTTGGTCGGCATGGAGGCGTGGCTGGCGGCCGGTGACCCGTTCTTCGGCGGTCCTGGTCAGGGCCCCCGCCAAATCGTGGAACTGTTCGTCGCGTTCGGCCTGACCGCACTCATCGGCGTGGAACGCGAGATCCAGGGTAAGAGCGCGGGGCTGCGCACCCAGACCATCGTCGGGACCGCCGCGGCGCTGATCCTGTTGGTGAGCAAGTACGGGTTCCTCGATGTCGTGGTGCCCGGCACGGTCGAGGTGGACCCGTCGCGGGTCGCGGCTCAGATCGTCTCGGGCATCGGATTTCTCGGGGCCGGCATCATCATCTTCCGCCGCGGCTCGGTGCACGGCCTGACCACCGCGGCTGCGGTGTGGGAGTCGGCTGCGATCGGCATGGCTGCCGGCGCAGGCCTCCTGCTTCTCGCCTGCACAGTCACGGCCATGCACTTCCTGATCGTGCTCGGGTTCATGCCCCTGACGCGCCGCCTCGCGGCCCGGCTCAGCGGTTCGATCCGCCTGCACCTGACGTATGCGGAGGGCCGCAGTGTCATGCGCGAGGTGCTGGCCGCGTGCGACCGGCGCGGGTGGCAGCTCTCCGAGCTCGCCTCCGACACCGGCGGTGAGCCGCTCGGAGCGCCCGCGCACAGTGCCGGTGTGCTGTTGACGTTGTCCGGCAACGGCATCCTCTACGCGCCGACCGTGCTCGCCTCGATCGACGGTGTCACCTCGATCCGCCAACTCGAGGACGACCCCGACTAGGAATCGCGGCTCGCGCGATAGGAGGCGAGCAGTCCGACCGCGGCAAGGGCGGCGAACACGGCGAACAGCCATCGGGCCGCGGCGACGTCGCCGCCGTCGGCCATGTTCACCACCACGCCGGCCAGCCCGGCGCCGATGGCACCCGAGACCAGCTGCACAGTGTTGATGGCCGCTGCGGCGGCACCGCTCTCGACGGGATCATCGTCCACCCCCATGATCCAGGCGGACAGATGCGGCCACGCCACCCCGACCCCCACACCGGCGACGAACAGGCCGACCGCCCACACCGCGATCACCGGCCAGCGCGGATCGTCGTCGACCGTGAGTGCCGTCACCGCGAGCCCGACGGTCATCAGCAACGGCGCAACGGCGACCAGCCGGGCGGCCCGCCGTCCGTCGGCCGATGCGCTCATGATCTCCGAGGTGGTCCAGCCGATCGCCAGCACCGCGCCGAGGAATCCCGCCACGACCGGCGCCATGCCGGCGAGCCGCTGACCGAACAGCGGCACGTACATGTCGGCCATCGTGGCGGCCATCAGGATGCCGATCGTCAGGTACATCCACTTGAGCGGTCCGGGTCGGAACGCCGCGCGGGGCAGCACCCGGGCCTTGGCGCGGCGGTCGACGAACAGGAATGCGGCGATCAGCAGGACGCCGGCGGCGAGCATGCCCGCAGTCGCCGCGGGGTGGTGCTGTACTCCGGCGACGCTGATGGCCAGCGCCGCCGCGCCGAGCAGCAGCAGCGACCCCAGCGGAACACCGGTGCGCACGGACGGCGACTTCTCGCCGGTGTCGGGTAGCGCGATCGGCACGAGCACCATCATCGCCACGGCCAGGATCGCCAATGAACCGAAGGCCCAACGCCAGAGCCCGAATTGGGCGAACAGGCCACCCATCGACGGACCGATGATCACGCTGACACCCCACATGGCGGACACCAGCGCCGACGCCCGTGTCCACAGCCAGCTCGGCAGCGCGGCGTTGATCACCGCGTAGCCCAGACCGGCCAGCACGCCACCCGCCGCGCCCTGCAAGGTGCGGGCGACGAGCAGCAACTCCATCGACGGGGCGAGCGCGCAGCCCACAGTGCCCAGCGCGAAGAGGGGCAGGGTGACCAGATACGACGCCCGCGGTCCGAATCGCAGCAGCAGCGGGTTGACCGCCGTGGCCGCGACCACCGAACCCACCAGGTACACCGCAACCACCCAGGCGTAGAAGCGCTGCCCGCCGATGTCGGCGACGGTGCTGGGCAACAGGCTGATGGTGAGGAACTCGTTCGTCGCGTACAGCCCTACGCCGCCCGCGAGAAGCGTTGCAGTGCCGAGCCGTTCGCGGCCCAGAAGCGCGCGCCAAGTGCCGGCCGGGACGGTGGTCACGTCATTCACGTCCGCCACGCTAGGAGCTCAACCACCGTTGAGGTCAAGCCCGGCGGCCGGTCACTTCAGGCCCGCTGCGTCCATGCCGCGCAGTTCCTTCTTCAGGTCGTGGATCTCGTCGCGGATCCGGGCGGCCAGCTCGAACTGCAGGTCCCGTGCCGCCGTCATCATCTGCTCGGTCAGGTCCTTGATCAGGTCGGCGAGTTCGGCCCGCGGCATGTTGGAGGTGTCGCGACCCTCCACGATGCCCGCGCTGACCGCCCGGCCCGGCTCGCCCTGCGCACGGCGGCCCCTCGACGCGTTGCGGCCGGACCCGCCGACTTCGACGGTCTCGCTGTCATCGGCCTCGCGGTACACCTGATCGAGGATGTCGGCGATCTTCTTGCGCAGAGGCTGCGGATCGATGCCGTGCTCGGTGTTGTAGGCGATCTGCTTGGCCCGGCGCCGTTCTGTCTCGTCGATGGCCTGCTTCATCGAGTCGGTCATGGTGTCGGCGTACATGTGCACCTCGCCGGACACGTTGCGCGCCGCGCGGCCGATCGTCTGGATCAGGCTGCGAGGCGAACGCAGGAAGCCCTCCTTGTCGGCGTCGAGGATCGCGACGAGCGACACCTCCGGCAGGTCGAGGCCCTCGCGCAGCAGGTTGATGCCCACCAGCACGTCGTACTCGCCGAGCCGCAACTGCCGCAGCAGCTCGACCCGCCGCAGCGTGTCGACCTCGGAGTGCAGGTAGCGGACCCGGATGCCCAGTTCGAGGAGGTAGTCGGTGAGGTCCTCGGACATCTTCTTGGTCAGCGTGGTGACCAGCACGCGCTCGTCACGCTCGGTGCGCTTGCGGATCTCGCCGATGAGGTCGTCGATCTGGCCCTTCGTCGGTTTGACGATCACCTGTGGGTCGACCAGCCCGGTCGGCCGGATGACCTGCTCGACGAACTCGCCGCCCGCCTGACTGAGCTCGTAGGGACCCGGCGTGGCCGACAGATACACCGTCTGGCCGATGCGGTCGGCGAACTCCTCCCACGTCAGGGGGCGGTTGTCGACGGCCGACGGCAGGCGGAAGCCGAAGTCGACGAGATTGCGCTTGCGCGACATGTCGCCCTCGTACATGCCGCCGATCTGCGGCACCGTCACGTGCGACTCGTCGATGACGAGCAGGAAGTCCTCGGGGAAGTAGTCGATCAGCGTGGCGGGTGCGGTGCCCGGCCCACGACCGTCGATGTGCCGCGAGTAGTTCTCGATGCCCGAGCAGAACCCGACCTGCTTCATCATCTCGAGGTCGTAATTCGTCCGCATCCGCAGCCGCTGCGCCTCGAGCAGCTTGCCCTGCCCCTCCAGTTCGGCCAACCGTTCCTCGAGCTCCTTCTCGATGCTGGAGATGGCCTGGGCCATCCGCTCAGGCCCCGCCACGTAGTGGGTGGCGGGGAAGATGCGCAGCGAGTCGACCTTGCGGACCACGTCGCCGGTCAGCGGATGCAGGTAGTACAGCGCCTCGATCTCGTCGCCGAAGAACTCGATGCGCACCGCCAGCTCCTCGTAGGAGGGGATGATCTCGACGGTGTCGCCGCGCACCCGGAACGAGCCGCGGGTGAAGGACATGTCGTTGCGGGTGTACTGCACGTCGACGAGCAGGCGCAGCAACGCGTCGCGCTGTACCTCGTGCCCGACCTGCAACTCCACCGACCGGTCCATGTAGGACTGCGGCGTGCCCAGGCCGTAGATGCAGGACACCGACGCGACCACGACGACGTCGCGCCGGGACAGCAGGCTCGACGTGGCCGAGTGCCGCAGCCGCTCGACGTCGTCGTTGATCGAGCTGTCCTTCTCGATGTAGGTGTCGGTCTGCGCGATGTACGCCTCGGGCTGGTAGTAGTCGTAGTACGACACGAAGTACTCGACCGAGTTGTGCGGCAACATCTCCCGCAACTCGTTGGCCAGCTGTGCGGCCAGTGTCTTGTTCGGCGCCATCACCAGCGTGGGACGTTGGAGCCGCTCGATGAGCCAGGCGGTGGTGGCCGACTTGCCGGTGCCGGTGGCGCCCAGCAGGACGATGTCACGCTCCCCCGCCCTGACGCGGCGCTCGAGTTCCTCGATCGCCGCCGGCTGGTCGCCCGCGGGGTCGTAGGGGCTGACCACCTCGAACCGGTCACCGGTGCGCACCATCGCCTCGACAGGGCGGTACTCGGAGTGCGCGAGTACGGGGTGTTCGGTAGCGAAAGCCATGTTCACCAGGGTAAGCGCGAGGTACGACAAGTTCATTCCCCGTGGCCGTCGGAACGCCTTATCCTGACGCCATCCATCCGCCGAAGACCGAGACATTCGACCTGCGCGCCCGCACGAACACCGACCCCAAGGGCATCGTGCGGGCGGTCGACGTCTACACGGTGAAGCCATGGGGGCTGTACGTCGCGCGCCCGACGCCCGGCCGCGCGCAGTTCCACTACCTCGAGTCCTGGCTGCTGCCTGCCCTGAATCTGCGTGCCACCGTGTTCCACTTCAATCCCGGCCACGAGCGCGACCAGGATCACTATCTCGACGTCGGCCGATACACCGCCGGGCCCGACGTCTGGCGGTCCGAGGACCACTATCTGGACCTGGCGGTGCGCACCGGCCGCGGGGTCGACGTGCACGACGTCGACGAACTGCTGGCCGCGGTCTGCGACGGCCTGATCACACCGGAAGTTGCTGAGCGCGCGGTGCGGACGATGATCGACACGGTCGAAGGGCTGACCCGGCACGGCTATGACCTGCACAGCTGGCTGGCGGACAACGGCGTGGCCGTGACGTGGCGCGAGTAGTAAGGTCGGCTCATGAGTTTCGTCAGGCGCGGATGGGTGGTGGCCGCCGCAACGGCCGCGCTGTTCGCGGGCGCGCAGCTGACTCCGGCTCTCGCGCCGGCCGATCCCGAGGGGCAACCGCAGGTGGAAGCGCCGCCCACGGGTACCCAGGTGCTGCACAACATCATCTACCGGGCCCGTGTCGACGGGGTGTCCCGCGGGGCGACGATCACCTACGCCGCCGAGGGTGACCAGACCCAGACGGCGAATCCGACGATGGTTCCCGGTCGGGTCGTCGACATCAACACCGTGCTGCCCGCTTCCGGCGTCGCCACGATGAAGGTGCAGGTCAAGTGGCCGTACTCGGCGAACCTGCACTGCGAGATCCTGGTCGACGACCAGTTGGTGGCCCAGGCGGACGACTTCGTCGCCCCGCGACTGATCCCCAACCGCGACGACCCGGACTTCGGTTCGCTGTCCTGCCAGGCCCCGGTGACCGCTGAGGCGCTGCCCGCGCCGGTCGACCCGGCTGCCGCGCCGCCCGCGGACGCGCCGGCACCGCCGGCCTGACCGGCGGGAACCCTTCGCCCGGATGTCCTCCGGCATCGCCATCGCCAAAGCCGCCTGACACGGCGCTATCTCATCGCGTGCTCGCGTGGCGGTAGCCGGTCACCATCGGCGCCGCGCACACCGCCGCTGTCCCGACCGACCACACCAGCACGCCCAACGCCGGCGCGGCGACCGGACCGCCGAGGGCGAGGCCCTTCATCGCATCGATCGCACAACTCATCGGCTGGTACTGCACCACGGGCTGTAACCACGCCGGGTACTGCGTGAGAGGGACGAACCCGGTCGAGAAGAACACCAGCAGTGCGATGCCGAGTCCGGTCGCCTCGGCGACCACGACATTGCTCAGCCGCACGGCAACGGTGACGACCAGCACCGAGAAGCCCAGTCCGAACACCACCGGTATGCACACGTACAGCGGCAGCACCCAGACACCCTGCGTGAAGCGGAAACCCAGCGCGACCCCGGCGACGAGCACCACCGCCACGCTCAACAGGATGCGTGCGGCCTCGGCGGCGAAGCGGGCCACCAGGGCCGACGACCGGCTGATCGGCAGCACCCACATCCGCGCGAGCAGACCCTCGTCGCGTTCCCGCATCAGCGCGATACCGGCGGCCGAGGATCCGAAGACCGCGCCGACGAGAGCCGTCATCGGCACGGTGCCGTAAAGCGCGTCGTGGCCGGAGACGGCGGTCACCGCCCGTCCGAACACGAGGTCGACTGCCAGCAGGAACATCACCGGCAACAGCAACGCCTCGATGACGGTGCGCGGGTCGTGTCGCCACGCGATCAGCAGCCGGTGCCACTGCACCCATGTCTCTACGGCGATCCGCCTCATCGAGGATTCCTCGCCGTCAGCCTCCGGTGCCACACCAGGGCGGCCACCGAGAGAACGACCACCCAGCCGCAGGCGGCCGCGACCGCCGTAGCCACCCCGCCCGGTGCGGTGCCGGCGTTCCCGGCCAGTGCCCGTAGCGCCTCGACGAACACGGAAACGGGCTGGTGGCGAACGAACGGCTGGATCCAGCGGGGGAACTGCTCGGCGGGCTGGATGCCCACCGACAGGTATCCGAGTATCAGCTGCGGCACCAGCAGCAGGTGCGGTGTCGCCTCCGGCCTGCGAATGGCCACGCCGATCACGTCACCGACCAGAGACACACTCACACCGATCGCGATCACCAGCATGCAGAACGCCGCGGTGTGGAAGCCGTTGCCGTAGAAGCGGAACCCGATCACGTAGCCGCAGAGGACGGCCACTGCGAGGGCGACCGCGCACCGATATCCGTTCGCGGTCATGCGGGCAGCCAGTGGGACGAACGGTGACACCGGCAGGCTGCGGAAGCGTCGCTCGACGCCCTGCACGGAATCGGTGGCTGAGCGGATGGCAGCCGACATCGCCGCGAAGAACACCGCCTGCACGGCGATGAGCGGCATCAGGTACTGCGCGTAACCGCCGTTCCCCGGCACGAACCCACTCATCACCTCCCGCAGCGGGATGTAGAAGCTGACGGTGAACACCGCGGACAGTGCGACCGCGATGGCCAATTCGCCGTTGCGAAAGGTGGGGACGACGACGCGCAAGGTGAGCACCCACCACTGCTGCAGGCCCGACGGATCAGGCCGCGCCACAGCAGCATTCACGACAGCGCGTCGACGACCGGAGTCGCCCCATCCCCGGTGAGGGACATGAAGACATCGTCGAGTGAGGGCCTGCGCAGGACCACGTCGGCGACCTCGACACCGTGTGCCGCCAGCTCGGTGAGCACACGCAGCAGTGTGGTCGCCCCCTCCGGCGACGGCATGATCACCCGGTCCTGCTCCGCCGCGACCACCACGTCGCCAGGATGCGAAGGCAGCAGGCGTTGCATCAACGCGGCCACCGTCGCCACGTCGGCCGGATCTCTCGGCACGACCTCGCAAAAACTCGCGCCGGTGCGCTCCTTGAGCGTCTGCGGGGTGCCTTCGGCGATCACCACTCCGCGGTCGATGAGGACGATGCGGTCACACAGCGCGTCGGCCTCCTCCAGGTACTGGGTGGTGAGCAACGTCGTGATGCCTTCGCTCGTGAAGCGTCGCACCATGTTCCATACTCCCTGCCTGCTGCGTGGGTCGAGCCCGGTCGTCGGTTCGTCGAGGAACACCACGTCGGGGCGGACCACCAGTCCGCACGCGATGTCGATGCGGCGCCGCATCCCGCCGGAGTAGGTCGACACCCGGCGGTCGGCGGCCCCGGTCAACTCGAACTCGGCGAGCAGTTCGTCGGCGCGAATCCGTGCCGCGGCCTTGCGGAGTCCCTGCAGGCGAGCGAACATCACCAGGTTCTGCCGGCCGGTGAGCATGGTGTCCACCGCCACCTGCTGGCCGGTCAGCATGATCTTCTTGCGCACCTCGGCAGGCTGGATGGCGACGTCGAATCCCGCGACGAGGGCGCGGCCGGTGTCGGGCCCGGTGAGGGTGGACAGGATGTCCACCAACGTGGACTTGCCCGCGCCGTTCGGTCCGAGCAGTCCCACCACCTCGCCCCGGTCGATGTGAAAGGTGATGTCCCGCAGTGCCGTGACATCACCGAACGACTTGCCCACTCCCTCGACCGCGACCGGTGGTTCGCCGGTCTCGGCGGAAGCGGTGGTCACAGACCGGCCGCGCGTTCGAGATCCTTCAGAGCCGTCTCGAAGAGGTCGAGGAACCGCTCGAGACCGGGCACCGTCGCGGTGTTGCCGACCACGGAGAACGTGACGTTCTCACCGTCGCTGATGAGGCCGAAGTTCAGCGCCTGGCCGCTCAGCGTCGGAGCCAGGGCGTACGTGGCGAGAAGTCGCGCTCCCCCGCGGTACAGCGCCTCCCGCGGCGCAGGCACCTGGGAGATGGACACGTTGAACACCGGCGGGATGCGGCCACTTCCGACCGGGGCGCAGATCAGGCCGGCCAGGTGGATCGCGACCTGCTGGGGCAGCGACCTGATGAACCGCTTGTTGTAGTCCATCGACCGGTTGATGACTCGCAGTCGCTGCGCGGGATCCTCGAGGTGCGTGCCGAGATTGCACACCGCGCTGCCGAAGATGTTGCGTTCGTTGGCCTCTGTCCCGGTCCGCATGCTGACGGGCAGCATGCCGAGCATCGGGGTGTCCGGCAGCGCGTCGCATTCGATGAGGTACTCGCGGAGGGCACCGGAGATCATCGCGACCGACACGTCGTTCGGGCTGACGCCCACCGCCTTCGCCACGTCGGTGATCCGGGCCATCGGCCACGACCGCACGGCCACACTGCGGTCGCCGCCGGCGGGCGCGTTGAACATCGTCCGTGGCGCGCGGAACACCGGGAACAGCTCGCGCTCCCGCAGCGCCGCCCGGATCGCCGACGCCGACCGCCGGGCCGCCCTGGCGGTGTCGGCGGCCCTGCTCGCCCCGCTCCGCGGCGCGGGCCGCGCGGCCGGTGCCGCCTGACTCGCCGGCTGCCTGGCCCAGGACGCCCGCACCTCCCGGTCATCGGGGTCCGTGCTCAGCGACTCGCGCAGCATGCGCATTCCGGACACACCGTCGAGCAGCGCGTGGTGCGTCTTGGTGTACACGGCGAACCGCCCGCCCTCCAGGCCGCCGATGACCGTCGCCCTCCACAGCGGGCGGGTGCGATCGAGCAGGCCACTGTGCAGCCCGGACAGCACGCGGAAGAACTCACTGTCCCCGCCCGGGGCGGCCAGCCAGACCATCTCGAGGTGGTCGTCGAGGTCGATCTCCGTGTCATGGGACCACCGCACCGCAGAGGTGCCGCGACGCGTCTGCCGCGGGTGACCGGTGAAGACCGTTGCCACATCGGTGCAAGCCCGCATCTTCGCGAAAATTTGCTCGGCGAAGTCGTCGCCGGCGTCGGCCGGCGGCTCGAAGATCTGCAGCGAGGCGATGTGCATCGGATGCCGAGACGTCTCCAACTTGAGCATGACTGCCGCTTCCGGCGTGGCGAACTGCGGCAAGATAGTTTCCCCTTCAAGCGAATTCACGCAGAGACACAGATGGGCGCCTCGAGTCGGAACCAAGGAACCCAGCTGTGGCGGCACGATGTGCCGGCATCCGGTGTCACCTGCTGACTCAAGCGCCCACCGCGATGCTACGCAGGACAGCTCTTAGCCGCGCAGTGAACAGGCAAATTAGCCCGGGCGTCAACGGCGCCCAGGGGACGCGCCGTCATGGCCGCTCGCGCTAGGGCCGCCAGGCCGTGTCGTCGGCCCACGCGCAGGCACGCCGGTAGGCGTCGGCGAACCACGGCTCCTTGGCGTCCGCGTAGTCCGCGGTGTTCGCCGGCGCCGCGGCCACCACCCGGCGTTTGAGTGCGAGGTACTCGTCGCGCGCCGACTCGTCGGCCCGCAGCCAGTCCCGGAACAGCAGCGCGAACCGCTGGTTGGGCCGGCCGTCGACACGCAGGTGCACATTGGTCGGCCGGCCGGGGTCGGCGGATGCGTGAACCCGCTTCTGCCACAGGGACGCATCGTCGGTGTGCGGGGTGTCCTCGGAGATGGCGGCGATCCGCGGATAGCCCGCCGCCGACAGTGCGTCGCGCAACTCGTCGGCGACGTCCAACGATGGGACGGTCACCTGCATGTCGATGACGTCCTTGGCGTCCAGGCCGGGTACCGCCGTCGAGCCGATGTGGTCGATGCGCACGGCGCGGTGCCCGCAGGCGGTGGCCAACCGGGCCAGGATGCGACCCGCCTGGTCCGGCCAGCCCGGGTCGGCGGGGACCAGTAGAGGCTGCGCCGCCGCGCAGCGTCCGGCGTCGACATTGGCCGCGAACGGGACGATCCGGTTGTGCCACAGGTCCCGCGCGCGGGCGACGAGGTCGTCGGCGGTGCCGGAGTTGTCCAGCCATACATCGGCGACGGCGCGGCGCTGTTCCTCCGTCGCCTGGGCGGCGATCCTCGCCCGCGCGTCGGCCTCGGTGAATCCGCGGTGTTCGATCAGCCGGGCCACCCGCAGGTCCTCGTCGGCGTGCACGATGATCACCAGCGGGAACATCGGCGCCATCTGCGACTCGACGAGCAGCGGGATGTCCTCGACGATCACCGCATCGGCGGGGGCGGCGGCGATGAGTTCCTCGCGTCGTCTGCCGACCAGCGGGTGCACGATCCCGTTGAGGGTCTTGCGCTTCTCGTCGTCGCTGAAGGCGACCGCCGCAAGTGCCGGGCGGTCGAGCGCACCGTCGGGCCGCAGGATGCCGTCGCCGAACGCCTCGACCAGCGCGGCCAGGCCCTCGGTTCCTGGCTCGACCACCTCACGCGCGATCACGTCGCCGTCGACGACGATCCCGCCCAGTTCGTCGAACGTCGACGACACCGTCGACTTTCCCGCACCGATTCCGCCGGTCAGTCCGATTCGCAGCACGGGGACAGTCTGTCAGGACCCCGCGAACTCAAGCGAAGCGACCGGAGCAATCCAGCCCCGGAGACGACCGACGCCCCGGCTCGAATGAGCCGGGGCGTCAGCCGTTCTGACAGGTCTGTCAGATCAGGCAGCTGGATCAGGCATTGCCTGCGAGCTTCTCCCGAAGCGCCGCGAGCTGGGCGTCGCTGGCGAGCGATCCGCCGGCCGACTCACCCTCGGAACGCGACGAACCGTTGGCCGATGCGGGCCGTGCGGCCTCCTCGGCCTCGGCAGCGGCGAACTTCTCCATCTGCGCGGTGTGCATCTTGTGCCTGCGCTCCGCCTCGGCGTAGCGGGACTCCCACTCCTCACGCTGCTTCTCGAAACCCTCGAGCCATTCGTTGGTCTCGGAGTCGAAGCCCTCGGGGAAGATGTAGTTGCCCTGGTCGTCGTAGCTGTCGGCCATGCCGTACTTCGACGGGTCGAACTCGTCGGTGTAGTCCTCGTTGGCCTGCTTGAGGCTCAACGAGATCCGGCGACGCTCCAGGTCGATGTCGATGACCTTGACCATCGCGTCGTCGCCGACCTGGACCACCTGATCCGGGACCTCGACGTGACGCTCGGACAGCTCGGAGATGTGCACCAGGCCCTCGATGCCCTCCTCGACGCGGACGAACGCACCGAACGGCACCAGCTTGGTGACCTTGCCCGGCACGATCTGACCGATCGCGTGGGTACGGGCGAAGTGGCGCCACGGATCTTCCTGAGTGGCCTTGAGCGACAGCGAAACCCGCTCGCGGTCCATGTCGACGTCGAGCACCTCGACGGTGACCTCGTCGCCCACCGTGACGACCTCGGACGGGTGGTCGATGTGCTTCCAGGACAGCTCGGAGACGTGCACCAGGCCGTCGACGCCGCCGAGATCGACGAACGCGCCGAAGTTGACGATCGACGACACGACACCCTTGCGGATGGCGCCCTTCTGCAGCTGGTTGAGGAACTCGCTGCGGACCTCGGACTGCGTCTGCTCGAGCCACGCGCGGCGGGACAGCACCACGTTGTTGCGGTTCTTGTCGAGCTCGATGATCTTGGCCTCGATCTCCTTGCCGATGTACGGCTGCAGATCGCGGACGCGACGCATCTCCACCAGCGATGCGGGCAGGAAGCCGCGCAGACCGATGTCGAGGATCAGGCCGCCCTTGACGACCTCGATGACGGTGCCCTTGACGGCCTCGTCCTTCTCCTTGAGCTCCTCTATCGTGCCCCAGGCGCGCTCGTACTGAGCGCGCTTCTTGGACAGGATCAGGCGGCCTTCTTTGTCCTCCTTGGTGAGGACCAGGGCCTCCACCTCATCGCCGACGGACACAACCTCATTGGGGTCGACGTCGTGCTTGATGGAGAGTTCGCGGGAAGGAATGACACCTTCGGTCTTGTACCCGATGTCGAGCAAGACTTCGTCGCGATCGACCTTGACGATCGTCCCTTCGACGATGTCGCCATCGTTGAAGTATTTGATGGTCTTGTCGATGGCGGCGAGAAAATCCTCGGCCGAGCCGATATCGTTGACGGCTACTTGCGGCGAGGTGGCGACGGGACTTGGCATATTGTTGGGTTGCTCCGGACAGCTTAGGTAGTAGGGACTGTGAGTTGAGGACGTGCTGCACCCGCGATAGTGCACACAGGTGCCTATCGAGGCTACTCGACTAGGCGCACGCAGGACAAACCCGGGTCTAGCCTGCGGCCGTTCACTGGAACATCTGGCTACGCTGCTGACGTGCATCCTGGGGCGCCCGCAAACCACCGGCCACCGTATTACCACGGTCTGCCGAAACGGATCCGCAAAGTCGGTGTACCGATCGGCGTGATCATCCTGCTCGGCACCGTGGTCGGGCTGCTCGTGATCGGCATGACCGCGCTCAACCCCGTCGGCGCCGCGATCGGCTTCGTCATGTCGACCGTCGCCATCGCGGTCGTGGTGCTGGCCTACCTGTGGCTCGACCGCTGGGAGCCCGAGCCGCTGCGCCTGCTGATTTTCGCGTTCCTCTGGGGCGCCTCGGTGGCGGTGCTGTTGTCGCTGGTGCTGGGAGCGATCTTCGAGGCGGTGCTCGACCCCGGCGGGGACGGGACCAGCGCGGTGTCGACGTGGTTGGGCGCACCGCTGGTCGAAGAGGCGGCCAAAGGCGCGTTCCTGCTGCTCATGATGACCGGCAGACGGCGCAACGAGCTGAACTCGCTGACCGACTGCCTGGTGTACGCGGGCATCGTCGCCGCCGGCTTCACCTGGCTGGAGGACATCCTCTACATCTCGGCCGGCGAATCGCTGGGCGACTCGCTGGCCACGGCCGCGATGCGGCTGGTGATGGCGCCGTTCGCGCACTCGCTGTTCACCACCATGTTCGGGATCGGCGTGTACTACGCGCTGCACCGGCGCGGCGCGGGCGCCAAGTTCGGCTGCATCCTGCTCGGCTACGGCGCCGCGGTGTTCATGCACGCCCTGTGGAACGGCTCCTCGCTGCTGAGCTGGCAGTTCTACTTCGCGGTCTACCTGCTCTGGATGGTGCCGATCTTCGCGCTGGCGATCGCGCTGGGGGTGACGAGCCGGCGCAGGGAACAGCAGATCGTCGCGGCGAAACTGCCCGGCATGCTGGCGGCCGGACTCGTCACCCCGAACGAGGCGACCTGGCTGGGGTCGCTCGGCGCCCGCAAGTCTGCGGTCACCGAGGCGTCCCGGCTCGGTGGCCGCGCCGCGGGCAAGGCGGTCAAGGACTTCGCCGCACAGGTCGTCGAACTCGCGTTCGTGCGCGACCGCATCGACCGGGGCTTCGGCGATCCGCGGGTGTTCGCGCTGCAGAACGAAGAGGCCTACTGGGTCGGCGCCGCGCGGGCGGGCGCACCGGTGCTGCACACGATGGCGGGCTACCGCGCGATGGGCGGCAGGCCCCGTCGCTGAGCAGCTGGCCGTCGCCTAGTGCGCGGCGGCGTCCCAACTGCGGCCGTATCCGACGGAGACCTCGAGCGGGACGTCGAGCGGATAGGCGCTGCCCATCTTCTCGCGCACCAGCTCCTCCACGGCGTCGCGCTCGCCCGGCGCCACCTCGAACAGCAGCTCGTCGTGCACCTGCAGCAACATCCGCGACGACAGCCCGGCTTCCTCCAGCGCCGCCGCGGTGTCGATCATCGCGACCTTGATGATGTCCGCGGCGCTGCCCTGAATCGGGGCGTTGAGCGCCGCCCGCTCCGCCGCCTCACGGACGTTGCGGTTGCTGCTGTCGAGTTCGGGCAGGTAGCGGCGACGGCCGAACACCGTCTCGGTGTAGCCGACCTTGCGGGCCTGGTCGACGACGGACTGCAGGTAGTCGCGCACCCCGCCGAACCGCGAGAAGTACTGGTCCATCTGGACCTTCGCCTCCTCGGTCGAAATCTTGAGCTGAGCGGCCAGACCGTAGGCGCTCAGCCCGTAGGCCAGGCCGTAGGACATCGCCTTGACCCGCCGCCGCAGTTCGGCGGTCACCTCGTCGATGGGCACCGAGAACGCCCGTGATGCGACGAACGAGTGCAGGTCTTCGCCGGTGCGGAACGCCTCGATCAGGCCGCCGTCCTTGGACAGGTGCGCCATGATGCGCATCTCGATCTGGCTGTAGTCGGCCGTCATCAGCTCCGCGTAGCCCTCGCCGACGACGAAGGCGTCGCGGATCCGCCGGCCGGCCTCGGTGCGGATCGGGATGTTCTGCAGGTTCGGCTCCGTCGACGACAGCCGGCCGGTCGCGGCGATGGTCTGGTTGAACGTGGTGTGGATCCGCCCGTCGGACGCCACCGAGTTCAGCAGCCCGTCGACTGTGACCTTCAGCCGCGTCGCGTCGCGGTGGGTCAGCAGGTGCTGCAGGAACGGATGCCCGGTCTTGTCGAACAGCGACTGCAGGGCATCGGCGTCGGTGGTGTATCCGGTCTTGGTGCGTTTCGTCTTCGGCATCTCCAGCTCGTCGAACAGCACCGTCTGCAGCTGTTTGGGTGAGCCGAGATTGATCTGCTTGCCGATCACCTCGTACGCCGCCTCCGCGGCATCACGGATCTGGTCGGCGAATTCGCTCTGCAGCTGCTGCAACTGGTCGAGGTCGACCGCGATGCCGGCGTGCTCGAGGTCGGCCAGCACCCGCTGCACCGGCAGCTCCATCCGGCCGAGGAGCGACGAGGAGTCGATGCGGGCCAGTTCCTCGTCGAGCGCGTCCGCGAGATCGAGCACCGCGACAGCGCGCAGGATCACCGTCTGGACGGCCTGGTCATCGACGCCGTCGGAATCGTCGAGCAGCGAGAGTTGTTGCTGCTCCGGGTTTTCCGCCCGCAGCTCACGGCGAAGGTACCGCAGCGACAGATCGTCGAGGGAGAAGCTGCGCTGCCCCGGGCGCACCAGGTAGGCCGCCAGCGCGGTGTCGGAGGTGACGCCCCGCAGAGTCCAGCCGCGCCCGGCCAGGTCGTGCATCGCCAGCTTGGCCTCGTGCAGCGCCTTCGGCGGCCCGGGGTCGGCGAGCCAGGACGCCAGGGCCGCCTCGTCCTCGGGATCGAGTGTCGCGGTGTCGATGTAGCGGCCCTCCCCGTCGGCCGCCACGATGGCCAGCGCGGTGGCGTCCGCGTCGTAGGCCAGATGGGTGCCGACGACGGCGAGGCCGAAGCGGTTGCCCAGGCTGTGCTCGGACAGCCAGGCCGCCAGCTCGCCGGGTTCCAGGGCGCGGCCGTTGTAGTCGAATCCGTGCTCGACCTCGGGGTCGACCGAGGCGAGGGTCTCGAACAGCCGGTCGCGCAGCACCCGGAACTCGAGGTCGTCGAAGAGCCGGTGGATCTGGTCGCGGTCCCACGGCTGCATCCGCAGGGTGTCCGGGGTGTGGGCCAGTGGCACGTCCTTGACCAGGTCGGTCAGCTCACGGTTGAGCACCACGCTGGACAGGTTGGCCCGCAGGGCGTCGCCGACCTTGCCCTTGACCGTGTCCACCTGGTCGACCAGCGCCTGCAGCGATCCGTACTCGGCGATCCACTTGGTGGCCGTCTTCTCCCCCACTCCAGGGATGCCCGGCAGGTTGTCGCTGGGGTCGCCCCGCAACGCGGCGAAGTCCGGATACTGCGCGGGAGTCAGGCCGTACTTCTCCTGCACGGCCTCCGGGGTGAACCGGGTGAGCTCGCTGACCCCCTTGCGCGGGTACAGCACTGTGACGTTGTCGCTGACCAGTTGCAGTGCGTCGCGGTCACCGGTGACCACCAGCACCCGGTGCCCCTCCGCCTCTGCCTGGGTGGCCAGGGTGGCGATGATGTCGTCCGCCTCGAACCCCGGCTCGGCCAGCACGGCGATGCCGAGCGCGACGAGCACCTCCTTGGCGATGTCGATCTGACCGCGGAACTCGTCGGGCGTCGACGAGCGGCCGGCCTTGTACTCCGGATACTTCTCGACGCGGAACGTCTGCCGCGACACGTCGAACGCGGCCGCGACATGGGACGGGCTCTCGTCGCGCAGCAGGTTGATCAGCATGGCGGTGAACCCGTAGACGGCGTTGGTGGTCAGGCCGCCCTGGGTCTTGAAGTTCTCGGCGGGCAGCGCGTAGAACGCCCGGTACGCCAGCGAATTGCCGTCCAGCAGCATCAACGTCGGCCTGTCGTCCGTCGCGGCGGCGGCCTTCTTCTTGTCGGTGGCGGTACGGGCGGGGCTCACCCGCCTAACTCTAGGCACCGCCCCCGACACGCACGCGCTCCCGGGCCATGCCGACCAGGACGCGGGCCGCCGGGCTCATCGGACCACCGGCCCGCCACGCCAGCACCAGGCGGCCGCGCAGCTGCGGCGTGATGGACACCGGGTGCACGTCGTCGCGGGACCGGGACACCGACTGCGGCACGATCGCGACGCCAAGCCCGCGGGCGGCGAGGTCGGCGAGTTCGACGGGCGTGCTCGCCTCGAACGCGATCCGGGCGGCGACGCCCGCTGCGGTGCACGCCTCGTCCAGCCTGCGGCGGATACCGGTGCCGGCCGGGAGCGCGATGAGCGGCCGGGCGGCCAGCGCGGGCACCGAGACCCGGCTGCGGCCCCACCACGGGTCGCCGCGCCCGACGACCGCCTCGATCGCCTCGTCGGTGGTCACCTCGACCGCCAGGCCGGCGGGCACCTCGTCTGGGCCGACCGAGGCGATCGCGAGGTCGAGCCGTCCCGACTGCACGCCGTCGATCAGCCCGTCGGAGTCCTCGGTGCCGAGCGTGATCTCCACGGCCGGGTGCGCCGCATGGAAGGCCGCGAGCAGAGCGGGCATGTCGACGCCGTGCGCCGTCACCGTGCCGATCGCCACGGAACCGCGGACCAGGTCGCCCAATTCCTCCACCGCGGTCCTGGCGTCGCCCACGGCGGCCAGCGCGGCACGTGCGTGCGGCAGCACCGCCTCACCCGCCGCGGTGAGCCGTACCGCCCGGCGGGTGCGGTCGAACAGCGGCTGGCCCAGTTCGCGCTCGAGACGGGCGATCCGGGCGCTCACCGCGGGCTGGGCGACGTGCACCCGTGCAGCCGCCCGTGTGAAGTTCGCCTCCTCGGCCACCGCGACGAAGTACTCGAGCTGACGGAGCTCCATAAGCGTTGATTATAGTTTTACGCGCAAATTCGTATTGGACTTATACCAGCTCCTCACGCACCGTCGACGTATGACCACCTACGTGCTGATCCCCGGCGCCTGCCACGGCGCCTGGTGCTTTGACGACCTGACCGACGCGCTGCGCGGACGCGGCCACCGGGTGCTGGGCTACACCCTCACCGGTGTCGCCGAGCGCGCCCACCTGGCGCACGCCGGTGTCAACCTGGACACCCACGTGACCGACGTCGTCACTGCGCTGGGCGCCGACACCGACGCCGACGACCTGGTGCTCGTCGGCCACAGCTACGGCGGCATGGTGATCACCGGTGTCGCCGACCGCATCCCGGACCGGGTCGACGCGCTGGTGTACCTCGACGCGCTGGTGCCTCGCGACGGCGAATCCTGTTGGCACCTGGTCAACGACGAAGAACGCGAGTGGTACCTCGACGTCGACGACACCGGCTACGGGGTGCCGCCGATGCCGTTCTTCGACCCGCGGGCCACCGCGCACCCGCTGGCGTCCTTCCTGCAGCGGATCCGGCTCACCGGCGACCTCGGCCGGTTCCGTCGTCGCGACTTCGTCTACGCCCTCGACTGGCCCGGCGACTCGCCGCTGCGGTCGTCCTACGAACGGGTCCGCGACGACGACTCCTGGAACGTCCACGAACTCGACGGCAAGCACAACCTGATGCGCGACAAGCCGGACGACGTGCTGCGCATCCTGCTCGACGCCGGGGCTCAGTAACCGAGCAGCGTGCGGAACCGCTGCCCCACCGCCATCGACTCGCCCATCCGCCGCACCCAGCCATCGAGTGCCGCCTTCGTGTCGGCCGGCTCGAAGCCGTTCTCCTGGGCGATGGCGATCATGCCGGCCTCGTCGGTGACGCCCCGGGCCTGCGCCTGACGGGCAAGGTCGGCATAGTCCTGCAGAGAGAAGCCGTTGATCGGCTGCCAGATCGCATCGTCCACGGCGACCGGGCGGGTCGACGGCCCACCGAACAGGGCCGGGTCGACCGGTCCCGCGCCCCGCACGTACACGGTGCCTGCCTGCTGTGCCGCTTGCTTGGCCTTCGTGAACAGTCCCATGATGTCTCTGCATCTGTCCCGGGTCTCCGACGCTGCTGTCGGAGACGAATGTCCGGTGCGGTACGAAGTCCACAGCGGAGCCGCCGCTACCGATCCCGACTTCGGAGCGATGATCAAACTGGAACACGTTTCAGTTCTGCCCGGTCGGTCGGTACGCTGACCGCGTGTCAGAAGCAGCAACGCAACCGGCCGTCGACGGCTGGTTCGCCACCGACGGGTCCGGAACTCCCTATCTGCTCGGCGGCAAATGCCACCAGTGCGGCACCTACGTGTTCCCGCCCCGGTCCGGTAACTGCCCCAACCCCGGCTGCGACGGCGACGACCTGGCCCAGGTGCCGCTGTCGCGGCGCGGCACGCTGTGGAGCTACACCGAGAACCGGTACGCCCCACCGCCGCCGTATCCGTCGCCGGACCCGTTCGAGCCGTTCGCCGTGGCCGCGGTCGAACTGGCCGACGAAGGCCTGATCGTGCTCGGCAAGGTGGTCGACGGCACGCTCGCCGCCGATCTGCGGGTGGGCATGCAGATGGAACTGACGACCATGCCGCTCTACACCGACGACGACGGCGTCGAACGCATCGTCCACGCCTGGAGGATCGCCTGATGAGCCCAGCAACAGCGCCCGAGCCGCTCTACATCCTCGGCGCCGGCATGCACCCCTGGGGCAAATGGGGCCGCGACTTCACCGAGTACGGCGTGGTCGCCGCCCGTGCCGCGCTCGCCGAGTCCGGACTTGACTGGACGCAGATCCAGCTGGTCGCCGGCGCCGACACCATCCGCAACGGCTACCCCGGCTTCGTGTCCGGTGCGACCTTCGCCCAGAAGCTCGGCTGGAACGGCGTGCCGGTGTCGTCGAGCTACGCGGCCTGCGCCAGCGGATCTCAGGCCCTGCAGAGCGCGCGCGCCCAGATCCTGGCGGGATTCTGCGACGTCGCCCTTGTGATCGGCGCGGACACCACCCCCAAGGGCTTCTTCGCGCCGGTGGGCGGCGAACGCCGCAACGACCCCGACTGGCAGCGCTTCCACCTGATCGGCGCCACCAACCCCGTGTACTTCGCGATGCTGGCGCGCCGGCGAATGGACCTGTACGGCGCCACGCTCGAGGATTTCGCGTCGGTGAAGGTGAAGAACGCCAGGCACGGGCTGGAGAACCCGAACGCCCGCTTCCGCAAGGAGACCTCGATCGAGGACGTGTTGGCCAGCCCGGTGGTCTCCGACCCGTTGCGGCTGCTCGACATCTGCGCCACCTCCGACGGCGCGGCGGCCCTGATCGTGGCGAACAAGGCGTTCACCGAGAAGCACCTCGGCTCCACCGAGGGAGTGCCCTCGGTGCGGGCGGTGTCGACGGTGACTCCGCGCTACCCGCAGCACCTGCCGGAACTCCCGGACATCGCCACCGACTCCACCGCGGTGGTGCCCGCGCCCGACCGCGTGTTCAAGGACCAGATCCTCGACGCGGCCTATGCCGAGGCCGGCATCGGGCCGGAGGACCTCAGCGTCGCCGAGGTGTACGACCTGTCCACCGCACTGGAACTCGACTGGTACGAACACCTGGGCCTGTGCCCGAAGGGTGAGGCCGAGCAGCTGTTGCGCAGCGGCGCGACGGCCATCGGCGGACGGATCCCGGTCAACCCGTCGGGCGGTCTGGCCTGCTTCGGCGAAGCCATTCCCGCGCAGGCGATCGCGCAGGTCTGCGAACTCACCTGGCAGCTCAAGGGCCAGGCCACCGGACGGCAGGTTGAAGGTGCGACGGTAGGTGTGACGGCCAATCAGGGTCTGTTCGGCCACGGCTCGTCGGTGATCGTGGCCCGCTGACGGCGGGGCGCTCAGCGCCTCTCGACGTCGTAGAGCCAGACCGTCGGCTCGGTCAGCTCGCCGTCGGCCGCCCAGCGGTAGCGGTGCGCCACACCCTGGCCGTCGTAGCCGCGGATCCATTCGGCCATCTGCGGGCGGGTCAGCATGCCGGAGTCGATGCCGCGCAACATGATGGTCGCCAGGTCGTAGCCGACGGCGGTGAGATCGCCTGGCGCACTGTCGAACTTGGCCGCAAAGTCGTCGGAGAACCAGCCCGGGTCCGGACCGTAGGGCAGTGCGACCGACACTCCGTCGGGGTCTTCGCCGACATAGCCGAACAACGCCTCACCGTCGGCCTCAGCGGCCGAGAGCAGCGCCGCGCCGACGCCGCGATCACGGAGCCGCTGCAACAGTTCGCCCGCCTGCGCCGCAGATCCACCGAAGTACACGGCGTCCGGCGCGGCCGTGCCGATCGACTCGGCGATGGCGTCGATGTCGTTGTCGCGCAACGTTTGTAGTCCGCCGCAGCTGACGAGTGACGGGTTCAGCGCGGTGGTCACCGCCTGCGCGAGACCCGAACCGTGCGGCGTCCCGTCGTCCGCGACGCAGACCCTGCGGTAGTTCGCAGGACCCGTCAGGTAGCGGGCCACGGCGCTGCCCTGCGCGGTCAGCCCGGCGATCCCCCGGAAGAAGGCGGCGCGGCCACCCGCAGGGGCGGTGTGGGTGCCCGCCGACGCGGCGACGGTGACCAAGCCGCTACGGGCCAGGGCGTCCCGCAACTCGTCACTGATCTCGGACGACGCGGGGCCGATCATCCCGATCGTGTAGACGTCGTCGACGATCTGCAACCCCGCTCCCGGCGGCATCGGGTCGGCGCCGTCGGTGTCGAGTTCCTTGAGTTGCACCTGGCAGCCGGGGTTGGCGTCGTTGTGGTCGTCGACGGCCAACCGCACCCCGTCGCGGACGCCCGTCCCCGTCGGCGCGCGAGCGGTGGTCAGCGGCCCCGCGACGGCGATGGACACCAGCGCGCACACGGCCTTGCCGTCACCGGCCGGGTCCACCGGCCCCGGCGCCGGATCCGGCCTGTCGAGAACCGCGCCGTCCATGCCGATCTCGGCCCTCGGGACCAACGCGAAGCGGGTCGGTTGCAGCCGCACCGCGGCCACCACGCCCGCGGCCAGCAGCCCCGCCAAGGCGACCGCGGCCAGCACGGTCACCCGGCGACGCGACCGCCGCACCCCCGGCTCAGTCACGCCGCACTCACTTCCCCCCGCTCACCACCGACGAGCCCCTACGCTTACCACACCTTAGGGTGTGCGGGCGTGGCTCCGCCGGTTTCAGGCGACGCCGAGGTAGGCGGCCCGCACCGCGTCGTCGTGGAGCAGATCGCGCGCCTTACCCTCCCGGGTGATCTCCCCGGTCTCCAGGATGTAGGCCCGGTTCGACCGGCTCAGCGCCTGCTGGGCGTTCTGCTCGACGAGCAGCACGGTGGTGCCCTCGGAGTTGATCTGGGCGATGATGCCGAAGATCTGCGAGATCACCATCGGCGCCAGACCCATCGACGGCTCGTCGAGCAGCAGCACCCGCGGCCGCGCCATCAGGGCCCGGCCGATCGCGAGCATCTGCTGCTCACCGCCGGAGAGCGTGCCGCCCACCTGGTCGCGCCGCTCCCCCAGCCGGGGAAAGGTCTCGAACACCCAGTCCAGCCGTTCGCGATGGGCGGCCCGGTTGGGGAACTTGCGTCCGTAGCAACCCATCTCGAGGTTCTCGGTGACCGTCATGCCGGGGAACACGCCGCGGCCCTCCGGCGCCTGGATGAGCCCGTGGCCGACCCGCTTGTGCGCCTTGACCCGCGAGATGTCGCGGCCCTCGAACCAGACCGACCCGGAGCTGAGCGGGCGCAGGCCCGAGATGGCACGCATCGTGGTGGTCTTGCCCGCTCCGTTGCTGCCGAGCAGCGTGACCAGTTCACCCTCCCGCACGGTCAGCGAGATGCCGTGCAGCGCCTGGATCCTGCCGTAGTGGACGGCGACGTCGCGCAGCTCGAGGATCGGGTCGCCGCTATTCGAGCTCGTCATCGGGCACCCCCAGGTAGGCGGCGATCACCGCAGGGTTCTCACGGATCTCGGCCGGCAGGCCGTCGGCGATCTTGCGGCCGAACTCGAGCACCACGATGCGGTCGGTGACACCCATGACCAGCCGCATGTCGTGTTCGATCAGCAGCACGGTGTAGCCGTCGTCCCTGATCTTCTGGATCAACTCGATCAGCGCCGACTTCTCACCCGGGTTGAACCCGGCGGCGGGTTCGTCGAGGCACAGCAACTTCGGCTCGGTGGCCAGTGCGCGGGCGATCTCCAGCCGGCGCTGATCACCGTAGGGCAGGTTCTTCGCCTTCTCCTCACCGCGCGCGGCGATGCCGACGAACTGCAGCAGTGCGGCCGCGCGCTCCACGGCGTCGCGCTCCTCCCTGCGGTGCCGCGGTGACCGGATCAGAGCCCCGGGCACCGACGTCTTGTGCCGGGCGTCGGTGCCGACGACGACGTTCTCCAGCGCGGTCATCTCACCGAAGAGCCGGATGTTCTGGAAGGTGCGGGCGATGCCGCGGCGGGTGATCTGGTGCCGCTTGATCCGGCCCAGCGGTGCGCCGTCGAACGTCACCGTTCCCGCACTGGGGCGGTACACGCCGGTGATGGCGTTGAAGCAGGTGGTCTTGCCCGCGCCGTTGGGCCCGATGAGGCCGAGGATCTCGCCGCGCCGGATGTCGAAGTTCACCGCGTCGAGCGCGACCAGCCCGCCGAACCGGACGGTGAGGTCCTGCACCTTCAGCAGCGCCTCGCCCTCGTCGACGCTGATCTCGCGGTGCAGCGCAGCGAGATCCTCGTCGATCAGCGTGCCGTCGCCGGCGACGGGTTCGGTCACGGCGTCGCCTCCGTCTTGTCGGTGGACCGCAACAGCCGTTTGGCCGCCCTGCTGTAGGCCAGCAACTGCTGGCGCACCGGGAACAGCCCCTCGGGGCGGAAGATCATCAGCACCACCAGGGCGAGTCCGAAGAACAGGAACTTCAACTGGTCCATGTTGACGCCGAGGAACTCGACGCCCATCAGCCGGTTCGGCAGGTACACGATGACGAACGCACCGAACACGACCCCGAGCTTGTTGCCTGACCCGCCGAGCACCACCGCGCACAGGAAGAGCATCGAGTTGATGATGTTGAAGCTCATCGGCGAGACGAACTGGACCTGGCCGGCATAGAGCGCCCCGGACAGGCCGCCGATGCCTGCGCCGATGACGAAGGCCCACAGTTTGAACTTGAAGGCGTTGACGCCCATCACCTCTGCGGCGTCCTCGTCCTCACGGATCGCCACCCACGCCCGGCCAACCCGGC
Source organism: Mycobacterium hippophais (assembly GCF_027529605.1). NCBI lineage: Bacteria > Bacillati > Actinomycetota > Actinomycetes > Mycobacteriales > Mycobacteriaceae > Mycobacterium > Mycobacterium hippophais. Next base: position 296,488 of record NZ_JAPZPY010000004.1, on the reverse strand, counting down.
TTCGTTCCAGGTTCCCCACCAGCAGCAGCACGGCCGCGAGCAGGATCAGGCCCAGCCAGAACCACCAGGTGCCCGAATTGGTGTTGGCGGCGGTGTTCCCGCTGGAGAAGTACCCGGGGAACCCGGGATGCTCACCGACGTGGGGGTACGCCAGGCCGCCGAGCCCGCGCGGGCCGTTGGTCACGCTCTGCAGGTTGTCGGCGACCAGGCGGATGATCTCGCCGAAGCCCAGTGTCACGATCGCGAGGTAGTCGCCACGCAGCCGCAGGGTCGGCGTGCCGAGGATCAGGCCCGACAGCGCGGTGAACGCCATCGCCAGCGGCACGCACGACAACCACGCCCAGTCGGAGTTGAAGAAGGCGTTCCAGCCCATCAGGTTCCACGGGCTCGACGGGCTGGTCAGCAGGGCGACGGTGTAGGCGCCGACGGCGTAAAAGCCGACATAGCCGAGGTCGAGCAACCCCGCCTGGCCGACGACCACGTTGAGGCCGACGGCGATCAGCGCGATCATCACGAACTGCGCCATCGTCACCCCCAGGCTGGTGCCGGGCGTGTCGAGGAACGGCGGCGGGAACAGCGGCAGCAGCGCCAGGAATCCGAAGAGGAAGACGCCTGCCACCCACTTCGCGGGCCGCGGCAGATCGTCCCACCTTCGGCGCAGCGCGTCGCCGGGGGCGAGCAACGTGCTCGACTTCGCGGTCGTCGGGGCGGTCATACGCGTGCCTTCCCCAGGCTCTCGCCGAGTATGCCCGTCGGCCGGATCAGCAGCACGAGCACCAGCAGACCGAACGCGATGACGTCGCGCCACTGCGTGCCGAACAGCGCCTGGCCGTAGTTCTCGATCACGCCGAGCAGCAGCCCGCCGAGCAGCGCGCCGCGCAGGTTGCCGATCCCGCCGAGCACCGCCGCCGCGAATGCCTTGATGCCGAGCACGAATCCGCCGTAGAACACGATCGCCTGCGGCACCTTGAGCGTGTACAGCAGCGCGGCCACGCCGGCCAGCAGGCCGCCGATCAGGAAGGTCAGCATGATCACCCGCTCGCGCGACACCCCCATCAGCGTCGCGGTGGTGGGATCCTGTGCGACGGCGCGGATCCCGCGGCCGAACTTGGTGCGGTTGATGGCGGTGTCGGCCAGCAGCGCGAACGCCAGGGCGGCGATCACGATGATGAGCGTGATGTTGGTGACCGGCGCGCCGAAGATCCTGAACTGGATCTCGGGTTCCACCAGCCGGATCGGCTGCTGTGCGTTCGGGCCGCCATAGCCCGGGATGATCCGCGGCAGGATGAACAGCACGAACTGCTGGAGGATGAACGACATGCCGATCGCGGTGATGAGGAACGTCAGCGGCCGCGCATTGCGTTTTCGCAGCGGCCGGTAGGCGACGGCTTCCAGGCCGACCGCGGCGCCGCCGGACACCAGCATCGCGAACACCGCGGCGACGATGAGATAGAAGATGGTGCTGACGATCCCGACCGCGTAGGCGTTGCCGCTCGGGCGGAAGCCGAGGACCATGTCGAGCGCGAAGTAGGCGCCGAACATGCCGAGCATGAAGATCTCGGAGTGGGCGAAGTTGATCAGCCTCAGCACGCCGAACACCAGCGTGTAGCCCACCGCGACGAGCGCGTAGATCGCCCCCCATGACAACCCGTCGATGGTGAGGCCGAGGAAGCCACTCCGGAGCGCGTCGACATCGAAGTTGATGTCGGCCGCGGTCATCACGCACTGGGCCAGGCAGTCGTGAATCATCCTGCGCGGGAGCTCCTTTTCAGGTCTGTTCGACGGGTTCGGAAAACGGAAACGCGCCCGAGCCTTTCGGTCCGGGCGCGTCCCGTCGTCACTTTGCGACTACGACTGGACCTTGTAGATCCAGATCAGATTCGTGGTGAGCTCACCGTTGGGCGTCCACTGGTAGTTGCGCGCCACGCCCGGGGCGTTGTACGTGCGGACGTGCTCCAGCAGATCCGGGCGGGCGACCTTGCCTGCGTCGATGCCCTTGAGCAGGATCGTGGCCAGGTCGTAGCCCTCCGTGCTGTACGTGCCCGGCTCGGCGTCGAACTTCTCGGTGTACTCCTTGGCGAACTCAGCCGGGGCGGGTCCGCACGGGCAGGACAGCAGCGCATCCTTGGAGGAATCGCCCGCCTGGTCGACGAACTGCTGGTCCTTGGTGCCGTCGGCCGAGACGAACGTCGCGGTCACGCCGCCGTCGCGCAGCTGCTGCACCAGCGGTGCGGCCTCGGAGTAGTAGCCGCTGAAGAAGATCGCATCGGGCGAGGCGCCGCTGACCTTATTCACCGTGGCCGAGAAGTCCTTCTCGCCCTTCTTGATCTGGCCGCTGCAGCCGGCGTCGGCGGCGGGCCCGAGGGTGGTGCGCAACGTCTCGGCCAGGCCGGTGCCGTAGGCCGTGCTGTCGTCGATGACGCAGACCTTCGAGTACTTGAGGTTGTTCTTCAGGTAGTTCGCGACCGCCGGTCCCTGCACCCCGTCGTTGGCGAGGCCGCGGAAGAAGGTGCGCCAGCCGTTCTCGGAGAGCGACACGCGGGTCGCCGAGGCCGTGGTGGCGACCAGCCCGGCATCGCTGAACTGCTTGCCGGTGGCCTCGGTCTCGCCGGAGAACGCCGGCCCGATCAGCGCCCGGATCGACGCGTCGTTGATGATGCGCGGCGCGATACCGCTGGCGGTCTGCTCGTTGCCCTGGGTGTCGAAGGTCTGCAGGTTCACCTGGCAATTGGGGTTGGCGGCGTTGTGCTTGTCGATGGCCAGCCGCGCGCCGCGCTCGATGTTGATGCCGAGTGCCGCGTCGGGACCGGTGAGCGCGCCGGCCATGGCGATCGAGACCGGCTCGCAGCGGGCCTGCCCGTCACCGGCCGGATCGGCCGGCGTGCCCGTGTTGCCCGCAGGCACCTCGGCGCCCGCCTGGTCGATCTGCACCTGTTCGACGATCTTCAGGTTCGATTGGCCGCCGCCCTCCTGTTCGGGCGCGGACTGCTCGGAGCAGCCGGCGATGCCGAGGACGAGCAGGCCTGCAGTGGTCAGAGCGAAAGCACTCCGTGTCGCGCTACGGCGCACGTGTCACCTCCCGGTAGAAGGGCAATTCGGGGCAGAGCATGGATCGGGCATACGTCGGATCGAAAAGTACGTCGTTTCGGGAAAGAACATAGCCGCCGCATGGCCGTGGTGCGTCGTGTTGGGAAATGCGTGCCGCGATCGACGCCTGGTGACCGCGCCGAACGACGGATACGGAAACGCAGTGTTTACGTGTGCCGCGGCGGCTGGCCTGCCGCGGGCCCGCCGTCGGGCTCGTCGAGCGTCTCCAGAACCACCTCGGCGACGCGTTTCATGGTGGTCCGGCGGTCCATGGCCGCACGCTGGATCCACTTGAACGCCTCGGGTTCGGTCATCCCCTGCTTGGACTGCAGCAGGCCCTTCGCCCGCTCGACGAGCTTTCGGGTCTCCAGCCGCTCCGACAGTGACGCCACCTCGGACTCCAGCGCGCTGATCTCACTGAACCGGCTGACCGCCACCTCGATCGCCGGGATCAGATCGGAGGCGTTGAACGGTTTCACCAGATAGGCCATCGCGCCGGCGTCACGGGCCCGCTCGACCAGGTCGCGCTGGCTGAACGCGGTGAGGATGACGATCGGGGCGATCCGCTTGGCCGCGATCTCCGACGCCGCGTCGATGCCGTCCCGGCGCGGCATCTTGACGTCCATGATCACCAGGTCGGGGTTGAGGCGCTCGGCCAGTTCGACGGCTTCCTGCCCGTCACCGGCCTCGCCGACGACCTCGTAGCCCTCCTCGCGCAGCATCTCCGCCAGATCCATCCGGATGAGCGCCTCGTCCTCGGCGATGAGAACCCGGCGTGCTGGCGCTGCGCCCGATGGGGGCCCGGTGTGGGATGCCGTCATGGCTCACATTGTGGCGGTTACCCACGCGATCAGCGACCTCGGGGCCATCCTCTATCGTGGTAGGCCGCCAGGCCCTCGTATCCCAACTGGCAGAGGAAACGGATTCAAAACCCGTCCAGTGTGAGTTCGAATCTCACCGAGGGCACCAACCCGCGTCTCCTGCGGCGATACGCTTCGACCCGTGGCGATCAGCGAGTTCCGGCGGGCGATCTGCATGCCCGACGTGGCCCGCGACCACCGCATGCCCGCCCGCACCCAGCACTATGCGCAGAGCGTCCTCAGCCGGTTGCGGGTGCTCACCATCGCGACGTACATCGCCGCCTTGGTGTCCGGTCTGTTCGGGCTGTTCCAGCTCACGTTCGCCGGCAAGTTCGCGGCTCTCGGCTGGCTCAACCTCGCGTCCACGGCGGTGTTTCTGCTGATCCCGGTGCTGTACCGGTTCGGCGCACTGGTCGCACCGCTGACCTTCTTCGTCTTCTCCTACCTGTCGATCGGGTTCATCTGCTTCTCCATCGGCACCGATTCCGGCCTGCAGTTGTACTTCCTGGTGTCGGCGTCGCTAGTGGTGCTGGTGCTCGGCACCGAGCGGATAGTGCTGTCGGCGATCCTGGTCACCCTCGGTGTGGCGGGCACGATCGCGCTCGAGCTGACCGTGCCCGCCGACCGTGGGATCGCGCCCGCGTGGACGCTGACCGTCGGCTTCATCTCCTCTGCCGTCTTCTCGACGGTGATGGTGTTCGCGACGGTGTGGTTCGCGCTGCGCGAGATCGACCGGGCCGAGGCCGCCATGGAGTCGGAGTACCAGAGGTCGGAGAAGCTGCTCGCCAACATCCTGCCCGCGAGCATCGCGGCGCGGCTCAAGGATCCGGCGCACACGATCATCGCCGACAAGTACGACGACGCCTCGATCCTTTTCGCCGACATCGCCGGCTACACCAAACGGGCCAGTGACACCTCGCCGACCGATCTGGTGCGCTTCCTCGACCGGCTCTACACCGACCTCGACGCACTCGTCGACCGGCACGGCCTGGAGAAGGTGAAGACCAGCGGCGACTCGTACATGGTGGTCAGTGGGGTGCCGCGGGAGCGGCCCGACCACGTCGAGGCACTGGCCTGCCTGGCGCTCGACATGGCCGACGCGGTGGCCGACCTCACCGACCCGGGCGGGCGGGCCGTGCCGCTGCGGATCGGGCTGGCGGCGGGGCCCGTGGTGGCCGGTGTGGTGGGCGCCCGGAAATTCTTCTACGACGTGTGGGGCGACGCCGTCAACGTCGCCTCACGGATGGAGAGCACCGACGTCGAGGGCCGGATACAGGTGCCCCACCAGGTCTACGAACGCATCCGCCACGCGTTCGAATTCGAGGAGCGCGGCGACGTCGACGTCAAGGGCAAGGGCGTGATGCGCACCTGGTACCTGACGGGCCGACGCGACGACGAGGCGGTCCGCGGCGCGGTCGAGGTGGCCGCGCCGACCATGACGTCACCCCTCGGCTGACGCCCGGCGCTCGGCGATGAAGGCCAACCGCCGCAACGATTCCCGGTTGCGCGGCCAGGCCGCCATGTCGGACAGCTTGTCGGGCATCAGCTTGCCGAGCCCGCTGATCGGATACTCCTCCATCTGCACCCGGCAGCCGTCAGGAGTGTCGGACAGCTTCAGGACCACCCGGGCGCCGCCGAAGGGCCTGCCCTTCGCGTGCAGGACGAGTTCTTGGGTCGGAACGGCCTTCTCCACGACGGTCTCGTCGTCGAGGACGGCCGGCCACACCCCGATGGAGTGGTGGATCCTGCTGCCGGGTCCGGGCCAGTTCGGGTCGACCGCCCGCATCCGGCTGTTGCCCACCACCCACTGGGAGTAGGTCCATCCGTCGGCCAGCACGTCCCACACCTGTCGGCGTGACGCGGCGATGTCTCTTGTCACAGTCACGCCGCAGGTGTACCCGCCTGTGCTCTCGGCTAGACCTTGCGGTTCTCCGACTTGATCAGCCAGGCCAGCTTCTCGAGTCCGTCGATCAGGCCGTGCAGGATGTCGGCGGTGCTGGGATCCTCGGCGTCGACCGCGTCGTGGACGGTGCGCAGGGTGTCGACCGTGGCGTAGATCCTGGCGGTGATGAAGTCCACCACGTCGGCGGTGCTGTGCTCGTAGGCCGGGAATTCCGGCAGCGTGGTGGTCGCCGCCACGGTGTTCGACCGGCCGTCCGGTACGGCGTCGAGTGCGCGCATGCGCTCGGCGATGGTGTCGCTGCCCTCGCGCGCGAAGTCGACCAGTTCGTCGAGTTGCAGGTGCAGGTCGCGGAAGTTGGTGCCCACGACGTTCCAGTGCGCCTGCTTGCCCTGGAGATGGAGTTCGATGAGGTCGACGAGGACTCGCTGCAGGCTGGCGCTCAGTTCGGTGGAGGCCACAAAGCCCTGGATTTCTGCTTCGGTGCGGCGTGCCGCCGTCTTCACTGTCGTTGTCGTCATGATCGATACAACGTTGCCTTTTCTGGAATGAGTCCAGTTAAGGTGGTGAGTCACGTCACACCCTGCTGATCCTGCTGGGCGAGCAGCCGCGCATATCCCGCGCCCATGCCGAGCAGCACCAGGCCGGTGACGATGAAGACCGCGACCCGGAAGATGCCGTCCAGCGTGCCGAGGTCGAACAGGAACAGTTTCGCCATGGCGGCCACCACCAGCGCCAGTCCCCCGCCGATCGGCAGTGATCGCTGCTCCTTGGGCCTGCGTGCCGCGAAGCGGAGCAACACGGCCGCGACGACGATCCAGCAGATCGTCGCGGCCATGTGTCCGGCGAAGAAGCCGCCCCCAGTGCCGCCGACCAGCACGCCTGCGGTGACCGCGAACGTCGTGACGGCATACCCGGACACCGCCGCCGCCGACAGGCAGAGCAGCCGCAGCACGTCCGCGTCGATCCCGTCGCGGCGGGCCCACGACCACCCGATCGCCGCCGCCGCACCGATCAGCAGGACGCTGGCGGCCAGGATGGACACCGCGTCCGGGATGCTCGACTCGGTCGCGGTGACCAGCAGGCTCGGCGGCGCATAGCTCAGGTAGAGCGCGGATCCGACGGCGGCGAAAGCCATCGCGACCCAGCGTGCCCCGTCGGCGCCGCGGGCTGCGGTGCAGGAGTGGACGGCGACCACGAGTGCCATCGCGAGCAGCAGGGGCGCCGCCACCTCACCGTCGAACGCGACGTTGACGGCGATCAGGGTGCAGACCGCCGACAGCGCCGACCAGATCCGCCGCACCACACCGGGCACGCCGGGCAGCCGGTCGCCGATCGCGACGATGGCCAGCAGGGCCGCGGCCAGCGCACCGATCATCAGCGCGGCGAGCGTCCGGTCCACCGCCAGCGGCACGCAGAGCACGGGCAACACGCCCGCGCTCGCGAGCAGCGCCAGCATCCCTCGGTTGGCGGTGCCCGGCAGCACCAGCAGGGCCCCGGCGAGTGCCAGCAGTGCGGCGATGCCGCAGGCGCCCGCGAGCCAGAGATCGTGGCGGGAGCCGATTCCGGCCGCGGCGAGCGCGATCAGCAGTGGCAACGTCACCGCCGCGGTGCGGGCGGCGTGCAGCCAGAGCCAGTCCCTGCCCAGCTGCACCAGCAGCGCAGCGGCCGACAGCGACAACATGAAGCCGACGAGAAGCAGCGTGATCCCGTCGGTGACCACCGGCGCCAACCCGATCAGCGGTACCAGCACCAGCACCGCGAGGTGCTCGGAATCCCACCGCCGGGCCAGTGTCAGGCCCGCGGCGCCGACGGCGGCGCCGAGCAGGAGGCCGGCGGGTGCGGGCACCCAGCCGTAGACGGTGGTGACCGCGATCAGGTCGATGTATGCGGCGGCCACCCCGGTGGCGGCCAGTGCGATTGCTCCGACGCGCCCGCCGGGCCGCGACATCAGCCGCGTCGACACCGCGACCAGCACACCCGCCAGCACCGCGCCCGCGGCCACCCGGAACTCGGGTCTCAGAACCCCGGCCTGGGCGGCCAGCACCAGCAGCAGCACCACACCGATCAACGTGACCGCCACACCGGCGACCGCGAGCACCTTGCCGATCCAACCTTCCGACGAGGAGGTCCGCGGCGCGCTGGGCACCGGCATCCGTCCCGGCGGTGGTGGCGGTGGCGGCAGTGGTGGCGCGGTCGGCGGCCCGTATCGCGGGGCGTAATACGGCGCGTAGTACGGCGTCGGCGGCGGCGCGGGCGCCTGCTGCGGAGCGGGATTCCCGGCGGCCAGCAGCCGGTCGAGCTCACCCAGTTCGCCCGACACCCGCACCAGCTGGTGGGACAACGCGGCGAACTCCGCCGACAGCCGGGCGATCACGGCGCGATGCGGTTCGGTCATGGCGCCATCGTCGCAACGCGACCACCGCCCGCGGATGAGTAGGACTACCCGATCCGCCTAGTCGTCGAGACCGTGTTCGATCGCGTAACGCGCCAGTTCGACCCGGTTGGCCACCTGGAGCTTGCGGAACGTCGCCTGCACGTGGTTCTCCACCGTGCGGTGACTCAGTGACAGCCGGCTCGCGATCTGCTTGGCGGACAATCCTTTCGCGACGTAACGCAGCACCTCGGTCTCCCGTTCGGTCAGGCTCGGCGTCGCCGGACCGTCCGCGGGCCGCTGGGCGATCTTGCGGTACTCCCCCAGCACCAGTCCGGCCAGGCCCGGCGTGAACACCGCCCGGCCTTCGGCGGTGGCCCGCACGGCCGCACCGAGTTCGGTCTTCGACGCGCTTTTGACCAGATATCCGGTGGCGCCGGCCTTGACCGCCTCCAGCACGTCATCGCGCTCGTCTGAGGCCGACAACACCAGGATCCGGGAGTCGGGCGACACGGTGAGCACCTCGGCGGTGGCCTGGGCGCCGTCGCCGTCGCCGAGTCGCATGTCCATCACCACCACCCGCGGTTGCACGACGGCGGCCCGCCGCTTGGCCGACGCCACGCCGTCGGCCGTGGCCACCACGTCGAACCCGTCCTCGGCCAGATCGCGGGCCACCGCGTCGCGCCAGATCGGGTGGTCGTCGACCACCATCACCGTCGTCGGTGGATCCTGCTCAGCCATCGTGCCCTCCCGTATCCCCTTCCCGGCGCGGCACCGTCAATTCCCATTCCGTTCCGCCGCCGGGTTCGGTGTGCAGCACCGCGCTGCCTCCGAGCCATTCGATCCGCCCGACGATCGAGGCGGCGACCCCGAGCCGACCCTCGGCCCTGGCCTCCGCCAGCCGCCCGGTCGCGATCCCGGGCCCGTCGTCGCGCACACTCACCGTCACGGTGTCGCCGAGGTCCTCGACCAGGACGTAGGCGTGGGCGGGGCCGGCGTGGGCGGCGACGTTGTCGAGCGCATTGGCCACCGCCGCCGACAGTTCGGCGGCGACGGCGGCGTCGAGCAGCACGGGATCGGCGGGCAGGCTCACCGACACCCGGTCGGAGGCCCTGCGGCGCAGTTCCGCGCCGACATCGGTCACCGCACCGGCCTCGGGCGCCGCAGGGCCTGCACTCATCAGCCGTCGCAGCGCGCGCTCCTGTTCCCCGGCCAGTTCAGCGAGTTCCGCTGTGGCTCCGCCGATCTCGCGTCCGCGCCGGGACACCAGCGCGAGCACCTGGATCGCGCCGTCGTGCACTTGCCGCGACAGCCGTTCACGCTCCTCGAGCGCGGCGGCCAGCCGGGTCGCCCGCTGAAGTTCGGCATGCGCGCGCCGGGCCGTCTGCGCCGCCATCCCGACCGCCAGCCCGACCGCCAACTCGATGACCACCGTCGCATTGCGTCCGAGATTGATGCTGACGTAACCCTTCAACCCCGCGTACGCGGCCATCACCAGCAGCCCCGTCGCCATCCCGGTGAGCGGGCCGCGCAGGATCGCCGCCGAGATCACCGCGTTGGTGACCCACAGTGTGGTGGGCCAGGACTGGTTGTCCTGAACCCATTGATCGGAGGCGACGAACTCCGTCGACAGCATCAGCGCGATGGCGATCACCACCTCGGCCACCACCCATGCCGCCCGGCGCCCGAAACCTGCGAGGTAGGCCACCGCGCACGCCGCGCTCCACGCGATGAGTACGCCGAACAACACCCAGCCGGTGACCGGCCGCCGCAGGTCGTCGTTGATCGCGATGTGAAAGCCCAACGCGTACAGGCAACTCAGTAGCCGGAACACCTGCGCCGCCCGCCACAGCGGGGTGGTGGGGTCCTGTCGTGGATCTGCCGTGAGGGCCGCAGCCACCTACATCACCTTGGACAGGAACGCCTTCGTGCGGTCGTGTTGCGGGTTGCTCATCATCTCGCGGGGATCGCCGCTCTCGACGATCACCCCGCCGTCCATGAACACCAGCTTGTCGGCGACCTCTCGGGCGAAGCCCATTTCGTGGGTGACGACCAGCATGGTCATCCCCTCACCGGCCAGCTTCTTCATCACCGCGAGCACCTCGCCGACCAGTTCGGGGTCGAGCGCGGACGTCGGCTCGTCGAACAGCATCAGCTTCGGGCTCATCGCCAGCGCGCGGGCGATCGCGACGCGCTGCTGCTGACCGCCGGACAGCTGCGCGGGATACGCGGTCGCCTTGTCCGCCAGACCGACCTGTTCGAGGAGGTCCCGCCCGCGGGCGACCGCTTCCTCCTTTTTCACCCCCTTGACCCGGATCGGCGCCTCGACGACGTTTCCGAGCGCGGTGCGGTGCGGGAACAGGTTGAAGTGCTGGAACACCATGCCGACGTCGCGCCGCTGCCGGGCGGCATCCCGGGGCGGAAGCTCGTGCAGTTTGCCGCCCCGTTCCCGGTAGCCCACCAGTTCCCCGTCGACATAGAGGCGGCCGGCGTTGACCTGCTCGAGGTGGTTGACGCACCGCAGGAAGGTCGACTTGCCCGACCCCGACGGTCCGACGATGCAGAGCACCTCGCCCCTGCCGACCTCGAGTGTGACGCCCTTGAGCACGTGCAGGGCGCCGAAGCTCTTGCAGACGTTCTCGGCCTTGACCATCGGCGTCATGCGATCACACCCCCGGATTCTGGATCTGCGCATCTGCCAACGCCTGGAGTTGTTTGGTGGTCAGCTTCCGCGACGCGCCGCGGGCGAAGTACCGCTCGAGGTAGTACTGGCCGATCATCAGCACACTGGTGATCGCCAGGTACCACGTCGAGGCGACCAGCAGCAGCGGGATGGGCTGGAACAACTCCACCCCGATGTCCCTGGCCCGGCCGTACAGCTCGAAGCTGTACGGCACAGCGGTGACCAGCGACGCCGTCTTGAGCATGCTGATGAACTCATTGCCGGTCGGCGGGATGATCACCCGCATCGCCTGCGGCAGCACGGTGCGCCGGATGGTCATCCCCCACGACATGCCGAGCGCTATCGAGGCTTCCGACTGCCCCTCGGGCACCGAACTGATGCCGGCCCGGATGATCTCGGCCATGTAGGCGGCCTCGTTGAGCCCGAGGCCGATGACGGCCAGCATGAAGCCGACCGACAGCGCCTGCAGGTTCAGGTGGAACAGCGACGGACCGAACGGGACGCCGAACTGGACGTTGGCGTAGATCGTCGGCACCAGACCCCAGAGCACCAGCTGGACGTACACCGGTGTGCCGCGGAAGATCCACAGGTAGCCCCAGGACACCGCTTTGAGCACCGGGTTGGGCGACAAGCGCATCACGGCCAGCAGCACACCGAGGGTGAGCGCCAGCACCATCGCCAGGATGGTCAGCTGAAGCGTGTTGAAGGCCGCTTCCGAGATGCGTTGGTCGAAAAGGTATTTGACGTACGTGTCCCAGCCGTACGCCTCGTTGGTCGCGGCGCCGTAGACGAACAACCCCAACAGCGCGAGGATGACGACCGCCGCCACCCACCGCCACGGATGTCTCAGTGGGACAGCGTCGATGGCGGGCGGCGGCGATGCGTCGGTCATCGGCGACTCAGCTGATCGCGCCGTTGATGACCGGCTTGTCGATCATCCCCTGTTCGGCGCCCCAGTTCTTGGCGATCTGCTCGTAGGTGCCCGACTCGATGAGGTGCTCCAGCGCCTTCTTCAGCGACTCGGCGAGCGGTGATCCCTTCTGCACCGCCCAGCCGTAAGGCGCGGAGTCGAACACCTCACCGGCGGCCTCGAGCTTGCCCTCGCTCTGCTTGATGGCATACGCCGTCACCGGCGAGTCGGCCGACATCGCGTCGGCCTGCCCCAGCCGGACCGCGGTGGTTGCCGCGGTTTGATCGTCGAACTTCACCACGTTGATCGCGGGCTTGCCCTCGGCGATGCACTTCTGGGTGCGCATGGGCATCTCTTCGGTGTCCTGCACCGTGGCCGTCTGCACGGCGACCCGCTTGCCGCACGCATCCTCGGGGTTGATCCCCGCGCCCGCCTGCTGCGCCCACGCCGAGCCGGCCTCGAAGTAGGTGACGAAGTCGACCTGCTGCTCACGCTCCTTGGAATCGGTGAACGACGACATACCGACGTTGTAGGTGCCGCCCTGCACGGACGGGATGATCTTGTCGAAGGCCGACTGCCGGTATTCGGGCTTCAGGCCGAGGGTGGCCGCGATCGCGTTCATCAGCTCGACGTCGAAGCCGATCACCTGGCCGCTGGCGTCCTTGAACTCGTTCGGCGGGTACGTCGGATCCGTGCCGACGACCAGCTCGCCCGTCGACTTGACGGCCTCGGGCACGGTGTTGGCGATCTCGTCGACCTTGGTGGCCGTGGCGGCGGTGGTCTCCGAACCCGACCCCGACGACTCGGAGTTGTCGACGCAGCCGGACAGGGCCAGCGCGCCGCTGGCGGCGAGCACCGTTGCGATGCGCCACAGCTTGCCTCGCCGGGTGCGACATTCAGCTAACACGATTGCCTCTTTCTCCTAGCTCGGGTCGTCTGGTCGTCCCGAACCGACGACGATAACGACCGTGGACCCGGCGCGCAGCGCCGGTAACGGAACATTAACGACCGCGCACCGCCGCCACAGCCGTACTACCAAATCCGCCCTGGCCAGGCGGCGTTGTGCCACACTTCGCGCATGGAATCCACCACTGCCCCAACCATGTTGCCGCATCTGTGGAAGGCGGCGCTGTTCACCGGCGTCGCGGCGCTGATCCTTGGCGTCCTGGTGTTCGTGCGGCCGGGCGCGGCCATCCTGGTGACCGCGATCTTCTTCGGCGCCTACCTGCTGGTGACCGGTGTGTCGCAGCTGGTTCTGGCCTTCAGCGTGCGGTCGTCGCTGGGTGGGCGGGCGCTGCTGTTCATCAGCGGCGCGGCCGCACTCGTGCTCGCCGTGCTGTGCTTCATCAACCTGCAGAACTCGATCGACCTGCTGGCCATCTGGATCGGCGTCGGGTTCATCTTCCGCGGCGTGGCCACGCTGATGTCGGCGATCGCGGACAACACCCTGCCGGGCCGGGTCTGGGAGATCATCGTCGGCGCGCTCGGGATCGTCGCGGGCATCATCATGTTCGCCGCCCCACTCGAGGGCCTGGTGGCCGTCACCCAGGTGACCGGCATCATCCTCGTCGTGCTGGGTGTCGTGGAGATCGTGACGGCGCTGCGGATCCGCAAGGAGTCCCGGCTCGCCGGCCCCGCGGGCGGCCCGGCGGCGGGCGCCGGCACCGCGGTGAGCTAACGCACAAAGGATCTACTACAACTTGTCGTAGCCCTGTCGTAGGCTGGTCTCACAGCCCACGGAAGAGGGTCGGATGGACGCGCTCGATGTGTCACGGTGGCAGTTCGGGATCACCACCGTCTACCACTTCGTCTTCGTTCCGCTGACCATCGGCCTTGCCCCGCTGGTCGCGCTCATGCAGACGTTGTGGCTGGTCACCGACAACCCCGCCTGGTACCGGCTGACCCGGTTCTTCGGCAAGCTGTTCCTGATCAACTTCGCGATCGGCGTCGCCACCGGCATCGTCCAGGAGTTCCAGTTCGGCATGAACTGGAGCGAGTACTCGCGCTTCGTCGGCGACGTGTTCGGTGCGCCGCTGGCGATGGAGGGCCTTGCGGCGTTCTTCTTCGAATCGACCTTCATCGGCCTGTGGATCTTCGGCTGGACCCGGCTGCCCCGCCTGGTGCACCTGGCATGCATCTGGATCGTCGCCCTCGCGGTCAACGCGTCGGCGTTCTTCATCATCGCCGCGAACTCCTGGATGCAGCATCCCGTCGGTGCACGCTTCAACCCCGACACCGGCCGCGCCGAGCTCACCAGCATCGTCGGGTTGCTCACCAACAACACGGCAGTGGCGGCGTTCTCGCACGCGGTCGCCGGGTCCTTCCTGACCGCAGGCGCCTTCGTCGCGTGCGTCTGCGCGTGGTGGATGGTGCGGGCACACCGCGCGGACAAGCCGGACACCCCGGCGCCCGGCATGTTCCGTCCGGCGATGCTGCTCGGCTGCGTCGTCACGCTGGTCTCGGCGGGTGCGCTCGCATGGACCGGCGACGTCCAGGGCAAGCTGATGTTCGACCAGCAGCCGATGAAGATGGCGTCGGCGGAGTCGTTGTGCCACAGCGAGACCGACCCCGACTTCTCGGTCCTCACCGTGGGCACGCACAACAACTGCGACAGCGTGGTGCACGTCATCGAGGTGCCCTACGTGCTGCCGTTCCTGGCCGAGGGCCGGTTCGACGGCGTGCACCTCGAGGGCGTCGAGGACCTGCAGCAGCGGTACGAGGCCACCTACGGGCCAGGCGACTACCGGCCCAACCTCTTCGTCACCTACTGGTCCTTCCGGGCGATGATCGGACTGCTCGCGGTGCCCGCGCTGTTCGCCCTCGTGGCGCTGTGGCTGACCCGCGGCGGCCGCACCACCGACCGGGCCTGGTTCTCCCGCTTCGCGCTGCTGACCATCCCCACGCCGTTCCTGGCCAACAGCGCGGGCTGGGTGTTCACCGAGATGGGCAGGCAGCCGTGGGTGGTAGTGCCCAACCCCACCGGCGACCCCGACATCCGGCTCACCGTGGCCGAGGGGGTGTCCGGTCACGCCACCGGCATGGTGCTCACCTCACTGGTGACCCTGACGCTGCTCTACGGCGTGCTCGCGGTGATCTGGTTCGGGCTGCTGCGCCGTTACGTCGTCGCGGGTCCGAAGGAACACGACGCCGAACCGGCCCCGCCCACACCGCCCGGGGACGACGACGTCGCCCCGCTGTCGTTCGCGTACTGAGGAGGAGGCACCGTGGCTGACATCTGGTTCGTGCTGCTGGCCCTGCTGTTCCTCGGCTTCCTGGTGCTGGAGGGCTTCGACTTCGGCGTCGGCATGCTGATGGGGCTGATCGGCCGGATGGGCGCCGAGTCGGGTGCCGACGCGGTCGAGAAGCGCAGGCGCGCGGTGCTCAACACGATCGGACCGGTGTGGGACGGCAACGAGGTCTGGCTGATCACCGCCGCCGGTGCGATGTTCGCCGCCTTCCCCGACATGTACGCCACCATGTTTTCCGGGCTCTACCTGCCGCTGCTGCTGATCCTGTGCTCGATGATCCTGCGCGTCGTCGCGATCGAATGGCGGGGCAAGATCGACGATCCCCGCTGGCGGTCGCGCGCCGACCTCGCCATCGCCGCCGGCTCCTGGGTGCCCGCCGTGCTGTGGGGTGTCGTGTTCGCCGCGCTGGTGCGGGGTTTGCCGGTCGACGCGGACAAACAGGTCGGCCTCACCGTGGGCGACCTGCTCGGCTACCCGCTTCTCGGCGGGCTGGCCACCGGCGGCCTGTTCCTCCTGCACGGCGCCGTCTTCATCACCCTGAAGACCGAGGGCACCGTGCGCACCGATGCGCTGCGGGTGGCGACGCGGCTCTCGGTGCCGGTGACCGTCGTGGTCGCCGCTTTCGGGCTGTGGACCCAGCTGGCGTACGGAAAGACCTGGACCTGGCTGGTGCTCGCCGCGGCCGCGGTCGCGCTGCTGGCCGCGATGACCCGCATCTGGAGCGGCTCGGGTGACGGCTGGGCGTTCGTGCACACCACCACCGCGGTCGCGGCGGTCGTGGTGCTGCTGTTCGCCTCGCTGTACCCCGACCTCATCCCGTCCACGCTCGACCCGGCCTGGAGCCTGACCGTCGACAACGCGTCGTCGTCGCCGTACACGCTGAAGATCCTGACGTGGGCCGCGGTGATCCTGGCGCCGCTCGTCATGGTTTACCAGGGCTGGACGTACTGGGTGTTCCGGCAACGCATCTCGGCCGAACGCATCCCCGAGCCGACAGGACTGTCATGGCGGAGCCGCTGAGCCTCCCCCGGGCTCTCACCGCCTCGCCCGCGGTGCGCCGCCACGTCCTCGCGTCGGTGGCGTGCGGTGTGGTGATCGCCGCCGCCACCATCGCGTCGGCGGTGCTGCTCGCCCACATGGTGGCAGGCATCGTCACCGACCCCGGCTCGGGCAACCTGGCGCGATGGACTCCCGCGCTCCTTGTGCTGGCCCTGCTCTACGCCGTTCGCGTCGCCGCCCAGTGGGCGCAGGGCCGGTTGTCGCATCGCGGAGCGGCCGCGCTGATCGCGGACCTGTCCGGCCGGGTGCTGCGCGCGGTCACGACGGCCGCGCCCCGCAGGCTCGCCGCCGACCGGGATGCCGCGGCGGTCGTGGTCAGCCGCGGACTCGACGGGCTGCGACCGTTCTTCACCGCCTACCTGCCCGCCGTGCTGCTCGCGGCGGTCCTCACCCCGGCCGCGGCGCTGGCCATCGCCGTCTACGACTGGCGCTCGGCGCTGATCGTGCTGATCGCCCTGCCGCTGATCCCGGTGTTCATGGTGCTGATCGGGCTGCTGACCCGCGACCGGTCGGCCGCCTCGCTGGCCGCGCTGACCACGCTGCAGTCCCGCCTGCTCGACCTCATCGCAGGCATCCCGACGCTGCGCGCGCTGGGACGGGCCGACGGCGCCGCCGGGCGCATCGCCGAACTGTCCGCCGCGCACCGCCGTTCGGCGATGGCCACGCTGCGGATCGCGTTCCTGTCCGCGCTGGTGCTGGAACTGATCGCCACCCTGGGCGTGGCCCTGGTGGCGGTGGGTGTGGGTCTGCGGCTGGTGTACGGCGAGCTGACCCTGTCCGCGGGGCTCACCGCGCTGCTGCTGGCACCGGAGGTGTTCTGGCCGCTGCGCCGCGTCGGCGTGGAGTTCCATGCAGCCCAGGACGGAAAGGCCGCCGCGGAGCGGGCTTTCGCGCTGCTCGACCAGCCCGCACCACCCGGCGGCAGCGCCCGAGTGCACGCGGCGGGCGCCACCATCACCGTCGAGGCGCTGGCGGCGGAGATCACCCCCGGTGCGGTCACCGTGCTGACCGGACCGAACGGATGCGGGAAGAGCACCACCCTGCACGCCATCCTGGGGCTGGCCGCTCCCGAATCGGGGCGGGTCCGCGTCGGCGGCATCGACGTCGCCGACCTCGACCTGCCCGCCTGGTGGGCGCAGGTGTCCTGGCTGGACCACCGCCCGGTGGTGGTACCCGGCACGGTGGCCGACAACCTCGAGCTGTTCGGCCCGCTGACGAATCTCGACGAGGTCTGCTGCGCAACAGGATTCGACGCTGTGCTCGCCGACCTGCCCGCGGCGGCGCAGACCGTGGTCGGCCGCGACGGCGTCGGCCTGTCACTCGGCCAGCGCCAGCGGCTCGGACTGGCGCGGGCGCTCGGCTCGGCCGCGCCGGTGCTGCTGCTCGACGAACCGACCGCGCACCTGGACGCCGCCCTGGAGACCCGGGTGCTCGAGGCGATCGCGGCGCGGGCACGCGCAGGGGCCACCGTGGTGGTGGTCGGACACCGCGATCCGGTGCTGGCGATCGGCGACCGGGTGCTGCGCATCGGGGGTGATGTCGGTGCCGGAATCGTTGCCGCGCGGTGACTTCCTCCGCCTGGCAGTCGCGCTGCTGCGGCCGCGGTTCTCGCGACTGCTGGCGGCCACGGCGCTCGGGGTGCTGTCGCTGGGCAGCGCGCTCGCACTGACCGCCGTGTCGGCGTGGCTGATCACCCGCGCCTGGCAGATGCCGCCGATCCTCGACCTGACCGTGGCGGTCGTCGCCGTCCGGGCCCTTGGCATCTCCCGCGGTGTGCTCGGGTACTGTCAGCGGCTCGCCGCACACGACACCGCGCTGCGTTCGGCCGGAAACGTCCGCGTCGACCTGTACCGGCGGCTGGCGTCGGCGCCCACGGAGGTCGTGATGCGCCTGCCCAGCGGCGAACTGGTGGCCCGCGCGGGCGCCTCGGTGGACGAACTGTCCGATGTGCTGGTGCGCGCCGTGCTGCCGATCGCGGTGGCCGCGGTGCTGTCTGTGGCCGCGGTCGGACTGCTGGCGGTCATCTCCCCCGCCGCCGCCGGGGTGCTCGCGGTGTGCCTGCTGATCGCGGGCGTCGCGGCGCCCGCCCTCACCGCCAGGGCCGTCGGCGCCGCCGAAGCCGTTGCTGCCGAACATCACTCGCGTCGTGACGTGGCCGCGATGCTGGCTCTGGAGC
Organism: Mycobacterium hippophais; assembly: GCF_027529605.1. Classification (NCBI taxonomy): domain Bacteria; kingdom Bacillati; phylum Actinomycetota; class Actinomycetes; order Mycobacteriales; family Mycobacteriaceae; genus Mycobacterium; species Mycobacterium hippophais. The sequence continues at coordinate 278,191 of NZ_JAPZPY010000004.1, read as the reverse complement.
ACGGGCCGGAACTGCGGGTCGGCGGTCGGCTCGACGGCGTGCTCGCCGAGGCGCACCGTAGGCAGTGCGACTGGGGCGAGGCCACCGACCGTGCCGCGGCGCCAGCGGCCACTGCGGCGGCCGCACCCACCGCGGCGACCGGCGTCAGCGTGCTGGCCGCCGTCGTCGCCGCGCTCTCGCTCGCCGGCGCCGTCGCGCCCACCACGCTGGCGGTGCTGATGCTGGTGCCCCTCGCGGCCTTCGAGGCGACCGGCGCCCTGCCCGCCGCTGCGGTGGCGCTCAACCGCGCGCGGATCGCCGCGCGCCGTCTGCACGATCTGGTCGACCCGCACGACGCCCCGCGGCGCCGCCCGCCGGTGCCGCCGCTCGACGTGCGGCCCGGCGACCGCGTCGCCGTCACCGGTCCCAGCGGGTCAGGAAAGACCACGCTGCTGCTCGCGACCGCCGACAGATGCCGCGAAACAGGCCTCGCCGCAGGGTTCTTCGGTGAGGACGGGCATCTGTTCGCGACCACGGTGCGGGACAACCTGCTGGTCTCCCGCGGCGACGCGACCGATGACGAGCTGCGATCCGCGCTGGCCCGCGCCGGCCTGACCGACTGGCTCGACAGGTTGCCCGCCGGCCTGTCCACCGTGCTGGTGGGGGGCGGCGCGGCGGTGTCGGCCGGCCAGCGCCGGCGCCTGCTGCTGGCGCGCGCACTGGTGTCGACCTTCCCGGTGGTGCTGCTCGACGAGCCGACCGAACACCTCGACGCCGCCGATGCGCAGCGACTGCTCGCCGAACTACTCACCCCCGGCGCCCTTTTCCCGGCCGACCGCGCGGTGCTGGTGGCCACCCACCACTTGACACCCGACATCGACTGTCTGCGACTCGACCTCGCCTCCGGGCGGGTAATCTCCGACGCATGACCGACCCGGACAAGCCAGAGCAGTCGCCAACGGATCCGTCGTCGTCCGCGCCGCCGCCGCCACCGGGTCCCCCGCCGGGCTATCAGTACGGCGCCCCGCCCGGCGGGTATCCGCCGCCCCCTCCGCAGCCCTACGGCGGTCACCCCTACGCGCAGGCGCCGGCGGCCCCGAAGAACGGCATCGGCATCGCCGCGCTCGTCGTCGCGATCATCGGGCTGTTCACCGTGTTCGGCGGCATCGTGCTCGGAGTCGCGGCCATCGTCCTCGGCTTCATCGGGCGGGGCCGGGCCAAGCGCGGTGAGGCCACCAACGGCGGGATCGCCACCGCGGGCATCGTGCTCGGCTTCCTCGGCGTGATCGTGTCGATCGTCGCCATCGCGTTGTCGATCTGGGGCTTCAGCGAACTCGGCGGCGCCGACCTCGTCGACTGCCTGCAGCGCGCCGGCAACGACGTCGAGGCCCAGCAACAGTGCGAGGAAGAGTTCACCAACAACATGGAGGACCAGTTCAGCGTCACGCTGACACCGACCGCCACGCCCTAACGGCCGGGGAAGTACTTCACCACGCCCTCCTGCACCACCGTGGCGAGCAGCGCGCCGGACCGGTCGAAGAAGTGCCCGGTACCGAGCCCGCGCGACTCGGCGGCGACCGGTGACGTCGTGGAGTAGAGCACCCACTCGTCGAACCGCACCGGCCGATGGAACCACACCGAGTGGTCCATGGTCACCGCGAAGATGCGGTCATGTCCCCAGGACAGGCCGTGGGTGGTGATGATCGAGTCGAGCACCGTGGTGTCCGAGCTGTAGACCAGCGCCGCGGTGTGCAGCACCGGGTCGTCGGGCATCGTGCCGTCGGCCTTGAGCCACACCTGGTTGTAGTCCAGCCGCTCGCCCTTGTCGCGCATCACCCAGGCCGGGTCGTTGGTATAGCGCCACTCGATCGGGCGCAGCGCCTCCACGAAGTGCGGCACCGTCTTCTCGTATCCGCGGAGCAGGTCGTCGATCGTGGGCAGGCTGTCCGGTCCGGGAACCGGCGGCGCCTCGACGGAGTGCTCGAGGCCACGGCCGCCGTTCATGAACGACACCAGCGCCGTGGTCAGCAGCAGGTCACCCTGGCGCACGTCGACCCTGCGGTTGGCGAAGCGGCGCTCGTCGCGCAACCGGTGCACGTGGAACTCCAGGTCGCGGGTGGGGTCCCCGCCGGCGATGAAGTGCGCCGACAACGCACTCGGCGCGATCGCGACGTCCAGCGAGCGGCCGGCCGCCACGAAGGCCTGTGCCATCATCTGGCCGCCGAACGTGCGGATCGGGTTCTTGCTCGGATGCCTGCCGACGAACGTCGCGTCGTCGACGCGGTGGAGGTCGAGGACCGCCAGCAGCTCATGGAAATCCGCTGCTGCCAAGAGTCCCCCTCATCCGGTCCGTCTAGACCCGCATCGGACTACACATCGTCCTCCCCGATCCGGTGCACATGGATCAGATTGGTGGAGCCTACTGTGCCGGGCGGAGCGCCCGCGATGATGACCACCAGGTCGCCGCGCTTGTAGCGGCCGAGTTCCAGCAGCGACTTGTCGACCTGCCGGATCATGCCGTCCGTGGTCTGGATGTGCGGGACGATGAACGTCTCGGTGCCCCAGCTCAGCGCCAGCTGGCTGCGGACCTCGGGCAGCGAGGTGAAGGCCAGCAACGGCAGCGGGGTGTGCAGCCGGGCCAGCCGGCGCACCGTGTCCCCCGACTGGGTGTAGGCGACCAGCGCCTTGGCGTCGAGGCGTTCACCGATGTCACGGGCCGCATACGAGATCACCCCGCGCTTGGTGCGCGGCACGTGGGTCAGCGGCGGCACCACCACCGAGTTCTCCTCGACCGCGCAGACGATGCGCGCCATCGTCCTCACGGCGTCGAGGGCGTACTTGCCGACCGACGTCTCACCGGAGAGCATCACCGCGTCGGCGCCGTCGAGCACCGCGTTGGCGACGTCGGAGGCCTCGGCGCGGGTGGGCCGGGAGTTCTCGATCATCGACTCGAGCATCTGGGTGGCGACGATCACCGGCTTGGCGTTCTCCCGGGCCATCTGGATGGCCCGCTTCTGCACCAGCGGCACCTCCTCGAGCGGGAGCTCGACACCGAGGTCACCGCGGGCGACCATGATCGCGTCGAAAGCCAGCACGATGGCCTCGAGGTTGTCGATGGCCTCGGGCTTCTCCAGCTTGGCGATCACGGGGACCCGCCTGCCGACCCGGTCCATCACCTCGTGCACCAACTCGATGTCGGCGGGTGAGCGCACGAACGACAGGGCGACCAGATCGACGCCGAGCCGCAGCGCGAACTCGAGGTCCTCGATGTCCTTCTCCGACAGCGCGGGCGCCGAGACGTTCATCCCGGGCAGCGACATGCCCTTGTTGTTGCTGACCTTGCCGCCCTCGGTGACGGTGCACACGACGTCGGCGCCGTCGATGCTCTCGACGGTCAGCCCGACATTGCCGTCGTCGACCAGCACCCGGTCACCCGGGTTGGCGTCCTCAACGAGCCGCTTGTAGGTGGTGGACACCCGGTCGTGGGTGCCCTCGATGTCGTCGACCGTGATGCGGACGGTCTCGCCCGCGGTCCACTCGGTGGGACCGTCGGCGAAGCGGCCGAGCCGGATCTTGGGCCCCTGCAGGTCGGCGAGGATGCCGACGGCGTGGCCGGTGGCGTCGGAGGCCGCGCGCACCCGCTTGTAGTTGGCCTCGTGGTCGGGGTAGTCACCGTGACTGAAGTTCAGCCGCGCGACGTCCATTCCCGCTGTCACCAGCGCTTTGACTTTCTCGTCGCTGGCCGTGGCCGGGCCAAGGGTACAGACGATTTTTCCGCGTCTACTCACGTTGCCTCAATATAGTCCCTAATCGATTCAGACGACGGCCAACGGCAGCGCCCCGGGGATGACGGGTGCGGGCAGATCCGATTCACCCATCAGGTGGGCGTCGACGGCGTGCGCCGCGCTGCGGCCCTCCGCGATGGCCCACACGATCAGCGACGCGCCGCGGTGGGCATCGCCGCACACGAAGACGCCGGGAGCGTCGGTCTGCCAGTCCGAACCGCACGGCAGCGCACCGCGGCGGTTTAGCGTCAGCTCCAGTCCGTCGAGCAGCGGCATGTGCTCCACACCCTCGAACCCGATAGCCAGCAGCGCCAGCTCGCACGGGATCTCCAGGGTCTCGCCGACCGGCACGATGTGCCGCCTGCCCTCGGCGTCCCGCTCCACCGTGACCTCGGCGATCTCCAGCGCGCGCAGGTTGCCCGCGCCGTCGCCGATGAACCGCTGCACGGCCACCTCGTAGCGCCGGTGCCCACCCTCGGCGTGCGCGGGTGAGAGCCGGGTGCGCAGCACCAGCGGCCACGTCGGCCACGGTGACCGGGTGTCGTCGCGCTGCTCGGGCGGTTCGGGGTTGTAGTCGAGCTGGGTGACCGACGCCGCGCCCTGGCGGTGCGCGGTGCCCAGGCAGTCGGCGCCGGTGTCGCCGCCGCCGATGATGACGACGTGCTTGCCCGCGGCCGAGATCGTCGACGGTCCGTCGCCCTCGCACTCCCTGTTGGCGGGCACCAGGTGCTCCATCGCCAGGTGCACACCGTTGAGCTCACGGCCCTCGACGTCGTTGTCGCGGGCGCGCAGCGCGCCGACGGCGAGCACCACCGCGTCGTAGCGGGCCCGCAGCTGCTCGACGGTGAGGTCGACACCGACCTCGCACTCGGTGACGAAGCGGGTGCCCTCGGCGCGCATCTGGGCCAGTCGCTGGTTGAGCGTCGACTTCTCCAGCTTGTACTCCGGGATGCCGTACCGCATCAGGCCGCCGAGCCGGTCGTCACGCTCGTAGACCGTCACATCGTGGCCGGCGCGGGTGAGCTGCTGGGCGGCCGCCAGGCCGGCAGGCCCGGAACCCACCACCGCGACCCGCTTACCGGTGGCGATGGCCGCCGGCTGGGGTTCCACGATGCCCATCGCCCAGGCGTGGTCGGCGATGGTGTTCTCGATCCGCTTGATCGTGACGCTGCCGCCGGTGCGGTCCTCCCCGATCGACAGCACGCAGGCCGCCTCGCACGGTGCCGGGCACAGCCGACCGGTGAACTCCGGGAAGTTGTTGGTGGCGTGCAGCCGGTCGCTGGCCGCGTCCCACCGCCCGCGGCGGACCAGGTCGTTCCACTCCGGGATCAGGTTGCCCAGCGGACAGCCCGCGGTTCCCGAGTGGCAGAACGGGATTCCGCAGTCCATGCAGCGGCGGGCCTGCTGGGACACCTCCGCGGCGCGGTCCTGCGGGCTCTGCCGTTCGTAGACCTCGTGCCAGTCGCCGACCCGTTCGTCGACCGGCCGCTTGGGCGCCTCGACCTTGTGCACCTTGAGAAATCCGCTGGGATCAGCCACGGCTCGCCTCCATGATCGCGGTGTCGACGTCGCGGCCCTCGGCCTTGGCCATCCGGGTCGCCTGCAGCACGCGCTGGTAGTCGCGCGGCATCACCTTGGTGAACTGGGCGCTGCGGCGCGGCCAGTCCGAAAGCACCGACGTCGCCAGGGTGCTGCCGGTGCGGCGGGCGTGCTCGGCGACCACGCCGTGCAGCCACAGCAGGTCCTCGGCTTCGAGGCGCTGCAACTCAACCATCGCGGTGTTCACCCGGGCCGGGTCAAGGCCGAGCACGTAGGCGATGCCGCCGGACATGCCTGCCGCCATGTTGCGGCCGGTGCGGCCGAGCACCACCACCCGGCCGCCGGTCATGTACTCGCAGGCATGGTCGCCGACCCCCTCGACGACGGCGAGCGCGCCGGAGTTGCGGGCGCAGAAGCGTTCCCCGACCCGGCCGCGCAGGAACACCTCGCCCGAGGTGGCGCCGTAGAGCAGGGTGTTGCCTGCGATCACGTTGTCCTCGGGCAGGAACAGCACGTCGTCGGGCGGCCGCACGATCACCCGGCCACCGGAAAGGCCTTTGCCCACATAGTCGTTGGCGTCGCCGATCAGCTCGAGGGTGATGCCGGGCGGGAGGAACGCCCCGATCGACTGGCCCGCCGACCCGGTGAGGGTGATGTTGATGGTGTCGTCGGGCAGGCCGGCGGCGCCGTAGCGCCGGGTCACCTCGGCGCCGAGCAGGGTGCCGACGGTGCGGTTGACGTTGCGGACCGGCAGTTCCAGCCGGACCGGATGGGCGTCCTCGAGTGCGCCCTCGGCCAGCTGGATCAGCGTCTGATCCAGCGCCTGGTCGAGTGCGTGGTACTGGTCCTTCACCTTGCGCCGCTGGGTGATCTCGGCGCCGTGCGCGTCGGTCGGCACCGCGAAGATCGGGGCCAGGTCGAGCCCCTTGGCCTTCCAGTGCGCGACGCCGGCGGCGGTGTCGAGCATCTCGGCGTGCCCGACGGCCTCGTCGATGCTGCGGAACCCGAGGTCGGCCAGATAGCGGCGGATGTCCTCGGCGATGAACCGGAAGTAGTTCTCCACGAACTCCGGCTTGCCGTTGAACCGGGCCCGCAGTTCGGGGTTCTGGGTGGCCACGCCGACCGGGCAGGTGTCGAGGTGACAGACGCGCATCATGATGCAGCCGGACACCACAAGCGGTGCGGTGGCGAAGCCGAACTCCTCGGCGCCGAGCAGAGCGGCGACGATGACGTCGCGCGCGGTGCGCATGCCGCCATCGCACTGGACGGTGATGCGGTCACGCAGACCGTTGAGCATCAGTGTCTGCTGTGCGTCGGCAAGGCCGATCTCCCACGGCGCGCCTGCGTGTTTGAGCGATGTCAGCGGTGCCGCGCCGGTGCCGCCGTCGTAGCCGGAGATCAGCACCACGTCGGCGTGCGCCTTGGAGACTCCCGCGGCCACGGTGCCCACGCCGACGCTGGCGACCAGCTTGACGTGGATGCGGGCCTGGTCGTTGGCGTTCTTGAGGTCGTGGATGAGCTGGGCGAGGTCCTCGATGGAGTAGATGTCGTGGTGCGGCGGCGGCGAGATGAGCCCGACGCCCGGTGTGGAGTGCCGGGTCTTGGCGATGTTCGGGTACACCTTGTAGCCCGGGAGCTGTCCGCCCTCACCGGGTTTGGCGCCCTGGGCCATCTTGATCTGGATGTCGCTGGCGTTGACCAGGTAGTCGCTGGTGACGCCGAAGCGGCCGGAGGCCACCTGCTTGACCGCGCTGCGGCGGCGGGGATCGTAGAGGCGGTCGACGTCCTCGCCGCCCTCGCCGCTGTTGGACCGGCCGCCGAGGTTGTTCATGGCGATGGCCATGGTCTCGTGCGCCTCGGCGCTGATGGAGCCGTAGCTCATGGCGCCGGTGTTGAATCGGGTGACGATCGAATCGACGGACTCCACCTCCTCGAGCGGGACCGGCGGGCGGACGTCGGTGCGGAACTCGAACAGCCCGCGCAGCGCGCCGCCGTCGCGGGCCAGCCGGTTCACCTCGTCGGAGTACTGGCGGAACACCTCGTGGCGGCCGGTGCGGGTCGAATGCTGCAGCAGGAACACCACTTCGGGGGTGAACAGGTGCAGCTCGCCCTCGCGGCGGAAGGCGTACTCACCGCCGACCTCGAGGCGCCGGTGCACGCGTTCGGTGGGGTTCTCGGGATAGGCGCGGCGGTGCCGGAGCTTGACCTCCTCGGCAATGACGTCGAGGCCGATGCCGCCGAGCTGGGTGGGGGTTCCGGTGAAGTACTCGTCGATGACGTCGCGGTCGATGCCCACGGCCTCGAAGGCCTGGGCGGCGGTGTATGACGCGACGGTGGAGATTCCCATCTTGCTCATCACCTTCGTGACGCCCTTGCCCAGCGCCTTGAGGTAATTGCGGACGGCGGTGGCCGGTTCGATGCCGGTCAGTTCGCCCTCGCGGATGAGGTCCTCGATCGACTCGAACGCCAGGTACGGGTTGACGGCAGCGGCGCCGAAGCCGATGAGCATGGCGATGTGGTGGACCTCGCGGGCGTCGCCGGATTCGACGACCAGCGCCACGGCGGTGCGCTCCTTGGTCCGCACCAGGTGGTGGTGCACGGCCGAGACCGCGAGCAGGGACGGGATCGGCGCGCGGGTGTGGTCGGAGTCGCGATCCGAGATCACCAGGGTGCGCGCGCCTTTGGCGATCGCGTCGCAGGCTCGGTTGCGGAGTTCGTCGAGGGCGTCGGCGAGGCCTTCGCCGCCGCGCTCGACGTCGTAGAGCGCCTTGAGGACGGTGGTGCGCAGACCGGGGTGCTCACCGTCGGCGTTGATGTGGACGATCTTGTTGAGCTCGTCGTTGTCGAGAACCGGCCACTTGACCAGGATCTGGCGGCAGGAGGCGGCGGTGGGTTCGAGCAGGTTCTGCTCAGGGCCCATCACCCGGGACATGCTGGTGACGACCTCTTCGCGGATCGCGTCCAGCGGCGGGTTCGTCACCTGGGCGAACAACTCGACGAAGTACTCGTAGAGCAGGCGGGAACGTTCCGACAGCACCGCCGTGGGGGTGTCGGTGCCCATGGAGCCCAGCGGTTCGGCGCCGGAGGCGGCCATCGGGGTGAGCAGGATGCGGAGCTCTTCCTCGGTGTAGCCGAAGGAGATCTGCCTGCGGACGACCGAGTCGTGGTTGGGCTGCACCCTGGCGCGGTCGGGCAGGGTCGCGAGGTCGAGGAGGCCGGCGTGCAGCCACTCGCCGTACGGTTCGGCCTTCGAGAGCTGTTCCTTGATCTCGTCGTCGGGAACGATGCGGCCCTGGGCGGTGTCGATGAGCAGCATCCTGCCCGGCTGCAGGCGGCCCTTGGCGACGATCCGGCTGGACGGCACGTCGAGCACCCCCGCCTCACTAGCGAGGATGAGCCGGTCGTCCACCGTGCGCCACCAGCGTCCGGGTCGTAATCCGTTGCGGTCCAACACCGCTCCGACGACGGTGCCGTCGGTGAAGGTGACGCAGGCCGGACCGTCCCACGGTTCCATCAGGGAGGCGTGGAATTGCCAGAACGCGCGCTCGGCGAGGTCCATGGCCGAGTCGTTCTCCCACGCTTCGGGAATCATCATCAGCACGGCGTGCGGCAGCTCGCGGCCGCCGAGGTGCAGGAGTTCGAGCACCTCGTCGAATGACGCGGAGTCGGACGCCTCGGGCGTGCAGATCGGCGAGAGGCGGCTGATGTCGCCGGGGATCTTGGCGCTGGCCAGCATCGCCTCGCGGGCGTGCATGCGGTTGCGGTTGCCACGCACGGTGTTGATCTCGCCGTTATGGGCGACGAACCGGAACGGGTGTGCCAGCGGCCAGGACGGAAAGGTGTTGGTGGAGAAGCGGCTGTGCACGATCGCCATGGCGCTCACGCAGCGCTCGTCGCGCAGGTCGGCGAAGAACTGCGGCAGCTGGACGGTGGTGAGCATGCCCTTGTAGGCGATGGTGCGGCTGGACAGCGTCGGGAAGTAGGCCTCGGCCTCGGCTTCCGCGCGCTTGCGCAGGGGGTAGACGCGGCGGTCGAGGTCGATGCCCCCGGGGCGGGCGCCGTTGTTCTCGGGCGCGGCGACGAAGAGCTGGGAGAAGTAGGGCATACAGCTCAGCGCGGTGGCGCCGACACCGGCGCCGTCGGGGGCGACGGGCAGCTTGCGCCAGCCGAGGATCTCCAGGCCCTCTTCCCCGGCGATGGCCTCGATGCGCTTCGTCGCGGTGGCGCGGGCGGCCGAATCCTGGGGCAGGAAGCAGAGTCCCGCGGCGAAGGTGTTGCAGCCGTCGTCGGTGGGTGCGGGCAGGTCGAAGTCGACGACGTCGCGGAACAGCTCGACCGGGAGCTGGATGAGGATGCCCGCGCCGTCGCCGCTGTTCGTCTCCGCGCCGGCGGCGCCGCGGTGGTCGAGGTGTTCGAGGGCGACGAGGCCGTCGGCGACGATGGAGTGGGTGCGGCGGCCCTGGATGTCGGTGATCATGGCGACGCCGCAGGAGTCGGCCTCGTTGGCGGGGTCGTACAGACCTTGCGGTCGAGGAAATGCCGAGAACAGCATTCGTTTGGTACCTCCGCAGTCCGGATTCTTTCGATTCCGGGACTGCACCGGCCCGAAGAGCAAGTGTATCAGCGGAGGTGGGTTGCTACCCGTCGAGAAGAGTCGGGACCAGCGGAAACCCGGGGAGGTTGCGCACCACGGTCCAGGCGGTCGCGGTGACCACGAGCACAGCGATGGCCGCGATCGGCATGGGGCGGCGCCCGAGCCGCCACCGCACCGCGAACCACAGTGCCAGCAGCGGGAGGCCGACGAGCAGGAAGACGTTGTCGGACACCGCGGCCGCGACGTCGCCGTGCAGCAGGTCGTGCGTCATGCGCAGGCCACCGCAGGCCGGGCAGTCCCAGCCGGTCAGCTGCTTGAAGGGGCAGCCGGGGAACAGGAAGCCGGGGCGGTGCGGATCGGCGATGCCGATGTAGGCGAGGCAACCGGCCACCACCGCGCCGGTGCCCAGCGCGCCGTACAGCCGGGTGCGGCTGCTCGATGCGACGCTAGGTTCCATCGCGCAGCGGACGTCCCTGCGGGTCGCGCACCTTGTCGGTGAGGATGAGGATGGCGTCGACGATGCCCCAGATGACGGCGCCGATGCCGCAGGTCACCAGGCCCACGACGAGCTGGATGACGCCGAGCTTGGTGTCACCCATGTAGATGCGGCCGATGCCGACGAGTCCGAAGAGACCGATGAGCTGGAGGAGTCCGGCGACGATCTTCGACTTGTCGGAGAACGGCTCACCGGTCATCGGGTGACGGCCGAAGGGCGCCATCTGGTCGTACTGGCCGGGGGGCGGGTATTGGCCGGGTGGCGTGCCGTACTGCCCTGGGGGCGGGTACTGGCCGGGCGGAGTGCCGTACTGCCCGGTCGTGCCGTACTCACCGGGCGGGGTGCCGTACTGGCCGGAAGTTCCGTACTGGCCGGGCTGGGTCTCGTGCTGGCCGGGAGGCGGTGGGTACTGCCCCGGCGGAGGTGGCGGGGTCGTGCCCTCTGAGCTGCTGCCGAACTGCGTGGGATCGGTCATGCCGCCAGCATGCCAGAACCCCCGGTTCCCCATAAGGGAGGGAAACCGGAAAAGGTGCGGCGGCTTTCAGAAGGGTGGTGGTTCGTCGCCGGGTTGTGGTGGTGGCTTGGGGGCGAACAGTGCGTCGAGTGCTTGTCTGCGGGCGCGGCGGCGGGCCTCGCGGTGTTCGCGATTCTGCTGGCGTTCCGCGGCGATGCGGGCGGCGCGGGATTGGGCTCTAGTGCGTTGCCGTTTGGGCATCATCGCGGTGCGCTCACCGCATGGATCGTCTTGAGTGTTGCGTCGTTCGGCGGCGGCCGTCGGAGCGCAGAGGCTGGGGAACAGTTCGGCGCTCCCCGGTCTGGTGGTGTAGGTCTGGCCTGCTGGGCTGGTCCAGATCACGGTGCCGTCGCGATGTTGTTGGTCGTGCCAGCCCCAGAACGTTTTGATCAAATGGTGAAGGCGGCATAGGCATTTCAGGTTCGACGCCTGGGTCGGCCCGCCTTGGCTGTAGGGGATGGTGTGGTCGATGTCGGTGCTGAAAGCCGCCACGTCGCAGCCCGGGAATCGGCAGCCCATGTCGCGGCACCGCACGAACTCCGCCAGATTGCGCGACGGGGTGTAGCGCGGCTCGGGCGGGGCGTCACCGGGATGGACCAGCGGCCGGATCGTGGCCTGCTCGACTAAGTCGGCCATCTGTTCGGGCGGCAGGATGCCATCGTTGTGCGCCTAGCTCGCCACCGACTCATCGGTGGTGTCGTCCGGGGTGTCGGCGACGGTGTGGGCCGGGGTTTCGGCGTCGGCGCCGGTATCCGTTTCGGTGGCAGCGGCGTCGCAGTCGGAGTCGGTGTCGGGGGTGCCCACGGTGTCGGTGTCGACGGCCGCCTCAGTGTCGGCGGCAGCCCCACCATCGGTGTTGGGGCCGGTGATGGTGTGGATGACGAAGGAGGCGGCGAAGGCGTCCTTCTTCGGGCAATCAGCGTTGGCGCATTGGCAGGGCAGGCGTTCGGCGCCGCTGCACACCGCGGCGATCGCATCGACACGACGCTGCCTTTTGGTGCGGGGGTCATCGGGGCACACGGTGTCGGCCATCGCGTCGACACTCCGCTCGAAGATCTGGGCATCGACGGTGCTCATGGTGCCGCCGAAGGTGCTCATCCCGTCGAGGCCGTCGTTGACCCAGAATTCCCGGAGTTCGGCGGCCCTCTTGCGTCGCCGCACCGCGTCCCGATCCTGGCGGGCGATGATCCGGTCGACATGACCGCACAGCTGACCATGACTCAATGTCATCAACCGCACGGCCGCACCGGCCAACGCCGCATCCACCCCAGCCAGGATGTCGGGGTCGGTGATCAAGCTGGTGCGGTGCAGCAACACGTCCACAACGGCCATGCTCAGATCACCGGCCCGGAACACCGCCGCCACCAGCGGTAGCCGTTCCCGCAAACCCCGAGCCAGGCCGACCTGGATCGACGCCGACCCATGACCGATGTTCAACGCGGCGGCGACTTCGGCAGCCACCGCACACTGGGTATCGACGGCCCATTGGTCACTGATCTCGTCACGCTCGGCGAACCGCAATGCATACAGGTCGCCGATCGCGGTCAGCCGCGCCGCGGCCTGCTGGTTCTCCCGGCGCACCGCCGCCAGCACGGCGGAGATCAACTCGCGCGCGTGGACCGACTCCGGACGGGCGACGGCCAGTACTTGGTCGAAGCTTGCCTGCGCCGGATCGAACATACATTCGATTATGGCAGAGGGGTACGACGCGCAACAGCCGAAAATTGCCGCTGTGGATAACCGATCAGCGGTTGCGTCGCCACCAGCGGCGCCGCGGCGTCGACGGCGGCGGAGCGACCTGGATCTCGTACTTCGCCGCCTCTGCCTCATCGACACCGGCGACTGCACTGTCGTGGACTTCCTCTGCCGCGGCTTCCGCCTCTACGGCGTCCTCGCCCTCGACTGACCCCAACCCGCCCACGTCGGCGCTCTCGGAGTCCGCCGCCGAAGTATCAGTGGCGGGCTCCTCGCCGGCATCGGTGGCCAGGTCGTCGGCTTCCACAGCGGGCTTGTCCCCGACCGGTTGGGCGTGGTCGTCGACGGGCTCTGCAACCTCGGTGGCCGCTTCGTCCTCGGTGTCGGCTTCGTCGCCGGTGCCGGCCTGCTCATCGACGGCAAGATCATCGACTTCTGCAGCCGCCGTGGCGTTCTCCCCCACCGGCTGCTCTTCGTCGGCCTCGACAGCGTCGGCCTCGGCCTCAACCGCCTCATCAACGACAGCATCGGCCTCGGCTACATCGGCCTCAACCGCCTCAGCCTCATCGACACCCTCGACCGCCGCCTCATGCACCTCTGCAGCAGCCGCCTCAGCCTCGACGGCATCCTCACCCTCAACCGAACCCACACCACCGACATCGTCGGCGGATTCGGCGGGCTGCTCGTCGACGACAGCATCGGCTTCCGCTACCTCAGCCTCAACCGCCTCAGCCTCCCCCACACCCTCAACCGCCGCCTCATGCACCTCTACAGCAGCCGCCTCAGCCTCGACGGCATCCTCACCCTCAACCGAACCCACACCACCGACATCGTCGGCGGATTCAGCGGGCTGCTCGTCGACGACAGCATCGGCCTCCGCTACCTCGGCCTCATCGACATCGCCGGCGGATTCGGCGGGTTCATCGGCCTGCTCGTCGGCGACAGCATCGGCTTCGGCTACCTCGGCCTCAACCGCCTCAGCCTCATCGACACCCTCCACCGCAGCCTCATGCACCTCTGCAGCAGCGGCCTCCGCCTCGACGGCATCCTCACCCTCGACTGACCCCACACCACCGACAGCGTCGGCGGATTCGGCGGGCTGCGATTCCGTAGCGGCCTCGGTCTCAATCTCGGATTCGGACTCGATGCTCGCAAGCGCCGCCTCGTGGGCTTCGTCGGCGGCCTTCTCGGCCTCGACGGGATCGTCACCCTCGACCGCACCGAGACCCGTCTCGTCAGCTTCTTCACCCGCAACGGCGAACTCGTCGGCTTCGGCGATCTCCTCGGCCGGCGCCTGCTCGACGTCGGCAGTCAAAGCCTCCGCCTCGAGCACCGCCTCCGCCTCGCCGGTCTCACCGTCGGCTCCATCACCGGCCGCCGCGAATTCTTCGGCTTCGGCGATCTCCTCAGCCGGCGCCTCCTCGACGTCCACCGCCAGCGCGTCCGCCTCCAACGCCGCCTCGGACGGCGACTCACGGCCTTCGGCACCGTCCGACTCGTCCTCGCGGCCCGCGACTTTCGCCGCGGCCACCACGGCGCCCGCGGCTGCGGACGTCCCGGCGACCACCTTGACGAGCTCTTCGACGTCGGATTCCTCGTCGTCCGTCTTGCCGCGCAGCGTCGCCGGATCCTCCCGACCGCGCGGCGCGGCCATGATGTAGATGACCGCGCCGATGAACACGAATCCCGACGTGAACGAGTTGACTCGGATACCGGCGAACTCCGTGGCGAAGTCGCTGCGCAGCAGCTCGATCCAGAACCGGCCGAGGCAGTATCCGGCGACGTACAACGCGAACAGCCGACCGTGGCCGATCTTGAACCGGCGGTCGATCACGATGAGCAACGTGAAGATCAGCAGGTTCCACAGCAGCTCGTACAGGAACGTCGGGTGGACGATCTGCACCAGCGTGCCGTTGGACACGCCGTTGAGATCATCGGGCACACGCTGGTAGATCTCCAGCCCCCACGGCAGCGTGGTCTGCCTGCCGAACAACTCCTGGTTGAAGTAGTTGCCGAGCCGGCCGATCGCCTGCGCCAGGATGATCCCCGGGGCGACCGCATCACCGAACGCGGGCAACGGGATGCCCCGCAATCGGCACGCGATCCACGCACCGACACCACCGAGCGCCACGGCGCCCCAAATGCCGAGACCGCCCTCCCAGATGCGCAGGGCTCCACCGAGTCCCACGCCGTACTCACCGAAGTACTTCTCCCAGTCGGTGATCACGTGGTACAGCCGCCCGCCGATCAGCCCGAACGGAACCGCCCACAGCGCGATGTCGTAGATGACGCCGGCCTCACCGCCCCGGTTCTGCCACCGCCGGTCGCCGATGATCAGCGCGGCGACGATGCCGACGATGATGCAGAACGCGTACGCGCGGATGGGAAGCGGCCCGAGATACCACACGCCCTGAGCGGGGCTGGGAATGTAGGCCAACGTCGATGTCACGCGGTGATCCTCTGCCTTACCCCGTCCGCAAGTTCTTCGGTCAGTGCTCGCATCGCGGGGATGCCGTCGGTCAGCGCCGACACCAGGGCCGACCCGACGATCACGCCGTCGGCGTACGCACCGATCTCGGCGGCCTGCTCCCGTGACCGCACGCCCAGACCCACGCCGACGGGAATGTCGGTGACCGCCTTGACCCGCGCGACCAGTTCCGGCGCGAGATTGGACACCGCGTCGCGCGCACCCGTCACGCCCATGGTCGACGCCGCGTAGACGAATCCGCGCGACGCCTCCACCGTCTTCGCCAACCGCTCCTGCGTCGACGACGGCGCGACCAGGAAGATGCGGTCGAGGTCGTGCGACTCCGAGGCCGACATCCACTCGTCGGCCTCGTCGGGGATCAGGTCGGGCGTGATCAGCCCGAGCCCACCGGCCGACGCGAGATCGCGGGCGAAGGCGTCGACGCCCAGTCGCAGCACCGGATTCCAATAAGTCATCACCACGGCGCGGCCACCGGCATTGCTGATCGCCTCGACCGCCGCCAGCGCGTCGCGGACCCGCACCCCGCCCTGCAGCGCGACCTCGGTCGCGGCGGCGATGGTCGGTCCGTCCATTCCGGGATCCGAGTACGGCACGCCGACCTCGATGAGGTCACACCCCGCCTCGACCAGCGCCGTCATTGCCTCGATGGACCCCTGCACGTCCGGGTAACCCGTGGGCAGGTAACCGATCAACGCCGCTCGGCTCTCCGCGCGGCACTGGCCGAAGAGCGCATCCAACCGGCTCACGGCGCCGCCTTGTCGAGCAGTCCGAACCACTTCGCCGCCGTCTCGACGTCCTTGTCGCCGCGGCCGGACAGATTGACCAGGATCACCGCTCCGGCACCGAGTTCGGCGCCCAGCTTCAGCGCACCGGCCACCGCGTGCGCGGACTCGATCGCCGGGATGATGCCCTCGGTCCGGCACAGCAGCGAGAACGCGTCCATCGCCTCGGTGTCGGTGATCGGCCGGTACTCGGCGCGGCCGAGGTCTTTCAAGTAGGCGTGCTCGGGCCCCACACCCGGATAGTCCAGGCCGGCGGAGATGGAATGCGACTCGATGGTCTGCCCGTCGTCGTCCTGCAGCAGGTACGAGAACGAACCCTGGAACGCCCCCGGCGATCCGCCGGTGAAAGTTGCGGCGTGCCTTCCGGTTTCGACACCATCGCCGGCGGCCTCGTATCCGACGAGCCGGACCCCGGGGTCGTCGATGAAGGCGTGGAAGATCCCGATCGCATTGGAACCGCCACCAACGCAGGCGGCCACGGCATCGGGCAACCGTCCCGCCTGATCCTGGATCTGCACCCGCGCCTCGAGTCCGATGACCCGTTGGAAGTCACGCACCATCGTCGGGAACGGATGCGGGCCCGCGGCCGTGCCGAAGCAGTAGTAGGTGTCGTCGGCGTTGGTGACCCAGTCGCGGAACGCCTCGTTGATGGCGTCCTTCAACGTCTTCGAGCCCGCCTCGACCGAGACCACCTCGGCGCCGAGCAGTCGCATCCTGGCCACGTTCAGCGCCTGCCGGGCGGTGTCGACCGCGCCCATGTAGATCACGCAGTCCAGGCCCAGCAGCGCACAGGCGGTCGCGGTCGCCACCCCGTGCTGGCCGGCGCCCGTCTCGGCGATGACCCGGTTCTTGCCCATCTGCCGGGCCAGCAGCGCCTGCCCCAGCACATTGTTGATCTTGTGAGATCCCGTGTGGTTGAGGTCTTCCCGCTTCAGGAAGATGCGCGCGCCGCCGGCGTGCGTACTGAGGGCCTCGGCCTCGTACAGCGGCGACGGCCGCCCGCTGTAGTGACGCTGCAGCCGGTCGAGCTCGTCGAGGAAAGTCTGGTCGCCGCGCGCCTTCTCGTAGGCGGCGGTGACCTCCTCGATCACCGCCATCAACGCCTCGGGGACGAAACGTCCTCCGTAGGCGCCGAAATGGCCTCGGGCGTCGGGTTCGTGGCCGCTGGGTTCTGCCACGGCCGCGCTGGAACGCGGCAGCTCCGGGCCGGCGAGGTCCGCCACGGGCTAGCGTGCGGGTTTCGGGCAGGACGGATGCGTGCCTGCGGTCACCAGATCGGCGACGGCACTACGCGGGTCACCGCTGGTGACCAGGCCCTCGCCGACGAGCACCGCGTCGGCGCCCGCGCCTGCGTAGGCCAGCAGGTCAGCGGTGCCGCGCACCCCGGACTCGGCGATCCGGATGACGTTCGAGGGCAACCCGGGCGCGATGCGCGCAAAGCAGTCCCGGTCGACCGTCAGCGTCTTGAGGTCGCGGGCGTTGACGCCGATCACCGTGGCGCCGGCCTGCAACGCGCGGCTGGCCTCCTCCTCGGTGTGCACCTCGACCAGTGCCGTCATGCCCAGCGACTCGGTGCGCTCCAGCAGCGATTCCAGCGCGGGCTGCTCCAGCGCGGCGACGATCAGCAGCAGCATGTCGGCGCCGTGCGCCCTGGCCTCGTGGATCTGGTACGGCCGGACGATGAAGTCCTTGCGCAGGACGGGGATCGACACCGCGGCCCGCACGGCGTCGAGGTCGTCGAGCGATCCGTGGAAGCGGCGCTCCTCGGTCAGCACGCTGATGACGCGTGCGCCGCCCGACTCGTAAGCGCGGGCCAGTTCGGCCGGATCGGCGATCGAGGCGAGCTCCCCACGCGACGGGCTGGCCCGCTTGACCTCGGCGATCACACCGATACCGGGTTCGCGCAACGCCGCCATCACGTCGAGCGGGGCCGGCGCACGAGCGGCCCGCTCCTTGATCTCCGTGAGGCTGACGAGGGCTTCCCGTGCGGCGACGTCGGCGCGGACTCCTTCGATGATGGAGTCGAGCACGGTGGCCGAACTCATAGCCCCTCGGTTCCCTTCCGGTACGCCGCCCCCAGCGACGGACGATCTCCTCCGAAGGGTAGTCGGCACCCCACGATCCGCTGTCACCGACCCTGGTTGTCGGGACCGGTCGGGTCGCGGCCCTCGTCGAGTGCGTCCCAGATCATCCGTTCCGACATCCCGTCGGGTCCCGAGGCGCCCTCGCCGCCCTCCTGACGGGCTGCCGCTTCGCGTCGCGCGGCCGGAGCCGCGTACTTGCCCGGCGTCGCGCGTGCCCTGGCGGCCGAGCGCATCAGCAACACCGCGCCGACCAGCGCGCACACCGCCGCCACCACGGCGATCGCGGCGCCGGTGTGATACCTCTGGGCACCGGTCAGGTCGGCCACCGGCACCTCCGCCAGGTCGGCGGCGCGCGGCCCCACATCGCGCACCACCCACAGGGTGATCGCCAGGTAGGCCATGCCGGCGCTGGCCAGTGCCACCAGCACCGCGAGCAGGCGCAACGGCCAGCCCCGCACCGCCAGTGCGGCGACGGCGGCGGCCAGCACCAGCAGTGCCAGCGGGATCAGCGCCGTCGACCAGGACGCCCCGGTCAGCGCGGTCGTCCGGGGATGGGTCAGCCCGTCGAACGAGCTGACCTGCACCCACGTCATCCGCGATGCCACCCACAGCGCCCCCGCGGCGAGCACCAGGAGCAACTGCGCGACCCGGATCACGGCGCCGACGATTCGGCTTCGGGTGCGGTCAAGGTCTCCGCGGCGGCGATCGCGTTGAGCACCGCGCGGGCCTTGTTCGCCGCCTCGGTGTACTCGTAGGGGCCGTTGGAATCGGCCACGACTCCCCCGCCGGCCTGCACGTAGGCGGTGCCGCTGCGGATCAGCGCCGTGCGGATCGCGATCGCGAAGTCGGCGTTGCCCGCGAAGTCGAGGTAGCCGAGCACGCCGCCGTACAGCCCGCGCCGGGTCTTCTCGACCTCCTCGATCAACTCCATCGCCCGGACCTTGGGAGCGCCGGAGAGCGTCCCCGCGGGGAAGCAGGCCGTCACCGCGTCCAGGGCGGTCCGGCCGTCGGCGAGGCGGCCCTTGACCGTCGAGACCAGGTGCATGACATGGCTGTACCGCTCGATGTGGCTGTAGTCCTCGACCCGGACGGTGCCCGGTTCGCATACCCGGCCCAGGTCGTTGCGGCCCAGGTCGACCAGCATCAGGTGCTCGGCACGTTCCTTCTCGTCGGCGAGCAGTTCCTTCTCCAGCAGCAGGTCGTCCTCTTCGGTGTCGCCGCGCCACCGGGTCCCGGCGATCGGGTGGGTGGTCACCTTGCGATCCTTCACCGTGACCAGCGCCTCGGGGCTGGACCCGACGATCGAGAAGTCGAGGCCGCCCGCGTCGTCGGGGACGTTGAGCAGGTACATGTACGGGCTGGGATTGCTCACCCGCAGCATCCGGTACACGTCGAGGGGATCGGCGTCGGTGTCCATCTCGAAGCGCTGCGACGGCACCACCTGGAACGCCTCACCGGCCTCGATGTCGCCGACCAGCCTCTCGACGATGGCCGTGTACTCCTCGACCGTCCGCTGCGCGCGGTGGTTCGGGGCGGGCCGGGTGAACGTCGCCACCGTCGAGTGCAGCGGCTGGCCCAGCGCCTCGGTCATCACGTCGAGTCGCGCCACCGCGTCGTCGTAGGCCCAGTCCACCCGCTCGTCGGTGCCGTTCCAGTTGACCGCGTTGGCGATCAGCGTGATCGTGCCCTCGTGGTGGTCCACCGCGGCGACGTCGGTGGCCAGCAACAACAGCATGTCGGGCAGGCCCAGGTCGTCGACCGCCAGTTCCGGCAGCCGCTCCAGCCGGCGCACCATGTCGTAGGCGAAGAAGCCGACCAGCCCGGACGACAGCGGCGGAAGTCCGGGCAGCGCGGCAGTCTCCAACAGCGTCAACGTGTCTCGCAGCGCCTGCAGCGGATCGCCACCGCGCGGCGCGTCCTTCGGCGTCACGCCGAGCCAGACCGCCTCGCCGTCGCGGACCGTCAACGCCGACGGCGCCCCCGCACCGATGAACGACCAGCGCGACCACGAGCGGCCGTTTTCGGCCGATTCCAGCAGGAAGGTCCCCGGCCGGTTCGCGGCGAGTTTGCGGTATGCCGACAGCGGTGTCTCACTGTCGGCCAGGACCTTGCGCGTCACCGGCACCACGCGGTGTTCGG
Source organism: Mycobacterium hippophais (assembly GCF_027529605.1). Classification (NCBI taxonomy): domain Bacteria; kingdom Bacillati; phylum Actinomycetota; class Actinomycetes; order Mycobacteriales; family Mycobacteriaceae; genus Mycobacterium; species Mycobacterium hippophais. The sequence goes on along the minus strand of NZ_JAPZPY010000004.1, from coordinate 258,096 downwards.
CGGCCAGCGCGCGGAAGTCCGCCCGTGAGGTCGTGACTGTCGTCTGCACGGGTCGATTCTCCCAGACCGGTCGGATCGCACCGACAGTCAGTGCGCGTAGCGTGAGCGCCATGAAACGTGGTGACCAGGTCACAGAGTTCGAACTGCCCGACCAGACCGGCACGGTGCGCAGCCTCACGAGTCTGCTCGCCGACGGTCCGGTCGTGCTGTTCTTCTACCCCGCCGCGTTGACACCGGGCTGCACCAAGGAGGCCTGCCACTTCCGCGACCTCGGCGCCGAATTCGCCGCTTTGGGCGCGTCGCGGGTCGGGATCAGCACCGACGCCGTGACCAAGCAGGCCAAGTTCGCCGACACCCAGCGCTTCGACTACCCGCTGCTGTCGGACTCCGACGGCGCCGTGGCCAGCGCTTTCGGCGTCAAGCGCGGCCTGCTGGGCAAGTTCATGCCCGTCAAGCGCACCACCTTCGTGATCGACACCGACCGCACCGTGCTCGAGGTGATCTCCAGCGAGATCAACATGGACACCCACGCCGACAAGGCGCTGGAGGTGTTGCGCCAACGGCAGTCCGCGTGACGGGCGGCCCGCAGGCATGACACCCGTTCTCGAACTCGCCGACGTCACGTTCCGCCGCGACGGCAAGCAGATCATCGACGGCATCTCGCTGACCGTGCACCCGGGCGAGCACTGGGCGCTGCTGGGGCCCAACGGCGCGGGTAAGAGCACACTGCTCAACTTCTGCGCCGCGGAGACGTTCCCGAGCTCCGGCACGGTGCACGTGCTCGGCGAGCAGATGGGGCGCACCGAGCTGGCCCGGCTGCGCCGGTCCATCGGTCACGTCAATCCCCGCCACCGCCTTCAGTACCCGTTGACCGTTCGCAACGTCGTCCTGACCGGCATCACCGCCACCATCGACACGCCGAACCACTGGACGCCCTCGGCCGACGAGCAGCGCCGCGCCGACGCCCTGCTCGAGACCGTGGGCCTCACCCGGCTGGCGGACCACGTCTGGCCGACGCTGTCGCAGGGCGAGCGGGGCCGCACTCTCATTGCCCGAGCGCTGATCTCGGACCCCCGGCTGCTGCTGCTCGACGAACCGACCACCGGCCTGGACGTCGCAGCGCGCGAACAACTGCTCGAGACCATCGACTCGCTCGGCGACGCGCACCCCGAGGTGGCGTCGATCCTGGTGACCCACCATCTCGAGGAACTGCCCACCACGACCACCCACGCGCTGCTGATCGCCGACGGCCGCACCGTCGCCTCCGGCCCGGCGCGCGACGTCGTCACCACCGACAACGTCACCGCGGCGTTCGACCACCCGGTGCGGGTGACCTACGACGACGGGCGGTGGACCGCCCGCGCCAAGGCGAGCCGCATCGACGTCTGATCACGAGGCGACCGCAGAGATGCACCCGGAACAGCTGACGATCCCGGTCGAGACGGTCCGCGCCCTGGTGGCCGAGCAGTTCCCGCGGTGGCGGCATCTGCGCATCGAACCGGTCGAATCGGGCGGCACCGTCAACGCGCTGTTCCGCCTCGGTGACCGACTCGCCGCCAGGCTGCCCCTCGAGCACGGCGACGTCGCCGCGACACGCCAGCGTGTGGAGTCCGAGTCGCTCGCCGCCCGAGAGCTCTCGGGAGTCACCAGGTTCCGCACACCGGAGCCCGTCGCGATAGGCGGTCCCGGCGCGGGATACCCGCTCCCGTGGTCGGTGCAGACATGGGTGCCCGGGGCGGTGGCCGCCGGGGACGACACCGCCGCGATGACGGCCCTCGCGGCAGACCTCGCCGAGTTCGTCGACGGCGTGCGGACCATGGACACCAGGGGACGCGCATTCGACGGCCAGGGCCGGGGAGGCGACCTCACGACCCACGACGAATGGATGGCGCAGTGCTTCGAACGCAGCGAAGCGCTCCTGGACACGTCTCGACTTCGCCCGCTCTGGAACCACTTTCGAAAGTTGCCACGCCACGATGGCGACGTGATGACGCACGGCGACCTGATTCCCGGCAACATCCTCGTCGAGGGCGGACGGCTGGCCGGAGTCATCGACGTCGGTGGACTCGGGCCTGCGGACCCGGCGCTCGACCTGGTGTGCGCCTGGCACCTGTTCGACCGTGCCCCCCGCGAAGTGTTCCGCGCTGCCCTGAGATGTGACGACCTGCAGTGGGAACGCGGCAGGGCATGGGCGTTCGAGCAGGCGATGGGCCTGGTCTGGTACTACCGCGACAGCAACCCCGCGATGAGCGCGACCGGGCGCCTGACGCTCGAACGCATCCTGGCCGACGAAGCCACCGCCTGACCGGCCGACGCTACTTCTGGTCGGCGGGCCCCAGCAGCAGATCGGCGTCGAAGCAGGTGCGGGTGCCGGTGTGGCAGGCCGCGCCGACCTGGTCGACCTCCAGCAGCACGGTGTCGCCGTCGCAGTCCAACCGCACCGAGTGCACGTACTGGGTGTGGCCGGACGTCTCGCCCTTGACCCACTGCTGCTGCCGGGACCGCGAATAGTAGGTCCCCCGGCGGGTTTCCAGCGTGCGCGCCAGGGCGGCGTCGTCCATCCACGCCACCATCAGCACCTCGCCGGTGCCGCGCTGCTGCGCGACGGCGGTGAACAGGCCGTCGGCGTTGCGTTTCAGCCGCGCCGCGATGTCCGGATCGAGTTCGCTCATCGCTGTCCTCGGCTCTTCGCGCAAGCGCTCATCGCACCGTGATCCCTTCCGCCGCCATGGCCGCCTTCACCTGGCCGATGGTCAGCTCACCGAAGTGGAAGACACTGGCCGCAAGCACGGCGTCGGCGCCCGCCTCGACCGCGGGCGCGAAGTGCCCCAACGCACCCGCCCCGCCGCTGGCGATCACCGGCACCGTCACCGCACCGCGCACCGCGCGCAGCATCGGCAGGTCGAACCCCGCCTTGGTGCCGTCGAAGTCCATCGAGTTCAGCAGGATCTCACCGACCCCGAGTTCCGCACCGCGGGCGGCCCATTCGACCGCGTCGACCCCGGTCCCCCGCCGGCCGCCGTGGGTGGTGACCTCCCAGCCCGACGGCGTCGGTTCCTCGCCGTCCGGCACGGTGCGCGCGTCCACCGACAGCACGATGCACTGTGAGCCGAACTGACGGGCCAGTTCCGCCAACAGTTCCGGGCGGGCGATCGCGGCGGTGTTCACCGAGACCTTGTCCGCGCCTGCGCGCAGCAGCGAGTCCACATCGGCCACCGAGCGCACACCACCGCCCACGGTCAACGGGATGAACACCTGTTCGGCGGTGCGCCGCACCACCTCCAGCATCGTGGTCCGGCCCGACGACGACGCCGTCACGTCGAGGAAGGTCAGCTCGTCGGCGCCCTCGGCGTCGTAGACGGCCGCCAGCTCGACGGGATCGCCTGCGTCGCGCAGGTTTTCGAAGTTCACACCCTTGACCACGCGGCCCGCGTCGACATCGAGGCACGGGATGATCCGCACCGCGAGCCCCGCGCCGGCCGTCACCGGTACCCCTGCGGGTCGCCGGCGGACGCCACGATGTCGAGGATCTCACCGTGCACGCGGGGCAGCCCGGCGAGCGCCGAGCGCGAGCGCGGCGTCCACGGCGCCCCCTCGAGGTCGGTGACGACGCCACCGGCCGCCCGAACCAGCGCCACCCCCGCAGCATGATCCCAGACGTGGTGGCCGAAGCTGATGGAACCGCCGAGGATTCCCGCGGCGGTGTAGGCGAGGTCCACTCCGGTGGCGCCGTGCATGCGCATCCTGGAGCAGTGCCGGCTCAGGCCTTCCAGCACCGTGATGCGGTAGCGGCCCGGGAAGCGGCCTTTGGAGTCGACGTTGAACGTGCCGGTTCCCACCACGGAGTTACCGAGCGCAGCCGCCTCCAGGGGCTTCTGCGCCACTCCGTTGGCGTACAACGGTTCACCGATCACAGCGGTGTAGCGCTGCGAGGTGAACGGCAGCCAGGTCAATCCGGCGACGGGCTCGCCGTCGCGCAGCAGGCCGAGCAGGATCGCCGACGTCGGCAGGCCCGCGGCGTAATTGAAGGTGCCGTCGATCGGGTCGAGCACCCACACCAGCGGTGAGTCGATGTCCGCTCCGCCGTACTCCTCGCCGTGCACCCCGATCCCGGTGGCGGCCTCCAGCCTTTCGACCACCTGCCGTTCGATGGCCAGGTCGACCTCGGTGGCGAAGTCGTTGCCCTTCTTCTGCACCGCCGAATCCGCGCCGTGGCCCTGCACGAACGGCACGGCTGCCTCGTCGAGGATGGCCGCAGCCTCTCTGACCAGACCTTGCAGGTCGGCCTCGCCGAGTGCCATCGAGTGTTACTCGCCCACCGCTGCCAGCGCCTGCGGCAACGTGAAGCGGCCCGCGTACAGCGCCTTGCCGACGATCGCGCCCTCGACGCCGCGGCCGGTGAGGGTGGCGATCGCACGCAGGTCGTCGAGGCTTGACACGCCGCCGGAGGCGATCACGGGCGCATCGGTTCGGTCGGCCACGGCGCCGAGCAGGTCGAGGTTGGGACCGGTGAGCGTGCCGTCCTTGGTGACGTCGGTGACCACGTAGCGCGAGCAGCCCTCCCGGTCGAGCCGGTCGAGCACCTCCCACAGGTCCCCGCCGTCGGTCTCCCAGCCGCGCCCGCGCAGCCGCTGCCTGCCGTCCTCGATGAGCACGTCCAGTCCGACGGCCACCTTGTCGCCGTGCTCGGCGATCGCCTGCGCGCACCACTGCGGGTTCTCCAGGGCCGCGGTGCCGATGTTGACCCGGGCGCACCCGGTGGCCAGCGCCGCACGCAGCGACTCGTCGTCGCGGATGCCGCCGGACAGTTCCACCGCGACGTCGAGGCGGCCCACCACGTCGGCGAGCAGTTCCCGGTTGGAGCCACGGCCGAACGCGGCGTCGAGGTCGACGAGGTGGATCCAGTCGGCGCCGTCACGCTGCCAGCCCATGGCGGCGTCGAGCGCCGAGCCGTACTCGGTTTCGCTGCCCGCCTTGCCCTGTACCAGGCGCACGGCGCGGCCCTCGACCACGTCGACGGCGGGCAGCAGGATCAGCGGGGTGTCGGCAGGCACGGTCGGCAACCTTAGCTCAGCCCGCGGACCCAGTTGTCCAGCAGCGTCGCCCCGGCGTCACCGCTTTTCTCCGGGTGGAACTGGGTCGCCGCCAGGGCCCCGTCCTCGACGGCGGCCAGGAACGGGACGTGGTGGGTGGCCCACGTCAGCTTCGCGGCCGGGTCGCCTTCCCACTGCTGCGCGGCGTAGGAGTGCACGAAATAGAACCGGGTGTCGGGGTCGAGCCCGGCGAACAGCGTGGTGCCCGCAGGCGCGTCCACCGTGTTCCAGCCCATGTGGGGCGTGACCGGAGCGTCAAGGCGGACCACCGAACCCGGCCACTGCCCGCATCCGGCGCTCTCCACCCCGAACTCGACGCCGCGGGTGAACAGGATCTGCATGCCCACGCAGACTCCGAGCACCGGCCGCCCCGCCGTCACCCGCTCGGCGATGATCTTCTCGCCGCCGATCCCGCGCAGCCCGACCATGCACGCCTCGTACGCACCGACGCCCGGCACCACGAGGCCGTCGGCGTTCAGGGCGGCGTCGGCGTCGGCGGTGACCTCCACGTCTGCGCCGGTGCGTTCCAGCGCGCGCTGCGCGGAGCGCAGATTGCCCGAGCCGTAGTCGAGCACGACGACTCTGGCTGTCACAGCGTGCCTTTCGTGGACGGGACGCCGGTCACCCTGGCGTCGTACTCCACGGCCTGGCGCAGCGCCCTGGCCACCGCCTTGTACTGGGCCTCGGTGATGTGGTGCGGGTCGCGGCCGTAGAGCGTACGGACGTGCAGCGCGATGCGCGCGTTGAACGCCAGCGACTCGAACACGTGCCGGTTGATGACGGTGTGGTACGGCGCGCTCGAGCCGGCGATCGTGAACTCGACCATGAACTCCGGCTCCCCGGTGTGCACGAAGTACGGCCGCCCCGACACGTCCACCGCGGCGTGGGCGAGGGTCTCGTCCATCGGGATGAACGCGTCGCCGAACCGGCGGATGCCCTTCTTGTCCCCCAGCGCCTGGCCGAGGGCCTGGCCGAGCACGATCGCGGTGTCCTCCACCGTGTGGTGCGCCTCGATGTCGACGTCGCCGGTGGCGTGCACGGTGAGGTCGAAGCTGGCGTGGCTGCCCAACGCGGTCAGCATGTGGTCGAAGAACGGTACGCCGGTGGCGATGTCGACGATGCCGGTGCCGTCGAGGTCGAGTTCGACGACGATGTCGGACTCCTTGGTCTTGCGTTCGACCCGGGCGCGGCGGGTGCCGGCGAGGATGTCGGTCATGATGCTCCTAGGGGCTGGACCAGCTCGGCGGCGGCGAGTTCTGCGCTGGCCGCCAGCAGCGCGTCGTTCTCCTCGGCGAGACCAGTGGTGGCCCGCAGATAACCCGGAATGCCCACGTCGCGCACCAGGATGCCTTCGGCGAGGTAGCACTGCCAGCTGGCGGGTGCGTCGGCGAACTCACCGAACAGCACGAAGTTCGCGTCGCTCGGGATGACACGGAATCCCATGCCGGACAATGCGGCCGACACCCGTTCGCGCTCGCTGATCAGCGTGGCCACGCTGGCCAGCGTGTCGTCGGCGTGCCGCAGGGCGGCCCGCGCGGCGGCCTGGGTGACCGACGACAGGTGATAGGGCAGCCGCACCAGCAGCATCGCGTCGATCACGGCGGGCGCGGCGATCAGGTAGCCGAGCCGGCCGCCGGCGAACGCGAAGGCCTTGCTCATCGTCCTGGTGACGACCAGCCGGTCCGGGTACTCCTCGACCAGTCGCACCGCGCTGGGCTGTGCGGAGAACTCGCCGTATGCCTCGTCGAGGATCAGGATCCCAGCAGGCATCGCGTCGAGGAGCCTGCGCAGGTCGTCGAGCGGAACGCTCTGCCCCGACGGGTTGTTCGGGCTCGCCACGAACACGATGTCGGGCCTGCGTTCGGTGACCGCGGCCACCGCGACGTCCACGTCGAGGCCGAAGTCGTCCGCGCGGGCGGCCGCCAACCACTCGGTCTGGGTGCCGTCGGCGATGATGGGGTGCATCGAATAGGACGGCACGAATCCGATCGCGGAGCGGCCGGGGCCGCCGAACGCCTGCAGGAGCTGCTGCAGGATCTCATTGGAACCATTTGCCGCCCAGAGGTTCTCGACACTGACCGGACAACCGGTCCGCAGCCCGACGTAGTCGGCGAGGTCGGTGCGCAGCGCGACGGCGTCGCGGTCCGGATAGCGGTGCAGGTCCGCCGCGGCCGCGGCCACCGACCGGGTGACGTCGTCGACCAGCGCCCGGCTCGGCGGGTGCGGGTTCTCGTTGGTGTTCAGCCGCACCGGCACCGCGAGTTGCGGCGCACCGTAGGGCGACTTGCCCCGCAGGTCGTCGCGCAGCGGCAGGTCGGCCAGGCCGACGCGTTCTCCGACGGTCATCTCTCGAACCTCCGCCGCACCGCTTCGCCGTGGCCGGGCAGGTCCTCGGCATTGGCCAGGGTGATGACGTATCCCGAGACGTCCTTGAGCGCGGCCTCGGTGTAGTCGACGACGTGGATGCCGCGCAGGAACGTCTGCACCGACAGGCCGCTGGAGTGCCGCGCGCACCCCGCCGTGGGCAGCACGTGGTTGGAGCCCGCGCAGTAGTCGCCGAGGCTGACCGGCGAATAGGGTCCGACGAAGATCGCCCCCGCCGACCGGATCCGCAGCGCCACCTCGGGGGCGTCGACGGTCTGGATCTCGAGATGCTCGGCGGCGTAGGCGTTCACGGTGCGCACACCCGCGTCGAGGTCGTCGACCAGCACGATGGCCGACTGCCTGCCCGCCAGCGCCGTCGCGACCCGCTGCCGGTGCACGGTGGTCCGGAGTTGTTCGGCCAGTTCGCGTTCGGTCGCGTCGGCCAGGGCGACGCTGTCGGTGACCAGCACGCTGGCGGCCATCTCGTCGTGTTCTGCCTGACTGATCAGGTCGGCGGCGACGTGCACGGGGTCGGCGGTGTGGTCGGCCAGGATCGCGATCTCGGTGGGGCCGGCCTCGGCGTCGATGCCGACCTGCGAACGGCAGATGCGCTTGGCGGCGGTGACGTAGATGTTGCCGGGCCCGGTGATCATGTCCACCGCGGCGAGCTCGGCGCCGTCGGTGTCGGCGCCGCCGTAGGCCAGCAGCGCGACGGCCTGGGCACCGCCCACCGCCCACACCTCGTCGACGCCGAGCAGTGCGGCCGCGGCGAGGATCGTCGGGTGCGGCAGCCCGCCGAACGCGGCCTGCGGCGGAGAGGCGATGACGAGGGAATCCACCCCGGCGATCTGGGCGGGCACCACGTTCATCACCACGCTGGACGGGTAGACCGCGTTGCCGCCGGGCACGTACAGCCCGACCCGCTCGACGGGAACCCAGCGCTCGGTGACCGTGGCTCCGGGGCCGAGCGTGGTGGTCGTGTCGGTGCGGCGCTGGTCGGCGTGCACCGCACGGGTCCGTTCGATCGCGACCTCGAGGGCGATCCGCACGTCGGCGGGCAGTGCGTCCAGGGCGGCGCCCATTTCGGCGACCGGAACTCGCACGGCCGCGGGACGGACGCCGTCGAAGGTCTCCCCGTACTCCAGGGCGGCCTCGGCCCCGCGCTCGGCCACCGCGTCGACGATCGGCCGGACCCTGGGCACGACGGACTCCACGTCGACGCCGCCGCGTGGCAGCGCGGCCCGCAGCTGCGCTGCCGTCATGGTGCGGCCGCGCAGATCGGTTCGGGCGATCACCGTTGCCGCGCTGGTGGCGACCTCGGAGCCGGTCGGCGATACATTCACATGGACCATTGTCCCAGAGCTGCACAAATCGATATGGAGGCGTCGTGGCCGACCTGCCCAGGATGTTCCCCGAGTGGCTGGACCGCATTCAGATCAAGTACATGAACCCGGTGATCAGGCCGCTCGCCGGCCGGCTGCCGGGCATCGCGAAGCTGACGCACCGCGGCCGGAAAAGTGGTCGCACCTACCAGACCCCGGTCACGGCCTACCGCAGCGGCGGCGAGGTGGCGATCGTGCTCGGCCACGGCGAAACCGACTGGGTGCGCAATGTGCTCGCCGCCGGTGAGGCCGACCTCCAGCTGTTCCGGGACCGGGTGCACCTCGGCAATCCCCGTGTCGTGCCGCCCGGTTCGACCGTCGCGGCGCTGCCCGGTTTCGCCCGGCGTCAGGCCAAGAATCTCGCGGTGTTCGTGGCGGACGTCACCTGACAGACTGCTGACATGGCTTTCCAGGTGTGGCTGACGTTCCTGGGCGCGGCGGTCCTGATCAGCGTGTCCCCGGGTGCGGGTGCCGTGCAGTGCATGGCGACCGGCCTCACCCACGGCGTGCGGCGCGGGTACTGGTCGATCGCCGGCCTCGAGGTCGGGCTGATGCTGCAGCTGGCGCTGGTGGCCGTCGGACTGGGCGCGGCGGTGGCCAATTCGATCCTGGCGTTCCACATCATCAAGTGGATCGGGGTGGCCTACCTGCTCTACCTCGCGGTGCACCAGTGGCGAGCCGCGGCCGTCGACCTGCGCGCCCAGGTCGGCAGGACCGTCGACGGCGGCCGCATCGCCCTGCTGGTGCGCGGTTTCCTGGTCAACGCCACCAACCCCAAGGGCCTGGTGTTCTTCCTCGCGGTGCTGCCGCAGTTCGTGGTCCCGACCGCGCCGCTGCTGCCGCAGTACCTGGCGATCGGGGCGACGATGGTCGCAGTCGACCTCGTGGTCATGGGGCTCTACACCGGGCTGGCGGCCCGGCTGATCCGCTGGCTGCACACCCCGCGGCAGCAGACGATCCTCAACCGGTCACTGTCCGGGTTGTTCGCCGCCGCCGCGGTGGTGCTGTCACTGGTCCGCCGCGGCGGGCCCGCGACCGCCTGACCCATCCGGGTGCGCTGACCGGAACCGTGCCGCTTTCGCCTGATTTCCGCAGGTCTGCATGCTGCACCAGCGGCGGCGCCGGCCGCGGGAGCTGTCGACGAAGAACCAGCCGCAGCGGTCGCAGGTCCGCACCGGCCTGGCGTTGGGGCGCAGCACCAGCGCGATCGCGCGCAGCGCGAGAACGGTGAGCGCCCCGGCCGCGGCGCCTGCCGCCGCGGAACCGTCGGGATGCACCGCGACGTCGCCTGCCATCCCCCGGTGCGCGGCCGCCAGCAGGCCGGCGAGCGCATCCGACGGGAGCCGACGACCGTCGCGCTGCGCGTCGAACACCGCCCAGCACAGCGCGCGCAGCTCACGCGCCTCCCGCAGCTCAGTCAAGGAGACCTGCGCGCCCGACGGCAGCAGCGCCGCGTGCGCGAACCAGCCGGCGAGGTCGTCGGCACTGTCCAGCAGGTCGGCGCCCAGCTCCGGCGTCCGCCGGTAGACGGTGTTCGCGAAGTCGAGTACGACGTCACCGGCGACGAAGTGGCCGTCGGTCCATGTGGTGCTCAGGTCCTGGCCCCCGCCCGGTCCAGCACGTCCCCGACGAAGGTGACCAGCAGCTCGGCGACCTCGGCGGCGTGGGTCTCGAGCAGCTGGTGGCCGCCGTCGTAGAGATGGGCGTCGAGCGTGGCCATGTCCCGGTGGTACGCCAGCACCTCGGCGATGTCGAAGAACGGGTCGTGCCTGCCCCAGAGCACCAGGCACGGCGGCTGATGCTGACGGTGATAGGCCGCGATGTCGGGGAACCGGGCGACGTGGTTGCGGTAGTCGTAGAAGAGCTGGAACTGGACGTCGACGTTCCCGGGCCGGGAGATCCGTTCCCAGTCGAGATGCCACGACTCGCGCGGATGGAGGTCCTGGAGCTCCTCCGGCAGGCCGCCGATGTACTGGTCACGGGTGCCGTCGAAGTTCAGCCAGTCCGGCAGCGCCGCCCGGTTCGCCGGCGTCGGGTCCGCCCAGAACCGGCGGGGCGCGTCCCACGCCTCGTGCAGCCCGGCCTCGTGGGTGTTGCCGTTCTGCAGGACGAGGCCGAGCACCCGTTCCGGGCGCCGCATCGCCATCAGATATCCGACGGGCGTGCTGTAGTCCGTCACGTAGAGCACGTAGCGCTGCACGCCGAGGTCGTCGAGCAGCGACTCGATGACCCGGGACAGGTGCTCGAAGGTGTACTCGAACTCCTCGAGCGGCGGCGCATCGGAGAAGCCGAACCCCGGCAGGTCGGCGGCGATCGCATAGACGTGCTCCCCGAGAACCGGCAGCACGTCGCGGAACGAGTACGACGACGTCGGGAAGCCGTGCAGCAGGAGCACGGCCGTCGACGACGGCGTACCAGACTCGCGGTAGTGCACCCGCAATCCGTCGACGTGGCGGTAGAGGTGCCTGGTCTTGACGGTGCGTTTCACGGGAGGACTCCTTTCATCGAGGTCGCTCTCCCTAGAGTAACCGTTATCAACCTTTTAACAGTTACTCTTCCCGATGTGGATGCCGGCTCGTGCCGTCGATGCTCATTCGCGGTTCATCTCGTGGACACCCCCGCGCATCGCGGTGTGGCCACTCTCGTCGAGTGACGAATCGCCTTCCGCGCCGGTCGATGCTGCGCGCAGCACTCCTCGTGCCCGCCGGCGCAGCTCTCGCCGGCGGCGCCCTCACCTCGTGTGGGTCCGCCGCGACATCCGCACCCGGTCTGGTGCGGGCACGACCCCGGCTGACACACGGGGTGGCATCCGGAGATCCACGGCCCGACGGAGCGCTGCTCTGGGCCCGGTCGGACACCCCCGCGACCATGATCGTGGAGACCGCGTCCAGCGAGGAGTTCAGGGATCCCGTCCTGGTGCGCGGCCCGCTGCTGACACCCGACAGCGACGGGACCGGACGCCTCCGCCTCACCGGGTTGGAACCGGGTCAGCAGGTGCACTATCGCGTGACCCTGGAAGGCGACGACGGGGCGCGGGGCGAACCACTCACCGGAGTCTTCACCACCGCCCCGGCCGCGCCCGCCGACATCCGGTTCCTCTGGTCGGGCGACGTCGCCGGCCAGGGCTGGGGCATCAACGCCGACACCGGCGGCATGACGGTCTGGAGGGTGATGGCCGACCGCCGGCCCGACTTCTTCATCCACTCGGGTGATGCGATCTACGCCGACAACCCCATCACGGCCACCCAGAAGCAGAACAACGGGAAGATCTACCGCAACGTCACCGCACCCGCGAAGGACCAGGTGGCCCAGACCCTCGACCAGTTCCGCGGCAACTACCAGTACAACCTGACCGACGCGAACTACCTGTACTTCAACGCCGCTGTGCCGCAACTCGTCCAGTGGGACGACCACGAGGTCATCAATAACTGGTACCCGGGCGAGGAACTCGGGGGTCAGTCACGCAAGGGCTACACCCAACCCGATCTCGACGCGCTGGCCGGCTTCGGGTATCAGGCGTGGCGGGAGTGGCAACCCATCGACGTCAGCGAGTCCGTCGGCGGGCGGGTCCACCGCCGGATCGCGTACGGTCCTTTGCTCGACGTCTTCATGCTGGATATGCGCAGCTACAAGAACCCCAATCCGGACGCCTGGTCCACCGGCGGTGGTGCCGGAGTGCTCGGCGCCGCGCAGTCGCAGTGGTTGATCGACTCCCTTCGCGCGTCGAAAGCCACGTGGAAGGTGGTCGCCAACGACCTGCCGTTGGGGATCGTCGTCCCCGACGCGGCGTCCGATCCGCCGAGCGGGCCGAAGTCGATCGAGGGCGTGGCTCAGGGTGATCCGGGCCGGCCGCTCGGGCGGGAGGCCGAGATCGCCCGGATCCTCACCGTGACAAAGGACGTCCCGAACATCGTCTACCTGACCGCCGACGTGCACTGCACGGCGGCGATCTCCTACCACCCCAACCGGGCGGCGTTCACAGACTTCAGCCCGTTCTACGAGTTCGTCTCCGGGCCGCTCAACGCGGGCGCGTTCCCGGCCAGCCCGCTCGACGGAACCTTCGGCGCGGCATACGAGTTCGTACACGCACCGACCGAGGAGAACACCTCGCCCGCAGAGGGTTTCCAGCATTTCGGCGAGGTGACTATAGACAAGGATTCGCGAGCCCTCACCGTCAACCTCTGTGACAGCACCGGCGCTGTGCTGTGGTCGAAGGCGCTCCCGGCGGCCTAGACGTCCAGGCCGATGTCGAGCACCCGCACGGAGTGGGTGAGTGCGCCGACCGCCAGGTAGTCCACCCCGGTGCGGGCGTAGTCGGCCGCCGTGTCGAGGGTCAGCCCGCCCGACGACTCGAGCCTGGTGGCGGGCGCGGCGTTGTTGCGGCGTTGCACGGCGATCTGGGTCTGCCAGACCGGGAAGTTGTCGAGCAACACCAGTCCGTCGGCTCCCAAGCCTTCCGCCAGCACCTCGTCGAGTTGTTCCAGGGAGTCCACCTCGACCTCGCACGGCAGGTCGGGGGCCGCCGCACGGACCTTGCGCAGCGCCGCCACCACCGAGCCTGCCGCCGCGACGTGGTTGTCCTTGATGAGCGCGGCGTCGCCGAGGCCCATCCGGTGGTTCTCCCCGCCGCCGACCCGCACCGCGTACTTCTGCAGCGCCCGCAGTCCCGGCAGCGTCTTGCGGGTGTCGCGGATCCGGGCGTCGGTGCCGGCCACCGCGTCCACCCATGCGGCGGTGGCGGTCGCGATCCCCGACACGTGGCAGACCAGGTTCAGCATGGTGCGTTCGGCGGTCAGCAGGCCCCGGGTCGGCCCCTCGACGGTGAGCAGCGCGTCCCCGGCGTCGAGCCGGGCACCCTCGTCCACGCGGTGGGTGATCCGGTAGGCGTCGCGGCCGATCACCTCGTCGAGGACGAGCACCGCGAGGTCCAGTCCGGCGGCCACGCCCGGTTCGCGGGTGACCATCGCCGCGGTGGTGGTGGCGTGCTCGGCGACCGTGGCCCGGGTCGTGATGTCCGGGCCGTATCGCAGGTCCTCGTCGAGCGCCCGGGTGACCGTGTCGCGGGCCTCCCGCAGTTCCGCCTCGCTCAGCGTCGTCAGCAGCATGCCGCGATCTCCTCCTGTGCGTGCACGCGGCCGTCGGCGTCGCGGGTGATGCCGATGCTCACGGCCTGGTGCGGATCGGTGTCCGGATGGTCCCCGCGGTGGTGGCAGCCTCTCGACTCGGTGCGGTGCGCGGCGGCCGCCGCCACGGCCCGCGCCGTCAGGGTGAGTGCCGCGTCCTCGGCGTCGGCACGCCCACGCATCCGGCGCAGCGGCGCGTCGTCGAGCGTGTCGAGCAGGTGCCGCAGGCCCGCTCCGTCGCGCACCACCGAGGCGTTCGCGCTCATCGCGGCCTGCAGTCCGGCCCGCGGCGCCGCGGGGACCGGGGCCGGATCGACGACCTCGGCGCGCGGGGCACCGCAGGCCGCGGCGTGCCCGGCGGCCGCGCGGCCGGCTCGACCGCCCACCACCAGGCCTTCGAGCAGGCTGTTGGATGCCAACCGGTTCGCGCCGTGCATGCCGGTGCGGGCCACCTCGCCCGCCGCGAACAGGCCGGGCAGCGAGGTGCGGCCTGCGACGTCGGTGATCACGCCGCCACAGCTGTAGTGCGCACCCGGCACGACCGGGATCGGCTCGCGGACGGGGTCGACGCCTGCCGCATGGCATGCCGCGGTGACGGTGGGGAACCTGCGCTCGAAGTCGTCGATGCGCCGGGCGTCGAGGAACACGCAGGGGTCACCGGTCTGCCGCAGCCGGTCGTCGATCGCCGCGGCGACCACGTCGCGCGGCGCGAGGTCACCCATCGGGTGCACCCCCGCCGTCACCGGCGCGCCGCTCCCGTCGACGAGGTTCGCACCCTCACCGCGGATCGCCTCGGTGACCAGCGGGCGGCGGCCGCCACCGGGTCCGGTGTACAGCATGGTCGGGTGGAACTGGATGAACTCGACGTCGCTGACGGCGACGCCCGCCTCCAGTGCCAGCGCGACACCGTCACCGGTCGACCCCTCCGGATTGGTGGTGGCCGAGTAGAGCTGGCCCAGTCCGCCGGTCGCCAGGATCACCGTCGGGGCGTGCACCACGCCGAGGCCGTCGGCGTTGAGCACCAGCAGGCCCGTCACCGCGGCGCCGTCGTGCAGCACCTGCAGCGCGACGTGGTCACGCCGGATGTCGAGGCGGGCCGCCGCCCGGTCGAGCGCACGCTGCACCTCGGCGCCGGTGGCGTCGCCGCCCGCGTGGATGATGCGCCGCCGGGTGTGCCCGCCCTCGCGGGTCAATGCCCAACGCCCGCTTGCGCTCTCATCGAAGCGGGCGCCGTCGTCGACGAGGTCGGCCACGGCACGGTAGCCGTCGGCGACGATCGACCGGACCGCGTCGGGGTCACACAGGCCACCGCCGGCGGCCAGCGTGTCGGCGACGTGGGCGGTCACCGAGTCGTCGGTGTCGGCCAGGCCATCGGGCAGCACCACCGCGATGCCACCCTGGGCGTAGAAGGTGGCCGTCACCCCCTCCGACTCCGAGGCCTTGCTGAGCACCAGGACCCTGCTGCCGTGACGCTGCGCGGTGAGCGCGGCGACGAGTCCCGCCACCCCGGTGCCGACCACCACGACGTCGGCGCGGACCTGCCACATGCCGCCGCCGCACGCGGCGAGACGCGTCATTCCCCGCCGCCGGGCTGACCGATCTCGATCATCCGCTGCACGCTGCGCCGGGCCAGCCGGGCGGTCTCGGGATCGACGTCGACGACATCGGTGCCGTGGGTCAGGCTGCGCAGCAGCGCACCAGCGGTGATCATCTTCATGTACTTGCACGACGCCCGGTCGTTGACGGCCTGAAAGTCGATCTCCGGTGCGGCACGGCGCAACTGATGCAGCATGCCGACCTCGGTGGCCACCAGCACCTGGCGTGCCTTGGACTCGCGGGCGGCGTCGAGCATGCCACCGGTGGACAGGATCTTCACTCGCTCGGCCGGGAACGATCCTTCGCCGGCCAGATAGAGAGCCGATGTGGCGCAACCGCATTCGGGGTGGACGAACAGCTCCGCATCGGGGTGCGTGCGGGCCTGCTCGGCCAGCTCGTCACCGTTGATGCCGGCGTGCACGTGGCATTCACCGGCCCACACGTGCAGGTTCGTCCGGCCGGTGACCCGCCGGACGTGTGCGCCGAGGAACTGGTCCGGCAGGAACAGCACCTCGCGGTCCTCCGG
This sequence comes from Mycobacterium hippophais, assembly GCF_027529605.1. Taxonomy (NCBI): domain Bacteria; kingdom Bacillati; phylum Actinomycetota; class Actinomycetes; order Mycobacteriales; family Mycobacteriaceae; genus Mycobacterium; species Mycobacterium hippophais. Next base: position 242,012 of record NZ_JAPZPY010000004.1, on the reverse strand, counting down.
GATGGAGGCCACCACCTCGACGGCGTTGGACGACGTGCAGCAGATGTCGGTCAGCGCCTTCACCGCGGCGGTGGTGTTGACGTAGGACACCACCACGGCGTCAGGGTGTTCGGCCTTCCACTCCCGCAGATCGTCGGCGGTGATGGAATCGGCCAGCGAGCAGCCCGCCCGCTGGTCCGGGATGAGCACCGTCTTCTGCGGCGAGAGGATCTTGGCGGTCTCGGCCATGAAGTGCACACCGCAGAACACGATCGTGTCCTCGGGCGCCTCCGCGGCGATCCGCGACAGCGCGAGCGAGTCACCCACGTGGTCGGCGACGTCCTGGATCTCGGGCAGCTGGTAGTTGTGCGCCAGCACGGTGGCGCCGCGCTGGCGGGCCAGCCGCCGGACCTCGGCCGCCCACTCCTCGGTGGGCGCGACGTCGTCTGCCAAGCTTCCGGAGTGATCTCCTGCGAACGTCCGGTCCAGAACCGTCACGGTCGCCTCCTTCGTTCGGTGAGGTTTTCGACTTATGATCGAAAACATGGCCAATCGTAGCACTGCCCACGAAGTGCTCGCCGTCGTGTTCCAGGTTCGCGGGCTGGACACCCGGCAACCCGCCCTCCACGTGCTGTTATGGCAGCGGGCGCTGGCCCCCGAACGCGGCAGGTGGTCACTGCCCGGCGGGCGGCTCGGCGACGACGAGGACCTGATCAGCTCGGTGCGGCGCCAGCTCGCCGAAAAGGTCGACCTGCGTGAACTCGCTCACCTCGAGCAACTGGCCGTGTTCTCCGACCCAGCCCGGGTGCCCGGCACCCGCACCATCGCCTCGACCTTCCTCGGCCTGGTGCCCTCCCCCGCCACGCCGGCCCTGCCCGCCGACACGCGCTGGCACCCGGTGAGCGCGCTGCCGGAGATGGCGTTCGACCACGAGCCGATGGTGCAACACGCCCACGCCCGGCTGGCGGCCAAACTCTCCTACACCAACATCGGATTCGCGTTGTCTCCCAAGGAATTCGCGCTATCGACGCTGCGCGACATCTATGGCGCCGCACTCGGCTACCAGGTCGACGCCACCAATCTGCAACGGGTGCTGGAACGACGCCAGGTGATCAGCCGCACCGGCACCACCGCGCGTTCGGGCAGGAGCGGCGGCCGGCCGCCCGCCCTGTTCCGGTTCGCCGAGTCGCGCTACCGCGTCACCGACGAGTTCGCCGCGTTGCGCCCGCCCGGGTGAGTCGACTGGCTTCTTAACGACCTCTTAAGGGATAGTGGCCGGATGGACTTGGGCAATGCGGCACGGGACACCGGCGCCGAGTGGATCGGCCAGCCGCTGCACGAGGACGTCGCGCCACGGACCCGACCGGTCCTCCCGAGCAGGGATCCCTTCTACCAGCCGCCGGCCGGATACGAACACGCCCGGCCCGGCACCGTGCTGCGGTCGCGGAACGTCGAGCTGGCGTTCCTCGGCCTCGTCCCGCAGAAGTTCACCGCGACCCAGCTGCTCTACCGCACCACGTCCATGAACGGCGAGCCGCAGGCCGGCGTCACCACCGTCGTGGTGCCCACGCAGCGTGACACCACGCGGCCCTGTCCGGTCATGTCCTACCAGTGCGCCATCGACGCGGTGGCCGGGCGCTGCTTCCCGTCCTATGCGCTGCGGCGCGGCGCCAAGGCCATCGGCGCGCTGGCGCAGCTCGAATTCCTTCTCATCGCCGCGGCGCTGGCCGAGGGCTGGGCGGTGTCCGTCCCGGACCACGAGGGCGCCGACGGCTTCTGGGGCACTCCCTACGAGCCGGGTTACCACATCCTCGACGGGGTGCGGGCCGCGCAGAACTGCGAGCGCCTCGGCCTCGCGGCGAACGCGCCGGTCGGCCTGTGGGGTTACTCCGGCGGCGGCCTGGCCACCGCCTGGGCGGCCGAGGTGTGCGGGGATTACGCGCCCGAACTCGACGTGGTGGGGGCCGTTCTCGGCTCGCCGGTGGCCGACCTCGGCCACGCGTTCCGCAGGCTCAACGGCAGCTTCTTCTCCGGACTGCCCGCGATGGTGGTTGCGGCGCTGACGCACACCTTCCCCGAGCTCGACGAGGTGATCCAGGAGCATGCCACCGAAGAGGGCAAGGCGATGCTGCTGCGCATCGAGAAGATGACGACCGCACACGCCGTGCTGCGCTGGATCGGCATGGACATGGGCAAGCTCGTCGACGCGCCGCTCGAGCAGATCCTGCAGACACCGCAGGTGCAGGCCGTTTTCGACCGCATCAAGCTCGGCACCGCCGTGCCCACCCCGCCGGTGCTGATCGTGCAGGCGGTGCACGACCGGATCGTCTCCGTCGACGACATCGACGTCCTGATCGAGTCCTACTGCAGCGGCGGCGCCAACGTCACCTACCACCGGGACATGTTCAGCGAGCACATGCTGCTGCACCCGATGTCGGCGCCGATGACGCTGCGCTGGCTGCGCGACCGGTTCGCCGGCCGCCCGCTGAGCGCCCACATGACGCGGACCAAGTGGCCGACGTTGCTGAACCCGTCGACCTACCGCGGCATGCTGCGGCTCGGGGTGATCAGCGCGAAGGTGATTGCGGGCCGACGGGTTGAGCGTCGTCCGCTGTCCCAGTTCGATCAGTAGGCAGTCGCCGCTCATCCTGCGGCGGCCATCCGCCCAGGTCGTCGCGCGCGGTGGACACAGCGGTCAGCGCGTACACCAGCGCCGCGACGGCGGCCGGGAACAGGATCGTCACCAGAACCTGCAGCGGCGAGTGACCGAAGAACACCGCGGGCGCCTCGGTGACGTAGTGCACCCGGTGCTCGGGTGACACCGGGGCGGCGGCCACGTCCACCGCGCCGTAGCGCAGCCGCGCGAGCCCCGCGCCGACCGCCGCGGCAGCGACGGCCGCCAGAGCACACCCGCCGCTGAGAGCCGCCACCAGCACCGGTCCCCGGTGTACCCGCCACTGCCAGAGCATCACCGCGGCCACCACGGCGACCACCAGCAGCATGCCGACCAACAGGGCCGACGAGGTGAAGAAGTGGTCCGCCTCGTCGCCGAGGAACGCCTTGACCCGCTCACCCTGGCGGTTGAGCACCACCACGCCGTGCACCGGCGGCGCCAGGACCGCCCACAGCGCCCCGACCAGCACGCCCGCGGCGACCAGCCCACCGATCACCACCAGGACCGCGCGCCTGCGGCCGGCCTCCGGCGCCGTCGGCGTGCTCACCGCTGCATCTCCAGGTCGTGCGAGTCGACCAGGCCGTGCCGCGAGCACTTCGCCCACCACCCGTCCGGCCGCACCTGCACGATCATCCGGCGCCCGCAGCCGGCACAGAACCGCGGCGGCTCGAGCCCCAGCTGCGCGGCCGTCGGCACGACGCTGCCCGCGGGCCCGCCGGTGTAGACGTTGTAGACACCGGCGCTCACCGGCGCCGGCAGTTCGTGGCTCATCACCTACGGTTCTACAGGGTCGCGTTGAGCGCCTTGATCGGCATCTGCAGATCCTCGAGCAGCGCGAGGTCCGATTCGGCGGGCCGGCCCAGCGTGGTCAGGTAGTTGCCGACGATGACGGCGTTGATGCCGCCGAGGATGCCCTGCTTGGCGCCCAGGTCGCCGAGCGTGATCTCGCGCCCGCCCGCGAAGCGCAGCATGGTCCGCGGCAGCGCCAGCCGGAACGCCGCGACCGCCTTGAGGGCCTCCGACGCGGGCAGCACGTCCAGATCGCCGAACGGCGTGCCGGGACGCGGGTTGAGGAAGTTCAGCGGCACCTCGTGCGGGTCCAGCTCGGCGAGGTTGGCGGCGAACTCCGCACGCTGCTCCAGCGACTCCCCCATGCCGAGGATGCCGCCGCAGCACACCTCCATGCCGGCCTCGCGGACCATCCGCAGCGTGTCCCAGCGCTCCTCCCACGAGTGGGTGGTGACGACGTTGGTGAAGAACGACCGCGCGGTCTCCAGGTTGTGGTTGTAGCGGTGCACGCCCATCGCCGCCAGCTGCTCGACCTGCTCCTCGGTCAGCATGCCCAGCGAGCAGGCGATCTGGATGTCGACCTCGTTGCGGATGGCCTCGATGCCCGCGGCGACCTGCGCCAGCAGCCGCTCGTCCGGGCCGCGCACCGCCGCCACGATGCAGAACTCCGTCGCGCCGGTCTTGGCGGTCTGCTTGGCGGCCTCGACCAGGCTGGGGATGTCCAGCCAGGCGCTGCGGACCGGGGAGGCGAACAGCCCGGACTGCGAACAGAAGTGGCAGTCCTCGGGGCACCCGCCCGTCTTGAGGCTGATGATGCCCTCGACCTCGACGTCGGGTCCGCACCACTTCATCCGCACGTCGTGGGCGAGCGCCAGGAGGTCGTCGAGGCGGTCGTCGCCCAGCTGCAGCACCTGCAGCGTCTGGTCCTGCGTGAGACCCTCGCCGCGTTCGAGCACCTGCTCGCGTGCCACTGCCAGAATGTCGCTCACCCGTTACTCCTCACGTATTGAACGGTGTTCAGGTTAGGATAGTCGCGTGCAGCTGCACAAACGCGACGTGGTCGACGCGGCGACCACCATCCTCGACGAGTACGGCATCAGCGACCTGACGATGCGCCGGCTCGCCCGTGAGCTCAACGTCACAGCGGGGGCGCTGTACTGGCACTTCGCCAACAAGCAGCAGCTCCTCGGCGCGGTGGCCGATCGCATCCTCGAACCGGTCGGCGACGTGCCCGGCGGCTGGCGTGATCGCATCGCCGGCCTCGCCGGCACGCTGCGCGACGCGCTGCTGTCGCACACCGACGGCGCCGAGCTGGTCTCGGCGAGTTTCGCCGCGGGCCAGTCCGAGGCGATGACCCGGATCGTCGGACACCTCGGCGCGGCGGCGACCGATGCCGGGGTCGACCCCGCGCACACGGATCTGGCGGCCCGCACGGTGGTCTACTACGTGCTCGGCTTCACCGCCGACGAGCAGTCCCGGTTGCAGTGGGACGCCGCAGGCGCGGAGCTTCCCGAGGGTCAGTCGGCGCTGGGCGACGACGCCACCGCCCGATTCGGCTTCGGCGTCGAACTGCTGGTCAACGGCATCGGAGTCGCCGAACACGAATGGGTGCGCGGGACGCGACCGTGATCGCCGTCGACGACGTGCGCGCTGTCACCGCGACATTGCCAAGGGCCTATGAGGTCGTGGTGCGCGATCAGATCAAGTTCCGCGTGGGGGCCATCGTCTTCGCGGCCCTCTCCCGCGACGAGACGGTGATGGGAGTCGCGTTCCCCAAGGAGGAACGGGCCGCGATGATCGCGTCCGAGCCGGACAGGTTCCTGCCGCCGCGGGAGTCCGACATGAGATTCAACTGGATCCACTTGCGCCTCGCCGCATTCGAGCTCGAGGAGGTGCGCGAGCTGGTGATCGACGGCTGGCGGATGTGCGTGCCGAAGAGCGTCTCCGCGACGCTCAGCTGATCGGATACTCGATCTTCTCGTCGCCGTCCCAGTGCCGCAGCCCGACGGCGCGGCCCCGCACGTCGCGCGTCACGGACGCCACGGCGAACGCGGCGGGCAGCTGGTCGGCCGGAACGCGTCGCGCCAGCGTCACGTGCGGCGTCCAGTGACCCGGATCGGCATGCGGCAGAACGCCGTTCGGCATGTGCGGCAGGCACAGCCGATGGACCTCCCCGTGTAGCGCCAACAGTTCCGCCGAGGGAACGAGCAGCCGCACCAGCGTGAAGGCGCGGCCGCCGAACAGCATGGGCGCGCCGATCGTGCACTCCAGCGGCAGCCGCGCCAGCACGGGACGCAACGCCGTGTCGACCGCGGCGTCCATCCCTTCGGCGACCGTCAGCGTCACGTGCGGACGGTTGCTCGGCGACCTGTGCCCCGCCTGGCTCCGCACGCGCGCCGCCATCAGCTCGTCCCACACCTGCCGGATCGCGGCATCGGTGTCGTCGTCGAAGATCAGCTCGACGCTGTGCACCACTAGAGACTCGCGATCCAGCCGGGGTCGAACGCCGCAGCGCTCATCGCCTCGAACTCCGCCGCGCTCATGGTTCCCGCGCCCGCAGGCAGGACCGCCCGCACCGGTGCCAGTCCGGACAGCGACTCCCTGTTGTCCGCCTCGGCCACACCCGGCTGCGGTGGCCACGCGCCGATCACCACGCCGGCGCACGGGACGTCATCGCGGGCGAGCGCTTCCAGCGTCAGCGCGGTGTGGTTCAGGGTGCCGAGGCCGGCCTTCACCACCACCAGCACCGGCGCGGACAGCGCCATCGCGAGGTCGCGCAGCGTCGCGCCGTCGGCGCCGACGTGCACGAGCAGCCCGCCCGCCCCCTCGACCAGCGTCAGCCGGCCGGGAGCGTCCACCGCGCGCACCGAGTCCACCAGATCGCCGAGCGTGGGCAGCGGCAGGCCGGCGCGGCGGGCCGCGGCCACCGGAGCCAGCGGTTCGGGATAACGCCACGACCCGTGCAGCGACGTCACCCCCGAGAGGCGTCGCACCTCGGCCAGGTCGTCGTCGCCGTCACCGTCGTCGGACCAGGCGCCGGTCTGTACGGGTTTGCAGACCGCGACGTCGACGCCGGCCAACCGCGCCGCGCACGCCAGCGCCGCCGTCGCGACCGTCTTGCCGACGCCGGTGTCGGTGCCGGAGACGAGGCAGACGGTCACCCGCGGGCCGCGGCCAGCGCGCGGGTCAGCACGTCACGGGCCAGCGCCATGTCGTCGTCGGTGAGCGACGCGCGCGCGGTCAGCCGCAGCCGCGACGTCCCCGCGGGCACCGTCGGCGGCCGGAAACACCCGACCCGCACCCCGTGCTCCAGGCAGTCGGCCGCCGCCGCGAGTGCGACCTCCGGCTCGCCGAGCACCACCGACACCACGGCGGACTCGGGGCGTTCGGCGACGCCGCACATGTCGGCCAGGCCTGCGGCCCGATCGAGCACCGCACCGGCCCGCCACGGTTCGGCGGCCAGCAGTCGCAACGCCGCCCACGCCGCGCCGACCGCGGCGGGCGCCAGCCCGGTGTCGAAGATGAACGGCCGCGCCGCGTCGATCAGATGCGCGCGCACCGCCGCCGGTCCCAGCACCACACCGCCCTGACTGCCGAGCGCCTTGGACAGGGTGGTGGTCATGACAATGTCGGGGGCGCCTGCCAGGCCGACCTCCTGCAGCAGCCCGCGCCCGCCGGTGCCGCGCACCCCGAGGCCGTGCGCCTCGTCGACGACGAGCAGTGCGCCGTGGCGCCGGCACACGTCGTGCAGCGCGCGCAGCGGCGCCATCACGCCGTCGGCGGAGAACACCGAGTCGGTCAGCACGACGGCGCGGGATTCGGTGCGCCCGGCCAGCGCCGCGGCGACGGCGTTGACGTCGCGGTGCGGCGTCACGGCGACCCTGGCCCGCGAGAGCCGGCAGGCGTCGACCAGGGAGGCGTGGGTGAGCGCGTCGGAGACCAGCAGTGTCCCCGGCCCGGAGAGTGCGACGACGGCGCCGAGATTGGCGGTGTAGCCCGAGGAGAACACCAGCGCCGACTCGGCTCCGACGAAGTCGGCGAGCGCGCGTTCGAAACCCTCGTGCAGCTCGGTGTTGCCGGTGACGAGCCGGGATCCGGTGGAGCCGGCGCCCCAGGTGCGCAGCGCGTCGACGCCGCCGGCGATGACGTCGGGATGCTGGGACAGGCCCAGGTAGTCGTTGGAGGCCAGGTCGAGTTCGGCGCCGACGAGCGGGCGGGGCCGCAGCGAGCGGCGCAGTCCTTCGGCGCGGCGCTGCTGCTCGACGTCGGCCAGCCATGCCAGCGGTGAGAGGCCCGCGCGTGTCATCCGGCCCCCTCCTCTCGACGACTTGAACACCGTTCAGGTTAGCGCACGGGCGACCGCGACCATCGCCGCGGTGATCCGGTCGACCTCGCCGGCATCGCAGATGTAGGGCGGCATCACGTAGACGAGGTCGCGGAACGGCCGAAGCCACACCCCGTGCTCCAGCGCGGTCACGGTGGCCACCGGCACGTCGACGGGCCGGTCCAGCTGGATCACCCCGATCGCGCCGAGCACCCGCACATCGGCGACGCCCGTCACCTCCCGCGCCGGCGCCAGCCCGGTGCGCAGACCCGCCTCGATGGCACGCACCCGGGCCCGCCAGTCCCCCGCGAGCAGCAGCTCCACCGAGGCCACCCCGACCGCGCACGCCAGCGGGTTGGCCATGAACGTCGGCCCGTGCATTAGCGCGCCGGGCTCCCCCGCGCTGATGGTGTGCGCGATCTCGGAGGTACACAGCGTGGCGGCCAGCGTGATGTACCCGCCCGTGAGTCCCTTGCCGACGCACATCACGTCCGGCCGCACGCCGGCGTGATCGGCCGCGAACAGCTCGCCGGTGCGCCCGAAACCGGTGGCGATCTCGTCGAAGATCAGCAGCACCCCGTGCCGGTCGCAGATGTCCCGCAGGTCGACCAGGTAGCGCGGGTCGTGGAACCTCATCCCGCCCGCACCCTGCACCACCGGCTCGACGATCACCGCCGCCACCTCGTCGGCGTGGGCGGCCAGCAGGCGTTCGAACTCCGCGGAGTAGGCGGGATCGTGGTCGGCGGGCACCGGCGGCGCGAACACCTGCCGCATCATCACGTCGGTCCACAGCGAGTGCATGCCACCCTCGGGGTCGCACACGCTCATCGGGGTGAACGTGTCGCCGTGGTAGCCGCCGCGCCACGTCATCAGCCGGTGCTTGCCGGGCCTGCCGAGGCTGCGCCAGTACTGCAGCGCCATCTTGGCGGCCACCTCGACCGACACCGAGCCGGAGTCGGAGAAGAAAACCGTGTCCAGGCCCTCGGGCGTCACTTCGACGAGCAGCTGCGCCAGCCGGGCCGCCGGCTCGTGGGTGAGGCCGCCGAACATCACGTGGTTCATCGTCGCCAGCTGGTCGACGATCGCCGCGTCGAGCACCGGGTGTCCGTGACCGTGGATGGCGGTCCACCACGACGCCATCGCGTCGAGCACCTCGAGCTCGCGCCCCTCGTGCACCACGGTCAGCTGGGCGCCCCGCGCACCGACCGCGACCACCGGCGGGAACGCCTCGGCGCCGATCGTGCTGTAGGGGTGCCACACGTGGGCGGCGTCGATCGCACTGATCTCCGCGGGCGTCAGGGGCACGGGCTACGAGCCTACTTCTTTGCTCGGGCGGCGGGCGGCGACCACCGCGACATGAGTCATCGGCAGAAGTTGGGTAAATTGCTTCTCGACCATGATCACCCTCGCCGCCCCCAGGCCGGCGCCCGCCACCGAGATCGGTTCCGCGCCGCGCGCCTCCATGGGTTCCCGAACGTCGGGCTTCTACCGACACGACCTCGACGGTCTTCGTGGTGTCGCGATCGTGATGGTGGCGGTGTTCCACATCTGGTTCGGCCGCGTCTCCGGCGGTGTCGACGTCTTCCTGGCGCTGTCGGGCTTCTTCTTCGGCGGCCGTCTGCTGCGCGCGGCGCTCACCCCCGGCGTGACCCTTCGGCCGGGGCGCGAGGTCATCCGGCTGGGGCGGCGGCTGCTCCCGGCGCTGGTGGTGGTGCTGGCCGCCGCCGCGGTGTTGACGATCCTCGTCCAGCCCGAGACCCGGTGGGAGACCTTCGCCGACCAGAGCCTGGCCAGCCTCGGCTACTACCAGAACTGGGAGCTGGCCAACACGGCGTCGGACTACCTGCGGGCAGGCGAGACGGTCAGCCCGCTGCAGCACATCTGGTCGATGTCGGTGCAGGGCCAGTTCTACATCGCCTTCCTGGCGCTGATCCTCGGCCTGGCCATGCTGCTGCGCCGCGTCCTGCGGCGCCACCTCAAGGCCGTGTTCGTGGTGGTGCTCACCACGCTGACCGTCGCGTCGTTCGTGTACGCGATCTTCGCGCACGACGCCGACCAGGCCACCGCCTACTACAACAGTTTCGCGCGGGCCTGGGAGTTGCTGCTCGGCGCGCTGGCGGGCGCGCTGGTGCAGTACGTGCGCTGGCCGATGTGGCTGCGGACGATCGTTGCGACAGTCGCGCTGGCGGCGATCCTCGCCTGCGGCGCGCTGATCGACGGCGTCAAGGAGTTCCCCGGCCCCTGGGCGCTGGTGCCGGTCGGCGCCACCATCCTGTTCGTGCTGTCGGCCGCCAACCGGCTCGCCGACCCGCACACCGGCGGCCGGCTGCCCGCCCCCAACCGGCTGCTGGCCACCGCGCCGTTCGTCGCCCTCGGTGCGATGGCCTACTCCCTGTACCTGTGGCACTGGCCGCTGCTGATCTTCTGGCTCTCCTACACCGGCCACCAGCGCGCGAGCTTCCTCGACGGCGCGGGCGTGCTGCTGGTGTCGGGTGTGCTGGCCTGGCTGACCACCCGCTACATCGAGGAGCCGCTCCGCTACCGCGCGCCTGCGGCGACCAGCCCCGCGGTGCCTCTGCGCAAGCGGTTGCGCAGGCCGACGATCGTGCTCGGCTCGGTGGTCGCGCTGCTCGGCGTGGCGCTGACGGCGACCTCGTTCACGTGGCGCGAACACGTCACCGTCGAACGTGCCAGCGGCAAGGAGCTGTCCGGCCTGTCGGCCCGCGACTACCCCGGTGCTCGCGCGCTGCTCAACCAGGCGAAGGTGCCCAAGCTACCGATGCGGCCCACCGTGCTGGAGGCCAAGAAGGACCTGCCCGCCACCACCAACGACGGCTGCATCAGCGACTTCGACAACATCGGTGTGATCAACTGCACCTACGGCGACAAGACCGCGACCCGCACCATCGCCCTGGCAGGCGGATCGCACGCCGAGCACTGGGTCACCGCGCTCGACCTGCTCGGCCGGCTGCACAACTTCAGGGTGGTCACCTACCTGAAGATGGGTTGCCCGCTCACCACCGAAGAGGTGCCGCTGGTGATGGGCGACAACCGGCCGTACCCGAAGTGCCATCAGTGGAACGAACGGGTGATGGACAAGCTGATCGCCGACCACCCCGACTACGTGTTCACCACCTCGACCCGGCCGTGGATCACCAAGCCGGGCGACGTCATGCCGCCGAGCTACCTCGGTATCTGGGAAAGGTTGTCGCAGAACCGGATTCCGATCCTCGCTATGCGCGACACGCCTTGGCTGGTGCGCGACGGCGAGCCGTACTTCCCGGCCGACTGCCTGGCCGACGGCGGCGATGCGATCTCCTGCGGCATCAAGCGGGCCGAGGTACTCTCCGACCACAACCCGACACTCGACTTCGTCGCTCAATTCCCGATGCTGAAGGCCCTCGACCTGAGCGACGCGGTGTGTCGCCAGGACTACTGTCGCGCAGTGGAGGGAAACATATTGCTGTATCACGACTCTCACCACATCTCGGCAACGTACATGCGCACCATGACCAACGAACTGGGACGACAGATCGCCGCTGCCACCGGCTGGTGGTGACCCCGTGACCGCAGCATCCCCCGCGCCGAAGCCGCGCAGCGCCACCACCGTCTGGCCGGGCGAGTCCTATCCGCTCGGCGCCACGTATGACGGTGCCGGCACCAACTTCTCGTTGTTCTCCGAGGTCGCCGACCGCGTCGAACTGTGCCTGATCGCCAAGGACGGCACCGAGGAGCGGATCGACCTCGAAGAGGTCGACGGATACGTGTGGCACGCCTACCTGCCCACCGTCACCCCGGGACAGCGCTACGGATTCCGCGTGTACGGGCCTTGGGACCCGCCCGCCGGGCACCGGTGCGACGCGAGCAAGCTGCTGCTCGACCCCTACGGCAAGTCCTTCCACGGCGACTTCGACTTCGGCCAGGAGCTGTTCTCCTACGACCTGACCGCAGACGACCTCGCCTCCGGTGGCACGCCGCCGCAGCTGGATTCACTCGGGCACACCATGACCAGCGTGGTGATCAACCCGTTCTTCCAGTGGGGATCCGACCGGGCGCCGCGCACGCCCTATCACGAGACGGTGATCTACGAGGCCCATGTCAAGGGCATGACGCAGACCCACCCAGGCATCCCGGAGGAGCTGCGCGGCACCTATGCGGGCCTGGCCCACCCGGTGATCATCGACCACCTCAAGTCGATGAACATCACCGCGATCGAACTGATGCCCGTGCACGCCTTCATGCACGATCACCGGCTGCTCGACCTGGAACTGCGAAACTACTGGGGCTACAACACCTTCGGGTTCTTCGCTCCGCATCACCAGTACGCGTCCAACCGGCACGCCGGCGGCGCCGTCGCCGAGTTCAAGACGATGGTGAAGGCCTTCCACGAGGCGGGCATCGAGGTCATCCTCGACGTCGTCTACAACCACACCGCCGAAGGCAATCACCTCGGGCCCACGATCAACTTCCGCGGTATCGACAACGCGGCCTACTACCGGCTGCTCGACGGCGACCTGCGGCTGTACAAGGACTTCACCGGCACCGGCAACAGCCTCAACGCCCGCCACCCGCACACCCTGCAGCTGATCATGGACTCGCTGCGCTACTGGGTGCTGGACATGCACGTCGATGGATTCCGCTTCGACCTGGCCTCCACCCTGGCCCGCGAGTTCTACGACGTGGACCGGCTGTCGGCGTTCTTCGACCTGGTGCAGCAGGACCCGGTGGTCAGTCAGGTCAAGCTGATCGCCGAACCGTGGGACATCGGCGAAGGCGGTTACCAGGTCGGCAATTTCCCAGGTTTGTGGACCGAGTGGAACGGGAAGTATCGCGACACTGTGCGTGATTACTGGCGGGGCGAGCCCGCGACCCTCGGCGAGTTCGCCTCGCGGCTGACCGGATCGTCCGACCTCTACGAGGCCACCGGACGCCGGCCCAGCGCCAGCATCAACTTCGTCACCTGCCACGACGGCTTCACCCTGAACGACCTGGTGTCGTACAACGAGAAGCACAACGAGGCCAACGGTGAGGACAACCGCGACGGCGAGAGCCACAACCGGTCCTGGAACTGCGGCGTGGAGGGGCCGACCGACGATCCCGAGATCACGGCGCTGCGCGGCAAGCAGATGCGCAACATCCTGGCGACGCTGATGTTGTCGCAGGGCACGCCGATGATCGCGCACGGCGACGAGATCGGCCGCACACAGCGCGGCAACAACAACGTGTACTGCCAGGACTCCGACATCGCCTGGATGGACTGGTCGCTGTGCGAGACCAACGCCGACCTGCTGGACTTCACCCGCAAGGTGATCGGGGTGCGCAAGAAGCACCCGGTGTTCCGGCGCAGGCGGTTCTTCGAAGGAAACCCGATCCGCAGCGGCGACGAGGTGCGCGACATCGCGTGGCTGACACCCGCCGGCACGGAGATGACGCCGCAGGACTGGGGCACCGGGCTGGGCAAGTGCGTCGCGGTGTTCCTCAACGGCGAGGCGATCTTCGCACCGAACGCGCGCGGCGAGCGGGTGGTCGGCGACTCCTTCCTGCTGTGCTTCAACGCCCATGACCGCGTGCAGGACTTCGCCGCGCCGGAGGGCTTCTACGCCAACGAGTGGACCGCCGAGCTCGACACGGCCGATCCCACCGGCGCCACGGACCTGGTGGTGGCCGCGGGCGAGAAGATCTCGCTGCCCGCGCGTTCGGTTCTCGTGCTGCGCAAGACGGCCTGACCGATGGATCGCGTGCTCTCGACGTACCGACTGCAGATGCGCGGCGACTGCTTCACGTTCGCCGACGCCGAGAACGTGCTCGACTACCTGGACGCGCTGGGTGTCTCGCACCTCTACCTGTCGCCGATCCTGACCGCGGCGCAGGGGTCCACCCACGGCTACGACGTCACCGACCCCACCACGGTGTCCCACGCGCTCGGCGGCCCCGACGGCCTCGCACGGCTGTCCGCGGCCGCGAAGGCACGCGGCATGGGTCTGGTGGTCGACATCGTGCCCAACCATGTCGGCGTCGACTCCCCCGCCCAGAACGCCTGGTGGTGGGACCTGCTCACGCACGGCCGCGACTCCGCGTATCACTCCTACTTCGATATCGACTGGGATCTCGATCCCGATCACCGGATCGTGCTGCCGGTGCTGGGCTCCGACGACGACGTCGCCGACCTGGTGGTCGACCACAGCGGTGACGAACCGGTGTTGCGCCTCGGCGATCTGGCCTACCCGATCGCGCCGGGCACCGCGGGCCAGGACGCCACCGGCGCGCAGGTGCACGACCGGCAGCACTACCGCCTGATCGGCTGGCGCAACGGCATCTGCGGATACCGGCGGTTCTTCTCCATCACCTCGCTGGCGGGGTTGCGCCAGGAGGACCGGGCGGTGTTCGAGGCCACCCACACCGAGGTGGGTCGCTGGGTGGCCGACGGTTTGGTCGACGGTGTGCGCATTGACCATCCCGACGGCCTGTCCGACCCGGCCGGCTACCTGGCATGGCTGCGTGACCTGCTCGGCGACGACGCCTGGATCGTGATCGAGAAGATCCTGGCCGTCGACGAACCGCTCGATCTGGGCCTGCCCGTCGCCGGGACGACGGGTTACGACGCGCTGCGCGAGGTAGGCGGGGTGTTCCTCGACCCGGCCGGCGAGGCGCCGCTGACCGAGCTCTACGAGTCCACGGGGGTGGACTACGCGTCGACCCCCGCGGAGGCCCGCAGGCTCAAGGCGCAGGCGGTCACCGACACGCTGGGCAGCGAACTGGCCCGGCTGCATCGCACCGTGACGGGCGCGACGGGCGTCGACCACCCGCAGCTGCCCACCGCGATCGCCGCCCTGCTGAGCCACATCGGCGTGTACCGGTCGGACTACCCGTCGCTGTCGCTGGTGTTGCCCGTCGCCGTCGAGGAGACCGTCGCCGAACGCCCGGATCTCGCCGAACCGCTGGCGATCCTGAGCACGGCGGTCACCGCGAACCGCGAGACGTCGGTGCGGCTGCAACAGCTGTGCGGCGCCTCCACCGCCAAGTCGATGGAGGACTGCCTGTTCTACCGGGACGCCCGGCTGGTGTCGCTCAACGAGGTCGGCAACGAACCCGAGAAGTTCGGGGTCAGCACCGCGGAGTTCCACCAGCGCGCCGACGCCCGCGCCCGGCTGTGGCCGTCTGCGATGACCGCGCTCACCACGCACGACACCAAGCGCGGTGAGGATGTGCGGGCCCGTATCGGGGTGCTCTCGCAGGTGCCCGCACTCTGGGCGCAGTACGTCGAGGCCTGGCTGGAGCGCACCTCGCCACCCGATTCCGGCACCGCGATGTTCCTGCTGCAGAACGTCTTCGGCGTCTGGCCCGCCGACGGCAAGGTGACGCCCGAGCTGCGGGAACGGCTGCACGGCTACGCCGAGAAGGCCATCCGCGAGGCCGCGCTGCACACCACGTGGAACGACCCGGACGAGACCTTCGAATCGGCGGTGCACCGTTGGTTGGACACCGTGCTCGACGGACCCGTCGGCGCCGAACTGACCCGGCTGCTCGAACAGCTCGAGCGGCATGCGCGCAGCGACAGCCTCGGGCAGAAACTGGTGGCCCTCACCGCACCCGGCGTGCCCGACGTGTATCAGGGCACCGAACTGTGGGAGGACAGCCTGGTGGATCCGGACAACCGGCGGCCGGTCGACTACGCCGAGCGGCGGGCGGCGCTGGAGGCGGCCACCCATCCCAAGATCCGGGTGGTGCGCGAGGCGTTGCACCTGCGCCGCGAGCGTCCGGATGCGTTCCTCTCCGGTGACTACCGGCCGGTGCTGGCCGACGGCGCGGCCGCCCAGCACGTGCTGGCCTTCACCCGTGGCGCCGACGTGCTCACCGCGGTGACCCGGCACAGTGTCGGGCTCACCGAATCCGGTTGGGGCGACACGGCGTTGCCGCTCCCCGCGGGCGAGTGGACCGACCGGATCGGCGGCGGACGGTTCAGCGGTTCGGTCCCGGTGAGCGAGCTGTTCGCCGACCTGCCCGTGGCGCTGCTGGAGCGAGCCAATGGTTGAGTTCGCGGTGTGGGCGCCGCGGCGCGAGCGGGTGCGCCTCGATGTGGACGGCACGCTGCATCCGATGGTCGCCTCCGGCGACGGCTGGTGGCGCGCCGACGTCGACGCCCGCATCGACGCGCGGTACGGCTTCGTGCTCGACGATGACCCGAAAGTGCTGCCCGACCCCCGGTCACCGCGCCAGCCCGAGGGCGTGCACGAGCGTTCGCAGCGCTGGCGGCCCGCAGCCGATGCCTGGACCGACTCCGACTGGGCGGGCAGGTCGATCGAGGGTGCGGTGATCTACGAGCTGCACGTCGGCACCTTCACCCCGGCGGGCACCTTCGACGCGGCGATCGACAAGCTGGACCACCTGGTCGATCTCGGTGTCGACGTCGTGGAGCTGATGCCGGTCAACGCATTCGGCGGCACCCACGGCTGGGGCTACGACGGCGTGCTCTGGTACGCGGTGCACGAACCCTACGGCGGCCCCGACGGCCTGATCCGGCTGATCGACGCCTGCCACCGGCGCGGACTGGGCGTGCTGATCGACGCGGTGTTCAACCACCTCGGACCGTCGGGCAACTACCTCCCCCGGTTCGGCCCGTACCTGTCCAGCGGCAGCAATCCGTGGGGCGAGTCGATCAACATCGCCGACGCCGACGCCGACGAGGTGCGCCGCTACATCATCGACTGCGCCCTGCGGTGGATGCGCGAGTTCCACGCCGACGGACTGCGGCTGGACGCCGTGCACGCCCTGGTCGACACCACGGCGATCCACATCCTCGAGGAACTGTCCGCCGAAACCGACGCGCTTTCAGCCGAACTCGGCCGGCCACTGTCATTGATCGCCGAGAGCGACAAGAACGATCCGCGGCTGATCACACCACGCGAGCGGGGCGGCCTCGGGATGACCGCACAGTGGGACGACGACATCCACCACGCCATCCACTCCGCGGTGTCGGGCGAGACACAGGGCTACTACGGTGATTTCGGCTCGCTCGAGACGCTGGCGCAGACGCTGCGGAACGGGTACTTCCACGCGGGCACGTACTCGTCGTTCCGGCACCGCAGGCACGGCAGGCCGCTGGACACCTCATCGATCCCGGCCACCCGGCTGCTCGCGTACACGCTGACCCACGACCAGGTCGGCAACCGCGCCGTCGGCGACCGCCCGTCGCAGAACCTGGAGCCCGGTCAGCTCGCGGTCAAGGCGGCTCTGGCACTCGGATCGCCCTATACCGCCATGCTTTTCATGGGTGAGGAGTGGGCGTCGTCCTCACCGTTCCAGTTCTTCAGCTCCCACCCCGAACCGGAACTCGCGCGGGCCACCGCGGAGGGCCGCAAGGCGGAGTTCGCCGAACACGGCTGGGACGCCGACGAGATCCCCGACCCGCAGGACCCCGAGACGTTCCTGCGCTCCAAGCTGGACTGGGACGAGGTGGCCGGCGGCGACCACGCCCGGATGCTGGCCGTCTACCGCGATCTCATCGCGCTGCGGCACCGCGAACCCGACCTCGCCGATCCGTGGCTGGATCACCTGCGGGTGGACTACGACGAGGAGCAGCGCTGGCTCGTGATGCACCGCGGCGCGTTCGCCGTCGCCTGCAACCTCGGCGCCGACCCGGTAACCGTTCCGGTCACGGGCGAGGTGGTGCTCTCCTGGGACGAGCCGGCGGTGGAGGGCGACTCGACCCGGCTGCCGGGGCACTCCTTCGCGGTGCTGCGCACCGCCTGAGGGACGTCGCCGAGTGAGCTCAGACGCGCTTCTCGAGATCGCCGGCGCACGCGGCGAGGATGCGCCCGAACACCAGTCTCAACACCGGCGCCACCAGGATTCGGGTCACCGCATCGGCGGCGACCGGTAGCGCCACCTGGACCCGGGTGGTCCAGGTGATCAGCGTCCCGCCCGCGACCGGCGTGAACTCCATGGTGCCGCCGTCGTGGCGCGAGGGCGGGACGCTCTTGTCGACGACGTAGTCGAACGACCTCGGCGCGTCGTAACGGGTGATGCGCTCGTGGAAGCGGCCGATCAACCAGGTGTGCACGCGTACCGCCCCGACGCCGTAGCGGGCGTCGCGACCGGGCTGGGTCAGGGTGTCCCTGAGCACCCACACCGTGCGCTCGTAGTTCGTGCTGTCCGCGCACCAGTCGAAGACCTCCTCGGGGGTTGCCGCGACGTGTCGTTCGACGGTGATGACGTGCATGTTTATCCTTTCAGCGCAACAGTTCTCGGAGGTGGTTGGCGTTGCCCAACTTGTCCGGGTTGCGCACCGCGTAGATGCCGTGAATACGCGCGTCGACGATCTCGAAGAGCAGCAGCTGATGCACCGCATCGCCGTCCCGGAACAGGGCCGCCGGCATCGCGTTGCAGCGGATGAACTCCACGCGGAGCGCCGGCGCGGTACGGGCGACGCCGATGCAGAACTGTCCGACGGCGCGTGCCCCGGTGATCGGCCGCCGCGCCGCGGCGGCCTTACCGCCGCCGTCGGAAATCTGCACGACGTCGGGCGCCAGCAGGTCCATCAACGACTGGAGGTCACCGGTGTGCGCCGCGACCAGGAAGTTGGTGACGACCTGTTCGGCGAGTTCGGGCTCCGGTTCGAATCGTCGCCTGCGGGCATGGACATGGGCGCGGGACCGGTGGGCGATCTGCCGCACCGCGGCGTCGGACTTGCCGGTGATTTCTGCGATCTCGGTCAGGGCGAAGCCGAAGACGTTGTGCAGCACGAAGACCGCCCGCTCGTCGGGCGTCAGCGACTCGAGGACGATCATCATCGCCATCGACACCGAAGCGGCGAGGCCGGCATCGTCGGTCAGGGCCGGACCGGTCGCCACCGGCTCGGGCAGCCAGCTGCCCACATAGTTCTCCCGCCGCCGGTGGATCGTCCGCAAGTGGTTGAGGGCCTGGCGCGCCACGATGCGGGCGAGATAGTTGCGCGGCTGGGCCACCGACGCCCGGTCGACGTCGCGCCACCGGAGGTAGCTCTCCTGTAGCACGTCCTCGGCGTCCACCACGGTGCCCACGATCTCGTAGGCGATCGCGAACAGCAGCGGTCGGTGATCGACGAACACAGAGTCCGACACCTGCCCCCTCCCGTCGACGTCCTGGCATATAGACACCGCGCGGACGTCGAATCGTGACACGGCAACATGTGACCGTCGTCACGAGCCGGTTCAGGTCAGGTAGCGGTAGACCGGCGAACCCGGCTCCAGCGTCTCGACATGCATGTCCGAGCTGCGCATGCGGACCAGCAGCCCGTCGAGGTCAGCGGCCGAGCCGAGCTGGATGCCGACCAGCGCCTCGCCGGTCTCCCGGTTGTTGCGCTTGACGTACTCGAACAGCGTGATGTCGTCGCCCGGACCGAGCACCTCGTCGAGGAAGCGGCGCAGCGCGCCCGGCTCCTGCGGGAAGTCGACCAGGAAATAGTGCTTCAGCCCGAGGTGGACCAGCGAGCGCTCGAGGATCTCGTTGTAGCGCGACACGTCGTTGTTGCCGCCCGAGATCAGGCACACCACCGTGGTCCCCGGCTCGACCGTCGCCTCCAGCAGCCCCGCCACCGCCAGCGCCCCGGCCGGCTCGGCGATGATGCCCTCGTTCTGGTAAAGGTCCAGCATCGCGGTGCACACCGCGCCCTCGTCGACGGTGGTGAGCGACACCATGTCCCCCGCGGCGGTCAGCGCGGCGAACGGCAGCCTGCCCGCGCGGTTCACGGCGGCGCCGTCGACGAACTGGTCGACATGGTCGAGGGTGACCGGTTCGCCGGCGGCCAGGGCGGCGATCATGGCCGCCGCACCCGCCGGTTCCACACCGAGCACCGCGGTGTTGGTGGTGCGCTCGGCCAGATAGGTGGTGATGCCGGAGATGCACCCGCCGCCGCCGACCGGGACGATCACCAGGTCCGGCTCGGCGTCGAGCTGGTCGAGGATCTCCGCGGCGATGGTGCCCTGGCCTGCCATCGTGCGCAGGTCGTCGTACGGCGGGATCAGCGTGGCACCGGTGCGCGCCACGTCGTCGAGGGCGGCCGCCGCGGCCAGGTCGTAGGTGGCGCCGACCGCGATCAGGTCGATGAACTCGCGGCCGTGGTAGCGGATGCGGTCACGCTTCTGCCTGGGCGTCTTGGTCGGCACGTACACCCGGCCCCTGATGCCCATCGACCGGCAGGCCAGCGCGAAGCCCTGGGCGTGGTTGCCGGCCGAGGAGCAGACCACGCCGGCGGCCAGTTCGGCGTCGGACAGCTGCATCAGCAGGTTGTAGGCGCCCCGCAGCTTGTAGGACCGGACCGCCTGCAGGTCTTCGCGCTTGAGGTACACCGTCGCACCGGTGGCCTCGGACAGCCGTTCGGACAGGTGCAGCGGGCTGCGCACCACGATGTCGGCGATCCGCGCGGCGGCCTCGTCGATGTCGGCCGCGGTCAACGGCGACGTGACGGGCTGGCTCAGGTCGGCGGACACCGCTCAATGGTGCCATCCGCCCGTCGCAGGGGTACAGCCGGTTTTGCCCGGCCCGGTCTACTCGGCCGGGCTCAGCACGAACACCGGGATCTCCCGGTCGGTCTTCTCCTGGTACTCGGCGTACTCCGGCCA
Organism: Mycobacterium hippophais; assembly: GCF_027529605.1. Classification (NCBI taxonomy): domain Bacteria; kingdom Bacillati; phylum Actinomycetota; class Actinomycetes; order Mycobacteriales; family Mycobacteriaceae; genus Mycobacterium; species Mycobacterium hippophais. Next base: position 221,647 of record NZ_JAPZPY010000004.1, on the reverse strand, counting down.
CGCCTCGACGGCCCGCTCCCACCACTCGGCCTTCTCGTCGCCGAACACCTCGCGGGCGTCGTAGTCGCGGGTGGACGGACCGTCCTGCAGTTCGACGCGCGGGTTCTTCTTGATGTTGTGGTACCAGACGGGGTGCTTCGGCGCGCCGCCGAGCGACGCCACCACCGCGTACTCCCCGTTGTTCTCCACCCGCATCAGCGGGGTCTTGCGGAGCTTGCCGGTCTTGGCGCCGACGGTGGTCAGCAGGATGACGGGGCGGCCCTTCAACTCGGTGCCCTCGGTGCCCCCTGAGGCCATGTACTGCTCGGCGTTCTCGCGTGCCCAGTCCGACGTGCTCGGTTCGTATTCTCCGGTCAGCGGCATGAAACAAGCTTAGGCGGGTACAGAAAGCCGGTGCCCGTATTGAGAGTCTCGGCTGGCCGAAACCATGGTTGAGAGGTACCCTCGAACTATGACCACCGCAGGCCATCTCCGTTCCACGGTCGCCCGTGCGACGTGCGATGTGAGCGTCGCCGGTGTGCCATGGCCCGCGTACAAGGTGATCGCGCTGATGCTCGGCGCCTTTGTGACCGTGATCGTCGGCGTCGCCACCATGAGCGCCGCGCCTGCGGTGCTGGCCGGTGCCGCGGCGGCCACCATCGCCTGGCTCGGCCTCGGCGTCTTCTGCACCGACCGCCAGTAGCTCAGCGCTCCAGCAGCCTGCGCAGTTCCTGCAGGTCCGCGGTCACCGCCGCGACGTCTGCCTGGAACTGCTCGTCGGTCATCCCGGCACGCTGCCGCACGGTGAACACGACCTCGCAGCGCGGCACACCGACTCCTGCGGGAACGACGCGCAGTGCGTTGTACACCGCTTCGCCGGACGGCAGCCGCACGACATGGTCGATCACGCCGAACTCGTTGACCGGCGCGAACTCGACGCTCACCCGCCCCATCGGCGAGTCGGCCACCCAGCCCTCGTCGCTTCGCCGCAGCTCACCCGCGGCCAGTCCCGCCGCCCAGCGCGGCATCTGCTCCGGGTCGGAGGCGAAGGCGTACACCACCTCCGGCGGCGCGTCGATCCACACCCCGATGTGACGAGAGGTCTGCGCGGTGTCGCCGGTCATGTCGTCGGTCACCGGTCCATCGTGACGCAGCCGCCGTGCGTCGCCGAGCCGATCGCGTGCACCCCGCATGTGCAGTCGTCGATCGAGGGACAGGTGCACGCCATCCCCCACTCGACGATCTCCCTCGCCCGGCGCAACTCGTCTATCCTGGCGTCGATCTCGGCGAGCTTCGACCGCGCCAGCGCCCGGCTGACGGGCCGCCCCGGCACATCGTCGGCGAACAGCACGGCGATGTCCTCCAGTGCGAATCCCGCCGTCTTGCACAGCCGGATCACTTCGAGCCGGGCCAGGATCGCGTCGCCGTAACGGCGCTGACCCCCCACCCGTGCCGCGGGCGCCAGCAGCCCGATCTGCTCGTAGTACCGCAGTGTGGTCGCCGCGATCCCCGCACGGCGGACCACCTCGCCGATCGTCAGGCTCGCCGTCATCGCCCCCGCCCCCCTCTTGACTTGGAGTCAACTCTAAGTGCTGGACTCGACACCATGCAGACCGTCGACGACCTCCGACACTCCCGCTACGCGCTGCTGCGCACCTACCGTCGCGACGGCACCCCCGTCGACACCCCGATCTGGTTCGCGTTCGACGGCTCCGCGCTGGTGTTCCGCACGAAGATCGGCCCGAAGACCCGCCGACTGACCCACGACCCACGCGTGCAACTGCGGGTGTGCGACCACCGGGGCCGCGTCAGCCCCGAAGCCGGGACCGTCGACGGGCGGGCGACGATCCTGGCCGGCGCCCCTGCCGCAGCGGCCGACGAGCTGCTGCGCCGCCGCTACGGCTGGCAGTACAACGTGGTCCCGCTGCTGAAGATCCCGGGCGTGCGCAACGTGCACAGCAACCTGCCGTGGCGCGAGAAGATGCGACGGGCGCGCGCCCGCCACCTCTGGCACGACAGCGCGATCGTCCGGATCGACCTCTAACCGCCGAGGCAGCCCGGGCCGAGCAGCGCCTTCAGGTCGCCCATCAGCGCCGGTGACGGGGTGACCCGCAGCGCCTGATCCAGTTCCAGGGTGGTGATGCGCTCACCGCTGATCAGCCGCAGGTGCACCTGCGACACCCCCGGGTGGTTGGCCAGCACCGCCTTGAGCGCGCTCACCTTGTCCACGGTGCACTGGCGCGTCGGCAGGCTCACCGCGAGCGGGCGGTTCACCTGCGCGCTGGAGAAGTCGGGCACCACCAGTTCGTGGGCGATCAGCGCGATCCGGTCGTCCCGGGCGGCCACCTTCGCCTTCACCAGCACCACCACGTCGTCGGCGATCTCAGCGCCGAACAACGAGTAGGTCTGCGGGAAGAACAACACCTCGATGCCGCCGGTGAGATCCTCGAGTTGCGCTGAGGCCCAGGGCAATCCGTTCTTGTTCACCCGCCGGTTCACCGAGGCGAGGATGCCGCCAACCAGCACCTGCGCGTCGTTGGCGACGTCACCGTCGAGAATCGCCGGGATCTGGGTGTCGACCTGGTTGGCCAGCAGATGGGCCACCCCGTTGAGCGGGTGCCCGGACACGTACAGCCCGAGCATCTCCCGTTCCAGGGCGAGCTTGTGCTTGTCCTCCCACTCCTCGTCGGGCACCTTGATGGTGAACACCGCGTCGGTCGCGGTGTCGGCGCCGCCGAACAGGTCGAACTGCCCCATCGCCTCGGCCTTCTTGGTGCCAAGCACCGAGTCCACCGCGTCGGTGTGCACCAGGAACAGGCCCTTGCGGGGATGGCCGAGCGAATCGAAGGCGCCGGCCTTGATCAGCGACTCCGTCACCTTCTTGTTGCACGCCGAGATGTCGATCTTGTTCAGGTAGTCCGAGAAGTCGGTGTACTTGCCCTTCGCGGCGCGCGTGTTCACCAGCGACGCCACCACATTCGCGCCGACGTTGCGCACCGCGCCGAGCCCGAACCGGATGTCGGTACCGACCGAGGCGAAGTTCTGCACCGACTCGTTGACATCCGGCGGCAGCACGGTGATGCCCAGCCGGCGGCAGTCGGCCAGATAGACCGCGGCCTTGTCCTTGTCGTCGCCGACGGAGGTGAGCAGACCCGCCATGTACTCGGCCGGGTAATTGGCCTTCAGGTACGCGGTCCAGTAGGACACCAGCCCGTACCCGGCGGCGTGGGACTTGTTGAACGCGTAGTCGGCGAAGGGCAGCACGGTGTCCCACAGCGCCTTGACCGCCGCCGCGGAGAACCCGTTGGCCTTCATGCCGTCGGAGAAGCCCTCGAACTCCTTCTCCAGCACCTCGCGCTTCTTCTTGCCCATGGCCTTGCGCAGGATGTCGGCTCGAGCGAGCGAGTAGCCGGCCACCTTCTGCGCGATGCGCATGATCTGCTCTTGGTAGACGATCAGGCCGTAGGTCTCGGCGAGGATCTCGCGCAGCGGCTCCTCGAGCTCGGGATGGATCGGCTTGATGGCCTGACGGTTGTTCTTGCGGTCGGCGTAGTCGTTGTGGGCGTTCATGCCCATCGGCCCCGGCCGGTACAGCGCGATCACCGCGACGACGTCCTCGAACCCCGTCGGCTGCATCCGCCGCAGCAGGTCGCGCATCGGCCCGCCGTCGAGCTGGAACACACCCAGCGTGTCGCCACGTCCGAGCAGTTCGTAGGCCGCCGGGTCGTCGAGCGGCACGGTGTCCAGGTCGAGGTCGATGCCCCGGTTGGCCCTGATGTTCTCCAGGCAGTCGCCGATGATCGTCAGGTTCCGCAGGCCCAGGAAGTCCATTTTCAGCAGGCCGATGGCCTCGCACGACGGATAGTCCCAGCCGGTGATCACCGCGCCGTCCTGCGGCCGCCGCCACAGCGGGATGGCGTCGACCAGCGGCTCGGAGCTCATGATCACCGCACAGGCGTGCACGCCGGCGTTGCGGACCAGGCCCTCGAGCCCGCGCGCGGTCTCGTAGATGGTCCGCACGTCGGGGTCGGTGTCGATCAGCCCGCGGACCTCGGTGGCCTCCTTGTACCGATCGTGGGCCGGATCGGTGATGCCCGAGAGCGGGATGTCCTTGGCCATGATCGGCGGCGGCAGCGCCTTGGTGATCCGGTCGGCGATCGCGAAGCCGGGCTGTCCGTAGTGCACCCGCGCCGAATCCTTCAGCGCCGCTTTGGTCTTGATGGTGCCGAAGGTGATGACCTGGGCCACCCGGTCGCTGCCCCACTTGTTGGCGGCGTAGCGCAGCATCTCACCGCGGCGGCGGTCGTCGAAGTCGATGTCGATGTCGGGCATCGAGACGCGCTCGGGGTTGAGGAACCGCTCGAACAGCAGCCCGTACGGGATCGGGTCGATGTTGGTGATGCCCATCGCGTAGGCCACCAGCGAGCCCGCCGCCGATCCGCGCCCCGGCCCCACCCGGATGTCCACCGAGCGGGCGTAGTTGATCAGGTCGGCGACGATGAGGAAGTACGACGGGTAACCCTTGTCGCAGATGACCTTGATCTCGAAGTCGGCGCGGTCGAGGTACTCCTGCGGCACCGTTCCGCCGGAGAAGCGGCGCTCCAGGCCGGCGCTCACCTCGTGCCGCAGCCAGCTCTCCTGCGAATGACCCTCGGGCACCGGGAAGACCGGCATCCGGTCGCGCGGCTGCCACACCTCGGCGTAGGACTGCACGCGCTCGGCGATGAGCAGCGTCGAGTCGCACGCGCCGGGGACCTGTTGGTCCCACAGCGCCCGCATCTCCGCCGCCGACTTCAGGTAGTAGCCGTCGCCGTCGAATTTGAAGCGGGTGGGGTCCGACAGCGTCTTGCCGGTCTGGATGCACAGCAGCGCCTCGTGGTTCTGGGAGGCGTCACGGGTGACGTAGTGGCAGTCGTTGGTGGCCAGCGGCGGGATGGACAGCTTGCGGCCCACCTCCACCAGTCCCTCGCGGACCCGGCGCTCGATGTCGAGGCCGTGGTCCATCAGCTCGAGGAAGAAGTTCTCCGGCCCGAAGATCTCCCGCCACTTGGCCGCCGCCTCCAGCGCCTCGCGCTCGTGCCCGAGCCGCAGCCGCGTCTGCACCTCGCCCGACGGACAGCCGGTGGTGGCGATGATGCCCTCGGCGTGCTCGGCGATGATCTCGGCGTCCATCCGCGACCACTTGCCGAGCTGCCCCTCGAACGAGGCCAGCGACGACAGCTTGAACAGGTTGCGCAGGCCGGTGGCGTTCTCGGCCACCATCGTCATGTGCGTGTACGAGCCGCTGCCCGACACGTCGTCACTCTTCTGACTCGGGTCGCCCCAGAGCACCCGCTTGGTGTCGAACCGCGACGCCGGGGCGATGTAGGCCTCCACCCCGATGATCGGCGTGATCCCGACGTCGGTGGCGGCGTTGTAGAACTCGCTGGCGCCGAACATGTTGCCGTGGTCGGTCATCCCGATCGCAGGCATCTCGAGCCGCTGCGCCTCGGCGAGCATCGGCTTTACCTTCGCGGCACCGTCGAGCATCGAGTATTCGGTGTGGTTGTGCAGGTGAACAAACGACCCCGAGGACTTAGACGATGAACCGCTCATAGGGTGGCCAGTCTATGACCGACCTCCGACACCGCTCGGCGTGTCGCGATGCGTGTCTTCGGCCTCAAGCCGGCCGGTCGCCGGCGTGGTTGGTGGGCAGCCCGCCGGCGAACAACCGGACCAGCTGCTGCGTCACCGGTTCCATGTCGTCGGGACGTGCGACGAAGCTCGCGTAGCACCCGAGGCCCCACATCACGACGTGCAGCATCGACACGATCCCTGCAGTGTCGGCGTCGGCCCGGATCTCGCCGTGCGCGACGCCGTCCTCGACCACCCTGGTGAGGAACTGCCGCACCGGCGACGGCGCGCTGAACGGCAGCAGCTCGGGGTTGCGCTGCGGTTCGAGCCGGGCCGAGATGGTGAAGGCGATGGTCGAGCGGTCGCGGTGTTCGGCCTCCTGCAGAGCGACGAAGAAGGTGGCCAGCCGGTCGAGTAGCGCGTCGTGCGCCAGCGCCCGCTCGACAGCCGAGGTGAGCATCGACTTCGCCTCTTCAATCACGGCGCGGTACACGTCCTCGCGGGTGGCGAAGTAGTAGTGCAGCGTCGGCCGGCTCAGTCCGGTGTGCTTGGAGATCGCCTGGAACGTCATCGCCGGGTAGCCGCGCTGGTTGATCACCTCGCGCGCGGCACGCACGATGCGGCGGCGGGTCTGCGCGGAGTCGGCGCCGACCGGGCGACCACGCCCCCGCGCAGCCGGCACGCTGCGACCCCCTCGCTGCACGAGCAAACCGTATGGCATCGGCGTTGATCATGGCAACGGTCCGCGGCGCCGTGGCCGGTCAGGGCATGCGTCGCCGCAGATGGGCGGCCACGCCGGCGTCCGTGGTCAGCTCGATGGCGCGTCGGTACGCGGCCGCCGCCTCCTCGGGCCGGCCGGCCGCGGTGAGCAGATGGCCGCGGGTCGCCCAGGCCGGCTGGAATCGGACGACCGCCGGTTCGGTGATCGCGTCGAGCACCCGCAGCCCCGCCGCGGGCCCGTCGATCCGCGCTTCGACGGCCGCGGTCGCCACCGCCGCGCCGAGCGACGGCGCCACGCGCATGAGCGCCCGGTGCAACCGCCGCAGCGCCTCCAGGTCGACCGGCCCGTGCCTGCCCGCGCAGTGCGCCGACTGGATCGCCGCCTCGTACTGGAACCGGCCCGGCCTGCCCCGGGTGTGCGCACGCCGCAGCAGGTCCTCGCCGCGCGCGATGAGCCGGGCGTCCCACAGTGCGGTGTCCTGCTCGTCGAGCGGGATGAACGACCCGTCGCGGCCACGCCTGGCCGTGCGGCGTGCCTCGCCGAGGCAGATCAGTGCCGCCAGGCCGAGCACCTCCGGCTCGTCGGGCATCAGTTCGGTCAGCACGTCGGCCAGGTGCAGCGCCTCGGCGGACAGCGTCTGCGGCACGTCGCCGGCCGGACAGTCGATGGCCGGCCAGTCGATGGCGTACGCCCCGTAGACCGCCTCGAGCACAGCGGGCAGGCGGACCGCCAGCTCTGCGGGATCCGGTACGGCGAACGGGATCCCGGCATCCCGGATGCGCTTCTTCGCCCGCACCAGCCGTTGCGCCATCGTCGCGGGCTCGACGGCGAACGCCGCGGCGATGTCGGCGGCCCGGACGCCGAGCACCGTCTGCAGCATCAGCGGCGTGCGGACGTCGGCCGCGATCGCGGGATGCGCGCACACCAGCATCAGCTCGAGGCGGCTGTCCGGGATCGTGACCGGCTCGCCGGCGTCCGCCACCGGCTCCTCGGTCGCGGTGAGCGGCCGGGTGTTCCGGTGGGCCGCGGACTTCCAGGTGTCGCGCAGCCGGTTGCGTGCGACGGTGAGCACCCAGCCCTCCGGATTGGCCGGGACCCCGTCGGCCGGCCAGCGCCGCAGGGCGCGTTCGAGGGCGTCGGCCAGCGCGTCCTCCGCGGCGGCGATGTCGCGGCCCGGCGCGGCCAGCACAGCGAGCAGCCGGCCGTACGACTCGCAGGTGAGCTGGGCGAGCCGTGCGGCGGGCAGGCTCTCACTCAGGGGTGTACCAGCCGCGGCCACGGGCATAGGTGACGGCCACCGGACGGATCTCGACCGAACCGAAGTGCGCCGCCGGGTTGCGCTGCGCCCACCCGATCGCCGCGTCGAGGTCCGGCACGTCGATCACGAAGATGCCGCCCAGCCGCTCCCTGGTGTCGGCGAACGGACCGTCCTGGATGTCGACGGTGCCGGTCCTCGCGGATACGGTGGTGGTGGCCGTGGCGGACTGCAGCACCTGAGTGCCGACGAGCACGCCCGCGGCGTCGAGGTCGTCGGCGTAGCGGGCGAAGGCGGCCCGACCCTCGGCCAGCGCCTCCTCGGGCACGCCGGCCTCCGACGCCTCCTGGTAGTGGGTGATCAGGCAGTACTGCATGGCTCCTCCTTGGTCGCGGTGCGCACCGTGTTCTGCGGTGTCACCGTGATGACGATCCGGACGCCGCCGGATCGACAGGCAGCGCATCCCCCGCGGCCGGTTTCCTGCGCAGTGCGTCCAACGTCATCACCGCGAGCGCCGTCCAGATCAGCGCGAAGCCGACCCACCGGGCGACCGGCATCGGTTCGTGGCCGACCAGCACGCCCCACACCATCTGCAGACCCGGGTTCAGGTAGAACAGCAGGCCGATCGTCACGAGCGGCAACCGTTGCGCGGCCGCGGCGAACAGCAGCAGCGGGACGGCGGTGATGGGACCCGACAGCACCATCAGCACGGAGTGCGCGGTCCCCTCGTGCGGGAAGTGTCCCTGCCCCAGCACCGCGAGCACGATGAGATAGCCGGCTGCCACGGGCAGCGAGATGAAGTTCTCGACGGCCACGCTGACGCGTGGGTCGGCCACCACCACCTTCTTCACCACGCCGTACAGCGCGAACGACACCGCGAGGACACCGGCGATGTAGGGCGGGGTGCCCACGCCCACCGTGAGCACCACCACCGCCACCACGGCGAGCGCCAGCGCGACGAGTTGCCACCTGCCGATGCGCTCCCGGAACACCAGCACGCCGAGGGCGACAGTCACCAACGGGTTGATGAAGTAACCGAGCGCGGCGTCCACGACGTGACCGTTGGTCGCGGCGTAGATGTAGACCCCCCAGTTCAAGGCGATCAGCACCGAGGCGGCCGCCAGCAGCAGCCAGGCGCGCCCACGGAGCCTGCGCAGGTCGCCGAAACGGCGGACCACCAGCAGCACCAGCGCCATGCACACCGCGCTCCACACGATCCGGTGGGCGAGCACCTCCACCGACCCGGCGGGCAGCAGCAGCGGGAAGTATCCGGGGCACAGGCCCCACCAGGTGAAGGCGCCGACGCCGAACAGCGTGCCGGCGCGCCCCCCGCGGGCCTCGCCGGTCACAGCGCGTGGTCGTGCAGCACCTCGAGGGCGTGCCGCAGGTCCGCGGGATAGGGGCTGGTGATCTCGACGCGCCTGCCGTCCGCGGGATGCGCGAACGCCAGCGACCGCGCATGCAGCCACTGTCGTTCCAGGCCGAGCCGGCGGGCGAGGGTGGGGTCGGCGCCGTAGGTCAGGTCACCGCAGCACGGGTGGTGCAGCGCGGCGAAGTGCACGCGGATCTGGTGGGTGCGCCCCGTCTCGAGCTCGATGTCCAGCAGGCTGGCGGCCTGGAATGCCTCGACGGTGTCGTAGTGCGTGACGCTGTGCCGGCCGCCCTCGGTGACCGCGAACTTCCAGTCGTGCCCGCGGTGCCTGCCGATGGGCGCATCGATGGTTCCGCTGCTCGGATCCGGGTGACCCTGCACCAGCGCGTGGTAGCGCTTGTGCACGGTGCGCTCCTTGAACGCCCGCTTGAGCAGGGTGTACGCGCGTTCGGACAGCGCGACGACCATCACACCGGAGGTGCCGACGTCGAGTCGGTGCACGATGCCCTGGCGTTCGTGGATGCCCGAGGTGCTGATCCGGAACCCCGCGGCGGCCAGCCCGCCCAGCACCGTGGGCCCGTGCCAGCCGACGGTGGCGTGCGCGGCCACGCCGGGCGGCTTGTCGACCGCCACGATGTCGTCGTCGGAGTACAGGATGTCCATGCCCTCGATGTCGACCGGGGTGTTCTCCACCGGCGCCGGCGCCTCGGGCAGCCGCACCTCCAGCCACGCCCCCGCCGTGAGCCGGTCGGACTTGCCGGCCGGGGCGCCGTCGAGGTCGACTCCGCCGTCCTCGGCGAGCGCCGCGGCGGCGGTGCGTGACAGCCCCAGCAGCCTCGACAGACCGGCGTCGACCCGCATACCGCTCAGCCCCTCGGGGACCGGCATCGACCTGGTGGCCACTACGCGTTGTCGGCGGGCGGGTCGGCGGGACGGTCGGCCGGCGTCGCGGCCGCCGTCTCGGGTGTGCGGCGCGTCGGGCTGTCGAAGTCGAAGCCGAACAGCGACAGCGCCACCAGCAGGATCGCGCCGCCGACCACCGACGGGTCGGCGACGTTGAAGACGGGGAACCAGCCCACCGAGAAGAAGTCCACCACGTGGCCGCGCAGCGGGCCGGGTGAGCGGAAGAAGCGGTCGACGAGGTTTCCGGTCGCGCCGCCCAGGATCATGCCGAGGCCCAGCGCCCACCATGGCGACACCAGCCGCCTGCCCATCCAGATGATGCCGATCACCACGCCGGTCGCGACCAGGGTGAGCGCCCAGGTGTAGCCGGTGGCCATGGAGAACGCCGCGCCGGAGTTGCGCACCAGCGTCCAGGTCACGGTGTCACCGATGATCGACACCGGCTGCCCGGGTGTCAGCAGCTTGACGGCGAGCACCTTGGTGACGATGTCGCAGATCAGCACCACCGCGGCCACGCTCACCAGCAGCCGCACCCGGCGCCTCGGCGGCGCCTCGTCGGGCGCCGCGTCGCCGCCGGCTGCGGCGCCGGTCGCCCGGTCGAGGGGGCCCGGTGTTTCGTCAGTCACCGGACCATCATCCCAAACCGGCCGATGGGGAAGAATTCCGCACGTGAGCCTCGTCGTCATCACCACCGGTGGAACCATTGCGACCAGCGTCGACGACGCCGGTGTCCGGCGGCCGACCCGCGGCGGCGCCGACCTGCTGACCGGTCTGGGGGCCGCGGCCGTCGACGACGTGCGTTGGGTCGACGCGCTCTCGCTGGACAGCTCCGAGCTGACCCCGCCCGACTGGGACACCATCCGGAGGGCCGTCGGCGACGCGGTCGACGCGGGCGCCTCCGGCGTCGTCGTCACCCACGGCACCGACACTATGGAGGAGACGGCGCTGTGGGTCGAGATCACCTATGACGGAACGGTTCCCGTCGTGCTGACCGGTGCGCAGCGCAGTGCCGACGCGGCCGACGCCGACGGCCCGGGCAACCTGCGCGACGCGCTGGCCGTGGCGGCGCACCCGGACGCCCGCGACGCCGGCGTGGTCCTGAGCTTCGCGGGCACGGTGTGGCAGCCGCTCGGCCTGCAGAAGGTGGCGACCGGCGATCTGCGGGGCTTCGCTGGGCGGGCGGTGGGCGCGGTGGAGGACGGTGCGTTCGTCCGCACCGCCGACAAGACCAGGCCGTACCTGGGCCCGGTGTCGGCAGGCGCGGCCCCGCGGGTCGACATCGTCGCGGTCTACCCGGGCAGTGACGGCGTGGCGATGGCGGCGTGCGCGGATGCCGGGGCGCACGCGATCGTGCTCGAGGCGCTCGGCGCCGGCAATGCCGGCCGGGCGGTGGTCGATGAGGTGCGGCGGCTGTGCAGCTCGGGGCTGACGGTCGCGGTGTCCACCCGGGTGCCGGGCGGCCGGGTCAGCCCCGGCTACGGCCCCGGGCGCGCGCTGGTCGACGCAGGCGCCGTTCCGGTCCCCCGGGTGCGCCCGTCGCAGGCACGGGTGCTGGTGATGGCCGCACTGGCGGCCGGAGCGCCGGTTCCCGATGTCCTCGGCCGCTGGGGATGACAGGCTGATGCGATGAGGTTGCGTGTGGCCGGGGCGGCGTCGGGTCTGTTCGTGCTGGCCGCCGCGCCGGCGCCGGTCGCGGGCGCCCAACCGCCGCCGGGCGTCGCCGAGACCGCCGCCTATCCCCTGGCCCAGGGCCGCTACACCTCACCCGCCGACTTCTACTGGGTCTACTTCAAGACCCCCGACGGCCGGTCCTGCGGCATCGGCCCCAACGGCGGCCCGGTGGGATGCGACGCGGTGCCCGTCGACGCCCCCGAGGGCATGAACCAGACCGTGGTCAACAGCTGGGGCCCCGCCGAGTACCGCCACTCCGATGTGGCGACCTTCACCCGTGACGTCGACGTGCTACCCGAGGGCCACCGGCTGGAGAACTGGGGCGCCGGCTGCGCGGTCGGCCTCCAGGGCACCGTGACGTGCACGACCTACGGGCAGCACGGGTTCATCCTGTCGGCCGGTTACAGCGAGTTCTGGTGAGCCAGCCCCTCGACGTAGTCCGGCCAGTCGAGGCTGTCGACCGGGTTGGCGCGCACCACGTCCGGTGACCCTTCGGGGAAGGTGCGTGCGATGCCGGGTCCGGTGCCGCGGGTCTCGAAGCGCACCGTCATGACGCCGTGCCCGGCGCCCTGGATCCAGCCGTGCCCGTGTTCGGGGTGTGCCACGTCGTCGCCGACCCGCCAGGCCGGTGCGGTGGAGGCGGCGTCGCTCACCGACGGCGGCACGGGAGTGGCCGGTACCGGTACGCCGCTGTCGTCGGCAGCGAGGTCGAGGTCCGGGAACAGCGACTCCTGGCGCACCTCGGTCAGACCCGAGAAGGCAACGCCGACAAGGCGGATGGGCCCGATCTCAACCGGATCGAGCAGCAACCGGCGGGCCATCGCGATCAGTGTCGCGGCATCGGCCGTGGCGTAGGGCAGGGTCGCCGAGCGGGTCAGCGTGCTCATGTCGGACTTCTTCAGCTTCACGGTGACCGTGCGCGCTCCCCTGCCGTCCTTCTCCAGCCGCCGGTGGGCGTGCTCGCCGATCGGTCCGGCGGCTTCCCGCAGCTGGTCCAGCGTGGTGAGGTCGGCCGGGAAGGTCGATTCGGCGCTGATCTGCTTGGCCTCGGCGCGCTCGGCGACCGGCCGGTCGTCGATGCCACGGGCCAGCCGGTGCAGCGCCGGACCCACCGTGCCGCCGAGCACGTTCGCCACCTCGGCGTCCGACAGTGCCGCGAACTGGCCGATGGTGCCGATGCCGAGGCGGTGCAGCCGCTCGTCGGCCACCGGCCCGATGCCCCACAGCCGCCGCACCGGCAGACCGTCGAGCACCGCCCGCTCCTCGTCCCGGCCGACCACCCGCACACCATCGGGCTTGGCCAGCTCGGAGGCGATCTTGGCGACCTGCTTCCCCGACCCGGCCCCCACCGAGGCGACCAGCCCGGTCTCCTCGCGCACCCGCGCCCGCAGCGCCTCGCAGTAGGCGTTCACCTCGGCGGTGGCGGCGCCGACGAGTTCGGCGGGTTCGGCGAAGGCCTCGTCGAACGAGAGCTGCTCCAGCACGGGCACCACCGCGCGGACGACGTCGAACACCCGGCGGCTGGCGACGCCGTAGACCACCCCGCGCGGCGGCAGCACGACCGCAGGTGCGCCGACGAGGCGGCGCGCCTGGTGCATCGGCATCGCCGAACGCGCGCCGTGCACCCGGGCCTCGTAGCTGGCGCCGGCCACCACGCCGCGCCCGCCGAGCCCGCCGACGAGCACGGGCCTGCCCTTCAGCGTCGGCCTGGTCAGCTGCTCGACCGACGCGAAGAACGCGTCCATGTCCAGGTGCAGCACCCACCGCGCGCCCACACCCGCCGATGCTAGGGCGCTAGCCTGACGTCCATGCACGAGGTGCCGATCGTCGACGAGTCGATCCGGCTCGGCCAGTTCCTGAAGCTGGCCTCGCTGCTCGACTCGGGTTCCGATGCCAAGGCCGCGATCGCCGACGGTCTGGTCAGCGTCAACGGCGACGTCGAGGTGCGCCGCGGCCGCCAGTTGCGCCCCGGCGACACCGTGTCGATCGGCACGGAGTCCGCCCGCGTCGTGCGCGGTTGAATCGCAGGCCGCCCGCCGATCACGCCTTGGCGATCGCGACCCGCACCCCGTCGCCGATCTCGGCGCCGTCCGCGGCGTCACCGAAGTCGAACCGGGTGGCCAGGATCTCCCGCGCGATCAGGTCGCGGTGCGCCTGCGCCCACTCGGCCTGCCCGGCCGGCACCGACATCACCACCGAGATCCGGTCGGACACCTCCAGCCCGGTCGACTTGCGCAGCTCCTGGAGTTCGCGGATGCGGTCCTTGGCCCACCCCTCGGCCTCCAGCTCCGGGGTGACGTCGCCGTCGAGCACCACCAGCCCGGCCCCGTCGGCGAGTGCGGCGGTCCAGTCCGGGTCGGCGGCCACCAGGCGCGAGCTGAACTCACCGGGCTGCAGCACCGCGGGTCCGGCGGTCAGCGTGCCGTCCGGGTTCACCACTCCGGCACCGGCCTTCACCGCTTTGATCGCGGCCTGGACGTCCTTGCCGAGCCGGGGCCCGGCGACGCGCGCGTTGACGGTCAACTCGAACCGGCCGTAGGCGGCGATGTCGTCGCTCAACTGCACGGCCTTGACGTTCAGTTCGTCGGCGATCAGATCGGTGAACGGCGCCAGCGCCGCCGGATTGTCAACGGCGACCGTCAGTTTCGACAGTGGCAGCCGCACCCGCAGCTTGTTGGCCTTGCGCAGGGACGACGCGGCCGAGCACACCTCACGGACCTGGTCCATCGCGGCCACCAGGTCGGGGTCGCGCGGCAGGTCGCCGGCCGCGGGCCAGTCGGTGAGGTGCACCGACCGCTCACCGGTCACTCCCCGCCAGATCACCTCGGTGATCAGCGGCAGCAGCGGCGCGGCCAGCCGGCCGGTCACCTCCAGCACGGTGTGCAGCGTGTCGATCGCGTCGGCGTCCTCTTCCCAGAACCGCGACCGCGACCGTCGCACGTACCAGTTCGTCAGCGCCTCGGTGAACTGCCGCAACTGGTCGCAGGCCACCGAGATGTCGCAGGTGTCGAGCGAATCGGTGAGATCGTCGCGCAACTGTGCCAGCTTGGCCAGGATGTAGCGGTCCAGCACGTGCGGCGAGTCGGTGCGCCAGCTGCCCCGCTTCGGGGCATAGAGCGCCAGGAACGAGTAGGCGTTCCACAGCGGCAGCAGCACCTGCCGGACCCCTTCGCGGATGCCCTGCTCGGTGACGACCAGGTTGCCGCCCCGCAGGATCGGTGACGCCATCAGGAACCACCGCATCGCGTCGGAGCCGTCGCGGTCGAACACCTCGGTGACGTCGGGGTAGTTGCGCAGCGACTTGCTCATCTTCTGCCCGTCGTTGCCGAGCACGATGCCGTGGGCCACACAGGTCTTGAACGCCGGCCGGTCGAACAGCGCGGTGGCCAGCACGTGCAGTGTGTAGAACCAGCCGCGGGTCTGGCCGATGTACTCGACGATGAAGTCGCCCGGGAAGTGCGCGTCGGCGTCCCCGAGGCCGTCGAACCATGCCCCGTTCTCGAACGGGTAGTGCACCTGCGCGTAGGGCATCGACCCGGAGTCGAACCACACGTCGAGCACGTCCTCGATGCGCCGCATCGTCGAGCGCCCGGTGGGGTCGTCGGGATTGGGCCGGGTCAGTTCGTCGATGTAGGGCCGGTGCAGGTTATCCGGCCGCACCCCGAAGTCGCGCTCGAGTTCGTCGAGGCTGCCGTACACGTCGACCCGCGGGTAGGCCGGATCGTCGGAGGTCCACACCGGGATCGGCGTGCCCCAGTAGCGGTTCCGCGAGATCGACCAGTCCCGCGCGCCCTGCAGCCACTTGCCGAACTGACCGTCGCGCACGTGCTCCGGGTACCAGGTGATCTCCTGGTTGAGTTCGACCATCCGGTCGCGGAACGCGCTGACCCTGATGAACCAGGACGACACGGCGCGGTAGATCAGCGGATTGCGGCAGCGCCAGCAGTGCGGATAGGAGTGGTCGTAGGTCTCGTGCCGCAGCAGCACGGCGCCGTTGACGCCCGCCGAACCGCTGCCGTTCTTCAGGTCACGGATGATCTGCGGGTTGGCGTCGAAGACGTGCTGACCGGCGTAGTCGGGCACCGTGGCGTCGAAACGGCCCTTCGCGTCGACCGGGGTGACGGCGTCGATTCCCGCCGCCTGGCAGGTCGCCATGTCGTCCTCGCCGTAGGCCGGGGCCATGTGGACGATGCCGGTGCCGTCGTCGGTGCTGACGAAGTCGCCCGGCAGCACCACGAAGGAACCCGGCGCGTCGGCGAAGTACGGGAACGGCGGCAGGTAGCCGGTGCCGAGGAGCTCGCGCCCGGCGCAGGTGCCGAGGACTTCCGGCTCGTCGCCGAACTCGCGGGCGTAGGCGGGCAGCCGGGCCTTGGCGAGCACGTATCGCCGGCCGTCAGCGGCCCGGATGTGGGCGTAGGTGACGTCGGGGTTCACCGCGACGGCCTGGTTGGACGGCAGCGTCCACGGGGTCGTCGTCCAGACGAGCAGGTGGGCGTCGGCGAAATCGCCCCCGTTGAGCCGGAACCCGACCGTCAGCGCCGGGTCCTGCCTGCTCTGGTAGACGTCGTCGTCCATCCGCAGTTCGTGGCTGGACAGCGGGGTCTCGTCGTTCCAGCAGTACGGCAGGACGCGGTTGCCCTCGTAGGCCAGGCCCTTGTCCCACAGGTGCTTGAACGCCCAGATGACCGACTCCATGAAGCTGATGTCGAGGGTCTTGTAGTCGTTGTCGAAGTCCACCCAGCGGGCCTGGCGGGTGACGTATTCGCGCCACTCGTCGGTGTACTTGAGCACCGACGCGCGGCAGGCGTCGTTGAACTTCTCGATGCCCATCGCCTCGATCTGCGCCTTGTCGGTGATGCCGAGTTGGCGCTGCACCTCGAGTTCGGCGGGCAGACCGTGGGTGTCCCAGCCGAACCGGCGCTCGACCTGCCAGCCCTGCATCGTCCGGTAGCGCGGCACGATGTCCTTGACGTATCCGGTCAGCAGGTGGCCGTAGTGCGGGAGCCCGTTGGCGAACGGCGGGCCGTCGTAGAAGACGTACTCCGGGGCGCCGTCGCGCCGGGCGAGGCTCGCCCGGAAGGTGTCGTCACGGTCCCAGTAGTCCAAAACGTCGGCTTCCAGCGCCGGGAAGTTCGGCGCGCCACCGGCCGGCTTGGGATAGGCGGTCACTGCGTAGTCTCCTGTGCCACATGGTGGCTCCGTCGAGGAAGCCACGTTCAGGCACGGGGACGACGTCGCGCCGGTGCGCGAACGCCGCGGTACCACCCCGCTTGCGCACCTCGCGATGCGCCGCTCGTTGTGGGCTGTGACGGGCCCACCCGTCCGGTTCTACTGGGACCCGGCGCGTGCCGAGGACCGTTCTTCCGGAGGCTCCCCGGTGATGTCCGGATCCGCGCCGATGGAGGCGATTCTAGCGTCAGGCCGCGGCCGTGGCTTCCGAGGTCAGCTCGATGAGCGCGAACGGGAACTGCTCGGTGAGTTCGAGCACCGTCACCCGGTCGAACCGGCTGCTGTCGTACCACCACTCCAGCTGGATGCCGGCGGCCGTGCGGTACAGCCGCAGTTCCAGGGCATGCCCGGCGACCGGCTGCCCCGCCGGAGCCTCGGCGCGCTCACCGAGATCGTTGAAGAACAGCTCCGACGCGGGGTGGGCCGACCCGAAGTAGTGCAGGATGCCGTGCCGGATGGCGCGGTGCGGCATCGCCGCGAGTGCGCGGTGCACGGCGCCGACCGCGTCGTCGGCGCTCACCTGACGTTCGGTGGCGCACGTCAGGTCGACCGGTTGCAGCCCGGCCCGGCCGTTGCGGGCGACGTCGACGGCGACCACGCCGTGGCCGATGGTGCGGGCGATGGTCCGGCCGAGCGCGGCGAGCAGCAGTTCGTCGGCCGCAAGGCCCAGGCTGCCGGCGGCGCCGTCCAGTTCCATGGTCAGCATGTCGGTGAGCGGCATCGCCAGGCGGGTGGCGGCCAGCGGGCTGCCGGGCGCATCGCGGTCCGCGATCCGTAGGCGAATGTTCGCGGGATCGACCGAATCCGTCGAGTTCAGGGCCGAATGGGCGAGATATGGGGCGACCATGGGGACCACGCTACGCCGCGTGTCCCAGATATGGGAGACCCGTGCCAAAACTGTGACGGCACTGTCAATAAAGGCATTGCCTTCTTATTGCTGGTTGCCACTGCCCAATGTCGGGAACTGCCGCTAAGGTGGACGGGTGCCCCGGACTGACGAGAACGGCAGACAGCTGAAGGCGTTGCTCGACTACCTGCTGGATGGCGATGTCGAGGCCAAGGACATCTACGACGCGCTCGGCATCTCGAGCAGCACGTACTACCGGCGCATCAAGGAGCAGGACTACCCCGACGCCGAGGAGCTGCGCAGAGTCTCCGACCGGTTCGCCCTGAGCTATCCCGACCTGCAGATCCGGTTCGGGCTGATGAGCCGCCAGGAGGTGTGGAGCTACATCGAGTCCGCCCCGTTCTCGGTGACGACGGCGGTAACCGAGGCGACCAAGACCGAGGCCCGGCCGACCAAATTGTCCGAAATGGCGCCGCGCCCGGACGCACCGCCGCTCTAAGCCGTACAATTTGCTGGACGATCCCCAGCCCGGAAAGCGGTCCCATGGCCCTCGCAACGCTGATCGCGATCACACTCCTGTGTATCGCGTGGAGCCTGTGGATCCGCCGTGTCACCTGGGGCTGCCGGTGGGAGGTCGCGGCCACCCTCAACATCGCTTTGCAGGGCATGGCGGTGTTCCTGATGTCGCCGTTCGCCTCCGAGACCGTCGGCCACTGGCTGTACGCGCTGACCGGTAAGTGGAACCTCGAGGACTACATCGGACACGACTGCTACATCGTGGCCGCCTCGGCGATCGTCTACAACGCGCTCGGCCGCCTCGCCGACGATCATGCGATGCAGGTGTCGTTCAAGCAGTACGTGGAGCGGCCCGCGACGCTGTGCATCCCGCTGCTGCTGGCCACGTTCTCCATCGGCAACGGCGCGGCCATCTACCGGCCCGACTTCTTCGACGTGCCGACCGACTTCTGGCTCAGCCTGTACTGGCTACTGCTCTGCGGAACACTGATCTACCTGCTGGCGTACGGGTCGCGGGCGCTGCTGATCCTGCGCAAGGACCCGCGGTCGCGCCGGATCGCCAACGTCTACCTGGCGGCGTCGGCCAGCGGGATCCTCGCCTGCATCGTTCGCATCACCACCGCCTTCGTGCCCAGCCTGCAGGCCATCGAGGGTGGCACGCTGGTGTGGATCTTCGCCTGCGGATGCGGCGCCGGATTCGCGTTGGCCTCGGCGCACTCCTGGCGCATCAGAACCAAGTGGTTCACCCCCGCCGACCGCTGAGGGCGGGCGCTCGGTACTAGCCGGTGGCCGTCTCGGCCACGGCGAACGACGAACCGAAGTCCTGGACAGGCTGGTAGCCGCGCCGGCCCGCGCGCGCCGCGTCACGCCGGATCAGCACGTTGAGGCCGGCGAACGACCCCATGTCCAGCAGCATCGGTGTCAGCAGGCGGTTGTGCACAAAGCCGATCGCCAGACCGCTCTCCGGGTCCGCCCACCCCAGTGATCCGCCGAGGCCGACGTGGCCGAAGCCGCGCATCACCCCGAACGGCAGCGAGTGGTAACCCAGGTGGAACGCCAGCGGCACCATGATGTTGCGGTCCGGACGCAGATCCGGCTCGCCGGTCAGGGCCGCCGTGGTCTCGGTGGACAGGAACCGGGTGCCGTCGATCGACCCGCCGTTGGCGATGGCGCCGTACATCCTGGCCAGCCCGCGGGCGGTGGCGACGCCGTTGGCCGCGGGGATCTCCGCGTCGAGGAACGGGATGTCCCCCTGCACGACGGCTTTCATGCCAGGGAAGTACAGCGACCCGAACCCGCCGGAGAACTGCAGCCTGGCCACCCTGGGCGCGACGAAGTTGAACACCGGGTTGGCGATGCTTTTCTGCGGCACCAGAATCTGCGCGACGCGGGTGGCCGAACCCGCGGGAGGGCGGCCCAGGTGCAGGCCGTCGGTGCCGAGCGGCTCGGCCAGCTCCGTGCGGATGAGGTCGCCCATGCCCTGGCCGGTGACCGCGCGGGCCAGGCCCGACACCAGCCACCCGTAGGTGAGCGCGTGGTAGGCCGAGTGTCCGTAGAGCAGCCGGTTGACCGGGGCGTCGGCCAGCCGTTGCTCCATCGCGAGATGGTCGAGCAGGTCGACCTTGCCGACGCCGTTGAGTTGTGACAAACCGGCCCGGTGCCGCATCACGTCCCGCACGGTGATGTGCGACTTGCCGTTGGCGCCGAAGTCGGGCCAGTACTCGGCGACGGGCGTGTCGTAGTCGATCAGGCCGCGGTCGACGAGGCGGTGGATCACCGTCGAGGCCATGCCCTTGGTCGCGGAGAACACCATGGCGCCGGTGTCGGCCGTCCAGTACTGGGTGCCGCGGCGGTCGGAGTACCCGGTCCACACGTCGACCACCGGCTCGCCGTGCAGGTAGATCGACAGCGCCCCGCCGCCGAACCGCCTGCCGGGGAACAGCTGGGAGAAACCGCGCAGGGTGCAGGCGAAATTCCGGTCCGCCGCGCCCTGAACGCCGTGCGGGAGCGCTGCGTTGCGATCCCGTTTGGGTACGTCCGTCACAGAATTGAATTTACTCGCACCCCCGGCAAATAAACCAGGCGTTACCGAGTCGTTAACCAGCGAATTCTTCGCCGTCACCACCCGGCGGCGTCGAGGATCTCCTGTGCCGCCAGCGCGGGGGTGAGCTCGCCGTCGCGCACCCGGCGCTCGATCTCCCTGCGGCCCGCCTTCACGTCCGGGTGCGACAGCACGCGGTCGAGCACGGTGTCGCGCACCATGGCCCAGGTCCACTCGACCTGCTGGGTGCGGCGTTTCGCGTCGAACTCGCCGGCCTCGGTGAGCACCCGGCGGTGTTCGAGGACGGTGTCCCACAACTCGGTCAGCCCGGCGCCGGTCAATGCGCTCGTCGTCAGAACCGGTGGCCGCCATAGCGTTTCGCGCGGATAGATCAGCCGGATCGCACCGGCGAGCTCACGTGCGGCGGCCTTGGCCTCGACGGCGTGGTCACCGTCGGCCTTGTTCACCACCACGACGTCGGCGAGTTCGAGCACGCCCTTCTTGATGCCCTGGAGCTGGTCGCCGGTGCGGGCCAGGGTCAGGAACACGAAGGTGTCGACCATGTTGGCCACCGTCACCTCCGACTGCCCCACCCCGACGGTCTCCACCAGGATGACGTCGAAGCCGGCCGCCTCGAGCAGCACGATCGTCTCGCGCGTCGCCTTGGCGACCCCGCCGAGGGTGCCCGAGGTCGGCGACGGCCTGATGTACGCCTCGGGATGCACGGCCAGCTTCGCCATCCGGGTCTTGTCGCCGAGGATCGAGCCGCCGGTACGGGTGGACGACGGGTCGACGGCCAGCACCGCGACGCGGTGTCCCTGTTCGATCAGGTGCATGCCGAGCGCCTCGATGGTGGTCGACTTCCCCACCCCCGGCACGCCGGTGATCCCGACGTGCAGTGCATTGCCCGCTTCGGCCATCAGCTCCAGCAGCAGTTCCTGCGCCCGTCGGCGATGGTCGGCGCGCGTCGACTCGACGAGTGTGATGGCCCGCGCGAGCGCTGACCGGTCGCCGCTGCGGACGGCGTGGGCGAGGTCCTCGGGACTGGTGCTCATCGAGCCGATGGTGGTCTGGCCCTAGCCGAGTTCGTAGCCCAGCCGCTCGGCCAGCTTCTGCAGCAGGCCGATGGCCGCGTCGGCGATGACGGTGCCGGGCGGGAAGATCGCGGTCGCGCCTGCCGCGTAGAGCTCGTCGAAGTCGCCGGGTGGGATGACGCCGCCCACGACGACCATGATGTCCGGACGGCCCACCTCGGCCAGCGCGTCCCGCAGCGCGGGCACCAGGGTGAGGTGCCCGGCGGCCAGCGAGGACACCCCGACGACGTGCACGTCGTTGTCGGCGGCCTGGCGGGCCACCTCGTCCGGAGTGGAGAACAGCGAGCCGACGTCGACGTCGAAACCGATGTCGGCGAACGCCGTGGCGATGACCTTCTGGCCCCGGTCGTGACCGTCCTGGCCCATCTTGGCCACCAGGATGCGCGGCCGGCGACCGTCGGCGTCGGCGAATTTCTCCACCAGCTCGGTGGCAGAGGAATAAGGGCTGATGTTTCCGCCTCCTCCCGAGACCTCGTCACGGTAGACCCCGGAGATCGTCCGGATCTCGGCCTGGTGGCGGCCGTACACCTTCTCCAGCGCGTCGGAGATCTCGCCGACGGTGGCCTTGGCGCGCGCGGCGTTGATCGCCAGCGCCAGCAGGTTGTTGCCCAGGCCATCCTCCCCGCCGCCAGGCCCGTGTTCACCCGCGGCGCGGGTCAGCTCGGCGAGCGCGGCCTCGACCGCCGCCGGGTCCCGGTCGGCCCGCAGCTGTTCGAGCTTGGCCAGCTGCTCGGCGCGCACCCGGCTGTTCTCGACCTTGAGCACCTCGATCTCGTGGTCCTCTTCGACCTGGTACTTGTTCACCCCGATCACCGGCTGCGCCCCGGAGTCGATGCGGGCCTGCGTGCGGGCGGCCGCCTCCTCGATCCGCAGCTTCGGGATGCCGTCGTCGATGGCCTGGGCCATGCCGCCGTGCTCGGCCACCTCACGGATGTGGGCGCGGGCCTTCTCGGCGAGCTGGTGGGTCAGCCACTCGACGTAGTACGAGCCGCCCCACGGGTCGATCGGGCGGGTGGTGCCGGACTCCTGCTGCAGCACCAGCTGGGTGTTGCGGGCGATGCGCGCGGAGAAGTCGGTGGGCAGCGCCAGCGCCTCGTCGAGGGCGTTGGTGTGCAGCGACTGGGTGTGTCCCTGCGTCGCGGCCATCGCCTCGATGCAGGTGCGGGCGACGTTGTTGAACGCGTCCTGCGCGGTCAGCGACCAGCCGGAGGTCTGCGAATGCGTGCGCAGCGAGAGCGACTTCTCGTTGCGCGGATCGAACTGTGAGACCAGCTCGCTCCACAGCAGCCGGCCGGCCCGCAGCTTGGCGACCTCCATGAAGAAGTTCATGCCGATGCCCCAGAAGAAGGACAGCCGGGGCGCGAACTTGTCGATCGACAGCCCGGCGTCGAGCCCGGCCTTGATGTACTCCACCCCGTCGGCGAGCGTGTAGGCGAGCTCGAGATCGGCTGTGGCCCCGGCCTCCTGGATGTGGTAGCCGGAGATCGAGATCGAGTTGTACTTCGGCATCCTGGTGCTGGTGTAGCCGAAGATGTCGGAGATGATCCGCATCGACGCCTTGGGCGGATAGATGTAGGTGTTGCGGACCATGAACTCTTTGAGGATGTCGTTCTGGATGGTCCCCGCCAGCTTCTCCGGCGGCACCCCCTGCTCCTCCGCGGCGGCGACGTACAGCGCCAGGATCGGCAGCACCGCGCCGTTCATCGTCATCGACACCGAGACCTGTGACAGGTCGATGCCGTCGAAGAGCTGGCGCATGTCGAGGATGGAATCGATGGCGACACCGGCCATTCCGACGTCACCCTGCACGCGCGGGTGGTCGGAGTCGTACCCGCGGTGGGTGGCCAGGTCGAAGGCCACCGACAGGCCCTTTTGGCCGGCGGCGAGGTTGCGCCGGTAGAACGCGTTGGACTCCGCGGCGGTGGAGAAGCCGGCGTACTGACGGATGGTCCACGGCTGGTTGACGTACATGGTCGGGTACGGGCCGCGGACGAACGGGGCGGCGCCGGGGAACGAGTCGAGCGGATATCCCGCGCCGACGGCCTCGTCGCGGTCGGCGGCGATGTAGACCGGCTTGACCTCGATGCCCTCCGGTGTCAGCCAGTCGAGTTGCTCCGGGGTGTAGCCGTGCGCGGCGGCGGCCTCGCCGACGTGCTCCTCGACCGCCGCGGCGGTGGGTTCCTCGCCGCTGCGCCCACCGCGCAACGGCACGTCCGCGAAGCTGCCGATACCCTTGCCGACGTTCGTGGTCGCAGTCATGTTCAGGCCCCCAATCTGCCGAGCAGGTCCGACAGTGCGCCGACCGCATCGATTTTCGCGGTGAGGAAGTCGTCGGGTTTTAGGTCCGCCTCCGCGACGGCCTTCTCCGGCCCGGCCAGGTACACCCGTGAGATCCCGGCCTCGCGGGCAGCGCTCACCACGCCCGCTGCCTCCGCGGCGTAGCGGCTGTCGGTGCCACAGATCACCGCGATGTCCGGCGCACCCGCGTCGGCGACGGCGTGGGCCACCCCGGCGGCGTCCAGCGGGCCGGGATTGACGGCCTCGATGCCGCCGGATGCCAGCAGGTTCACCGCGAACGTCGCGCGAATGTTGTGTTCGGCCAGCGGACCGATCGGCAGCAGCAGCACCTTCGGCCGCGCACCGGTGCGGTCGAGGAACGCGTCGGAACGGTCGCGCAGCTTCTCGAACCCGGCGGCGTACGGAGCCACGGCGGCGAACGAATCACCCTGCGGCAGTGGCGGTTCGGCGAGGTTCGGATACTCGTTGACGCCGGTGACCGCGGTGCGCCGGTGCGCGATGTCGTCCTGGCGGCGGGCCGCCACCTCAGCGATACCGGCGGTGACGACGTCGCGGGCCGCGGCGAACCCGCCGCCCGCCTCGATCTCCTGGAAGTGCCGCCACGCCTGTTCGGCCAGCTGCTCGGTGAGGTCCTCGACGAACCACGATCCCCCCGCGGGGTCGAGCACACGGCCCAGATGCGACTCCTCGAGCAGCAGCAGCTGGGTGTTGCGGGCGATCCGGCGGGCGAAGCTGCGCGACGTCCCGGGGAAGCCTTCGGGGATCGCGACGTCGAAGGGCTGCACGAGCACCGTGTCGGCGCCGCCCACCCCGGCCGAGAACGCCGCCAGTGTCGTGCGCAACATGTTCACCCAGGGGTCGCGGCGGGTCATCATCGGCAGCGAGGTGACCACGTGCACGGTCGCGTCGCCGGCGTCGGGCGCACCCACCACCTCCGCGACCCGGGCCCACAGCCGGCGGGCGGCGCGCAGCTTGGCGATCGTCATGAACTGGTCGTCGTCGGCGGCGTAGCGGAAGCTGATCTGCGCCACAGCGTCCGGCACCGCGACACCCGCGTCGCCGAGGAGCCGCAGATAGTCGACGCCGGCGGCCACCGCGCCTGCGAGTTCCCACGACACGTTGGCGCCGAGGTTGTGCAGGGCGGGCCCGTCGACGGTGATCGCGCGCACGCCGCCGTCGAACTCCGCCAGG
This sequence comes from Mycobacterium hippophais, assembly GCF_027529605.1. NCBI lineage: Bacteria > Bacillati > Actinomycetota > Actinomycetes > Mycobacteriales > Mycobacteriaceae > Mycobacterium > Mycobacterium hippophais. Next base: position 196,917 of record NZ_JAPZPY010000004.1, on the reverse strand, counting down.
CCCCGCGCAGTGGTGAGCACGTCGGCCACCTCGGGCGAGGGCCGCCCGCTCAGCGCCGCCGTCAGTGGGTCGGCGCCCAGATCGATCGAGAGCCGGCTCCGCTGGTCGGCGTCGAGGCCGCCGAGCAGCGGCACGATGGCCGCGGCGGCCGCGGTGAACTCCGCACCGGCGTCGAGAATCACCGGCACTAGGTCAAGGAAGACGCCGTCGAGCAGTCGGTCCAGTTCCGCGGCGGCGATCCCGTCGGGGCCGCCGATCCGCAGCCCCAGCGCGCTGACCCCTTCGGTGAGGGCCACCAGCACCGACCCGTTCACCTCGCCGACCGCCGCGGGCGCGGCGGGGAACGCCTCGGCGACCCGCCAGCCCGCCTTGACGTCGCGCCGCGCGTCGGCGCCACGGACGAACGGCCACCGGCCGGGAAGCGGATGCTCGGGCAGTGCGTCGTCGCCGGTGTAGAGCGCGCGGATGACGAAGTCCTCGTAGGTGGGCGAATCGAGCAGCCGTTCCGGTTCGGCGGGCAGGTCCGCGGGATCGCGCCGGGTGCTCTTGGCAAGCACCCCGGCGACCGCGGTGCGCCACTGCTCGCGGTCGGCTTCGACCGCACTCGACCCCTGCACGGACACCGGCATCTCCTGTTGTCGCAGCGTGTGAGCTTCCACCCGTCCATCAGGCTAAATGATCGCCGTCACGGTGATGCGCCCCGGTCGGCCGGTTCGGCAGGCGCGCCGGGCGCCGGGCGTCGGTGCCGGCCCGTAGTCTGGAAAACCGTGAACCCCGTCGTCAGCACTGTGCGCCGTCTGCGCGCCGCGCTGATCGCGACGGCCGCGCAGGTGCCTCCGCGCCGCTTCCTGGCCGTCGTGCTGGGAAGTGTGATTCTCGTCGCAGCCGCGCTCGTCGTCCCGTTGCCGACCGCGGTGCAACTGCGGGACTGGGCCACCTCGGTCGGGCCGTGGTTCCCGCTGGCGTTCCTGACCGCCCACATCGTGCTCACGATCCTGCCGTTTCCCCGCACGGCGTTCACGCTCGCCGCAGGACTGCTCTTCGGTCCGGCGCTCGGCGTCACGCTGGCCGTGGTGGCCAGCACCGTCAGCGCGGTGATCGCGCTGGTGCTGGTGCGCGCGGCGGGGCTGCAGCTCAACCGGTTGTTCCCGCATCCGCGGGTGGACGCCCTGGACACCCGGCTGCGGCTGCGCGGCTGGCCGGTGGTGATGTCGATGCGGATGATCCCGGCGGTGCCGTTCTCGGTGCTCAACTACGCCGCGGGCGCGTCGACGGTCCGGGTGTGGCCCTACACGTGGGCGACGCTGGCCGGGCTGCTGCCCGGTACGGCCGCGGTGGTGATCCTCGGCGATGCGCTCACCGGGCGCGTCGATCCGCTGCTTGTGGTGGTGTCGGTGGTGACGGCGGCCGTCGGGATGGTGGGGCTGCTCTACGAGGTGCGCCAGCACCGCTCGCCCGTCGCCGGCGACGTGGCCGAGGACGAGCCGAGTGTCGAAGTGACCCCCACCGCGCGCTGACGCTCAGCGGCGGTCGTCGATCCGTCGCGGACCGCGGACGGCCATCACGGTGTGCAGCAGCAGGAACGTGGCCGCGGGCAGTGTGTTGACCGCCTTGTCCCGGATCCGCAGGTGCGCCCCGACCGCGAGGACGAAGTACACCGCCAGCATCGCGCTGGTCAGCCGGGCCAGCCGCGGGTAGCGGGGCGCCGAGAGCAGCCCGACCGCCGAGGCCGCCTTGGCGGTCGGCAACACCCACCGGATCCGGTCCGGTACGCCGTAGCTGTCGAGCGCCTTCGCGATCTGCGGCAACGGGATGCCACACGCCACCGCGTCGCCGGCCTGGAACGCGGCGAGAGCCACGTACGCGCGTGGCGCGGTGAGCGTGTCGGCGATCACTCCGTGCTGCCTGCGTGCCGTCCGAACGTCGGCGGCAGCGAGTCCTGCTGCTGCTGTGACAGCGGCGGGTACTGCATCGGCTCGGGCTCCGGCGGCGCCGAAGGAATAGCGGACTGCACCGGCGTGCGGGCCTCGGCCTCGGCCTTCTCCACGGCCCGCACGATCTCAGGGTCGGTCTGGGTGGTGAACCACTCCGCGACCTCGTCGGTGTCGTCCTCGGGTTTGGGCAGGTTCTCCTCCACCGGCGACGGCTGGTAGCGGAAGACGCCGTCCTCCCCCGGCGCGCCGAGCATCTTGGTGAAGCCCTGCAGCGCCGAGCCGAAATCACTGGGCACCAGCCACACCTTGTTCGCCTCGCCCTTGGCCATCTGCGGCAGCGTCTGCAGGTACTGGTAGGCCAGCATCTCCGGGGTGGGCCTGCCGGCCTTGATGGCGGCGAACGTCTTCTCGATCGCCTTCGCCTGGCCCTGGGCCACCAGGTACTGGGCGGCCCGCTCGCCCTGGGCGCGCAGCATCCGCGACTGCCGGTCGGCCTCGGCCCCGAGCACGGCGGCCTGCTTGGCGCCCTCGGCGGCGAGGATCTGCGCCTGCTTCTGGCCCTCGGCCTGCATGATCGCCGCCGCGCGGCTGCCCTCGGCGGTCAGAATCATCGCGCGCTTCTCCCGGTCGGCGCGCATCTGCTTCTCCATCGAGTCCTGGATGGACGGCGGCGGGTCGATGGACCGCAGCTCGACCCGGGCGACGCGCAGGCCCCAGCGGCCGGTCGCCTCGTCCAGCACTCCGCGCAGCTGTCCGTTGATCTTGTCGCGTGAGGTGAGCGTCTGCTCAAGCGTCATGCCGCCGACCACGTTGCGCAGCGTGGTGGTGGTGAGCTGCTCGACGCCGACGATGTAGTTGCTGATCTGGTAGACCGCGGCTTGGGGATTGGTGACCTGGAAGTACACGACGGTGTCGATGTTGACCGTCAGGTTGTCCTCGGTGATCACCGGCTGCGGCGGGAAGGACACCACGCGCTCGCGCAGGTCCACCCGCGCGCGGATCTTGTCGATGAACGGGATGAGCAGCGTGAGCTGGCCGGACACGGTCTTGCTGTAGCGGCCGAGGCGTTCGATCACCGCCGCCTCGGCCTGCGGGATCAGCGCCACCGACTTGGCGACGACGATCGCCGCGAACACGACCAGCACGATCAGAAAGACGAGGCCGGCTACGGCACCATCCATGACGAGTCCCTCCTGCTTAGGGGTTCTTCCAGACGACGGCGGTGGCGCCGTCGATGTGCATGACGGTGACGTTGTCGCCCGGCTCGTACACATCGTCGTCGTTCAGCGGGCGGGCCGTCCAGACCTCGCCCTCGAGTTTCACCTGACCTTCGTGGCGTGCCACCCGGTCGAGCACCAGCGCCTGCTTGCCCTCGAGCGCTTTCGCGGGTTCGGGCAGTCCCTTGCCTGCGGACAAGCGGCGGCGCAGCGCCGGCCGGACCGACGCCAGGAGCAGCACCGACACCACCAGGAACACCGCGCCGTCGGCCCAGATCGGCCAGTCCAGCAGCCAGCTCGAGCCGGCGGCGGCGAGCGCCCCGCCCGCGAGCATCAGCAGGAACAGGTCGCCGGTCAGCGCCTCGGCCCCGGCCAGCACCAGGGCCAGAATCACCCAGATCAACGGAAGGGGCACGCGGTCACCCTATCGCGTAACCGACCCGCACTGCGCCGAACAATTACACTGCGAGCATCATGTGGTGTCCCAGTGCAACGCTCGCGGCGTGGGCCAACGCCTGGCTCTCAGGTGCCGCCGCGCCCGACGATGTCCTCGACTCGCTATCCCTATGGGCGCCAAGGCATTCGGTGACGGCCTACGATTCGGTCGCGGCGGGTGCCACCGGCCTGCCGTGGCCGGACCTCAACGATTCGGGTGCGGTCTCGCTGCTGCAGACGCTGCGCACCGCCGCGGGCCCGGCGCGCACCGGCCCGGCGCTCGGCATCGCGCTGCCGGTACCCGGCGACGTCCGCGGCCTGCCCGCGGGCACCCAGTTCCAACGTGACGCCGTCACCTCCGGCGAGGCGGTGCTGGTCACCGATTCCCGCGACCCCTCCGCGGTGGTGGGGCTGGTGCCGGAATTCGAATACGACGAGGGCTTCGACGATTCGGACTTCGACCCCGAACCGACCGCGCTGGCCTGGACGGTGTACTCGGTGCCCGGCGCGCCCGGCTCCGAGTACGTCGAGCTCGGCGAGGCCGAGTACGCGTTGCGTTCGGCCGTGCGTTCGGCGGCCGACGCCCTGGGTGCGCTGCGCGCGGGCGCGGCCGGGGCCGACGTCGACGACCCCCGTGGACTGGTCGAGGACGTGCTGGAGTCCTCGCGGGTGCACCGGGCGCCCGACCACGCACCGCCGCGGGCACTTCGGGTGCTGGAGAACGCCGCGCACGTCGACGCGATCATCACCGTCAGCTCCGGCCTGATGCCGATCGGGCTGCAGACGTCGTCGGAGGTGCAGATCGCCAGCGACGCGCTGCGGCCGTTGGGTCAGGTGGTCCGGCGGGCGCGCGTCGCCGCGCTCAGCGCGATCCTCTACTCGGCGTGGTGACGATGGTCGCCAGACACCGCGGCGACACCGGGCAGACCTCACCGTTGACGCTGTGACCACAGCCCGGCGCGGGATCCGGTCCCGACTGCCGGGCGGGATCGGCGCCGGTGCGCAGTTCGTCGATGAGATCGGCCGCCAGCCGGGCGAATCGGCGGTCGGCGTTGGGTGTCGTCGTGCGCGCCAGCACGACGCCCGCCTCGTCGGCCTGTTCGCGCAGCTCGTTGTCGAGATCCCACACCACCTCGATGTGGTCGGCGACGAAGCCGATCGGGCAGACGATCACGGCCCTGGTGCCCGCCTCGACCAGCGTCGCCAGGTGGTCGCCGACATCGGGCTCGAGCCAAGGGATCTGCGGCGGGCCGGATCGCGACTGCCAGACCAGGTCGTAGCCCGCACCGTCACCGTAGCCCGCGGCGGCGGCCACCAGCCGCGCCGCGTAGGCGACCTGCCTGCTGTACAGATTCGGACCGTGCCGGTCGTCGGCGGCGACCGGGATGGAGTGCGCGGTGAACACCAGCCGGGCGTCGTCACGCAGCTCCGGTTCCAGCGTGGCGGCGGCGGCCGCGATCGCGTCGGCGAACATCTCGACGAACAGCGGGTGGTCGAAGTAGTGCCGTAGCTTGACCAGCTCGGGAGCCTGTTCGCCCGCGGCCGCGCGGCCGCGGGCGACGTCCTCGATGTACTGGGTGCAGCTCGAGTACCCGCCCCACGCGGAGGTGGTGAACACCGCGGCGCGGCGAACTCCGTTGTCCCGCATGGTCGTCACGGTGTCCTCGACGTAGGGTTCCCAGTTGCGGTTACCGAAGTAGACCGGCAGCGGGTTGCCGCGCTCGGCCAGCTCGGTGCGCAACACCTCGATCAGCCGGCGGTTGATGCCGTTGATCGGCGACACGCCGCCGAAGTGCTGGTAGTGCTCGGCGACGGCGTCGAGGCGCTCGGGCGGGATGCCGCGGCCGCGGGTGACGTTCTCCAGGAAGGGCCGGACCTGCTCGGGACCCTCCGGCCCGCCGAAGGACAGCAGCAGGACGGCGTCGAAATCCACGAGCTCTGTCACCCCGGCTACAGCAGCTGGGTGCTGGCGCCACCGTCGGCGTAGACGATGGTGCCGGTGGTGGCGGGCAGCCAGTCCGACAGCAGTGCGCAGACCGTCTTCGCCACGGGCGTCGGGTCTTTCATGTTCCAGCCCAGCGGCGCACGCTGATCCCAGCCCTCCTCGAGCAGCTGCATCTGGGCGCCGGCTTCGTCACCGAGGGCGCCGCCGACGATGGCGCTCATGGCCAGCGTCCGGATCGGACCGGCGGCAACGAGATTCGACCGAACCCCGAAGGTGCCCGCCTCACGCGCGACGAACCGGTTCACCGATTCCAGCGCGCTCTTGGCGACGGTCATCCAATTGTAGGCGGGCATCGCGCGGGTCGGGTCGAAGTCCATGCCCACGATCCCGCCGCCGGAATTCATCACCGGCAGCACCGCTTTGGCGAGCGAGGCGTAGGAGTAGGCCGAGATGTGGATGCCCTTGGCGACGTCCTCGTAGGGCGCGTCGAAGAACGGGTTGACGCCCATTCCGGTCTGCGGCATGAAGCCGATCGAGTGCACAACGCCGTCGAGCTTGTTTCCGGCGCCGATGACCTCGGTGATCCGGTCGGCGAGCGTGTCGAGGTGCTTCTCGTCCTGCACGTCGAGCTCGAGCAGCGGCGGCTTGGCCGGCAGCCGGTCGAGGATGCGCTCGATCAGCCGCAGGCGGTTGAAGCCGGTGCAGACGACCTCCGCGCCGGCCTCCTGCGCCACCTTGGCGATGTGGAACGCGATGGACGAGTCGGTGATGATCCCCGTGACGAGGATGCGCTTGCCTTCGAGCAGACCTGTCATTGTGCTGACTCCTTCTTCAAAGTTCGTAGTGGGCGGGAGCGGGTGGCTCAGTGGCCCATGCCCATTCCGCCGTCGACCGGGATCACCGCACCGGCGATGTAGCCCGCGTCCTCGGACGCCAGGAAGCTGACCGCGCCGGCGACGTCCTCGGCGGTGCCGACCCGCTTCGCCGGGATGAACTGCAGCGCCCCCTCCTGGATCCGCTCGTCCAGCGCGCGGGTCATCTCGGTGTCGATGTAGCCGGGTGCAACCACGTTCGCGGTGACGCCTGCCTTGGACAGTTCCCGGGAGATCGAGCGCGCCATCCCGATCAGTCCCGCCTTGGCCGCCGCATAGTTGGCCTGGTTGCCGATCCCCCACATGCCCGACACCGAACCGATGAAGATGATCCGGCCGAAGCGTTTGCGCTGCATGCTGCGCGAAGCGCGCTGAGCCACACGGAACGCCCCGGTGAGGTTCGCGTTGATGACGTTCTCGAAGCGCTCCTCGGTCATCCGCATCAGGAACGCGTCCTGGGAGATGCCGGCGTTGGAGACCAGCACCTCGACCGGGCCCTGGTGTTCCTCGACCTCTTTGAACGCGCGGTCGACGGCCTCGTTGTCGGTGACGTCACAGACGACGCCGAACAGGCCCTCGGGGGCGCCGGAGCCGCGGTGGGTCACGGCCACCTTGTGGCCGTCGGCGGCCAGCCGTTGCGCGATGGCCAGTCCGATGCCGCGGTTACCGCCGGTGACCAGCACCGAACGCGAGACGAAGGACGGGCGGCCCCCGGCGGCCTCGGCGCCGGCCTGCGCGGGATTGTCGGTCACAGTCATGACGGCCAACTTAACGCCTCGCCGCCACCAGCCAGAAATCGCCCGAAGGCGTCACACGGACGCACCGCGGCGCCTAGTTCGGCAGTCGGCGGTTGATCAGCAGCGCCGCCAGTGCCGCCACGGCCAGCAGCAGCGCGCCCAGCCGTAGCCAGCCGACGCTCGCGTCGCCCTTGATCGTCTCGTAGCCGATCTGCTGCTGCAGGTTGCTGTAGACCTCGCGCAGCTGTTCGAGCGTCGAGGCGGTGTAGGCCTCCCCGCCGGACAGGTCGGCGATCCGCTCGAGCATCTCGTCGTCGACCGGGACAGGCTGGCGCTGCTCGTTGATCTCGACGTAGCCGTAGGGGGTGCCGAAGGAGATCGTCGAGATCGGGACGCCCTGGTCTTTGGCGGTGCGCGCCGCGGTGAACGCGCCCTTGGGGTTGTCGGGGTTCGACGGCACGGTCTCCTTGCCGTCGGAGAACAGCACGATGCGGGCCGGGGGCGCTTCGTCACCACCGCCGATCACCGCGCCGACGGTGGCGATCGCCTGCAGCGCGGTGAAGATGCCCTCACCGGTCGCCGTGCGGTCGGCGAGCTGCAGCTTGTCGATGGCGTTCTTGGTGGCGTCGCGGTTGGTGGTCGGCGAGACCAGCACCGTCGCGGTGCCCGCGTAGGCGATCAGGCCGAGGTTGATCCCGGGGGTGAGCTCGTCGGCGAACTGCTTGGACGCCTCCTGCGCGGCCGCGAGCCGGCTGGGCGCCACGTCGGTGGCACGCATCGACTGCGAGACGTCGATCACCAGCATCACCACCGCGCGGTTGCGCGGTATCCGGACGTCCTGGGTGGGACCGGCCATCGCGACGGTGAGCAGCGTCAGCGACAGGATCAGCAGGATCGCGGGCAGGTGCCGCATCCGGCTGGGTCGCGTGGGCGCCACGCTCTCCAGCAGCTCCATGTTGGCGAAGCGCAGGATCCGCTTCTGCCGCGCCGCCTGCACGATGATGTAGAGCGCGACGAGCCCGACCACCACCAGCAGGAACGCGAAGAACCACGGATGTTTGAAGTCCGAGAGCGTCATCGGACCCAGAAGCGGCAAAGTCATGTACGGCTTGTCATTTCGTCGTCTTTACCGGCCCGCCAGCGCGCCGCGTCGCCGGTTCGCGACGAAGCGGACCACGTCGGCGATCCAGTCCCGGTCGGTGCGCAGGGTGAGCAGCGGGGCGTTGCAGCGGCGCAGCGTGCGGGCGACCTCGGCGCGGTGCGCCGCCGCGGCCTGCTCGAAGTCACTGCGCAGCTGATGGTCGATGGTGAATTCGCGGGTGACGCCGGTCTCGGTGTCCTGCAGGATCACGTCACCCACCTCGGGCAGTTCGACGTCGCGCGGGTCGAGCACCTCGATGCCGAGCACCTCGTGGCGGCCGGCGATGGCCCGCAGCGGGCGCATCCAGTCGATCGGGCCGAGGAAGTCACTGATGATCACGGCCATCCCCCGCCGCCGTTCCGGACGGCGCAGCGCGTCGATCGAGGCGGCCAGGTCGCCGCGCACACCGACCGGCGCCCGCGGCGTGGTCGCGATCGCCCGCAGCAGCTCCTGCTCGTGGATGCGGCCCGACAGGGCCGGCACCCGGCGCACGGTGTCGCCGTTGGAGATGACGGCGCCCAGCCGGTTGCCGCCGCCACTGTTGAGGAAGGCGATGGCGGCCGCGGCGGCGACGGCGAGATCGCGCTTCTCGCAACGGGCCGTGCCGAAGTCGAGGCTGGCGGACATGTCCACCACCAGCCACGTCTCCAGCTCGCGGTCGGCGATCATCTGCCGGACGTGCGGCGCGTTGGTGCGGGCGGTCACCGACCAGTCCATCCGGCGCACGTCGTCGCCGGGCTGGTAGACCCGCGATTCGCCCGGCTCGGAGCCGGGTCCCGGGATCAGCCCGAGATGGTCGCCGTGCAGCACCCCGTCGAGCTTGCGCCGGACGGTCAGCTCGAGCTTGCGCAGCGCCGCCGACAGCGCGGGATCGCGGATCTGGCCCCGCTGCAGGGACGGCGGGTCGACCGAACGGCCTTCGTCGCCGGTCACCGACCGCTGGCCGCTGCGGCGGGTACGGCAGTCGGCACCGAATGGCCTTGCTGCGGAATGGCATTCACCTGGGGCAGCGCCACGGTCTGCATGATGCGGTTGATCACCGTCTCGGCGGAGACCTCGTCGGCGAGCGCGTCGTAGGTCAGCACGAGGCGGTGCCGCAGCACGTCGGGGATGACCTCGACGACGTCCTGCGGGACGACGTAGTCGCGACCGCGGATCAGCGCGAGCGCCCGGGACGCGGCGATGATGCCCAGCGATGCGCGCGGCGAGGCGCCGTAGGCGATCCAGGCCTTGGCGTCGGGCATGCCGAACTTCTCCGGCTCACGGGTGGCCGTGACGATCCGCACGACGTAGTCGACCAGCGCGTGGTGCACGAAGGTGTTGGCGGCCACGTCCTGCAGCCGGATCAGGTCATTGGGGTTGAGGATCTGCTTGGGCTCCGGGGGCTTCACGCCCATCCGGTAGATGATCTCGCGCTCTTCCTCGGGCGTGGGGTAGTCGATGTTCAGCTTGAACAGGAACCGGTCGCGCTGCGCCTCGGGCAGTGCGTAGACGCCCTCCTGCTCGATGGGGTTCTGCGTGGCCATCACCAGGAACGGGTTGGGCAGCGGGAAGGTCTTGCCGCCGATGGAGATCTTGCGCTCGGCCATCACCTCGAGCAGCGCGGACTGCACCTTGGCGGGCGCGCGGTTGATCTCGTCGGCCAGCAGGAAGTTGACCACCACCGGGCCGAGTTCGATGTCGAACTCCTCTTTGCCCACGCGGTAGATCCTGGTGCCGACGATGTCGGTGGGCACCAGGTCGGGGGTGAACTGGATGCGCGCGAAGGTGCCGCCGACGACCTTGGCGAAGGTCTCCACCGCGAGGGTCTTGGCGACGCCGGGAACGCCCTCGAGCAGCACGTGACCCTTGGCGAGCAGACCGACGAGCATCCGCTCGACGAGCCGGTCCTGACCGACGATGATCCGCTTGACCTCGAAGATGGCCCGTTCCAGCGTGTGCACCTCGCCCTGGAGGCCGCCGTTGTGTCCGGGCGGCGCGGGGGGCTGGGTTCCGGTCGGGGCGGGAGCGTAACCCTGCGCCGGGGCCGAGCCGGGGTGCGCTCCGGCGCCCTGCGGCGGACCACTCGGTGACGTCATCAAGATCCTCCCAATGTGCTGTCTGGTCACGACGCCGTTCTCACTGCGTCAACACGCATTCTGCCGGGCCGCTGCGGTGCCCGCCGTCAACTATTCCAGGCAGTCAGGAATCCGTCGACGTCGCCCACGATGCCTCAGGCTGCCCTCAGGTTGCGCTCAGTACTCGATGATCCGCGCGACGTAGGGCTGCAGACCGGATTTGCGCAGCGGGCTCACGGTCACTTTGCCCGCGCTGCCCGACGCCTCGAGCATCTGCCCGCCGCCGAGGTAGATGGCCACGTGCTGGCTGCCTCCGGGTCCCCAGAACAGCAGGTCGCCCCGCTTGCCCTGGGCCAGCGGCACCTTGCGGCCGGCGTCGTACTGGTCGCCGGAGTACTTCGGGATCAGCACGCCGACCCCGGCGAACGAGAACTGGGTGAATCCCGAGCAGTCGTAGCCGACGGTGTTCGCGCCGGAGTCGATGCCGCGGCTGGGGCCGTTGGGCTTGCCACCGCCCCACGAGTAGGGCACGCCCATCTGGGAGGCGCCGCGGCGGATGACGTACTCGACGGCCTGCGGGCCGCGCACCACGCCGGGCGCGACACCGGCGGGCACGGCGTCCTTCGGTGCCAGTCCGATGTTCTGCAGGAATTTCTTGCCAAGGCCCATGGTGACCTCGGTGGCCTGCGCGGTGGCCGCCAGCGAGGCGTTGGCGATGGCGAGCGGGTCACCGGGCGCGCCGGCGCTGATCAGCTTGGGCAGTGTGGGATCCCACTGGCCGTCGTCGGGCGCGGCGGCGGCGGGCACCGCGAGCCCGAATGCCAGCGCGATCGCCGCGATGAACACGGCGAGACCTTTTGCGCAGCCGAAAGTATTGCGGAAGAACAATTTCACCCGGTTCACCACTCGATGAGACGCGTCACGTACGGCGTCATACCGCTCGTTCGGACCGCCGAGACCTTGACATGGGAACCCGTGTAGGGCGCCTCCAGCATCTGGCCGTTGCCGAGGTACATCGCCACGTGCTGGCTGGCGTTGGGTCCGTAGAAGATCATGTCGCCTCGGCGCATCTGCGATGAAGGAACCTTTCGGCCCGCGTTGTACTGCGAACCCGAGTAGTGGTCGAGCTTGATGCCGACACCGGCGAAGCCGTACAGCATCAGTCCGGAGCAGTCGAATCCCACGGTGCCCGCACCGGAGTCGATGCCACGGCTCGGGCCGTTGGCGTTGCCGCCGCCCCACGAGTAGGGCACGCCCATCTGCGACCCCATCCGTTTGATGACGTACTCGGTGGCCTGCCTGCCGTACACGCGCGGGATCGCCCCGTTGGTGTAGCCGGAGGGCGTGGGCAGCAGGCCCATCTTCTGCAGGAAGCCGCGGCCCATCTGCTGGGTGAGCTGAGCCGAGGTCGACCCGATACCGAGCACCGTGTTGATGATCGCGATCGGGTCGCCGCTGACGAACGCGCTGGGGATCGCGGGCAGGGTGGGATCCCATTGGGTGTCCCAGTTCGCGCCTCCGGGTGCCGCCGCTGGGGCGCGGTCCCAGTTGCCCGCGGGATCGGCGTTGCGGGCGAGGGGCGCGGGCGTGCCCGCGGGATCGGCGTTGCGGGCGAGGGGCGCGGGCGTGCCCGCGGGCGCCGGTCCCGGATTCGCCGCACGGGCCTGCTCGAGCCGCGCCTGGGCCGCACCGCGCTCGGCGGTGAGCCGGGTCAGCTCCGCCTGCTGCGATCCGAAGGTGCTCTGCGCCTGCGTCAGCGCCGCCACTGCAGCGTCCTGGCTGGTCTGCGCGGCGGTAGCGGCCTCGTCGGCCTTCTGCTTGGCCAGCCGTGCCGCCGACTCCTTGTTCACCTGCTCGGTGCGCGCCCGCTGCAGATTCGCGAGCACCTGCTGCGAACTGGTCGACAGCGCCTGGCCGGTGGCGGCGGTGGAGATGACGTCGGCCGGGTCGGATGCGGTCAGATAGGAGCTCGACGGGCCGTTGACGTAGGTGGCCGCCGCGAAGGTGTCGAAGCGCTTCTGGGCAGCGGCGATCGCGATGTTGGCGTCCTCGATGCCGGTGCGGCTGGCCTCGACGTCGCGCTGGGCGGCGGCGGCCGCGTCGCGGGCGGCCGAGACCTCGACGATCGCCTTGTTGACGCTCTCCTGCTGGGTCTGCACGGCGGCGCCGAGTTCCTGCAATTCCTGGTCGGCGTTGGCGACCGCGGCCACCAGGCCGGCGACTCCGGCGGCGCCGTTGGGGTCCGCCGCGGCCACCGGGCCGCTCCACAGTGCGGTGGCGAGCAGCATGCCCGCGGCGAGGGGCAGTGCGCAGATCCGGTACGCCGAGGCGCGAGAGAAGGGTCTCATGTCGACTCAGGTCTCCTCGAGATCAAGGATGCGCGGCGATACGCAGTCACAGCGGCACCTCTGATCGCACCAGTCACATCCTGCACAACTGCATCAATAGGCACCGAACGCACCGTACGTCACAATGGACGCCAAAGAAACTTAAGTCACAAATTACACGCTTGTAATTGAAATAGACGTGACCGAATTGTGATGTTTGTAATTTGCCGCCGTCAGCGCGGCGACGCCATCAAGCTTGCGGGACAGCGCTTTCGGCGGTCTTGTCGGCATGAGCGCGTTTGCCGCGTATCTGCAGCAAGCGGGTCGCAACGGTCGCCGCGAGGACCCCGACGACGAGCACAATGGTCAATGCCGTCCAGGGGAAATCCCCGGTTTCCAACTGGCTGACGAAATTGGCCGACGACTGCACCGGGTCGCCGGTCTTGGCGAGGTCCTGGCCGGCCTCGAGGGTTGCCCGGTCGAAGGTCGTGCTGTACGTGCCGGCGTGGGATGGGCTGAGGACCAGCACGGTCGAATCCGGGTACGCCTCGCCGACCTCGGTGGCGACGTCGCGCAGCGGGGTGTCGATCGCGGGGTCGCGGTTCATGACGACGACCTTGAGGTCGATGCCGTCGTCGCGGGCGTCGGCGACCACCTGTTGCAGCGCGGCGACCTGCTCCGGCGAGGCACCGCGGGCACTCACGCCGTCGCCGTCCACGTCGGTGCGGACGATGTCCACGCACGTGGCGGGAGCGCCGGGCTGGGCGGGGTCGACGCCGACGGTGTCACACAGCTCCCGCGGGACGAATGCGGGCAGGAACGGCGGCACGTGCGGTCCGGTCACAGGAGGAAGGTACCTAATCGCAGCGGCGGGCAGGAGCGAAGCGACGCGGGATTGGGTCCAGCGGGCAGGAGCGAAGCGACGCGGGATTGGGTCCGGCGGGCAGGAGCGGGAATCTCCTCCCCCGAGCGTGGGTATCCGTCCGGTGGCACGCGCCACCGGGGGCGACGAGACTGGGTGACACCCCCCTTGGGTTCTTTGCAGGACAAGCGTACTGTTAGAATCGAAACGCCGCCGACACAGCCCGTCGCGGCACGTTGACAGCCGGGAGTTGAAGTGAGCAGCAAGGATTCGGAGAATTCGTTCGGAGCCCGCGACACGCTGAAAGTCGGGGACAAAAACTACGAGATCTACCGCCTCGACGCGGTGGAGGGCACCGACAAGCTGCCCTACAGCCTCAAGGTGCTCGCGGAGAACCTGCTGCGCACCGAGGACGGCACGAACATCACCAAGGACCACATCGAGGCGATCGCCCAGTGGGACCCGGAGGCCGATCCCAGCATCGAGATCCAGTTCACCCCGGCGCGCGTCATCATGCAGGACTTCACCGGCGTGCCCTGCATCGTCGACCTGGCCACCATGCGCGAGGCCGTCGGCGACCTGGGCGGCGACCCGCAGCAGGTCAACCCGCTGGCGCCGGCCGATCTGGTGATCGACCACTCGGTGATCGCCGACCTGTTCGGCACCGCGAACGCCTTCGAGCGCAACGTGGAGATCGAGTACGAGCGCAACGGAGAGCGCTACCAGTTCCTGCGCTGGGGACAGGGCGCCTTCGACGACTTCAAGGTCGTCCCGCCGGGCACCGGCATCGTCCACCAGGTCAACATCGAGTACCTGGCGAGCGTCGTCATGGAGCGCGACGGGGTGGCCTACCCCGACACCTGCGTGGGCACCGACAGCCACACCACGATGGAGAACGGCGTCGGCGTGCTTGGCTGGGGCGTGGGCGGCATCGAGGCCGAGGCCGCGATGTTGGGCCAGCCGGTGTCGATGCTCATCCCCCGCGTCGTCGGATTCAAGCTGTCCGGCGAGCGTCGCCCCGGCGTGACGGCCACCGACGTGGTGCTCACGGTCACCGAGATGCTGCGCAAGCACGGCGTGGTAGGCAAGTTCGTCGAGTTCTACGGCGAGGGCGTCGCCGAGGTGCCGCTGGCCAACCGGGCCACGCTGGGCAACATGAGCCCTGAGTTCGGTTCCACCGCAGCGATTTTCCCGATCGACGAGGTGACCATCGACTACCTGCGGATGACCGGTCGCAGCGAGGAGAAGCTGGCGCTGGTCGAGGCGTACGCCAAAGAGCAGGGCATGTGGCACGACCCGAGCAAGGAACCCAAGTTCTCCGAGTACCTGGAACTCGACCTTGCCGACGTGGTGCCCTCGATCGCCGGGCCGAAGCGCCCGCAGGACCGCATCGCCCTCGACGACGCGAAGTCGGCGTTCCGCAAGGACATCCACAACTACGTGGAGAACGGCAACTCCGCCGCGCACTCCAACGTCGACGAGGCGGTCGAGGAGACGTTCCCGGGCAGCGACCCCGTGTCGCTGTCGTTCGCCGAGGAGGACGCCGTCGACGTGGTCTCCGCGGCCAACGGCGCCGAGGGCAGGCCGACCAACCCGATCACCGTGAAATCCGACGAGCTCGGCGAGTTCGTGCTCGACCACGGTGCGGTGGTGATCGCGGCGATCACCTCGTGCACCAACACCTCGAACCCCGAGGTGATGATCGGGGCGGCACTGCTGGCCAAGAACGCCGTCGACAAGGGCCTGACGTCCAAGCCGTGGGTGAAGACCACCATGGCTCCCGGCTCGCAGGTGGTCACCGACTACTACGACAAGGCCGGCCTGTGGCCCTACCTGGAGAAGCTGGGCTTCTTCCTGGTGGGCTACGGCTGCACCACGTGCATCGGCAACTCGGGCCCGCTGCCCGAGGAGACCAGCAAGGCCATCAACGACAACGACCTGTCGGTCACCGCGGTGCTGTCCGGCAACCGCAACTTCGAGGGCCGCATCAATCCCGACGTGAAGATGAACTACCTCGCGTCACCGCCGCTGGTCATCGCCTACGCGCTGGCGGGCACCATGGACTTCGACTTCGAATCCGAGGCCCTCGGCAAGGACGACGACGGCAACGAGGTGTTCCTCAAGGACATCTGGCCGTCGCAGCAGGACATCACCGACACCATCGCCTCGGCGATCAACACCGAGATGTTCGTCAAGAACTACGCCGACGTGTTCAAGGGCGACGAGCGGTGGCGCAACCTGCCCACCCCCAGCGGTGACACGTTCGACTGGGATCAGGACTCGACGTACGTGCGCAAGCCTCCGTACTTCGACGGGATGCCCGCCGAGCCCGAGCCGGTCACCGACATCAGCGGCGCCCGTGTCCTCGCGCTGCTGGGTGACTCGGTGACCACCGACCACATCTCGCCGGCGGGCAGCATCAAGCCCGGAACCCCTGCGGCGCAGTACCTCGACGAACACGGCGTGGACAAGAAGGACTACAACTCCTACGGGTCACGCCGCGGCAACCACGAGGTGATGATCCGCGGCACCTTCGCTAACATCCGGCTGAAGAACCAGCTGCTCGACGATGTGTCGGGCGGCTACACCCGCGACTTCACCCAGGATGACGCGCCGCAGGCGTTCATCTACGACGCCGCGCAGAACTACGCGGAGCAGGGCACTCCCCTGGTCGTGCTGGGCGGTAAGGAGTACGGGTCGGGGTCGTCGCGGGACTGGGCGGCCAAGGGCACCTCGCTGCTCGGGGTGCGCGCGGTGATCGTCGAGTCCTTCGAGCGCATCCACCGGTCGAACCTAATCGGCATGGGCGTGATCCCGCTGCAGTTCCCGGAGGGCGAATCGGCGGCGTCGCTGAAGCTGGACGGCACCGAGACCTTCGACATCACCGGGATCGAGGACCTGAACGAGGGCAAGACGCCCAAGACCGTGCACGTCAAGGCTACCAAGGACGGCGGCGATCCGATCGAATTCGACGCCGTGGTGCGCATCGACACCCCCGGGGAGGCGGACTACTACCGCAACGGCGGCATCCTGCAGTACGTGCTGCGCAACATGCTCCGGTCCAAGTAGCACGTGCCGGCGAGCGCTGCACGAGGAGTTGACCCTTGCCGCGGGTAACCGACGACCATCTGGCGGCGCGCCGCCGCCAGATTCTCGACGGCGCTCGACGGTGCTTCGCCGAGAACGGATACGAGAACGCGACCGTGCGGCGGCTCGAACAGACCATCGGGCTGTCGCGCGGCGCGATCTTCCATCACTTCCGGGACAAGGACACGCTGTTCTTCGAACTGGCCCGTGAGGACGCCGAGCGGATGGCTGAGGTCGCGTCGCGCGAAGGCCTCATCCAGGTGATGCGCGACTTGCTGGCGGCACCCGAACAGTTCGACTGGCTGGCCACCCGGTTGGAGATCGCCCGCAAACTCCGCAACGATCCAGCGTTCCACCGCGGCTGGTCGGAGCGGTCAGCCGAATTGACGACCGCGATCACCGCCCGGCTGCGCCGTCAGAAGCAGGCCGGGCGGTTGCGCGACGACGTTCCCAGCGAGGTGCTGCACATGTACCTGGATCTGGTGCTCGACGGCATCGTCGCGCGTCTCGCCTCCGGTGACGATCCGGAGAAACTCAGTGCGGTACTCGACCTCGTCGAGGCGTCGGTCCGTCAGCAGTGACGGTCAACTAGCGCGGCGGGTCCGGTGATTCGGCCCGCCCCTGCTGCGCATGGTGACCCCCGCCTCGCGCAGCATGCTGTGCACCGAGCCGTAGGACCGGCCCGTGGTGGCCACCAGAGAGCGAATGCTCGCCCCGCTCTCGTAAGCCCTCCGAAGTTCCGTCAGCAACTGCTCCCGGGACTTGTTGGCATCTTTCATCGACATCTCCCCGCCGTATCTGCCCCGACTGTCCCGACGAGTACCCAGGTTAGGAACTGTCAACCAAGCGGCGGGGCAAATTGCACAAAGGGTTCGCTTTCTGGCTACGCCAGTTCGATGAGATCGCGGTACTCGTCGGACCAGAAGTCCTCGGTGCCGTCGGGCAGCAGCACCACCCGCTGCGGGTCGAGTGCTTCGGCCGCTCCCGGATCGTGGGTGACGAGCACGACGGCACCCTGGTAGCTCCGCAGCGCGTCGAGAACCTGCTCTCGAGACGCCGGATCGAGGTTGTTGGTCGGCTCGTCGAGCAGCAGCACGTTGGCCGTGGATGCCACCAACCCGGCCAGCGCCAGGCGGGTCTTCTCACCGCCGGAGAGGGTGCCCGCGAATTGATCGAGCTGCGGACCGGTGAACATGAACGCCCCGAGCAGGCTGCGCAAGTCCTGCTCGCCGGTGTCGGGTGCGGCGTGGCGGATGTTCTCCCACACCGTGGCGTTGCCGTCGATGGTGTCGTGCTCCTGCGCGAAGTACCCCATCCGCAGACCGTGACCGGGTTCGATGGCACCGGCGTCGGCTTTCTCCACCCCGGCCAGGATCCGCAGCAGTGTCGTCTTGCCCGCACCGTTGAGTCCGAGTACGACGACGCGCGAGCCCTTGTCGATCGCCAGGTCGACACCGGTGAAGATCTCCAGCGAGCCGTAGGTCTTGGTGAGTCCCTTGGCCACCAACGGCGTCCGGCCGCAGACCGCAGGTGTCGGGAACCGGATCTTGGCGACCTTGTCGGCCACCCGCTCGTCGTCGAGCTCGGCGATCATCCGCTCGGCGCGCCGCAGCATGTTCTGTGCGGCAACGGCTTTGGTGGCCTTGGCGCCCATCTTGGCGGCCTGGGTGCGCAGCGCGGACGCCTTCTTCTCGGCGTTCGCCCGTTCCCGGCGCCGGCGTTGCTCGTCGGTCGCGCGGGCGTCGAGGTACTTCTGCCAGCCCATGTTGTAGACGTCCGCCTCGCCGCGTACGGCGTCGAGGAACCACACCCGGTTGACGACGTCGGCCAGCAGGTCCACGTCGTGGCTGATCACCACGAGCCCGCCGGCGTGGTTCTGCAGGAAGCTGCGCAACCAGCCGATCGAGTCGGCGTCGAGGTGGTTGGTCGGCTCGTCGAGCAGCAGGGTGGTGTCCGAACCCGACCCCGTGTCCGACGCGGCGAACAGGATGCGGGCCAGTTCCACGCGACGGCGCTGGCCGCCGGACAGCGTCCGCAGCGGCTGGGTCAGGATGCGCTCGGGCAGACCGAGGCTGGCGCAGATCCGGCCCGCCTCGCTCTCGGCGGCGTAGCCGCCCAGCGCGGCGAACCGCTCCTCGAGCACGCCGTAGCGGCGTACCGCCTTGTCCCGGGTGGCGTCGTCGGCGACCTCGGCCATCAGGACCTGTTGCTTCTCCAGTTCGGACAGCAAGGTGTCCAGTCCGCGCGCCGAGAGCACCCGGTCGCGGGCCAGCATGTCGAGGTCGCCCTCGCGCGGATCCTGGGGCAGGTAGCCGACCTCGCCGCTGCGGACGACGGAACCGGCGTAGGGCTCGCCCTCCCCGGCCAGGATGCGCATGGTGGTGGTCTTGCCTGCGCCGTTGCGGCCGACCAGGCCGATCCGGTCGCCGGGCTGGATCCGCAGCGCGGATCCTTCGATGGAGAGCAGGGTGCGCGCCCCGGCGCGGACCTCGAGGTCCGTTGCGGTGATCACGGCTGCTCCTAAGCGGGGTTCACTGACATGGCGAGGTGCACACGAATCATCGTGAGCCCGTCAAGGGTAGTCGCAGGCGCGCCGGGGACGCCAACCGTTTGCCCGGCGTCACACCGCCCGAGGGACGCGATCGGCGGGCGCCGAAGCTAGCCTAAACTTTGCAAACGCGAATATTTCGAGCGCGTTCACGGAGGGGGAACATGTGATCGAGTCGTCCATCCCTGCTGTCCTGAGGGAGCGCGCGAGCCTGCAACCCCACGACGTCGCCTTCACCTATCTGGACTTCGACAAGGACCCCGAAGGCGTTCCGGACTGCGTGACCTGGGCGGGACTTCACCGCCGGACGGTCAACCTCGCCGACCAGCTCCGGGCCTGCGCGGAGGTCGGCGACCGTGTGGTGATCACCGCCCCGCAGGGCATGGAGTACGTGACCGGCTTCCTCGCCGCGCTCGAGGCGAACCTGATCGCGGTCCCGCTGTCGCCCCCGATGCCGTCGGCCGCAGGCGACGAACGCGTGAAGGCCGTCCTCGCCGACGCGCGACCCCGGATCATCCTGACGACCTCGACCGCCGTCGACGGGGTCCGGCAGTGCGTGAAGGACATCGACGGGCCGGAGCCGACGATCATCGAGCTGGACACCATCGACCTGGACGCCAGGCGGCGCCCGGATCGTCGCCGAGAGGCTCGTCCGGAGGTGGCATACCTGCAGTACACCTCGGGCTCGACCCGCACCCCCGCAGGTGTGATCGTGTCGCACGGCAACCTGTCCACCAACTTCGAGCAGATGACCACGTACTTCTTCGCCCACCACGGCGGCGTCGCACCGGCCGGCACCACCGTCGTGTCGTGGCTGCCCTTCTATCACGACATGGGCCTGTTGCTCGGCATCTGCACACCCATCCTCGGCGGCTGGGAGACCGTGTTCACCAGCCCCGTCGCGTTCCTCACCCGGCCCGCCCGCTGGATGCAGCAGCTCGGCAGCCACCGGCGCGCGCTCAGCGCCGCCCCGAACTTCGCCTTCGACCTGGCCGCCGCTCGCACCACCGACGCCGACCTGGCCGGCGCCGACCTGGCCGACGTGCTGGCCATCATGAGTGGGGCCGAACGGGTCCACCCCGCCACGGTCGACCGGTTCACCCGGCGGTTCGCCCAGCACGGGTTGCCGGACGACGTGATCCGGCCGTCCTACGGCCTGGCCGAGGCGACGCTGTACGTGGCGACCGACGCCCCGGGCGATCCGCCGACCGTCGTCGCGTTCGACGCCGACAAGCTGTCCGACGGCATCGCCGAACGCAGCTCGGACGGCACCCGCCTGATCAGTTACGGCACCCCCGACTCGCCGGCGGTGCGCATCGTCGACCCGGAGTCCGCACGCGAGTGCGAAGAGGGCGCCGTCGGCGAGATCTGGACGCGCGGCGAGAACGTCTGCCTGGGCTACTGGAACAAGCCCGAGGCGACCGCACACACCTTCGGCGGCCGGATCGAGCAGCCGAGCGCGGGCACACCGGCCGAGGGGTGGCTGCGCACCGGCGACCTGGGCTTCATCTCCGAAGGCGAACTGTTCATCGTCGGCCGCCTCAAGGACCTGCTGATCGTGCGCGGGCGCAACCACTACCCCGACGACATCGAAGCCACCGTGAGCGCCGTCTCGGGTGGCCGGGTCGCGGCGATCGCGGTGGAGCAGAACGGGACCGAGCAGCTGGTGATCGTGGCGGAGGTGAAGGATCCGGGCGGCGCCGCCGAGGCGCAGCAGCGGCTCGATTCGGTGGTGAACGAGGTCACCGCCGCCGTCGCGAACACCCACGGCCTCACCGTCGCGGACCTGGTGCCGGTGTCACGGGGCTCCCTGCCGACCACGACCAGCGGCAAGATCCGCAGGCAGAAGTGTGCCGAGCAGTACCTCGGCGCCGGCCTGGCCCGCATCGGCGGCTGAGCACCCGATGATCGAGTGCAGCGGCCTGAGCAAGACCTATCCCGGGTTGACCGCGCTGGATGACGTCAGCTTCTCGGTGCCGACCGGTTCGGTGCTGGCGCTGCTCGGCCACAACGGTGCCGGCAAGACGACGACCGTCCAGATCCTGTCGACGTTGGTCTCGCCGACGTCGGGGCGTGCGCGGGTGGCCGGCTACGACGTCGTCGAGCAGGCCGCGCAGGTGCGCGAGAGCATCGGTGTGACCGGCCAGGACGCCTGCCTCGATCTGCTGCTGACCGGGCGGGAGAATCTCACCCTGTTCGGCCGGCTGCAGGGGCTGCGGCGCAGGGCCGCGCTGCTGCGGGCCGACGAACTCATCGACCAGTTCGACCTCGAGTCGGCAGCCGACCGTCCCGTGCAGACCTATTCGGGCGGGATGCGCCGCCGCATCGACATCGCCGCGGCGCTGGTCGTGCCGCCGAAGGTGCTCTTCCTCGACGAACCCACCACCGGGCTCGACCCGCGCAGCCGCAGGCAGGTGTGGACGCTGGTGTCGTCGCTGGCCGCGCAGGACGTCACGGTGCTGCTGACCACGCAGTACCTCGAAGAGGCCGACGTGCTCAGTGACGCCATCGTGATCCTCGACTCGGGGCGGGTGGTCGCCCGCGGCACCGCAGAGGAGTTGAAGCAGCGGGCCGGGGGCAGTTACTGCCAGGTCACCCTCGTGCACGCCGCCGACATGGCACGCGTGTGCGCCGTGCTGGGCGACATCGACGACATCGACACCGACGAGGACGCCAACACCGTCTCGGTCCGCGCGCTTGGCGGCGTCGCGACGTTGAGCGAGGTGTGCCGCCGCACCGACGAGCTGGGTGTGGAGCTGATCGACATCTCGCTGCGCAAGCCGACGCTCGACGAGGTGTTCCTGCACATGACCCGGGCCGCGCTGAGCCGATGACGGCGATCGCCGCGCTGACCGAGCGGACCGTCCAGGTCGCGGTTCGCGACTTCGACCTGGCGCTGGGTGTTCTCGCGCCGGTGGTGACGCTGTTGGGACTCAACGTGGCGCTGCAGCACGTGATCGACACCGGCGACATGAGTTACGCCACCTACGTGCTGCCCGCCGTCATCCTGCAGGCGATGCTCCTCGGCGCCGTCACGACCGCCGACCGGGCCGCCTGGGAGCAGGCGTCGGGGTTCTCGACCCGGCTCCGCACCCAGCCGATCACCGTGCTGGCCCCGATGATCGCCAGGATGAACTACTGCATGATCCGCGGTGTGCTGGCGCTCGCCGCGGCGATGGCGACCGCGTTCGCGCTGGGCTTCCGGTTCACCGGCGGTCCCGGCCCGACGGTCGCGTTCCTGCTGTGCCCTCTGGTGCTGACGCTGGCGCTGTCGCTGGGCGCCGATGCGGCCGGGACGTGGATGCGCCGCCCGGGAGCCGGTCAGCTGCTGCTGGTGCCGCAGCTCGTGCTGGTGCTGGTGTCCACGGGTCTGGCGCCCGCCGAGTCGTTCCCCGGCTGGGTGCGGCCGTTCGTGGCGCACCAGCCCGTATCCCAGATCACCGACACCATGCGCGGCCTGGCCGGCGGCGGCGTCGGCACAGGCGGTCTGGCGCTCACCACGGCGTGGTGCCTCGGCCTGCTGGTGACACTCGGCGCTGTCGCGGTGCGCATGCAGCGGCGGCCGCGGTGAGCAGTCCGACGGCCACCGGCCGCCGCACCTCGTTCCCGATGGCGACG
The DNA here is from genome assembly GCF_027529605.1 of Mycobacterium hippophais. Classification (NCBI taxonomy): domain Bacteria; kingdom Bacillati; phylum Actinomycetota; class Actinomycetes; order Mycobacteriales; family Mycobacteriaceae; genus Mycobacterium; species Mycobacterium hippophais. Next base: position 174,137 of record NZ_JAPZPY010000004.1, on the reverse strand, counting down.
GTGATCGTCGCCGGGCGCATGCTGACGCACTGGCGGCGTCATCCGATGGTCCCGCTGCAGTCGCTGCTGCTGCCCACCGTGTTGTTGCTCATCTACTACCTGGTGGTCAGCACGTCGATGGTGCGCCTGACCGGTGCCGACAACCTGACCGCCCTGGTCCCGATGTGCACCGTGGCCGGCGCCATGATGGGCGCGGTCGGGGCGGGTCTGCAGCTGCCGTACGAACGGGACAGCGGCCTGCTGAGCCGCTTCTGGGTGCTGCCGGTCGACCGGCGCAGCTTCGTGGCGGGCAGCGTGCTCGCCGAGGCCGTCCGGACCCTCGGCGCGGGCAGCATCATCCTGCTGGTCGGGCTCCTGCTCGGGCTGCGATTCGAGGGCAGCTGGCTGGCGGTGGTCCCGTTCCTGCTCATCCCGGTGCTCGTGGTCGCCGTCTTCGCCACCCTGGTGATCGCCGTCGCGGTGCGGTCCCGCAGCACCGCTCTGCTCACCCTGCTGGGTGCGGCGTCCATCGGCATGGCGTTCTGCACCGGCGGCGTGGCGCCCATCGAGTTGTTCCCCGAGTGGTTGCAGCCCGCGCTGCGGGTGCAGCCGCTGACGCCGGTCGTGGAATCTATGCGCGCGCTGGCCGAGGGTGAGCCTGCCGGCGCCTCGTTCCTCGCGGCCGTCGCCTGGCTCGTCGTGCTGCTGGCGGTGTTCGGTCCGCTGGCGGTCCGGCGGTACCGTGCGGCCGCGGAGTCCGGCGGCCCGGGCTAGGGCCGGCCGGTCCAGGCCTCGGCCACCCGGTCGGCCGCCTGGGCGGCGACCGCGAATTCGCAGTCGCCACAGTCGTCGTCGTGCTCGCCGGCCGGATCCGGTCGAGCCGGGGTCACTGTCGGGCGCTTCTTCGGTGGCGGTCTGTGTGATATCTCGTGCGGCTTCTCGGTGGGTCGCTTGGAGGGCCACCAGTTCGCGTTGCCCACCAGCACACACAGCGCGGGAACGGTGACGGTGCGCACCACGAACGTGTCGAGCAGCAGTCCGACGCCGATCACGAAGCCCATCTGGACGATCGTGGTGATGCTGCTGACGGTCAGAGCCAGCATCGACGCGGCGAAGATCAGGCCGGCAGAGGTGATGACGCCGCCGGTCGCGCCGACGGTGCGGATCACCCCTGAGCGCACCCCGCGCCACGACTCGTCACGGATCCGGGAGATCAGCAACAGGTTGTAGTCGGCGCCCACCGCCACGAGCACCAGGAACGCCAGACCCGGGATGCTCCAGTGCAATTCCTGGCCGAGGATGAACTGGAACAGCACGACGCCGATGCCGAGCGCGGAGGCGTAGGACAGGATCACCGTGGCCACCAGGTAGATCGGCGCCACGATCGCCCGCAGCAGCAGCGCGAGGATGAGGAAGACCACCACCAGGGTGACGACCACGATGAAGCGGAAATCGCCGTTGTAGTAGTGCTGCACGTCGCGGTTGACCGGCGAGAACCCCACCATCTCGATGTCGGCCCCGGCCAGCGTCGTGTTCGGGCGTGCGCTCTCGGCCGCGGCGAGGATTTCCGCCACCTGGTCCATCGCCTCGGTTCCGAACGGGTTCAGCGCGGTCTGCACCAGATAGCGCGCCGTCCGGCCGTCCTCGGAGACGAAGAGCTTGGCGGCCTTCTCGAACTCGGCCTGGGTGAGCACTTCCGGCGGGATGTAGAAACCCGACATCGGCGGTTCCGCCGCGTCGCTGCGCATCGCCAGCAGGAACGACGACGCCTGGTCCAGTCCCCCGCCCATCTGGCGGGTCTGGTCGACCAGCAGCCGCACGCCGTCGGCGAGTCTGCGGCTCGAGTCGGCGAGCGTGTTGGCGCCGTTCAGCAGGTCGTTCAGCCGCGTCTCCGCCTCCCCCGGTTCGCCGAGGCCCAGTTCCCGGGCGGCCTGGGTGGCACGGGTCAGGTTCTCGCTGAGGCCCTTCAGCGTCTCGTCGACGGTGTCGGTCCCGCTGGTGGACTCCAGTTGCGTACTGAGCGCGCCGAGGCTGTCGAGCGCGGCGTCGTTGCGCGCGTCGACGATGCGCCGCAGGTCGTTGCGGGCGGCGACGCACGCGGGATCCACGTTGCACGCGATGCTCCGGTTCAGGCCGTTCACCACGGGCGTCGCCCACGCGTACAGGTCGTTCATCCGGGTGACGCTGTCGCGCAGCGAGTCCCCGAGGCCCTGCATGCTGCCCACGAGTGTGGCCGCCTTGTCGATCTCGTCGAGCGTGCTGCCGCCGCCCTCGGTGCTGCCCATCTCGTCCAGCGCGCCGGCCAGTCCGCGGATGCTGCCCAGCGCCCCGACGACGCCGTTGCGCATCTGGTCGAGGACGTCGGCCAGCTGATCGGCGCCGTCGGTGAGGGTGGTGAGGTTGCCGTCGTTGTCGGTGATCGTGGTGGAGGCCTCGCGGAGCTTCCCGCCGACCTCCCCGGCCTGGTAGGTGGCCCGTGCCTGTTCGAGCATCTCGCCCGACGGTCGGGTGATGCCCCGCACCATGTCGATGCCCGGGAGCTGGGCGATCCGAGCGGCCATCTGTTCCATGTCGGCCAGCGCCTGCGGGGTTCGCAGGTCCTGGTCGGGCGACCGGATGAGGATGAACTGCTGCAGCGTCGTGCTGATCGGGAAGTGCTTGGTCATCGCCTCGTATCCGAGGTTGCTCTCGGCGTCGGCGGGCAGGCTCTGCCGGTCGTCGAAGTTGAACTTGGCGAAGGCCGTGCACCCGGCGAACACCGCCAGCACCGCCAGGCTGGCCATCAGGTGGATGACCGGCTTGCGGACGATGTGCACCCCGGTCCGCCGCCAGAACTGTCGGGTGCGCTCGTCGCGCCGCGGCTTCACCCAGCCCCGCCGGCCGGCGAGCACGATCTGCGCGGGCAGCAGCGTGATCGACGCCAGGAACCCGATCGCGATGGTGACGGCCAGCGCCGGCCCCACGGTCCAGAAGACGCCGAGCGTGGCGAAGGACAGCGCGAGGAAGGTCAGCGCGACCGTCCCGGCCGAACCGGCGATCACCTCGCCGATCGACCGGAGCGCCTCGACCAGCGCGTCGTCGGACTCCATGCCCGACCTGACCAGCTCCTGGTACCTGCTGAACAGGAACACCGCGTAGTCGATGCCCGCGCCCATGATCATTCCGGTCATCAGCACCAGGGTCTGCGGGCCGAGCCCCAGCCCCACCTCGCCGAGCGCGGCGACCACCTGCTGGGCCACCACCAGCGAGACGCCGATGGTGAGCACCGGCATCAGCATCGCCACCAGGTTGCGGTACACCAGCGTCAGGATGATCAGGATGGTGACCACCGTCGAGATCTCGATGACCACCTGGTCACGCGCGCCGATCGCGTTGATGTCGTCGAGCGTCGCGGCGGCCCCGACGACGTTCGCGGTCAGTGTGGTCCCGGCGGTCGTCTCCTTGACGAGCGCGATGACCTCGCGGTAGGCCTCCTGACCAGACGGGGTGCCCATCGTGCCGGACAGGCTGATCGGCAGATTCCAGGCCTTGCCGTCCTCGCTGGTCATCACCTGGCGCAGTTCGGGTGTCTCCAGGAAGTCCTGCGTGGACTCGACCCAGGGGGTGTCCGCCTTGAGCTTCGCGACGAGGTCGGCGTACACGGCCTCGTCGGCCTGCGTCAGGCCGTTCTCGTTGCTCAGCACCACCACGGCGACGTTGCCCGAGCCGGCCTCGCCAAAGGCCTCCTGCATCTTCTCGCCGGCGATCAGGACCGGGGACTGTTCCGGCAGGAAGGGCGGCGGGTTCTTCTGCGCGACGACGGCCAGCGGTGTCACGGTGAGCAGGAGCACCACCGCGGTCGCGACCCACGCGACGATCACCAGCACCGGATGACGCACGATCAAGCGGCCGAGGGCGGGCAGGCCGCCGTGTTCGAACACGCCTCGAGAAGGGGCGCGCAAGAACATTTCACAACGCTACATGGGGCGGGCTGTCACCGGTGCGCCCCGGTGGCTTTCGGGTCCGGCCTGACCGCCCACCGCGGTGGATCGCGTGGTGTAATCGGCTGTGCTCGTTGAAGAGGAGTCGCGCGCAGCCCAATGAGATTCGCAATCGCGGTCCACGGGACCCGTGGCGACGTGGAGCCCTGCGCGGCCGTCGCACTCGAACTGCAACGCCGGGGACATCAGGTGCGAATCGCGGTGCCGCCCAACCTCGTCGGATTCGTCGCAGCAACCGGACTCGACGTTGCGGTGCCCTACGGTGTGGACTCACAGCAACAACTCGAGGCCGAGATTTTCCGTGAGTCATGGGGGCTGCGCAACCCGCTGACGGCGCTGCGCCAGCTCAGGGAGTACATGTCCGAGGGCTGGTCCGAAATGAGCGATGCGCTGGTCGATTTGGCGCATGACGCCGATCTCCTGCTGACCGGAACCACCTACGAGGACGTGGCCGCGAACGTCGCGGAACACCTCGGCATCCCGCTAGCGGCGTTGCACTACTTCCCTTTCCGGGCGAACACCCAGATCATTCCGGTCCGGTTGCCCGGCCGGCTGGTGCGTGCCGTGTGGCCGGCCGCGGAGTCGCTGCACTGGCGGCTGGTGAAGCCCGCCGAGGACGCCCAGCGCCGGGCGCTCGGCCTGCCCGCGGCCCGGGTACGCCCGATCCGCAGGATCATCGAGCGCGGCGCGGTCGAGATCCAGGCCTACGACCCGCTGTTCTTCCCCGGCCTGGCGGAGGACTGGGCCGGGATCCGCCCGGTGATCGGCGGACTGACCCTGGAACTCGGCACCGATGTGGACGCCGCGACATCGTCGTGGATCGACGCCGGGACGCCGCCGATCTACTTCGGTTTCGGAAGTATGCCGGTCGAATCGCCGGCGGATGCGCTGGCCATGATCACCCGGGTGTGCGCCGACCTGGGTGAGCGTGCGCTGGTGTGCTCGGGGGTCTGGGATCTGCGCGCCGCGACGGCCGATCACGTCAAGGTGGTGCCGACGGTCAAGCACGCAGTCGTGTTCCCGAAGTGCCGCGCCGTCGTCCATCACGGTGGGGCGGGCACGACGGCGGCCGGCCTGCGCGCCGGTGCCCCGACGATGATCCTGTGGATCGGGGCCGAGCAGCCGATCTGGGCGGCACAGGTGAAACGCCTGGGAGTCGGTACGGCTCAGCGCTTCTCGAAGGTCACCGCGGACTCGTTGCGCGACGGTCTGCGCGCCACGCTGGCGCCTCGCCACGCGTCCAACGCCCGTGACTTCGCGGCCCGGATGACCACGCCGGCCCAGAGCGTCGCCACGGCAGCCGATCTCCTCGAGGCGGCCGCGGATCGCCGTGACACACCGGTCAGACGATCACCCCGGCGAGCCTGAACTCGCCGAGCACCTCGGTGGCCAGTGCCGAGAGCCGGGCCTTGGTGTTGACCGCCCCGGGCTGGTAGGCGACCACGCCGATGCTCATCCGGCCGCCTATCCGGCCCGCGACGACCACGAGATGACCACCGGCGCGCTCGATCTCGGCCCTGCGGAGATTCTGGTCCACCGGCCGCAACAGGAAGTACTCGGCGTCGGTGCCGTCGACGCGCGACACCGCCGGGTCCAGGTCGCCGACGTTCGAGCATGACACCGGCAGACCACCGAACACCGCGGTGCTCATCCCCCGCACCGCCCGTTTCGGGATGAACGGGGTCAGCGGCAGCAGCGCGAACGTCTCGTCGGGCACCTCCCGCAACGTCGCGAGCGCACCGCGGATCGCCGTCCTCGCCGCCGAGAGGTCGGTGCTGACCCCCTTCGGATCGACGTCGACGCGGGCGAATCGCAGTGCGTTGGCCCGGGTGTCGTGCTCGGCGCGGTCGCTGAGCGCGATCAGCAGCGCCACGGTCCCGTGTTCGGCGTGGCAGCGCTCGATCCGCGCGGCCAGCGCCGCGGCGTATCCGGCCAGCATCGAATAACTGTTGCCACCAAGCCGTTCGGCGGCGCGATCCCAGTCGGCGAGGTCGACGAAGACCGAGATCGCGGGGATGACGACGGTGCCGTCGCCCACCGCATGCTCTGCCGCCGGGGTCTGCGGGCTGTCGCGGCGGCGCCGCAGGGCCAGCTTCGCGCCGGCGAGCAGAGCGCGGCCCGCAGACCCCAGCTCCCGCACCGTCAGCGCGACCTCGTTCGCGCGCAGGCGCCGCCGCGCACCGGGATCTGGTGGCGGATAGTCGAGTTCGCGCACCACGCCGTCGGCCGCCTGCGCCACCGTCTGCAGCACTCCGACACCGTCGAACAGGCAGTGTGAGCCGACCAGGCTGACCGCGGTCGAGCCGTCGGACATCGGCAGCACGCCGAGGTGCCAGCCGGGGCCCGACTCGGGATCGACCGGCACCTGGGCGCGTTCGTCGATCCAGTCGCCGAGTTCGGAGCGAGGCCGGCCGCCGTCGGCGATGGCGAGGTCGGCGGCAGGCCCCGTCGAGCTCACCCACCGGTGTCTGCCGAAGGGCAGCGCCGACCGCTCGATGCGCCGGCCCGCGAGACCATAGCCGAAGTTCTGGTGGAAGGCCTTCAGACCGGCGTGGTCCACCGGATGCTCGTAGAGCCAGACCAACTGGGTGAGCTGCGCGCGGCCGGTCGCCTGCTGCGAGAGGAAGGTCGCCTGGTCGAGGTAGGCCAGCCGGTGGTCGGTCATCTAGAAGACCACGCCGTCGAGTCCGAATTCGGACAGCGTGTGCTCGACGAGGCGGCGCAGGCCGGCCTTCGAGTTCGGCGCACCTGCCTGGTATCCGATGACGGCGATCGAGATGCGCCCGTTGATCCTGGCGCCGACGACGGTCAGCAGGCCGTGCCGCTGTTCGAGCACCCGCAGCGTGATGTGCTGGTCGACTCCTCGCATGAACACGTACTCGGCGTCCGTGCCGTCGGCGCGGCCGATCTCGGCGGGCAGGTCGCCGAGGTTGGAACACGACACCGGATGGTCGGAAAAACCGAACGCCGATTCTGCGGCGGCCTTCACCGCCCGCCTCGGCAGGAACGGCACCAGGGGCAGCAGTTGCAGGGCACCGTCCGGCTCGTCGCCGAGCGCGGCGAGCGAACGCTTGAGCTCTGCTCGCGCCCGGGACAGGTCGCGCGTGACATCCGACGGGTCGATGCGGACGTTGGCCAGCTTCACCGCGTTGGCGCGCGTGTCGTCCAGGTCGGCACGGTCGTTGATCGGGACGATCAGCGGCACCTTTCCCTCGGCGCCGGTGCGGCCCATGGCTTCGGCGAGTCGCGCCGCGAAGCCTGCGAGCAGCGAGTAGGTGTTGCCCCCGAGGGCGCTCGCCCGCGCGTCCCAGTCGGCGATGTCGAGGAAGGCCGTGACCGCCGGTACCGCGACGTGCCGGGTGTTGTCGAGGTGAACAGCACGCTTGGTACGCCGGTCCTTCGGCGCCTTGCCCGCGGTTCTGTTGCGACGGGCCAATTTTGCGGCGGCGGCGAGGGTCCGGCCCACCTCGGGCAGATCCCGGATCAGCTGGCGGGCATCCTGCGCGATCCCCGCGGCGGATACCCGAAGTCGTACACGTTGCCGGTGGCGGCGCTGAGCACCGTGAGCAGGGCGCCACCGCCGTCGCCGAGGCAGTGGGACCCGACGAGGCTGACCGCCGTGGACCCGTCGGTCATCGGGAGCACGCCGAGGTGCCAGCCCGGTCCCCACTCGGGATCGACCGGCAGCACCGCTCTCTCGTCGATCCAGTCACCGAGTTCGGCACGCGGCCGGGGACGCTCGGCGACGTCGATGCCCGGCGCCACACCCGGCGACGCCACCCAGCGGTGCCTGCCGAACGGCAGTGCCGAACGCTCGATACGCCGACCGGCCAGGCCATGACCGAAATTGCGGCCGAACCGCTCGAGGCCGTCGAGATCGACGGGGTGCTCGTAGATCCACACGCACTGCATCACCGCTGCCTGACCCGTGGCCCGCAGCCCGAGATACATCGCCTGATCGAGGTAGGCGAGCCGGTCGTCGCGCTGTGCCGCGCGGCGGCGGGCGGGCGCGGCCACCGTCGCAGGCGCTGCGTCGATCGCCATCGTCAGCCCCCGGCGACCGGCGTCAGTCCGGGACGGGATGTGCTGTGGTGCCGGGTCATCCCATGGCGGTGCGCCGCGGGCGCCGTCGCGCCGTCACCGTCGGCGACCCGCGCGAACACGCTCTTCATCGCCTGCAGGTACCGCTGCAGCGAGTCCCGCGCGACCGGATTGTCGGGGAACGCGACGGTCACCACGGTCTCCCGGTCGGTGCGGTTCACCCACATCCCGATCTGATCAGCGGATCGGCTGTCGCAGAACAACTTTCCGTTCATCGCCTCCCACTCCGCGATGATGGCCGGAGACAACGGCGGAAGGGCGGCGTCGAGGTAGGACACCATCGCGGCGCCAGGACCCGGCGCGCGCATGCCCAGCGGCCCCGCGGCGAGTTCGAGGATCCGTTCGACCGGGACGTGCGCGAGGTGCGACCCGCTGTCGAAGGACGACTGCGCGCTGCGCGCGGTGTCGGCGAAGGACTGCGCGTCGACCGGCACGGTGATCGGCACCAGGCCGGCGAACCACCCGGTGGTCATGAACTCCGCCGTGGTCCGTCGGGTGGTCACCGGGGTGACGACGTGATAGGTCGGCGCGCCGGTGAACTGGTGGTCGGTCAGGGCGGCGCAGGCGAAGACTCCCCCGCTGAACCGGACGCCGAGGTTGGTGCACACGGCGTCGAAGCGCCGGGTCTGCGCGGCATCGAGCAACTGGACGACCACCATGTCGCCGCCGCACGGTACCGAGAGGTCGCCCAGCGGCAGCGGGAAGCGCGGGAGGATGCCGTCGCCGTCCTCGGCGAACCGGACCCACTCCCGCACCTCGGGTGAGTCCAGGGTCAGTGCCGAGGTGTACTCACGCTGGCGCAGGCAGTAGTCGTCGTAGCTGCCCGCGTCTTCCAGGGCGAACGGCGCCCCACCGGTGACCAGCGTCTGGTACATCATGTGGATCTCGACGAGCACCAGGCACATGAACAGCGCGTCGGTGTGGACGTGGTCGACACTGATGTAGAACGTGAAGTGGTTCTTGCGCTGGATGATCCCGAAGTTGACGCAGTCGAACTGCAGCGGATCGGGCGTGCCGAGGATGTGCTCGCGCCACTGCGCGGCCGCCATCTCACCGTGCGCGGTCGGCACGAACTTGAGGTCGCGGGGATTCTGCAGCGTGCGCCGGACGATGCCGCCGTCGGCGGCCATCTCGAACCGGCTGTGATAGGTGTCGTGCCGCCGGACGTAGGCGTTGAGGACGTGCGTCATCGCACGCAGGTCACACTGGCCCGGCATGTCCCACGCGGGGATGTTCAGGCGCGCCATGTCCGCACCGGCGGCTTTCCGCCGCAGGAACGTCCGGATGTGCTGCTCTTGCTGGTAACTCGGCGGGACCGCACTGATCGGCGCGTTGCCGATCTTGGCCATCGTGGCCGGCGACGGGTGCCAGGACACCACCTCGCCCGGCTCCCCCGCCCAGTCGTGGACGGATCTCAACGCGACCATCGGCTCCTCCTCCTCACGAGACAACCGCCGGCACATGCTCGTCCGCCAGCACCGTCGCCAGATGCTCCGCGAGGGCGCGCGCGGTCGTGATGTCGCTCGTGGCGACCCTGATCCCGGTCTCCGCCTCGATCCTGGTGCGGACCTCGAGCACGCCGAGGGAGTCGAGGCCGTACTGCGCGAGCGGACGATCGAGGTCGACGGTGCGGCGCAGGATGAGACCGATCTGGTCGGCGATCAGCCGGCGCAGCCGCCCGCTCCACTCCTCGGCGGGCAGGTTGCGTAGCTCGCTGAGGAACGAACTGCCCGCCCGTCGGCCGTCGCCGGCATGCCGGAACGCCTCGGCGAACTTGCTGCGCTGCGCGAACCCGGTCAGCCACGCCGCACCCGCGACCGGGGCGTAGCCGGTGTGGGCGCGGTTGTGCCGCAACAGCGTCTCCAGCGCATGGGCGCCGTCGTCCGGCGCGATTGCCATCGCGGCGTCTTCCGCCAGCACCTGGCCGCGGCCGATCTCGGCCCACGCACCCCACGCGATCGAGTGCGCGGGCAGACCGCGTGCCCGGCGCCAGCGCGTGAAGCCGTCGAGCCAGCTGTTGGCCGCGGCGTAGGCGCCCTGTCCGGGTGAGCCGACCAGCGCGGCCGCCGACGAGAAGGAACAGAACCAGTCCAGTGGCTGGTCGAGCGTCGCCTCGTGCAGATTCCAGGCGCCCAGCACCTTCGGCGCCCACACCCGCTCGATCAGGTCGTCGGTGATGTTGCCGAGCGTGGCGTCCTGCAGCACCGCCGCGGCGTGTAGCACGCCGCGCACCGGAAGCCCCGTCGCGGTGGCGGCCGCGACGGCCCGTTCCGCGGTGTCGGGGCTGCCGATGTCTCCGAGGCAGACCTCGATCTCGGTGCCGCTGCGCCGGATTCGTTCGATGACGGCCGACGCCGCGGCGCCGGGGGCGGACCGTCCGTTGAGCACGATCCGGCCGCACCCGTTCGCCGCCATCCGTTCGGCGAGGAACAGCCCGAGGCCACCCATGCCGCCGCTGATGACGTAGGAGCCGTCGGCGCGGAAGGTGACGACCTCTTCGGGCGGCGTCACCGCCCGGCTGTGGCCGTCCTGCGGGATGTCGAGCACGAGCTTGCCGGTGTGCTCGGCCGAGCCCATCGCCCGGATCGCCGACGCCGCGTCAGCCAGCGGGTAGTGGGTGGTCTCCGGTGGCGGCAGCACGCCGTCGGCGATCTGGCCGAACACCGTCTCGAGTACCCGCCGCACGGTGTCCGGACTGGTCAACGTCAGCAGCGCCAGGTCCACGGCGAAGAAGGCCAGGTTGCGCCGGAACGCGTAGAGCCCCCACTTGGTGTCACCGTAGATGTCCCGCTTGCCGATCTCGACGAACCGGCCGCCGAACGACAGCAGTTCCAGGCCCGCACGGGCGGCGGCGCCGGGCAGCGAGTTGAGCACGATGTCGACGCCGTAGCCGTCGGTGTCGCGCCTGATCAGTTCGGCGAACTCGACGGACCTCGAGTCGTAGACGTGCCGTATCCCCATGCTGCGCAGCAGTTCACGTTTGGCGGGGCTGCCCGCGGTGGCGTAGATGTTGGCGCCGGCGGCACGGGCGATGGCGATGGCCGCCTGGCCCACCCCGCCCGTCGCCGAGTGGATCAGCACCTTGTCGCCGGACGAGATCCTCGCCAGGTCGTGCAGGCTGTACCACGCCGTGGCGTGGGCGCTGGGCACGGCGGCCGCGCGGTGTTCCGGCACACCGGCGGGCAGGGTGACCGCCAGGTTCGCGTCGCACGTGACGAACGTGCTCCAGGCCCCGCTGGCCGCGACGCCGGCGACGCGGTCGCCCGGACGGTGGTCGGTGACACCGAGTCCCACCCGGGTGACCACTCCGGCGAAGTCGGCGCCGAGTTGCGGCAGCCGGCCCTCGAACGAGGGGTACCGCCCGTATGCGACCAGGACGTCGGCGAAGTTGAGGTTCGACTCGGTCACCGCCACCTCGATCTGGCCGGGGCCGGGTGGGCGCCGGTCGAAGGCGACGAGCTCGAGTGACTGCAGATCGCCGGGCTTGCGGATCTGTAGCCGGACGCCGTCGCTGTCGTACTTGACCGTTCGGGTGTACCGGTCCTCGGGATGCAGGGGGCCCGGGCTCAGGCGCGCCACGTGCCAGGCGCCGGCCCGCCACGCGGTCTCGTCCTCGTCGGAATCCGACAGCAGCTGGGCGGCCACCAGGGACAGCTCGGTGGCGGCGTCCACGTCGACCTGGGTGGCGCGCAACGCGGGTTGTTCGATCGCGAGCACCCGCATCAGGCCGCGCAACCCGGCGTGGGTGAGGGTGGCGGCGTCTGCGGCGTCGACCGTCTGGGCGTTCTCCGTCAGCACGTACAGCCGGGGCACGTCGCCCGGCACGTCGGCGATCTCGCGCGCGATGCGCACCACCTGCGACACCGATTCTGCGGACCGGTCCGCCAGCGGATCGGCAGCGGAGCCGGACGTCACCAGGACCAGCGCCGAATGTGGTTGCGCCATCAGCCCTTCACGCAGCCAACCGCCGGCGTCCTGGGGTGCGACGGCCGGGAACGCGGTGGTGCGAATGTCGGCGCCGCGGGCCAGCAACGCCTCGGCGAGCGCCGCGGTGCGCGCGTCGGCGGACGCGCTGACGAGCAACCAGCGGCCGGCTTCGGCGGCGCCGCCGGCCGGCGCCTCCATCGGGCGCCAGTCGACGGTGAGGAGCCGGTCGTCGAGCACCCGCCGGCGACGGGCATCCGCCGAGAGGCCCGTGCCGAGCCGCAGGCCGGTGACCTCCGCCAGCACCGCGCCGGTCTCGTCGAGGACGTCGAGATCCGCCTCGACCGCGGTCGCGGTGGCGGCTGTCACGGTGACCAGGCAGTAGCGTGCGGCGCGCACCGGGCCGTTGACCCGCAGGCGGCTCACGCCGAGCGGGAGCATGATGGCCCCCGACCGGTCCGCGTGCAGGTGCGGGTGGGCGCCGACGGCCTGGAAGCACGCGTCAAGCAGTGCGGGGTGAATGCCGTACGCGCTCTGCTGCGAGCGCACGGCTCCCGGCAGCGCCACCTCGGCGAGCACCGAGGCGCCCGCGTCGGACGTGTGCGCCGCGGTCACGCCGGCGAATGCCGGTCCGTACTGGATGTGATGTACGTCGAACCACGCGCGCAGTGCCGGTCCGTCGACCGCCACGGGGTGCGCGGCGAGCAGCTGCGCGATGTCGTGGGTGGGCGTGTGGCGTGGCTCCGCAGCCGGAGCCAGCCGGGCGGTGGCGCGGCGGACCCGGTCACCGTCGGCGTAGGTGTCGACGGTGAAGTCGAGTGTCCCGGACGGGGTCATCGTGGCGGCGGCCGACACCTGGGTGGCGTCGTCGAGCAACAGCATCTCGTCGAAGGTCAGGTCGCACACTTCGGCGGTGTCGCCGAGCGCGGCGCGCGCTGCGGCCAGTGCCATCTCGCAGTAGGCCGCCGCAGGCAGTGCGGCGATATCGTGCACGCGGTGGTCGGCCAGCCACGCCTGGGCCGCGGTGCCGACGTCGGACTGCCAGACATGGCGCTCCGGTTCCTCGGGCAGTCGCACGTGCGCGCCGAGCAGCGGATGAGCCGCCACCGTCTGCGCGCCCGCCACGGCGCCCCGCGGCGTGGCACTGAGCATCAGACGCGGATGTGTCCACACCGGCAGCGGCGCGTCCACCAGCACGCCGTCGGGGTAGAGCGCGGTGAAGTCGATCTCGGCTCCGGCGCTGAACAGGTCGACCAGGACGTCGCGCAGTCCGTGCGGCGTCTCCTGCCCGCGGCGCATCGTCGCCAGCGCCGCGATCGAGACGTCGAGGGCCTTGGCGTTCTGGTCGACCGCGTGGGTCAGCAGCGGGTGCGGCGAGAGCTCGGCGAAGACGCGGAACCCGTCCTCGAGCGCCGCCTGCACCGCGGCGGCGAACCGCACCGCGTGCCGCAGGTTGTCCGCCCAGTACCAGCCGTCGTAGTCGGCCGGTTCCCGCGGGTCGTAGAGCGTGGCCGAGTAGTACGGGATCGACGGTTCCGACGGCTCGAGGCCCTCGAGGGCGTCGGTGAGCTCGTCGAGGATCGGATCGACCTGCGGCGAGTGCGAGGCGACGTCGACCGCCACCTCCCTGGCCATCACCCCGCGCTCCTCCCAGGCCGCGACCAGCGCGCGGATCGTCGACCGCGCACCGCCGACCACCGCCGACTGCGGCGAGGCGATCACCGACAGCACCACGTCGGCGGCTCCGGCGGCAGCCAGTTCGGAGAGCACCTGTTGGGCGGGCAGTTCCACCGAGGCCATCGCACCCGGTGCCGCGCCCGAGTCGGCGACGGCCTGCATCAGCCGGGACCGCCTGCAGATCACGGCCACGCCGTCGGCGAGTGTGAGGGCGCCGGCGACGACGGCTGCGGCCGCCTCGCCCATCGAGTGCCCGATCACCGCCGCAGGCCGAACCCCGTATCCGGCAAGCGTTCTCGCGAGGGCGACCTGGACGGCGAACACGGTGGGCTGTACCCGGTCGATGCCGGTGACCGTCTCGGGCGCCGACATCGCCTCGGTCACCGAGAAACCCGATTCCAGGGCGATCAGCGGCTCGACCTCGGCGACGGCCTCGGCGAAGCGCGGCTCGGCGGCCAGCAGCGCCGCACCCATCGCGGCCCACTGCGACCCCTGGCCGGAGAACACCCACACGGGGCCCTGACCGGTGTCGGCTGCCGGCGTCTGCGGCGGCGTGTCACCCGCCGCCACCCGACGCAGGGCGTCGACGAGTTCGGTTGCGCTGCCTGCCAACACCGCGGTGCGCACGGTGCGGTGCGCGCGGCGGCGGGCGAGCGTGTAGGCCAGGTCCCGGAGATCCGCGGGGTCGCCGCCGATCCGGGCGTCGACCCAGTCGGCGAGCCGTGCCGCCGTCTGCCGCAACGACTCCGGCGAGGTGGCCGACAGCGGGAACAACCACGGTGCGCTCAGGTCGCGTGCGGTCGAGTCGTTCTCCTCGACGATCCGCGGCGCGGCCATGCCCGGGGACTGTTCGACGACCAGGTGCACATTCGTTCCGGACAGTCCGTAGGACGACACGGCGGCGCGGCGCGGGTGGTCGCCCTCGACGGGCCACGGCGTCGCCGTCTGCGGCACGAACAGCCCGGTCTGCACCTCCGCCATCTGTTCGGGGAGCCGGTTGAAATGCAGGTTCGGCGGCACCTGCGCGTGTTGCAGCGCCAGTACCGCCTTCATCAGGCCGAGCGCACCCGACGCCGACTGGGCGTGTCCGAGGTTCGTCTTGGCCGACCCGAGGACGCACCGTCCGGCCGTGCCGTAGACCTTCGCGAGGCTGGTGTATTCGATGGGGTCGCCGACCGGGGTTCCGGTGCCGTGCGCCTCGACGTAACCGACGGTGACCGGGTCGACGCCGCCCGCGGCGAGCGCGGCCCGGTAGACGGACTCCTGGGCGGCCGGCGACGGGGTGGCGATGTTGACCGTGCGGCCGTCCTGGTTCGTCGCGGTGCCGCGGATCACCGCGAGCACGCGGTCCCCGTCGTCCAGCGCATCCGGCAGCCTCTTGAACAGCAGCATCACCGCTGCTTCACCGGAGACGAAGCCGTCGGCGTCGACGTCGAACGCCCGGCACCGACCCGTCGCGGAGAGCATGCCCTGCGCCGAGCCCGAGGCCATCTTGCGGGGCTCGAGCAGCACGTTGACCCCGCCCGCCAGCGCCATGCTGCTCTCGCCGTCGTGCAGGCTCCGGCACGCCATGTGCACCGCGAGCAGCGCCGACGAGCATGCGGAGTCGACGGTGAAGGCCGGGCCGTGCACGCCGAGGTGGTAGGCGATCCGTCCGGAGGCCAGACCGTAATTGCTGCCGGTGAACCCGTAGGGTCCGGCGATGGCGTCGGCCTCGGCGGTGACCAACTGGTAGTCGTTGTGCGTCATGCCGACGAAGACGCCGGTCTGGCTGCCGGCCAGCGATGCGGGTGCGATACCGGCGTGTTCGACTGCTTCCCAAGCTGTTTCGAGGAGCAGGCGATGCTGCGGGTCGATGGCGGTCGCTTCGCGCTCGCTGATGCCGAAGAAGTCGGCGTCGAATCCACCGACGTCGTCGAGGAAGCCGCCCCACTTGGACACCGACCGGCCGGGCACACCGGGCTCCGGATCGTAGAAGTCGTCGGCATCCCACCGGTCGGCCGGCACCTCGGTGACCAGGTCACTGCCGCGCAGCAGGGCCTCCCACAGTTCGGCGGGCGACTCGATACCGCCGGGCAGCCGGCACGCCATCCCGACGACGGCGATGGGCGTCATGGGCCTGTCGATCACGAAGCTCCTACCTCTTCCGGCATCCAGGACATCTGCAGGTCTCGCCAACGGCAAAGTCAATTGCGGCAAGTTAGCACAACCTAAAGGGGCGTGCGAACCGTACGTGTCCCGACTCGGGTCGACGCCGTGCAGTCAAAAGACCCTGCTCAGCGGGCATTTCAGCGGGCAGCACAGCAGTTACCGCCCAATCGGAACGCAAGTATGGCAACGAACCCAAACGGTTGCGCACCGGCGGCCAGCAAAGGAACTGATCTTGGACTTCGCGGGTGTAACCGCCCGTCGCGGCGCTCGGCGTTACTTGCAAAGGGGAAGATTAGCGCCTTCGCTACCGGGTATGGGGGCTACCTTTCGGCGCCGCCGGGCCGGCCGCGGACGAGCGCGCCGTGAACCGGCGCGAGGAGGCTAGGACTTGTCGTCGGTGAAGACCGCGGGGCGTCGTTCCGCGCGGGCCGCCACCGCCTCCTCGAAGTTGGCGGTCAGCAATCGCACGAACAGCTGGCCCAGCCCCTCGGCCTGCATGTGCCCCTCGAGACTGCCGGCGTCCAGCCCGGACCACAGCGTGCGCTTGGTCAGCTCGACACCGGGACGGGAGAACGCGGCGATGCGCTCGGCCATGTCGAAGCACACCTCGAGCAGATCGTCCTCCGGCACCGTCCGGGACACCAGGCCGATCCGCTCGGCCTCCGCGCTGTCGACGTCGCGACCGGTGAGCATGATCTCGAACGCCCGCGACGAGCCGATCGCGCGGGGCAGCAGATAGGACAGCCCCAACTCGCTGGCCGTCAGACCGTTGTTGATGCCCGCGGCACGAAAGTAGGCACCGGTCGCCGCGACGCGGATGTCGGCGGCCAGCGCCAGGCACAGACCGCCGCCGATCGCGGCGCCGTTCACCGCCGCGATCACCGGCTGGTGGAGCTTGCGCAGCGCCAGGATCACCTCGTCGAGGACCTCCATGGACCGCAGGGCGAACGTCGGCCGGGTGAGCCCGTCGATGTGCGGCACCGACCCCGCCGACTTGTGGTCAGCGCCGGAGGAGAACCCGCGGCCCGCGCCGGTCAGCACCACCGCGCGCACCGAATTGTCGTGACTCAGCTCGGCGAGTACGTCGCGCAGCGGCACCATGACGTCGAACGCCATCGAGTTCATGCGTTCGGGCCGGTTGAGGGTCACCAGCGCCACCTGCGGGCGCGGTCGGTCGACGAGGACGAACTGCTGTGCTTCGGTCACCCGAGCACGCTATCGCGGGGCCGTGCACCGGCCCCCGGGCAGCTAGGCCTGCGCGCCGTCGTCCTGGGCGGCGACCGCCGCGTCGACGTCGAACTCCCTGACCTTCTGCACCAGGTCCTCCAGGGCCGCCGGCGGCAACGCGCCGGCCTGGTTGAACACCAGTTTGCCCTTCTTGAAGACCATCAGGGTCGGGATTGAGCGGATGTCGGCGGCCTGCGCCAGCGCCTGCTCGGCCTCGGTGTCCACCTTGGCGTGCACGACGTCGGGGTGCTTCTCGGACGAGGCGGCGAAGGTGGGCGCGAACGCGCGACACGGCCCGCACCACGACGCCCAGAAGTCCACCAGCACGATGTCGTTGTCGTTGATGGTGTCGTTGAACTGCTCTGCGGTGATGTCTTGCGTTGCCACGACTGTCCTAACGTTGGGTTCACCATGCTTGTTCCCCGCGGCCGGCCGGTTCACGCCTGCCCGCCCGCGGGTCAGCGGTCTGACGCGCGGGCCCGGCCCTCGGCGAAGAAATCCGCCACTCGGCGGGCCAGTTCGTCCACGTCGTCGGCCGGGTCGAGCGCCAGCAGCGCTCCGAACGGTGCGTTCCAGAACGTCCCCCGGCGTGCGGTCCACGGGCCGACGTAGGCGTACGGCGCCGGGTGGTGGTCGTCGCCGGCGGAGACGCCGTAGTTCACCTCGTCCTCGGTGACCGCGACGTCGAAGTGCTCCGGCCAGAGCACCGGATGCTGTTCGGGCAGAATATGTTTGATGGCGAAACCGCCGGCGTAGAGGCTGCGGTACAGCAGATCGGCCGCCGCCGGGTCGATGTCGAGCACCGCGTCGGCGGCCAGCGGGTCGACGACGTCGTAGACGCCTTCGGGTGGGCCCGCCGTGACGCCCGCGACGGTGGCCAGCGCTTTCACCGGCCCGGCGAGCGCGGCGCTGCCGTGCTGCCACACCAGCTCCGTGCCGTGCACGGCGATCGGCAGCGCGACACCGGTGAAGCCGTCGGGCCGCACCGCCAGGCGGATGGTGCCCGCCGCGCGATGCTGCGGTCCGGCGATCAGGCTCTCGGCGACACCGCGCAGCTGCCTGCGCGTGGCGACGTAATCGGGGCTCATACCGAATGAGTTACCAGGGATCCCGACCGGCCGTGCGATTACGTGGCGGCCGCGCGATCGGCGTTGGCCAGCAGTCGCCGTTGCCGCCGCGGCCACCAGAACACCTCGAGCAGCAGCAGCACCAGGTAGACGGCCGAGACCTCGGCGTTACCCCAGGTGCCGTAGAACGCGTCCCACACGGCCGTGCCCACACCGACGACGAGGACCAGCGGGATCACCCAGCGGTACGGCCGTGCGATCTCCGCAGCCGCGCGCATCCCCGATCCGTACTCGGCGAGCGCCTCGGCCAGGCCCGGTGACCCGACCGGTTCGCCGCGGCGCGCGGCGCGGGCCACGGCCACCCGCTCGTCGGCGGTGAGCGCCGCGGCGCCCGGCCAGAACCGCGCCATGCGGCGCTGCATCCAGATGCCGTAGCCCCCGCCGACCACGACGGTGACGATCACGCCGGCCATCAGCAGACCCGAGTCGAGCCAGGCGAGCATGCCGAGGAAGACGCCCACCGCGGCGCCGACGGTCAGTGCACGGACGACCGGCCCGCCGC
Organism: Mycobacterium hippophais; assembly: GCF_027529605.1. Classification (NCBI taxonomy): domain Bacteria; kingdom Bacillati; phylum Actinomycetota; class Actinomycetes; order Mycobacteriales; family Mycobacteriaceae; genus Mycobacterium; species Mycobacterium hippophais. The sequence goes on along the minus strand of NZ_JAPZPY010000004.1, from coordinate 155,469 downwards.
GCCACACCGCCGCAGGAACGGTGACCATTCGGTCATTGTCCCCCGGCGCGGTCCGCTGACCGGTGAATTGGACGCGTCAGACGGTGAAGCCGAGCGCCCGCAGTTGTTCGCGGCCGTCCTCGGTGATCTTGTCAGGGCCCCACGGCGGATTCCACACCCAGTTGATCTTGATTTCGTCGACCAGCCCCGCACCCACGAGCGCGTTGCGCGACTGGTCCTCGATCACATCGGTCAACGGGCACGCCGCCGAGGTCAGCGTCATGTCGATCAGCGCGACGTTGCCGCCGTCGCCCTCTTCGATGTTCAGCCCGTACACCAGGCCGAGATCGACGACGTTGATGCCGAGTTCGGGATCGACGACGTCACGCATCGCCTCCTCCAGATCGGCCAACAGCTCATCGGGTGCGGTCATCCTGCCTCCTCGAATTCTTCCGACGCCTGAGCCAGCGCGGCCTTGAAAGCCGTCCAGCCCAACAGCGCACATTTCACCCTCGCCGGGTACTTGGCCACGCCCGCGAATGCCACGCCGTCGCCGATCACGTCCTCGTCGCCCTCGACGGCGCCGCGGGACGACACCATCTCGGTGAACGCCGCGACGGTCGACAGTGCCTGCGCGACACTTTGACCGATCACCTGGTCGGTGAGCACCGACGTCGCGGCCTGGCTGATGGAGCAGCCCTGCCCGTCGTAGGAGATGTCCTCTACGGTCCTGCCATCGCCGGACAGCGCCACCCGCAGCGTGACCTCGTCACCGCACGTCGGGTTCACGTGGTGCACCTCGGCGCCGAACGGTTCGCGCAGCCCGCGGTGGTGCGGGTGTTTGTAGTGGTCCAGGATCACCTCCTGGTACATCTGCTCCATCCGCACGGTGCGCTCAATCCCGCCCGAAGAACTCGACGGCCCGCTTGATCCCCGCGACCAGCCGGTCCACCTCGTCGGGTGTGTTGTACACCGCGAACGACGCCCTGGCGGTGGCGTGGATGCCGAACCGGCGGTGCAGCGGCCACGCGCAGTGGTGCCCGACCCGCACGGCGACGCCCTCGTCGTCGAGCACCTGCCCTACGTCGTGGGCGTGCACGCCGTCGACGACGAAGCTCACCGGCGAGCCGCGGTCGGCCATGTCGGTGGGCCCGACGACCCGGACACCCGGGATGCCGGCCAGCCCGTCGAGCGCGGATTCGACCAGTCTGGCCTCGTGCGCCTCGACGGCGTCCATGCCCAGTGCGTCGAGATAGCGTGCGGCGGCGGCCAATCCGACGACCTGCGACGTCATCGGGGTGCCCGCCTCGAAGCGCTGCGGCGCCGGGGCGTAGGTGGTGGCCTCCATCGTGACCGTCTCGATCATCGACCCGCCGGTGATGAAGGGCGGCATCGCGTCCAGCAGCTCACGGCGGCCGTAGAGCACGCCGATCCCGGTGGGGCCCAGCATCTTGTGCCCCGAGAACGCGGCGTAGTCGACGTCGAGCGCGTGGAAATCGACGGACTGATGCGGCACCGACTGGCAGGCGTCGAGCAGCGTGAGCGCCCCCACCTGCTTGGCCCGAGCCACCAGTTCGGCGACCGGGGCGATCGCGCCGGTGACGTTCGAGTGGTGGCTGAACGCGACGATCTTCACGCGCTCGTCGAGCCGCAGCGAGTCGAGGTCGATGCGCCCGTCGTCGGTGACGCCGTACCAGCGCAGCGTGGCACCGGTGCGGCGCGCCAGCTCCTGCCACGGGATCAGGTTCGCGTGGTGTTCGAGCTCGGTGGTGACGATGACGTCGCCGGGCCCGACGGCGCGGCCCTCGAACCTGTTGTCCCCCAGCGCGTACGACACCAGGTTGATCGACTCGGTGGCGTTCTTGGTGAACACCAGCTCGTCGGTGTCGGCGCCGACGAACGCCGCGATGTCGGCGCGGCCCTGTTCGTAGGCGTCGGTGGACTCCTCCATCAGCTGGTGCGCGCCGCGGTGCACCGCGCCGTTGGACGTGGTGAGGAAGTCACGCTCGGCGTCGAGCACCTGCCGCGGCTTCTGCGACGTCGCACCGGAATCGAGGTACGCCAGCTGGTTCCCGCCGCGCATCACCCGCGACAGGATAGGGAAGTCCGCCCGCACCGTCTCGAGGTCCACCGCCAGCGCCGGGCGTTCCGTGGAGGCCGTCATCGCGCCGCCTAGGATCCCGCCGCCGGAGCGTGGGTGAAGCGTTCGTAGCCGTTCTCTTCGAGCTCGTCGGCGAGCTCGGGGCCGCCGGACTCGATGATCCGGCCGCCGACGAAGACGTGGACGAACTGCGGCTGGATGTAGCGCAGGATCCGGGTGTAGTGCGTGATCAGCAGCACGCCGCCGTTCTCTGCCTCGGCGTAGCGGTTGACACCCTCGCTGACGATGCGCAGCGCATCGACGTCGAGACCCGAGTCGGTCTCGTCGAGAATTGCGATCTTCGGCTTCAGCAGGCCGAGCTGCAGGATCTCGTGACGCTTCTTCTCGCCGCCGGAGAAGCCCTCGTTGACGCTGCGCTCGGAGAACGTCGGGTCGATGTCGAGATCGCTCATCGCCGTCTTGACCTCTTTGACCCAGTGCCGCAGCTTCGGCGCCTCGCCCCGCACGGCGGTGGCCGCGGTGCGCAGGAAGTTCGACATCGACACCCCGGGCACCTCGATCGGGTACTGCATGGCCAGGAACAGTCCGGCCCTGGCGCGCTCGTCGATGCTCATCGCCAGGACGTCCTCGCCGTCCAGCGTGATCGAACCGGACGTCACGGTGTACTTGGGGTGTCCGGCGATCGCGTAGGACAGCGTCGACTTGCCCGACCCGTTGGGCCCCATCACCGCGTGCGTCTCCCCCGACTTCACGGTCAGGTTGACGCCCTTGAGAATCGGGATGTCGGTGCCGTCCTCAGCGGAGACGACGGAGACGTGCAGGTCCTTGACTTCAAGCGTGGTCATGTCAGCTACTTCTCGATTCCGTGATCGCTAGTTCTCGTTCGATGGCGTCGGTGAGGCGCTCGCGCACGGCGGGCACGGCGATCTTGGCGATGATCTCGCCGAAGAATCCGCGCACCACCAGTCGGCGGGCCTGCTCCTCGGGAATGCCGCGGGCCCTCAGGTAGAACAACTGCTCGTCGTCGAAACGGCCGGTGGCACTGGCGTGTCCGGCGCCGACGATCTCGCCGGTCTCGATCTCCAGGTTCGGCACCGAATCGGCGCGGGCCCCGTCGGTCAGCACGAGGTTGCGGTTGACCTCGAAGGTGTCGGTGCCGGTGGCCTCGGCGCGGATCAGCACGTCGCCGATCCACACCGTGTGGGCGTCGGGGCGGTCGGAGTCCGGGTCGCCCTGCAGCGCCCCCTTGTAGAGCACGTCGGACTTGCAGTTGGGCTGCGAGTGGTCGACGAGCAGCCGCGACTCGAAGTGCTGGCCGTCGTCGGCGAAGTAGGTGCCGAGCATCTGGGCCTGGCCGCCGGGACCGGCGTACCGCACCGTCGCCGTGGTGCGCACGACGTCCCCGCCGAGGGTGACGTTGACGTGCCCCAGCACGGCGTCCTTCCCCAGCCGGGCGTGGTGGGCGCTGACGTGGACCATGTCGTCGGCCCAGTCGGCGATCCAGATCACCCCGACACCGGCCGAGTCGCCGACGACGATCTCGACGTTGTCGGCATAGGTTCCGCTGCCGCGCAGGTCGACGACGACGATCGCCCTCGCCAGTTCCTCGACGCGGATCTGTAGGTGTCCGTACGCCACCGCGCCCTCGCCGGGACCGTTGACGACGATCTCGATCGGTTCGGCCACCTCGGTGTCGCGTGCGACCGTCACGATCGTCGCGGACTCGAACGACGAGAAGGCTTGCGCCGCAACACGATCAGCGGGCACGCCGGCCTGGCCGAGCCGGTCGTCGCCGCGCTGCACCGTCTCGACCGTCACGCCGGGCCGCTCGGTGACCTCGATCGTGGCGCGTCCGGTCGCGGGAGCCGAGCCGTCGTGCAGCCCGCGAAGCCGCCGCAGCGGGGTGAACCGCCACAGCTCGTCGCGGCCGCCGGGCACCTCGAAGGCGGCGACGTCGAACGAGGCGAACTGCTCGCCCTTGTTGGCGCCTGCGAGGGCCGAACCCGGCTTCGCGCCTCCCTCGACCGCGGTGGTCAGGTTGGTCTCAGTCACTGCCTGTTCCCCGTCGCTTCGCTCGCCCCCATCAGCCGACCGCGCCTTCCATCTGCAGCTCGATCAGCCGGTTGAGCTCGAGCGCGTACTCCATCGGCAGTTCCTTGGCGATCGGCTCGACGAACCCGCGCACCACCATCGCCATCGCCTCGTCCTCGGTGAGGCCGCGGCTCATCAGGTAGAACAACTGGTCCTCGCTGACCTTGGACACCGTGGCCTCGTGGCCCATCGTGACGTCGTCCTCGCGGATGTCGACGTAGGGATAGGTGTCCGACCGGCTGATCGTGTCGACGAGCAGCGCATCGCACTTGACGCTCGCGCGGGAACCGTAGGCGCCCTTGTTGACCTGGACCAGGCCGCGGTAGGACGCCCGGCCGCCGCCGCGGGCGACCGACTTGGACACGATGTTGGACGACGTGTGCGGCGCCAGGTGCAGCATCTTGGCGCCGGTGTCCTGGTGCTGACCCTCGCCGGCGAACGCCACCGAGAGCACCTCACCCTTGGCGTGCTCACCGGTCATCCACACGGCCGGGTACTTCATCGTGACCTTGGAGCCGATGTTGCCGTCGACCCACTCCATGGTGGCGCCCGCCTCGGCCCTGGCCCGCTTGGTGACCAGGTTGTAGACGTTGTTCGACCAGTTCTGGATGGTGGTGTAACGGCACCGGCCGCCGGGCTTGACGATGATCTCCACGACCGCCGAGTGCAGCGAGTCGCTCTTGTAGATCGGCGCGGTACAGCCCTCGACGTAGTGCACGTAGGCGTCCTCGTCGACGATGATCAGCGTCCGCTCGAACTGCCCCATGTTCTCGGTGTTGATCCGGAAGTACGCCTGCAGCGGGATGTCGACGTGCACGCCCTTCGGCACGTAGATGAACGACCCGCCCGACCACACCGCGGTGTTGAGCGCCGAGAACTTGTTGTCGCCGGCCGGGATCACCGTGCCGAAATACTGCTTGAACAGCTCGGGATGCTCCTTGAGGGCGGTGTCGGTGTCCAGGAAGATGACGCCCTGGGCCTCGAGGTCCTCACGGATGGAGTGGTAGACCACCTCGGACTCGTACTGGGCGGCGACACCGGACACCAGCCGCTGCTTCTCGGCCTCCGGGATGCCCAACTTGTCGTAGGTGTTCTTGATGTCGGCGGGCAGATCGTCCCAGGTCGCCGCCTGCTTCTCACTGGACCGCACGAAGTACTTGATGTTGTCGAAGTGAATGCCGTCGAGGTCGGAACCCCAGTTGGGCATCGGCTTCTTGTCGAAGGTGCGCAGGGCGCGCAGCCGGGTCTCGAGCATCCACTCCGGCTCGCTCTTCTTCGCCGAGATGTCGCGCACCACGGCCTCGGACAGCCCGCGCTGCGCGCTGGCACCGGCGACGTCGGAGTCCGACCAGCCGTACCCGTACTTGCCGAGCGAGGCGATGGTCTCGTCCTGGGTCAGCGGCTCGGGCTTGGCGACCGAGGTCTCGGGGGTAGCGGTCATGCCGACGCTCCTTGGGTTGTGGTGGCGGCTTCGGCGCGGGCTGTGTGCCGAAGTTCCTTGGCGAGTGGTACGTGGGTGGTGCAGGCGCAGTCGCCGTTGACGATCGTGGCCAGCCGCTGTACGTGGGTGCCCAGGATCTCGGCGAACGCCTCACGCTCGGTCTGGCACAGCTCCGGGAACTCCTCGGCGACGTGCGACACCGGACAGTGGTGCTGGCAGATCTGCACGCCGTGGACGGGTCCGCCCGCCGGCGTGGTGGTCGTGGTGGTGGCGTAGCCGGCCCGGGTCAGCGCCGCGGCCACCCGGTCCGCAGTGGCTTCAACGCCATCGGGGCCCTCGGTTACTCCCGACAGGATGGTGTCGATCCGGCGGCGGGCGAAGGTGCGCACGGCGTCGTCGCCGCCGATCTCGCGCAGCTGACGGATCGCCGCGACCGCGAGGTCGTCGTAGGCGTGGCCGAGCTTGGCCCGGCCTGCGGCGGTCAGCCGGTAGCGCTTGGCGGGCCGGCCGCGACCCGAGTGCTGCCACGCCTCGGCGGCGCTGGCCTGCGCGTCTCCGGCGTCGACGAGGGCGTCGAGGTGCCGGCGCACGCCTGCCGCGGAGATGCCGAGCCGATCGCCGATCTGACCGGCGGTGATCGGCCCCTCCATCAGCAACTGGATGATGGCGGTGCGGGTGTGGCCGTCCGAAGCCGGCACGACGGCAGGCGTCATGTCCGCAGCTCGCTCCCGGTCGAATTCCACAACACCATTGTGTCGGAATTCCCTGACGGCTTCCAGCAAGGGGACCCTTACCGCGAGCGTGAAAGCCACCACACCCCCGACCGTTAGTCTGCTCTGATGGCTCCACTGGCCGGGCGCCTCCAGATGTTCAGCTCCTCGATCGCCCGATGGCACGGCGACGAGCCGGTCGCCGGTTCCCCCCTCAACGGCGCCGAGATGGTGGCGCTGCGCCGGACCCGGCTGTTCGGGGCCACCGGCACGGTACTGATGGCGATCGGCGCGCTCGGCGCCGGTGCGCGGCCCGTGGTCCAGGATCCCACCTTCGGTGTCCGGCTGCTCAACCTGCCCTCGCGGATCCAGACCGTCTCGCTGACCATGACCACCACCGGCGCGGTGATGATGGCGCTGGCCTGGCTGATGCTCGGCCGGTTCGCGCTCGGCAGCCGCCGGATGTCGCGCGGCCAGGTGGACCGCACGCTGCTGCTGTGGGCCCTCCCGCTGCTGCTCGCCCCGCCGATGTACAGCCGCGACGTGTACTCCTACCTGGCCCAGAGCGAGATATCGCGGCTCGGCCTCGACCCGTACAAGGTCGGCCCGGCCACCGGGCTCGGGCTCGATCACGTGTTCACGCTGTCGGTGCCCAACCTCTGGCGGGAGACCCCGGCGCCCTACGGACCGCTGTTCCTGTGGATCGGCGAGGGCATCTCGACCGTGACCGGCCAGAACATCGTCTGGGCGGTGCTGTTCCACCGGCTCGTCGTCCTGCTCGGGGTCGGCCTCATCGTCTGGGCCACCCCGAGGCTCGCCCGCCGCTGCGGCGTCGCCGAGGTCAGCGCGCTGTGGCTGGGGCCGTGCAACCCGCTGCTGTTCATGCACCTGGTGGCAGGCATCCACAACGAGGCGCTGATGCTCGGCCTGATGCTGGCGGGCACCGAGTTCGCGCTGCGCGGCATCGACGCCGCGCAGCCACTGCTGCCACGGCCGCTGCGCAGGCCGGTCACCCGCGCCGACTGGCGACGCTGGCATCCGCTGGCCATGCTGATCGTCGGAGCGGTGCTGATCGCGATGTCGTCGCAGGTCAAGCTGCCGTCGCTGCTGGCGCTCGGGTTCGTGGCGATGGCGCTGGCGTGCCGGTGGGGTGGCACCGTCAAGGCGTTCGTGATCGCCGGCGGTTCTCTGACAGCGCTGTCGGTGGTGGTGATGGCGGTGATCGGGTGGGCCAGCGGGCTGGGTTTCGGCTGGCTGTTCACCCTGGGCACCGCCAACGTGGTGCGCAGCTGGATGTCCCCGCCCACGCTGATCGCGCTCGGCACCGGCCAGGTCGGCATCCTGCTCGGTCTCGGCGACCACACCACCGCGGTGCTGGCACTCACCCGCGCCATCGGTGTGATCATCATCGCGATCCTGGTCACCTGGCTGCTGCTGGCGGTGCTGCGGGGCCGGCTGCATCCCGTGGGTGGGCTGGGTGTCGCCCTCGGTGCGACGGTGCTGCTGTTCCCTGTGGTGCAGCCGTGGTACCTGCTGTGGGCGATCATCCCGCTGGCGGCCTGGGCCACCCGCCCCGGTTTCCGGGGATCCACCATCGCGATCACGCTGGTCATCGGCATTTTCGGGCCCACCGCCAACGGCGACCGGTTCACCCTGTTCCAGATCGTGATGGCCACCTTGGCCAGCACGCTCGTCGTCGCACTGCTGATGGCGCTCACCTGGCGCCGGTTGCCGTGGCGGCCGGTCCCCGACCCCGACGCGGACGAGGGCCCGGACACCGAACCGAGGGCGGACGAACCGTCCGTCGCGAAGCCGTCACCGCCACCACGGCCGCAACCATCGAGCAGCGACGCATACGCTGAATCCCCGTGACGTCCGGATCCGCTGTTCCCGTCCTGCTGCGCGGGGTGACCAAGCGGTACGGATCGACGACGGCGGTGTCGGAACTCGACCTCGACGTACAGCGCGCCGAGGTGCTGGCGCTGCTGGGGCCCAACGGCGCGGGCAAGACTACGACCATCGAGATGTGCGAGGGCTTCCTGCGGCCGGACGCGGGCTCCATCGAGGTCCTCGGCCTCGATCCCGTCTCGGACAACGCCCGGCTGCGCGAGCGGATCGGCGTCATGCTGCAGGGCGGCGGCGGCTATCCGGCGGCCCGGGCCGGCGAGATGCTCGCGCTGGTGGCCGCGTACGCCGCAGATCCGCTCGACCCGCAGTGGCTGATGGACACGCTCGGGCTCACCGAGGTCGCGCGCACCACCTATCGCAGGCTGTCCGGCGGCCAGCAGCAGCGTCTGGCGCTGGCGTGTGCCGTGGTGGGACGACCCGAGCTGGTGTTCCTCGACGAGCCGACCGCCGGGATGGACGCGCATGCGCGAATCGTGGTGTGGGAGTTGATCGACGGGCTGCGCCGCGACGGGGTGACCGTCGTGCTGACCACCCATCAGCTGACCGAGGCGGAGGAACTGGCCGACCGGCTGGTGATCATCGACCACGGGGTGGCGGTGGCCACCGGCACGCCGGCGGAGCTGATGCGCACCGGCGCCGAGAACCAGTTGAGGTTCCGCGCCCCGCGGATGCTCGACCTGGCGCTGCTCGTCGCGGCCCTTCCGGAGGGCTACCAGGCGATCGAGGCGGCACCGGGTGAGTACCTCGTCGAGGGCCACATCGACCCGCAGGTGCTGGCGACCGTGACGGCGTGGTGCGCGCGGCTCGATGTGCTCGCGACCGACATGCGGGTGGAGCAGCGCAGCCTCGAGGACGTGTTCCTCGACCTGACCGGACGGGAGCTGCGGCCGTGACGCGCGAACCCAGGGGCGTGACCAACCGTTTCGCGCCGGGCACCTTCTCCCCCGACCCGCGGCCGGCCACCGTGCCGACCATGCTGGCCGCGCAGTTCAACCTGGAATTGAAGTTGCTGCTGCGCAACGGCGAGCAGTTGCTGCTCACCATGTTCATCCCGATCACGCTGCTGGTCGGATTGATCCTGCTGCCGCTCGGGTCGTTCGGCGATGACCGCGCCGCCGCCTTCGTGCCCGCTGTGATGTCGCTGGCGGTGATCTCGACGGCGTTCACCGGACAGGCCATCGCGGTGGCGTTCGACCGCCGCTACGGAGCGCTGAAACGCCTGGGCGCCACCGCACTTCCGGTCTGGGGCATCATCGTCGGCAAGTCACTGGCGGTGGTGGCGGTGGTGTTCCTGCAATCGATGGTGCTCGGCGCCATCGGCATCGCGCTCGGCTGGCGCCCCGCGCTGGCCGGGCTGGCGCTCGGCGCGGTGGTCATCGCCCTCGGCACCGCCGTTTTCGCGGCGCTCGGCCTGCTGCTCGGCGGGACCCTGCGCGCCGAGATCGTGCTGGCGGTGGCCAACCTGCTGTGGTTCGTCTTCGCCGGTTTCGGCGCGCTGACGCTGGAGGGTCAGACGGTGCCGGGCGCCTTGGCGTGGGCAGCGCGGCTGACGCCCTCCGGCGCGTTGACCGAGTCGCTGACGCAGGCGATGACGTTGTCGGTGGACTGGTTCGGCCTCGCCGTGCTCGCCGTCTGGGGCGCGGTGGCCGGGCTATGCGCGTTGCGCTGGTTCCGCTTCACCTGAGCGCGCGAGCTCGGGCAGCAGGAACTCCAGCCGCGCTGTTCACCGGGCCGGACGCGGCCGCGCTGCGCGCCGCCGTCGCCGCTGCCGCGCACGACCCGGTGCTCGCCGACGCGCTGCAGCGCGATGTCATCGGCTGGCGCAAAGCCGAGATGGCCGCACTGCTGCGGCGCGGCGTCGAGCGCGGCGACGTGCGGCCCGACGTACCGGTCGAGCTCGCCCGCGAACTCGGACAGAGCGTGTTGTGGCACCGCCTGCTGATCACCGGCGACCCGATCACCGACGATCTCGTGGTGCAGCTCGTCGACGAGGTCCTGGTGCCGTTCGTCGCACCCCGAGCGGCCGCATCGTGACGCCCTACTACGGAATGTAGTTGGCCATCGCCTACGATCGGGGCGTGCGACGCGTGTTCACCGGCCTGGTCGACCGGCTCCCAATGCCGAGCCTCGGCGTGCAGCGGGCGATCGCCGTCGCGGTGATCCTGACCCAGGGCGGCATCGCGGTCACCGGCGCCATCGTGCGGGTCACCGCGTCGGGTCTGGGTTGCCCCACCTGGCCGCAGTGCTTCCCCGGCAGCTTCACTCCCGTCCCGCATGCCGAGGTCCCGGGCATCCACCAGGCCGTCGAGTTCGGCAACCGGCTGATCACCTTCCTGGTCGTGCTCACCGCCGCGCTGGCGGTGCTCGCGGTGGTGCGGGCCCGGCGGCGCCGCGAGGTCCTCGTCTACGCCTGGCTGATGCCGGCGTCGACCGTCGTGCAGGCGGTGATCGGCGGCATCACCGTGCTGACCGGCCTGCTGTGGTGGACCGTCGCCATCCACCTGCTGGCCTCGATGACGATGGTGTGGGTGGCGGTGCTGCTCTACGTGAAGATCGGCGAGCCCGACGACGGGGTGGTCGAGCGCACAGTGCCGAAGCCGCTGCGGCAGTTGACGTTGCTGAGCGGTGTGGCGCTGGCTGCGGTCCTCGTGACCGGCACCCTGGTGACCGGTGCGGGTCCGCACGCCGGGGACAAGAGCATCGACGCGCCGGTGCCGCGCCTCGAGGTCGAGATCGTGACCCTGGTGCTGGCGCACGCGACGCTGCTGGTGGCCTACCTGTCACTGCTGGTGGCGCTGGTCTTCGGCCTGCGCGCGGTCGCCGCGCCCCGCCGCGTGATGCGGCGCCTCGCCGTACTGCTGGCCCTCGTCGCCGCGCAGGCACTGGTCGGCCGGGTGCAGTACGCCCTCGACATCCCCGCCGCACTGGTGGCGGTGCACGTCGCCGGCGCCGCGGCGTGCACGGCGGCCACCGCTGCGCTATGGGCGTCGATGCGACAGCGGACCCAGCCCGAACCGGTCGAGGGCGGCCTCGACGCCGACGACGAAGTCGCGCTGACGGCGGTCCCTGGTGTCGGGGTCAAGCTGCCGCCAACCCAGTGACGGCTCCACCAGTTCGAGTTCCAGCAACCGGGGGTCGTCGATCCCGCCGATGACGTCGGCGCGGGCGTAGAGGAAATCCCCCGGCGCGACGTCCAGTTCGGCCGCGGCGGCTGCCAGCGCGGCGTATCCGACGTCCCAGAGCTCGTGGTCAGGGTCGGCCGGCGCCAGGGACTCCTCGGCGAAGGTGCCCGTCTCGTCGAACACCGGTGGCCGGGCGGCGGGCAGCAGCGGCGCCTTGGTGAAGGCGTGCGACGCGCGTCCGCCGAGGAACACCAGCGCCGTCTCGCCGCGTTCGATCCGGGCGTCGTACGGCTGGACCAGCACTGTGGAGCCGGCGCCGTGCAGCGCCTCGGCGTGTGCGCGGGCCTCGGCCGGGTCGTCGCACCGTCGCGCGCCGCGCGCCCCGGCGCCGACGGCGGGCTTCACCACCACCTCCCCTGCGGGCAGCCGCACCGGTTCACCCGGTGAGAAGAACTGGCTCGGGACCGTGGGCACGCCGCGGCGCTCAAGGCCGTCGAGGTAGCGCTTGTCGGTGTTCCAGGCGACCACGTCGGCACCGTTGAGGAGATTCGGCACCCGTCGGGTCCAGGCCAGGAACTCCTCGAGCCGCTCCACGTAGTCCCAGGTGGCCCGCAGGATCACCAGGTCGGCGTCCAGCGTCGCCGGATCGTCCCACGACCGCCACCGGGCGTGCAGTCCGTGCCGGCTCAGCGCGTCGACCAGGCCGGCGTCGTCCCCGTCGCCCTCCGGCAACGCCGGGCAGCCCGCGAGGACGATGCGCGGGTGACGGATGTCGGGACGGGCCAGCTTCATGGTCGAATGATGCCAGCACAGGGCGGCCCGAGTGGCCGCCGATTCTTCGGCAATGATGGAACACATGTACGCGATCGAAGTCGCCGAGACCGGCGGACCCGAAGTCCTGCGCCACGTCGAGCTGCCGCCACCCACCCCGGGTCCGGGTCAGGTGCTGATCAAGGCAGAGGCGATCGGGGTCAACTTCATCGACACGTACTTCCGGTCCGGGCTGTACCCGCGGGAGCTGCCCTTCGTGGTGGGCACCGAGGTGTGCGGCACCATCGAGGCGGTCGGCGAGGACGTCGCCGCGCTCGGCGTCGGCGACCGGGTGGTCACCGACAAGGCATTCGGCGCCTACGCCGAGTATTCGCTTGCACCAGCTGATTTCGTGGTCTATGTGCCGGAGTCGGTGCCGTCGGAGGTGGCCGCCTCGGCGCTGCTGAAGGGCACCACCGCGCACTATCTGATCAAGTCGACCTACCCGGTCCAGCAGGGCGACACCGTGCTGCTGCATGCGGGCGCAGGCGGCGTGGGGCTGATCCTGACCCAGTGGGCGACCAGCCTCGCCACCCGGGTCATCACCACGGTGTCCACCCCCGACAAGGCCGAACTCTCGAGGCAGGCCGGCGCCGTCGCGGTGCTGGACTACCCCGACGATCCGCAGGAATTCGGCGCCCGGATCCGCGAGCTCACCGACGGCAAGGGCGTGGCCGCGGTGTACGACGGGGTCGGTGCGGCGACGTTCGAGGCCAGCCTGGCCAGCCTGGCGAAGCGCGGCACGCTGGCACTGTTCGGAGCGGCCAGCGGCCCCGTCCCGCCGTTCGACCCGCAGCGGCTCAACGCCGCCGGGTCGGTGTTCCTGACCAGGCCGAGCCTGGCGCACTACACCGGCACCGCCGACGAATTCGGTTGGCGGGCAGGCGAAGTCCTCGACGCGATCGCCTCTGGGACGATCACCGTGACGGTCAGCGAGCGGTACCGGCTGGCCGACGCCGAGCGGGCCCACCGCGACCTGCAGGGCCGCAAGACGGTCGGCTCGGTGGTGCTGGTCCCGTGACGTGACGCAGGACCTCGCCGTCACGCCGGCCTTCGTGATACCGGCGTCCGAGCTGAGCGAACGCTTCTCCAGATCCTCGGGTCCCGGCGGCCAGGGGGTCAACACCGCGGACAGCAGGGTCGAGCTCTCGTTCGACGTGGCCCGCTCGCCGTCGGTGCCGCCGCACTTGCGCCACCGGATCCTGTACCGGCTGGGCGGTCGACTCTCCGCGGGGATCCTCACCGTGACGGCAAGCGAGCATCGCGCGCAACTGCAGAACCGCGCCGCGGCACGCGAACGGATGGCCCGCCTCCTGCGCGACGCCGCCGCCGCTCCCCCGCCGGCCCGCCGGCCGACCAGACCCACCCGGGGCTCCAAGGAACGCCGGATCGCCGAGAAGAAGCGACGGGGATCGATCAAGGAGGGCCGTCGCGGCGGCTGGGACCGGAACTAGCCACCCGATTTCGGTGCGTCGCAGGCCACCCGGGCGGCAATAGGCTCACGATGTGCGCATCCGCCGGCTCACCACCACGCTGGTCGCCGGTGTGTTGACGGTCGGCCTGGCGGGGTGCACCGGTGCCCCGGACCGCGAGGACGCGGCACGAGACATCCGCGATCGGGTGGCCGCGATGCCCGGCGTCACCGATGCCGACCTCGTCTACGACAACGACATCTGGGCCGGCACCCGGTTCGAACTTCGGGTCGACATGGACACGGCGACCGACCACCAGATCGGCGCCGTCGCGGACGAGATCGACCACCTGCGCGGCGACGAGTTCGACGACTTCGACCAGCGCGCCGAGATCAACGTCGCCCGGTGGACCACGCTGGCCGGCGGCGACCGCCTGCCCGACGACGCCGCCCGGATCGCCGCCCAGCTGCGCCGGCTACGGGCGGACGTCCAGGCCGACGGCATTCGCTTCGGCGGTGGCACCGATGGGTCGTCGGTGCGGGTCGACGGCGCATCCGCCACGAGCGGGGTGGTCGACACCGTGCTGCGGTTGTTCACCGACCCGCCGCCCGACACCATCGAGGTGGCGCCCGACGAGGGGATCGACGCCCCCTTCTGGGCCGTCCGCAGCAGGATGTCGATCGCCGACAAGCAACGCATCGACGGCCAGCTCGCGGCGCTCGCCCCGGCGCAACCGGGATACGTCACCGTGCGCGACGGGCGCATCGTGACGCTGACGATGAGCGTGACGAGTCCGGCGGCCGCCCACCAGGACATCTCCGGCGCCGTCCGCACGCTCGATGCGCGACCGGGACGATCGGTGCACCTCAACTGGGCGGCGCAGGGAGCCGTCGGTGCGCGCGGGCCCAGATGGGCCGGCTCCGCGGAGATCGGCGGGTGTGACCACGGCAGTCACATGGGTGAACTCCTCCCCGACGCCCAGGCGCTGCAGCAGCGCATCCGGGACGAATTCGGCAGCTGCTGAGACCACCCGTGACCACGCCGCCGCCGCACCACCGGACCTCCATCGCCCTGCGCCTGACCGGCGCCGCGCTCGCCGCGCTGACCGGCGCGGCGTGGCTGTGGTGCGTGGTGACGGCGCTGACGTCGCGATTCGCGTCGATCGAGGCGTCGATGGATCCGGACAGCGTCGCCTTCGACCCGCATGGCTTCGGCCTGATCGCCGGCACCCTGTTCGCCGTGCCGCTGGGCCTGCTGTGCGCGCTCACGCTGCCGCTGGCGTTCCCGCGTGTCCGCCGGGCCGGGGTGCTGCGCCGGACCGTGGCGGCGTTCGCCGTACTGACGGCAGCGCTGTTGGTGGCGGTGTTCTCGGGCTGAGATCAGGCGGTGAAGAGCGTGGGCAGCGCGAGCGCGGAGTCGACCGCCAGCGCGCAGAACACCACCGCGAGGTAGTTGTTCGACTGCAGGAACAGCCGCAGCGGCTTGACCGGTTCGCCCCGCTTGACCCCGCTGTAGAGCTGGTGGGCCATCGTCAGGAACCACGCGCCTGCCAGCAGCGCGACCGCCGCGTACAGCCAGCCCGTCGCCAGCGCCAAGGCCAGCGTCGCCACCACGGTCAGCCAGGTGTACACCAGGATCTGCTTGGTGACGTGCAGCTCGGTGGCCACCGCGGGCAGCATCGGCACCCCGGCCGCCCGGTAGTCGTCCTTGTAGCGCATCGCCAGCGCCCAGGTGTGCGGCGGCGTCCAGAAGAAGATGATCGCGAACATCACCAGCGCGGGCCACTGGATGGTGCCGGTGACGGCCGACCAGCCGATCATCACCGGCATGCAGCCTGCGGCACCGCCCCACACCACGTTCTGCGATGTGCGGCGCTTGAGCAGCAGCGTGTAGACGAACACGTAGAACGCGATCGTGGCGACCGCGAGCAGGCCGGAGAGCAGGTTCGACGTCCACCACAGCCAGCCGAACGAAGCGACCGACAGCACCAGCCCGAACACCAGTGCGTGCCGCGTCGGCACCGTGTCACGGGCCAGTGGCCGGCGCGCGGTCCGCTTCATCACCTTGTCGATGTCGGCGTCGGCGACACAGTTCAGCGTGTTGGCGCCCGCGGCGGCCAGCATCCCGCCGATCAGGGTGTTGAGGATCAGCAGCGGATCGACCGTGCCACGCTCCGCCAGGAGCATCGCCGGGATCGCGGTCACGAGCAACAGCTCGATGACTCGCGGCTTGGTCAGCGCGACGTAGGCCAGGATCCTGGCCATGACCGAAGAGCGAATTCGGCTTGACGTCCCGCGACCGAGGTGGCGCTCGCGAATGCTCACGCAGTTGACTCCTCAAAAAATCGCGGCAGCGCGCAGCTTCTACTACAGACGATGGTAGACGGCGTCCGCCCCGCGCCTGCACCGCAGGGTCGGTTCGGATGAACGTCCGCCCCATCATGCGTTGTGGTCCTGCAGAGGCCGACCACCGCGCACTAGGGTGGACAGAGATCAGCTTGCCAGCCGCATGACAGCCAGGAGCGCGTTCGTGACCACTACAGAGGAAATCTCTGCCCTCACCCGCCCGAGCCACCCCGACGACTGGAACGACCTCGACACCACCGCAGTCGACACCGTCCGGGTGCTGGCGGCGGATGCGGTGCAGAAGGTCGGCAACGGCCACCCCGGGACGGCGATGAGCCTGGCGCCGCTGGCCTACACGCTGTTCCAGCGTCAGATGCGGCACGACCCCAGTGACGTGCACTGGCTGGGCCGCGACCGGTTCGTGCTGTCCTGCGGGCATTCCAGCCTCACCCTCTACATCCAGCTCTATCTCGGCGGGTTCGGCCTGGAGCTCGAAGACATCGAGTCGCTGCGCACCTGGAAGTCGAAGACCCCCGGGCATCCGGAGTTCCGCCACACCAAGGGCGTGGAGATCACCACCGGACCGCTGGGTCAGGGTCTGGCCTCGGCCGTCGGCATGGCGATGGCGTCGCGGTACGAGCGCGGGTTGTTCGACCCCGACGCGGCCCCCGGCACCAGCCCCTTCGACCACCACATCTTCGTGATCGCCTCCGACGGCGACATCGAGGAGGGCGTCACCAGTGAGGCGTCCTCGCTGGCGGGCACCCAGCAGCTGGGCAACCTGATCGTCTTCTACGACCAGAACCAGATCTCCATCGAGCACGACACCAACATCGCGCTGTCCGAGGACGTCGCGGCGCGTTACCGGGCCTACGGCTGGCACGTCCAGGAGGTCGAGGGCGGCGAGAACGTCGTCGGCATCGAGCAGGCCATCGAGGCCGCCAAGGCCGTCACCGACAAGCCGTCGTTCATCGCGGTGCGCACCATCATCGGCTATCCCGCCCCCAACAAGATGAACACCGGCGGGGTGCACGGCTCGGCGCTGGGCGACGACGAGGTGGCCGCCACCAAGAAGGTGCTCGGCTTCGACCCGGACAAGACGTTCGAGGTGCGCCCCGAGATCATCGAGCACACCCGGAAGCTGGTCGACCGCGGCCGCGAGGCGCACGAGAAGTGGCAGCCGGAGTTCGACGCCTGGGCCGAGCGCGAACCCGAGCGCAAGAAGCTGCTCGACCGGCTGCTCGCACAGGAACTGCCCGACGGCTGGGACGCCGACATCACCCACTGGGAGCCGGGCTCCAAGGCGGTGGCCACCCGCGCGGCGTTCGGCCAGGTGCTCAACGACGTCGCGCCCAAGCTGCCCGAACTGTGGGGCGGCTCGGCCGACCTGGCCGGCAGCAACAACACCACGATCAAGGGCGTGAAATCGTTCGGCCCGCCGTCGATCTCCACCAGCGACTTCTCCGCCGACTGGTACGGCCGCGTGCTGCACTTCGGCATCCGTGAGCACGCGATGGGATCGATCCTGTCGGGCATCGTGCTGCACGGTCCGACCCGCGCGTTCGGCGGCACCTTCCTGCAGTTCTCCGACTACATGCGCCCGGCCGTGCGGTTGGCGTCGCTGATGGACATCGACACCATCTACATCTGGACGCACGACTCCGTCGGTCTCGGCGAGGACGGCCCGACGCACCAGCCGATCGAGCACCTCGCGGCGCTGCGCGCCATCCCCAACCTGTCGGTGGTCCGGCCGGGCGACCCGAACGAGACCGCGTACGCCTGGCGCAGCATCCTGGCGCGCGGGAACGGCAGCGGGCCGGTCGGTTTCATCCTGACCCGGCAGGGCATCCCGGTCCTGGAGGGCACCGACGCCGAGGGCGTGAGCAAGGGCGGTTACGTGCTCGGTGGCGGCGACGCCTCCGCCGCCGATGTCATCCTGATCGGCACCGGCTCGGAGCTGCAGCTGGCCGTGGAGGCCAAGAAGCTGTTGGCGGACAAGGACATCACCGCGGCGGTGGTGTCGATGCCGTGCGTCGAGTGGTTCGAGTCGCAGCCCAAGGAGTACCGCGACTCGGTGCTGCCCCCGACGGTGTCCGCCCGGGTCGCCGTCGAGGCCGCCGTCGCGCAGAGCTGGTACAAGCTCGTGGGCGACACCGGTGAGATCGTCTCGATCGAGCACTACGGCGAGTCCGCCGACGACAAGACGTTGTTCCGCGAGTTCGGCTTCACGCCGGAGGCCGTGGCGGCCGCCGCGGAACGATCGATAGACAACTAGAACTTCAAGAGAGGCAACACCCATGGCGCAGAATCCCAACCTCGCGGCACTGGCGGCCGCGGGTGTATCCGTTTGGCTCGACGACCTGTCCCGCGAGCGCCTGCAGACCGGCAACCTGCAGGAGCTGATCGACACCAAGAGTGTCGTCGGGGTGACCACGAACCCGTCGATCTTCCAGGCCGCCCTGTCCAAGGGCGAGGCCTACGACTCGCAGATCGCCGAACTGGCCGAACGGGGCGCCGATGTCGACGCCACGATCCGCACCGTCACCACCGACGACGTCCGCAACGCCTGCGACGTGCTGGCCAAGCAGTACGAGCTGTCCGACGGTGTCGACGGGCGGGTGTCGATCGAGGTCGACCCGCGACTGGCCCGCGATGCGGACAAGACCATCGCCCAGGCGGTCGAGTTGTGGAAGATCGTCGACCGGCCCAACCTGCTGATCAAGATCCCGGCGATGGAAGAGGGCATCCCGGCGATCACCGCGGTGCTGGCCGAGGGCATCTCGGTGAACGTCACGCTGATCTTCTCGGTCGAGCGCCACCGCGCGGTGATGGACGCCTACCTCGCCGGCCTGGAGAAGGCGAAGGAGGCCGGCCACGACCTGGCCAAGATCCATTCCGTCGCTTCGTTCTTCGTGTCCCGGGTGGACTCCGAGATCGACAAGCGGCTGGAGAAGATCGGCTCCGAGGAGGCACTGGCTCTTCGCGGCCAGGCCGGTGTCGCCAACGCCCGGCTCGCATACGCCGCCTATGAGGAGGTCTTCGTCGGCGGTGAGCGCTTCGAGGTGCTCAAGGCCGACGGCGCGCGGGTACAGCGGCCGCTGTGGGCCTCGACGGGCGTGAAGAACCCCGACTACGCCGACACGCTCTACATCACCGAACTGGTGGCGCCGAACACGGTGAACACCATGCCGGAGAAGACGATGGACGCCGTCGCCGACCACGGCGTCATCACCGGCGACACGGTGACCGGCAGGGCCGGCGAAGCCCAGGAGGTGTTCGACAAGCTCGAGGCCGTCGGCGTCGACCTGACCGACGTGTTCCTGGTTCTCGAGAACGAGGGTGTGGAGAAGTTCGAGAAGTCCTGGCAGGAACTGCTCGAGGCGACGCAGGGTCAGCTGGACGAGAAGAAGTCCTAGCCTCCAGATGAGCGCAGTCGACACCGCCGCCACCGGGTGGCGTAATCCGCTCAGGGACAAGCGCGACAAGCGGATGCCCCGGATCGCCGGGCCCTGCAGTGTGGTGATCTTCGGCGTGACCGGCGATCTGGCGCGCAAGAAGCTGATGCCCGCCATCTACGACCTGGCCAACCGCGGGCTGCTGCCGCCGACGTTCTCGCTGGTCGGTTTCGCCCGAAGGGATTGGGCCGACGAGGATTTCAGCGATGTCGTGTACGAGGCGGTCAAGCAGCACGCCCGCACCCCCTTCCGGCAGGAGGTCTGGGACAGGCTCGCGGAGGGCATCCGGTTCGTGCAGGGCACGTTCGACGACGAGAAGGCGTTCGAACAGCTCGCGGAGACCCTGAACAAGCTCGACGCCGAGCGCGGGACGGGCGGGAATCACGCGTTCTACCTGTCCATCCCGCCCAAGGCGTTCCCACAGGTGCTCGAGCAGTTGTCGCGGACGGGCCTGGCGAAGAAGACGGACGGCTCCTGGAGCCGGGTGGTCATCGAGAAGCCGTTCGGCCACGACCTCGAGAGCGCCGAGGACCTCAACGCAATCGTCAACAACGTCTTCCCGGAGTCGTCGGTGTTCCGGATCGACCACTACCTGGGCAAGGAGACCGTCCAGAACATCCTCGCGCTGCGCTTCGCCAACGAGCTCTTCGAGCCTGTCTGGAATGCGCACTATGTGGACAGCGTGCAGATCACCATGGCCGAGGACATCGGGTTGGGCGGCCGCGGCGGCTATTACGACGGGGTCGGCGCCGCGCGTGACGTCATCCAGAACCACCTGCTGCAGCTGCTGGCGCTCACGGCGATGGAGGAGCCGGTGAGCTTCAACCCGGCCGAGCTGCAGGCCGAGAAGATCAAGGTGCTGTCCGCGACCCAGCTGGCCGAGCCGCTGGACGAGACGACGTCGCGGGGGCAGTACACCGCGGGCTGGCAGGGCGGGCAGAAGGTGGTCGGGCTGCTCGACGAGGAAGGATTCTCGGAGACGTCGACCACCGAGACGTTCGCCGCGATCACGGTGGACGTCGACACCCGGCGCTGGGCCGGCGTGCCGTTCTACCTGCGCACCGGAAAGCGGCTTGGCCGCAGGGTCACCGAGATCGCGCTGGTCTTCAAGCGCGCCCCGCACCTGCCGTTCGACGCCACCATGACCGAGGAACTCGGCCAGAACGCCCTGGTGATCCGCGTCCAGCCCGACGAAGGAATCACGCTGCGATTCGGCTCGAAGGTGCCGGGCAATCAGATGGAAGTCCGCGACGTGAGCATGGACTTCTCCTACGGGTCGGCGTTCGCCGAGGAGTCACCCGAGGCCTACGAACGGCTGATCCTCGACGTGCTGCTCGGCGAGCCGTCGCTGTTCCCGGTCAACCACGAGGTCGAACTGGCCTGGAAGATCCTCGACCCGGCGTTGGAGTACTGGGCCTCGCACGGCAAGCCCGATCCGTACGAATCCGGCGGCTGGGGGCCGGAATCGGCGTTCGAGATGCTGCGCCGCACCGGCCGGGAATGGAGAAGGCCCTAACCATGATCGTCGACCTGCCGGACAGCACCACCGATGTCATCAACAAGAAGATCGTCGCGCTGCGCGAAGAGGGCGGTGCGATCACGCTGGGCCGGGTGCTCACCCTGGTCATCGCCCCGGCCTCGGAGACCCTGCTCGAGGACTCGATCGAGGCCGCCAACGCGGCCAGCCGCGAACACCCCTGCCGGGTCATCGTGGTCGCGCCGGGCGACCGGTTGGCCGAGAACGCCAGGCTGGACGCACAGATCCGTGTCGGTCGCGACGCCGGCGCCAACGAGGTCGTGGTGCTCCGGCTGTCGGGCCCGCTCGCCGATCACGCGAGCAGCGTGGTGATGCCGTTCCTGCTGCCCGACACCCCGGTGGTCACCTGGTGGCCTGACGTCGCACCGGAGGTTCCCGCCAAGGATCCGCTGGGCAAGCTGGCGCTGCGCCGGATCACCGACGCCACCAACGGCACCGACCCGCTGGCCTCGATCAAGGGCCGGTTGAAGGGGTACACCCCGGGCGACACCGACCTGGCCTGGAGCCGGATCACCTACTGGCGTGCGCTGCTCACCTCGGCGGTGGATCAGGCGCCGCACGAGAAGATCAACTCGGCGCTGGTGTCCGGCCTGGAGACCGAGCCCGCGCTCGACGTCCTGGCCGGCTGGCTGGCCAGCCGCATCGACGGTCCGGTCCAGCGTGCCGTCGGCGAGCTCAAGGTGGAACTCGTCCGCGACAGCGAGACCATCACGCTGAGCCGTCCACAGGAGGGTGTCACCGCGAAGATCACCCGCACCGCCAAGCCGGAGGCACTGGTTCCGTTGGCGCGCAGAGAGACCCGTGAATGTCTGGCTGAGGACATGCGTCGCCTCGATGCCGATGAGATCTACTTCGAGGCGCTGCAGGGTATCGAGAAGGTGACGTATGTCTGAGACCGTGATCGAGAAGTACGCCGACGCAGACGCACTGGTCGCCGCGGCGGGTGACCGCCTGGTCATCGCCATCACCGCCGCGATCACCGCGCGCGGCGTCGCCCACGTGTCGCTCACCGGCGGCGGGACCGGCGTCAAGCTGCTGAAGCACGTCGGCGTCTACGGTGAGGCCGTCGACTGGCCGAACGTGCACATCTACTGGGGCGACGAACGCTACGTCGCCTCCGACGACGACGAGCGCAACGACAAGCAGGCGCGCGAGGCACTGCTCGACCACGTCGACATCCCGGCCGCCAACGTGCATGCGATGGCCGCTCTGGACGGTGAGTACGGCGACGACCTCGACGCCGCGGCGCTGGCCTACGAACAGGTGCTGGCCGCCAACGCCGAATCCGGCGAGCCCACACCTGCTTTCGACGTACATCTGCTCGGGATGGGGCCGGAGGGCCACATCAATTCGCTGTTCCCGGACACCGCGGCGGTGCGGGAGACCAGCCGCCTGGTGGTCGGGGTGACCGACTCCCCCAAACCGCCGCCACAGCGCATCACGCTGACGCTGCCCGCGGTCACCCGGTCGCGCGAGGTGTGGCTGGTGGTGTCGGGCGCGGAGAAGGCGGACGCCGTCGCGGCCGCGGTCAACGGCGCCGACCCGGTCGACGTGCCCGCTGCGGGCGCTGTGGGGCGTGACGCCACCGTGTGGCTGCTCGACGAGGACGCGGCGAGCAAGCTCTAGTCGTCGCGGCCGGTTTCGGCCTGCGCGTCGGCATAACCGGACAGGTAATCCGCACTCTGCCCGGCGCCGTAGGGGCCTCTCGGCGATCTCGGTAGGTTCTCGCACGGACTGCGTTGCATGCATGTCAGACGCCGGGTTCGCCGCCCCGGTTCCCCGCGGGGGTCATAATGACCGTCATGGTGGACAAGAGCGATAGAGTTCCGGCACGCAAAGGCACCGAGCGGATCCGCAAGCTCGCCCAGGCCGCCCTCAACGCCGACGTCACCGTCGACCAGGTGGACACCATCCTGGACGGTCTCAGCGACACGCTGATCGACCTGAACAGGTCCACGGCCAACCTCGACGAGACCCTGGAACGCTTCAACGAGACGATCAACCGCATCAACGAGCTGGCGCCGCGCCTGATCGCGGTCGTCGACCGGTTGGAGGGCATCGTCGACCGGGTCGAACGCATCGTGGGACTCGGCGAGGCGGTCCTCGGCCCGCTCGCCGCGACGGAGAACGCGGTCCGCGGCGGAGTGAACGCGATGCGCCGGACGATCGGGCTCTGAGCCTGCGTCAACCGCTGTTGCGCAGCGCGGTGGCCAGCCCGCTCATCGTCAGCAGGATGCCGCGCTGCACGAGTTCGTCGTCGTCTCCGGACCGGTACCGCCGCAACAGTTCCACCTGCAGGTGGTTCAGCGGTTCCAGGTAGGGGAACCGGTTGAACACCGAACGGGCCAGCGCCGGGTTGTCCGCGAGCAGGTCGTCGTGTCCGGTGATCAGCGCGAGCATCCGGATGGTGCGGTCGTGCTCGGCGACGATCTTGTCGAACACCCGCGCCCGGAGCTCGGAGTCCTCGACGAGCTCCGAATAACGTGCTGCCAGACCGAGATCGGCCTTGGCCAGCACCTGCGCCATGTTCGACAGCACCGTGGCGAAGAACGGCCACCGCCGGTAGAGGTCCTGCAGCACACCGAGGCGGTCCTCCTCGTGCTCGGGGTCCTCGGTGATGAACTGCTCGAAGGCCGAGCCGGTGCCGTACCAGCCGGGCAGCATCACGCGGGACTGGCTCCACGCCAGCACCCAGGGGATCGCGCGCAGGTCGGAGATCGACGTGGTGGGCTTGCGGGACGCGGGCCTGCTGCCGATGTTGAGCGCCCCGATCTCGCTGACCGGGGTGGACGCCTTGAAGTAGTCGACGAAACCCGGCGTCTCGTGCACGAGTTCGGAGTAGGCCCGTTGCGCGCGGGCGGCCAGGTCGTCGAGCACCTCGTAGGCGGGTTCGGCGGCGTCGCCGAGGCCCTCGACGTCGAGCAGCGTCGACTCGAGCGTCGCGGCGACCAGGGTCTCCAGATTGCGGTGCGCGATGCGGGGTTCGGCGTACTTCGCGGCGATCACCTCGCCCTGTTCGGTGATGCGCAGGGACCCGTTCACCGCCCCCGGCGGCTGCGCCAGGATCGCGTCGTAGCTCGGGCCGCCGCCACGGCCGACGGTGCCGCCGCGACCGTGGAAGAGCCGCAACCGGATTCCGGTCTTGCGGGCCGACTCGACCAGGTCGAGCTCGGCGCGGTACAGCGCCCAGTTCGCCGCCAGGTACCCGCCGTCCTTGTTGGAGTCGGAGTAGCCGAGCATGACCTCCTGGTGGTCGTCGCGCGCCGTCACCACCGCTCGGTACAGCGGCAGGTCCAGCGCCGCCTCCAGGATCGAGGCGCCCCGCTGCAGGTCGTCGATGGTCTCGAACAGCGGCACGATGCCGACGGGCGCGTACACCTGCGCCCCCTCGTCTCCGCCGACCACGCTGAGCAGGCCCACCTCTTTGAGCAGCAGCGCGGCCTCCAGCATGTCCGACACCGACTGGCACATCGAGATGATGTAGTTCGGCACCGCTTGC
This sequence comes from Mycobacterium hippophais, assembly GCF_027529605.1. Classification (NCBI taxonomy): domain Bacteria; kingdom Bacillati; phylum Actinomycetota; class Actinomycetes; order Mycobacteriales; family Mycobacteriaceae; genus Mycobacterium; species Mycobacterium hippophais. The sequence goes on along the minus strand of NZ_JAPZPY010000004.1, from coordinate 131,059 downwards.
GGGCCGTACACGTGCACCGCGCGAGCGGCGGCCGCGACGATGCCGAGCTCCTTGCGCGCCAGCTCCGAGAGGTCGGCCCCGTCGCGGGTCAGCGGCCTGCGGGTGGCCAGCTCGGCCGCCAGCAGCTCGACGCGCTCCGTTTCGGACAGCCCTGCGTAGTCCTGGTGTACCCCGGCCCATGCGAGCAGCTCGGCGACCACTTCCTCGTGCACGTCGGAGTTCTGCCGCATGTCGAGGCCGGACAGGTGGAAACCGAAGACCCGCACCGCTTCCCGTAGCCGGGCCAGCCGGTCGTCGGCGAGCACCGCCGAGCCGTTGGACCGCAGCGAGGCGTCCACGACGTCCAGGTCGGCCGACAGCTCGGCGGGCGTGCCGTACCGCTGCAGGCCGAGGTCGAGTTCGTGTTCTGGCCGGCGGTCCAGGATGTCGGCCGCGGTGGCGGTCAGCCGGCCGTGCACGACGCGCAGCGCACGACGGTACGGTTCGTCGGCGCGGGCCGCCTCGTGACACGAGTCGGCCAGCGCGGCGAGCTCGTCGCTGATGCCGACCAGCCGGGCGGACATGGACAGCTCCTGCTCGAGTGCGGTGAGTTCGGTGAAGTAGTGCGCCAGTGCGGTGTAGGCGGCGCTCGACGTCGCCAGGCGGACCACCTCGGCGGTGACGTTCGGATTGCCGTCGCGGTCACCGCCGATCCACGAACCCGGCCGCAGGATCGGTTCGGTGAGCAGCTGCGCGTCTGGCCAACGCGCCTGCAGCGCGCTCCGCACCTCGGCGTTGACCTGCGGGATGACGTCGAAGAACGCCGACGCGTAATACCGCAGCCCGGTCTCGATCTCGTCCTGGATCTTCAGCCGCGACAGCCGGATGAGCGCGGTCTGCCACAGCGTGAGGATGTGGCGGCGCAGTTCGGGTTCGATGTCCCGGCCGGTGTCGGTGACGCTGTGGCCGTGCAGGCGCAGCCGCATCAGCTCCGTGATCCGGTGCTGGGTGTCGAACACCGTCCGGCGCCGGGTCTCCGTCGGATGCGCGGTGATCACCGGGGCGACGAGGGCTCCGCTCAGCGCGTCGGCAACGGTGGCGGAGTCCAGTTCGGCCGCATCGAGTTTGAGGTAGGTGGCGGCCAGGCTGCTGCTCTGTGGCGGTTTACCGGCCGCCATGTGGACAGCCCGCCTGCGCTCGCGGTGGATGTCCTCGGCGACGTTGGCGAGCAGCGCGAAGTGGGTGAAGGCGCGGATGACGGGGATCGCCCGGCGCACGTCGATGCCGTCGAACAGATCGGCCAGCTCCGCGCGGTCGATCTCGGAGCGGCGGACCCGGAACGATCCGACCCGGGCGCGCTCGACGAGGTCGAAGACGTCCTCGCCGTTCTGCTCGCGCACCGTGTCGCCCAGCAGCGTGCCGAGCAGCCGGATGTCCTCGCGCATCGGTTCGGTGGCCTCGCGGCCGCCCTGGGTGCGCCGCACGGACCCGATCGGGGCGAGCGCGGTGTCGGACTCACTCATCGGTCCAGTATCGGTCGCCGGCACCGGCGCCGCATCGTGAGAGCCGGTCACGCGACCGGCGCCACCCTCGACTGGCTAGGCGTACTTGATCTGCAGGCCGACGCCGATGATCGACACCAGCCAGATGCCGACGACGAACAGCGTCAGGCGGTCGAGGTTCTTCTCGACGACGGTGGAGCCGGACAGGCTGGACTGCACGCCGCCACCGAACAGGGTGGACAGACCGCCGCCCTTGGCGCGATGCAGCAGCACCAGGAGCACGACCAGCAGGCTGGTCACGATCAGGATGATCTGCAGGGCCATTTCCATGGCGGCCAGACTACAGGTCGCCGCCGGTCAGTCGCGAATTGCCCGTCAGGGCAGCGGGCCGCCCGCGGCGATCGCCGACAGCGTGGCGAACTGCTCGCCGTCCAGCGACGCCCCGCCGACCAGCGCGCCGTCCACGTCGGCCTGCCCGACGATCTCACCGACGTTCTTGGCGTTCACCGAGCCGCCGTACAGCACGCGGACGCCCGCGGCCACCTGGGGAGACGCCAGACTGCCCAGCTCATCGCGGATGGCCTTGCAGACCTCCTGCGCGTCGGCCGCGCTGGCGACCCTGCCGGTGCCGATCGCCCACACCGGTTCGTAGGCGATGACCGCCTGGCCGATCTGCTCCGACGTCAGCCCGGCCAGCGAACCGCGCAGCTGTTCGACGTTGTGCGCGACGTGGTTGCCCGCCTCGCGGACGTCCAGGTGCTCGCCGATGCAGATGATCGGGGTGATGCCGTGCCGGAACGCGGCCGACGCCTTCGCCGCGACCAGCGCGTCGTCCTCGTGGTGGTAGGTGCGCCGCTCGGAGTGCCCGACCACCGCGAAGCTGCAGCCCAGCTTGGCCAGGAAGGCGCCGCTGATCTCCCCGGTGTAGGCCCCGGAGTCGTGCTGGGAGACGTCCTGCGCACCGTAGGTGAGCCGCAGCTTGTCGCCGTCGACCAGGGTCTGCACACTGCGCAGGTCGGTGAACGGCGGGATGACGGTGACGTCGACCTTGTCGAAGTACTTGTCGGGCAACGAGAATGCGATCTTCTGCACCAGCGCGATGGCCTCGAAATGATTGAGGTTCATCTTCCAGTTGCCCGCGATGAGCGGCTTACGGCTCACTGGCCACCCTCCAGAACCTCGATACCGGGCAATGTCTTGCCCTCCAGATACTCCAGCGACGCGCCGCCGCCGGTGGAGATATGGGAGAACCCGTCCTCGGCGAGACCGAGTTGTCGCACGGCCGCCGCGCTGTCGCCGCCGCCGACGACGCTGAACGCGCCCTTGCCGGTGGCCCCGATGATCGCCTCGGCGACGCCCTTGGTGCCCGCCGAGAACGCCGGGAACTCGAAGACGCCCATCGGCCCGTTCCAGAAGATGGTCCTGGCGTTCGACAGCAGCGCGGTGAACCGCTTCACCGACTCCGGGCCGATGTCCAGGCCCATCTTGCCGTCCGGGATCTTGTCGGCGGCAACGATTTCCGCCGGGGAATCGGCGGCGAACTTCTCCGCGACGACGATGTCGACCGGCAGGTGGATGACGTCGGCGTAGGTGTCCAGCAGCTTGCGGCAGGTGTCGATCATGCTCTCCTCGAGCAGCGAATCGCCCACCGGGACGCCTTGGGAGGCGAGGAATGTGAAGCACATGCCGCCGCCGATCACCAGGCTGTCGGCCTTGGTCGCCAACGACTCGATGACCGCGAGCTTGTCCGACACCTTCGAGCCGCCCAGCACCACGGCGTAGGGCCTGTCGGTGGAGCTGGTGAGCTGCTCGAGCACCTTCACCTCGGTGGCCACCAGGTTGCCCGCGTAGTGCGGCAGCAGCGTGGCCACGTCATACACCGACGCCTGCTTGCGGTGCACCACGCCGAAGCCGTCGGACACGAAGGCGCCGTCGTCACCGACCAGTTCGACCAGTGCCTTGGCGAGCTTCGCCCGCTCCGCGTCGTCCTTGCTGGTCTCCCGCGCGTCGAAGCGGATGTTCTCCAGCAGCAGCACATCGCCGTCGGTGAGTCCCTCGGACCGTGCGAGCGCGTCCGAGCCGACCACGTCGCCGGCCAGCTGGACGTGCCTGCCCAGCTGATCGCTGAGCGCCTTGGCCACCGGCGCCAGCGAGTACTTCGGATCCGGGCCGTCCTTGGGACGGCCGAGGTGCGCGGTGACGACGACCTTGGCTCCCGCGTCCGACAGCGCCTTGAGCGTGGACACCGACGCGGTGATGCGCCCCGGGTCGGTGATGTTGCCGTCGTCGTCCAGCGGGACGTTGAGGTCGGAGCGCACCAGGACGCCCCGACCCTCGACGCCGTCGTTCAGCAGATCGTCGAGCGTTCTGACGGCCATCGCGACTAGAGGGACTTGCCGACGAGCGCGACCAGATCGACCAGGCGGTTGGAGTAGCCCCACTCGTTGTCGTACCAGGAGACGACCTTCGCCTGGTTGTCGATGACCTTGGTCAGGCCAGAGTCGAACAGCGAGCTGTGCGGGTCGGTGACGATGTCACTGGACACGATCGGGGCGTCGTAGTACTTGAGGATGCCCTTGAGCGGCCCGTCGGCGGCGGCCTTGAACGCGGCGTTGATCTCGTCGACCGTGCCCGGCTTGTTCAGCTCCGCCGTCAGGTCGGTGACCGAGCCGGTGGGGATCGGCACCCGCAGCGCGTAGCCGTCGAGCTTGCCCTTGAGTTCGGGCAGCACCAGGCCGATGGCCTTGGCGGCGCCGGTCGAGGTGGGCACGATGTTGATGGCGGCGGCGCGGGCCCGGCGCAGGTCCTTGTGCGGGCCGTCCTGCAGGTTCTGGTCCTGGGTGTAGGCGTGGATCGTCGTCATCAGGCCCTTGACGATGCCGAACTCGTCGTTGAGCACCTTGGCCAGCGGGCCGAGGCAGTTCGTGGTGCACGACGCGTTGGAGATGATGTTCTGGCTGCCGTCGTACTTGTCGTCGTTGACGCCGAGCACGATGGTGATGTCCTCGTCGCTGGCCGGCGCCGAGATGATGACCTTCTTGGCGCCCGCGTCGAGGTGGCCCTGCGCCTTGTCGCGCTTGGTGAAGATGCCGGTGGACTCGACGACGACGTCGACGCCCAGGTCGCCCCACGGCAGGGCCGACGGGCCCTCCTTGATGGACAGACCCTTGAGCTTGTGTCCGCCGACGATGATCTCTTCGCCGTCGACCTCGACGTCGTAGGGCAGCCGACCGAGGATCGAGTCGAACTTCAGCAGGTGCGCGAGCGTCTCGTTGTCGGTGAGGTCGTTGACGGCCACGATCTCGATGTCGGTGTTCTTGCCCTCCTGCTTCTGGGCGTCCAGCGCGCGGAAGAAGTTTCGCCCGATGCGGCCGAAGCCGTTGACGCCTACCCGGATGGTCACGTGGTTCTCCTCTTGATCGCCTCTGGTGTGGTACTCGAAGGCCAGCCTAATGGGGCGGCCGATGGGCCGCGCGGGCTGGTCAGTGCAGCGCCAGGCGCTGGTCGGCGTACGGATTGCCGAGCCATTTGCGGCGGATTCCCTGCAGGGTGCCGTCGGCCTCGAGTTCGGCCTGCGCGACGGTGATCCGGCCGAGCAGCCGCTGGTCGCCGGCGGCCACGGCGATCGCGATCTCGTCCGTGGTCAGTCCCTTCTGGACGACCTCGACCCCGCGGGCGTGCTTGACCAGTTCGGTCAGCACGGGAGCGAGCTTCATGAAGGAGTCGCAGCCGCCGGTGGTCAGGTCTTCGAGTGCGGTCTCGACGTCGCCGTATTCGTAGCGCTTCACCGCCGCGGCCCTGCCCTCCTCGACGAGGCGCTGGGCGATCGGCTCGCTGGTGTTGCCCTGTTGCACGCCGATGGTCAGCCCGTCGAGGTCGTCGACGGAACGCACCCGCGGCAGCCGTGCGGTGTCGACCGCGAGGGCCTGCCCGCTGATCAGGTAGGGCGGCGCGAATGCCGCCCTGGCTTCACGCTCGGGTGTGATCGTCGTGCCCGCGGCGACGCAGTCGAACTCGCCGGCGGCGAGCGCGTCGAAGATGCCGTCGAATTCGGCGCCCTCGTAGCCGACGAACTCGACCGTGTCGCCGAGGTGCTCGGCGACCGCGGTCATCAGGTCGATGTCGAGGCCTGCGGGACGGCCGTCGTCACCGGCCATGCCGTTGAAGGGTGGATCGGGAAAGGCCACGCCGACCCGTAGATTGCCCATGCCGCCACGGTAACGAAGTCGCACCGTCCGCGAGCGCACGGTTGTTCGCATCGCCACTCGGCGTTTCCGTGCATCATCCGTGCGCTCGGCGGTCACGGTGACGTCGGCCAGCAAATACCCACGCGCCGAATCCGTGCGCTCGGCGGCATGGGCGTGGGTCAGGCGTCCTCGAGCAGGTCGGGCGTCACCGCGGACTCGGTGTCGGGGATGCCGTCCTGCTTGGCCTTCCGGTCGGCCATCGACAGCAAGCGTCGGATCCGGCCTGCCACAGCGTCTTTCGTCATGGGCGGGTCGGCCAACCGGCCGAGTTCCTCGAGCGACGCCTGCCGGTGCTCCACCCGCAACCGGCCGGCCGCCGACAGGTGGTCCGGCACGGTGTCACCCAATATGTGCAGCGCCCGCTCCACCCTGGCGGCCGCCGCGACCGCCGCCCGTGCCGAGCGCCGCAGGTTCGCGTCGTCGAAGTTGGCCAGCCGGTTCGCGGTGGCGCGGACCTCGCGCCGCATCCGGCGCTCCTCCCACGTCAACCGGGTGTCCTGAGCGCCCATCCGGGTCAGCAGCGCACCGATGGCCTCGCCGTCGCGCACCACCACCCGGTCGCTGCCCCTAACCTCGCGCGCCTTCGCGCTCACCCCCAGCCGGCGGGCCGCACCGACCAGCGCCAGCGCCGCCTCGGGCCCCGGGCAGCTCACCTCGAGCGCCGAGGAGCGACCCGGTTCGGTCAGCGATCCGTGCGCGAGAAACGCACCGCGCCAAGCGGCTTCGGCGTCGCCGACGCTGCCGCCGACCACCTGGGCCGGCAGCCCGCGCACCGGGCGGCCACGGAGGTCCAGCAGGCCTGTCTGTCTAGCCAGAGCCTCGCCGTCCTTGGCCACCCGTACCACATACCGGGTGCCCTTGCGGATCCCGCTGGCCGACAGCACGTGCACCACCGCGTTGTAGCCGTAGAGGTCGTGGATGTCCTTGCGGAGCCTGCGGGCGATGATGCCCAGGTCGACCTCGGCCTCGACGACCACCCGCCCCGACACGATGTGCAGCCCACCGGCGAAGCGCAGCAGGGCGGCCACCTCGGCGCGGCGAGCGCTCACCGAGTTGACCACCAACCGGCTCAGCTCGTCCTTGACCTCGGCTGTCATCGCCACGGGTCGTCACCTCTCGGTCTGTTCACGGTCGGTGTGGGCACCGTCGGCATCTGCACATCGGGGGCCGGAGCCACCCCTCGCAAGCGGACACCCTCCAGTGCCGCGGCCAGTTTCGCCGGGTCATGTAAAGGTGTACCAGGTCTACACACGTCAGCAAACTCCACGCGAGCCTCGAGGATGGTGGCGGTGCGGCTCAGTTGCTCACGCTCGCGGTCGCTCGGCACCCGGGTGGCGTCGACGATGATGTCGTGCGCGGTGAAGTCCGGCGCATGTTGGGCGAGCACGTGGATGTGCCGCTCCACCGAGAAGCCGGCGGTCTCCCCCGGCTCGGCCGCGAGGTTGAGTACCAGCGCCCGCCTTGCCGAGGTGGCGCGCAGCGCAGCCGCCAGGTCCGGCACCAGCACATGCGGGATGACGCTGGTGAACCACGAGCCCGGGCCCAGCACCACCAGATCGGCGCTCATGATCGCGTCCACCGCCTGCCGGGTCGCCGGCGGGTCACCCGGCAGCAACCGGACCCGGCGCACCTTGCCGACCGTCGTCGCGATCGCCACCTGACCGCGGATCACCCGGCTCATCCGCGGATCGGACTCCAGGCCCGCGACGTCGGCCTCGATCTGCAATGCGATCGGGCACATCGGCAGCACCCGGCCCTTCAGTCCGAGCACCCGGCCCAGCTCGTCGAGCGCGGCGACCGGATCGGCGAGCACCTCGCTGAGACCGGCCAGCATCAGGTTGCCGATCGGATGGCCGGCCAGCGCGCCACTGCCGCCGAACCGGTGCTGGATGATCGTCGCCCACAGCCGTCCCTGCGGGGTGTCGGATGCCAACGCCGCCAACGCCATCCGCAGATCGCCTGGCGGAACCACGTCCAGTTCGCTGCGCAGCCGCCCCGACGATCCGCCGTCGTCGGCGACCGTGACCACCGCGGTGACGTGATGGCTGAGGCGGCGTGCCGCGGACAGCGTCGCATACAGGCCGTGCCCACCACCGAGCGCGACGATCCGCGGGCTCATTCGCGCCCCAGATCCCGGTGCAGCACCCGCACCGTCAGCCCGTCACCGCCTTGCAGCCGCCCGGCCAGCGCCTCGGCCATCGCGACGCTGCGATGCTTGCCGCCCGTACATCCGATGGCGACCGTCATGTAGCGCTTTCCCTCCCGGCGGTAGCCCTCGATCACGACGTCCAGCAACCGATGGTAGGTGTCGAGGAACTCGGCGGCGCCCGGCTGCCCGAGCACGTAGTCGCGCACCGCCTCGTGCTGGCCGGTGTGCGGACGCAGGTCGTCGACCCAGTGCGGATTCGGCAGGAACCGCACGTCCATCACCGTGTCGGCATCCATCGGCAGGCCGTACTTGTACCCGAACGACTCGACCGTGACGCTCGTGTGGGCGACGGTCTCGCCACCGAACGCTCGCTCGATGCTCTCGCGCAGCGCGGGCACCGACAGCTTCGAGGTGTCGATCACCAGGTCGGCCGTCGCGCGCACCGCGGCCAGCAGCGCCCGTTCGGCGGCGATGCCCTCGGCCAGCGTCTGGTTGCCCTGCAGCGGATGGCTGCGGCGGTTCTGTTCGTAGCGCCGCACCAGGATGTCGTCGGACGCCTCGAGGAACAGCACCCGCGGTCTGATGTTGCGGGTCGCCAGATCGCTGCGCACCCAGTCCAGGTCGCCGGTGAAACCACGCGACCGGACGTCCATCACCACCGCCAGCTGCGTGATGCGGGAGCCGGCGGCCAGGCCCAGCTCGACCATCCGCGCGATCAGCTCCGGCGGCAGGTTGTCGGCGACGTACCAGCCGAGGTCCTCGAGCACCTTGGCCGCCGTTCCGCGACCCGCCCCGGACAGCCCGGTCACCAGCACGACGTCGATGCCCGATTCCCCGCCCGACTCGTGAACCACCCCGTCGTCCTGCAGTTGTCCGCTCATCCCTGACTCTGTCATCCCGATGCCCTGGCCTGATCATCCTCGACAACGGCTGTGGGCACAGCGGAATCGGCCGCCGCGCCGCCGAGCGCCTCCAGCACCGCCTTCGCCGTCGCCGCGCCGATCCCCGGCACCGCGGTGATCTCCTCGACGGTGGCCTCCTTCAGCTTGGCCACCGAACCGAAGTGGGTCACCAGCGCCTTGCGCCGGTGTTCGCCCAGCCCACGCACCGAGTCGAGCGCCGACGCCGTCATCCGCTTGGACCGCTTGCTGCGGTGATAGGCGATGGCGAACCGGTGCGCCTCGTCGCGGACGCGCTGCAGCAGATACAGCCCCTCGCTGTTGCGCGGGAAGATCACGGGGTCGGGTTCCGCGGGCACCCACACCTCCTCGAGCCGCTTGGCCAGCCCGACGACGGCGACGTCGGTGACACCGAGGTCGTCGAGCACCGCCTGTGCGGCGTTGACCTGGGGTGCGCCGCCGTCGACGACGAACAGGTTCGGCGGGTAGGCGAAGCGCCGCGGCCTTGCCGTGCCCGCGGCGTCGGTCGCCTCCGGCGCGTCCGGCGCGTCCGGGGTCTCCGTCGGGGGCCGGGTGTCGTGCAGATGGCGGTAGAAGCGCCGCCGGGTGACCTCGGCTATCGACGCCACGTCGTCGGAGCGCCCCTCCCCGGCGGCCTCCCGGATCGCGTAGTGGCGGTAGTCGGACTTGCGCGGCAGCCCGTCCTCGAAGACCACCAGCGAGGCCACCACGTCGGTGCCCTGGACGTGGCTGATGTCGACGCACTCGATGCGCAGCGGTGCGTCGGCGAGCCCGAGGGTGTCCTGGATGCTCTGCAGCGCAGCGCTTCTCGCGGTGAAGTCACCGGCTCGCTTCAGCTTGTGCTGTGCCAGCGCGTCCATCGCGTTGCGTTTGACGGTCTCGGCCAGCGCCCGCTTGTCACCACGCTGGGGCACGCGCAGCGACACCCGCGACCCGCGCAGCCCCGACAGCCATTCCGCCAGTTCGTCGGCGTTGTCCGGCAGGCACGGCACCAGCACCTGACGTGGCACCGGGTTGGTCGCCTCGTCCTTGCCGCCGTCGCCGGCCACGCCCAGCTCCGCCTGGTCGCCGTAGAACTGGGTGAGGAACTGTTCGACCAACCGCTCCTCGCCGGATTCGCCGGGGTCACCGGACTTCTCGACGATCCAGCCGCGCTGGCCGCGCACCCGCCCGCCGCGGACGTGGAAGACCTGTACCGCCGCCTCGAGCTCGTCGTCGGCGAATGCCACCAGGTCGGCGTCGGTGCCGTCTCCGAACACGACGGTCTGCTTCTCGAGCGCCCGCTTCAGCGCGCCGATGTTGTCCCGTAACCGCGCCGCGCGTTCGAAGTCCAGCTGCCCGGCGGCCTCGGCCATCTGCTGTTCCATGTCGCGGGCCAGCCGGTCGGTCTTGCCCGCCAGGAAGTCGCAGAAATCCAGCACGATCCGGCGGTGTTCGTCGGCGCTGACCCGGCCGACGCACGGCGCCGAGCACTTGTCGATGTAGCCGAGCAGGCAGGGCCGGTCGATCTGCTTGTGCCGCTTGAACACTCCGGCCGAGCAGGTGCGCGACGGGAACACCCGGGTGAGCAGGTCGAGGGTCTCCCGGATCGCCCAGGCGTGCGAGTACGGACCGAAGTACCGCACCCCCTTGCGCCGCGGGCCCCGGTAGACCATCAGCCGCGGGTACTCCTCGTTCAGCGTGACCGCCAGCACCGGGTAGGACTTGTCGTCGCGGTAGCGGATGTTGAACCGCGGATCGAACTCCTTGATCCAGAGGTACTCCAGCTGCAGCGCCTCGACCTCGGTGGTGACCACGGTCCACTCGACCTTGGCCGCGGTCGTCACCATCTGCCTGGTGCGCGGCGCCAGGCCGGCGATGTCGGCGAAGTAGGAGTTCAGCCTGCTGCGCAGGCTCTTGGCCTTGCCGACATAGATCACCCGGCCGTGCGGGTCGCGGAAGCGGTAGACACCCGGCTCGACGGGTATCGACCCGGGCGCGGGTCGGTACGTCGCTGGATCGGGCACGGTTTCCAGGTTACTGCCGCAGATCCGGCGGGCAGGAGCGGAGCGACTCGGGGACAAGCACCTGTGACTCCGCTAACGTCGAGGCGTGCGCATCCCGGTATGCCCGCAGAAGCTCGCGGCCCTGTTGGCGGCTGTCGGACTGGTGGTCGCCGGTTGCGGCGGCGACGAGGAGTCCCCGCCCACCCCCGCGGCGAGCCCGTGCGAGATCGTGTCCAACGGCACACCGGCGCCCAAGACGCCGACCGCCGCACCCGACGCTCCCACCTCGCGGAATCTCGGCACCAATCCCGAGGTGGCGACGGGCTATCGCAAGGACATGACGGCCGTGCACACGGCGCGCTATGCGGTCGCGACGGCGAATCCGCTGGCCACCCAAGAGGCCTGCCGGGTGCTGCGCGACGGTGGCACCGCGGCCGACGCGCTGGTCACCGCGCAGGCGGTGCTGGGCCTGGTCGAACCCCAAGCATCCGGCATCGGCGGCGGTGGCTTCCTGCTGTACTTCGACGCCGCCTCGGGCAAGGTGCAGGCCTACGACGGACGCGAGGTGGCCCCGGCCGCCGCGACCGAGAACTACCTGCGCTGGATCTCCGACACCGACCGGACCGAGCCGAAGCCGGACGCCAGGGCGTCGGGCCGTTCCATCGGTGTGCCCGGCATCGTGCGGATGCTCGAGGACGCCCACCGGGAGCACGGCAAGTCCACCTGGCGCGACCTGTTCCAGCCCGCGGTGGGGCTGGCCGACCGCGGGTTCGACATCAGTCCCCGGCTGGCCGCGGCCATCGCCGACGTCGCCAAGGAGTTGCGGGTCGACCCCGAGGCCGCCGCCTACTTCCTCAACGCCGACGGCAGCCCCAAGACCGCGGGCACCCGGCTGACGAACCCGGCATACGCCAAGACCCTCGGCGCGCTGGCGACCGACGGGGCGCAGGCGTTCTACACCGGGCCGATCGCCCAGGCGATCGTGGAATACGCTGCGGACACCGCGGGCGGCCGCACCCCCAGCCTGATGACGGTGCAGGACCTGGCCGGCTACACGGTGAAGATGCGTGAGCCGCTGTGCAAGTCGTACCGCGGCCGGGAGGTGTGCGGGATGCCGCCGCCGTCCTCGGGTGGCATCGCGGTGCTGGCCACCCTCGGCATGCTGGAGCGCTTCTCGATGGGCGACCACAAGCCCACCGATCTTGACCTCAACGGCGGCCGGCCGTCGGTGATGGGTGTCCACCTCATTTCCGAGGCCGAACGGCTGGCCTACGCCGATCGTGACAAGTATGTCGCCGACACCGAATTCGTCCCGCTGCCGGGTGGCACCCCGGACACCCTGCTCAACAGCGACTACCTCGCCGGGCGTGCGGCGCTGATCTCCGAGCAGCGGACGATGGGCACCGCCAAGCCGGGCACGTTCGGCCCGCCGACCTCGCCGGTGCCGCCGACACCGGAACACGGCACCAGCCAGATCAGCGTGGTCGACTCGTTCGGCAACGCCGCATCGCTGACCACCACCGTGGAGTCGGCGTTCGGCTCGTTCCACATGGTCGACGGCTTCATCCTCAACAACCAGCTCACCGACTTCTCGGCGGAGCCCGCCGGACCGGACGGCGCGCCGGTCGCCAACCGGATCCAGCCCGGCAAGCGGCCGCGCAGCACGATGGCGCCGACGCTGGTGTTCGGCGAGGGCGGTGGCGCGCCGGGGGCACGGGGGCCGTTGTACGCCGTGCTCGGCTCCCCCGGCGGCTCGGTGATCATCCAGTTCGTCGTGAAGACCGTCGTCGGCATGACCGACTGGGGGCTCGATCCGCAGCAGGCGGTCGGAATGGTCGACTTCGGGGCCGCGAACACACCGAAAACCAATGTGGGCGGCGAACATCCGAACATCAACACCGCCAACGACGGCGACGACGACCCGCTCGTGCAGGGCCTCCGCAAACTCGGCCACGACGTCGACCTGGCCGACCAGTCGAGTGGGTTGTCCGCGATCGTGCGGGACCAGTCCGGCCTGACCGGCGGCGCCGATCCGCGTCGCGAAGGGCTGGTGATGGGCGACGCCAGGTGACTGGATCACGGGTGGCCAGGCTCGCCGAATCCGATTGGCGCACGTTCGCTGTGATCCGGTTGCGGGCGCTCACCGACTCGCTCGGTTCCGACGACCCGCAATTCGTCAACGAGTCCGCGTTCACGGCGGCGCAGTGGCGGCGCCGGCTGCGTGACCACGCGCAGTTCGCCGCATTCGTCGACGACCGTCCGGTCGGGCTGATCGGCGCGCAGAAGGAGAGCGTCGACACCGTATATCTGTACTCGCTGTGGCTCGATCCGGAGGCACGCGGACACGGTCTGGCCCGGCCGCTGGTCGAGGCCGCCGTGGACTGGGCGACCAGGCAGGGTGCCCGGACGGTGACGCTGCGGGTGGCCGCCGACAACTCGGTGGCCCGCAGCGTCTACGAGAGTCTGGGATTCACGGTCAAGTCGGTGACCGCCGAGGGGACGCGCCCCGAGTTCGCGATGGCGCTCAGCGTGACGTGATGTCGGGCCGGTGGCGCGCCAGCGCGGCACGCACCTGGTCCATCGCGTCGACGGCGCGCCCCTTGTCGATCGCCTGGATGGCCATGACCGGGATGTACTCGTCGTCCGGCAGGTCGATCCTGGCCCACCGGGCGCCCACCGGGAACGACACACCCACCACGTCGGACCACGGAATGAGCTTGTACGTCAGCAGGTTCCGCACCGCCACGCCGGACGCACCGATACGGAGCCGGGGCCTGGCGAAGAGCAGCACCACGCCGCCGATCACGACGCCGAGCAGGGCGATCGCCACCTGGTCGGCGGTCTGGAAGATCACCCCGGTCGAGCGGACCTTGAGCAGCAGGCCCACCGTGACGTGCGCGGCGACGATGATGGCGGCCGCCGCATAGGCGAAGTACGGCGTCAGATGGGGCCGCACCTCGACCTCGACGTCGTTGCTGGAGGCGTCGCTCATGACCCACGCAGCTCACGCAGGGTCAGCGCGGTCGACAGCGCCGCCGCGGCGGCCTGGGCGCCCTTGTCCTCGGTCGAGGACGGCAGGCCCGCGCGGTCGAGGGCCTGGTCCTCGGTGTTGACGGTCAGCACCCCGTTGGCGACCGGGGTGGACGCGTCGAGCGACACCCGGGTCAGGCCCTGGGTCACCGCATCGCAGACGTAGTCGAAATGCGGTGTCTGGCCGCGGATCACCACGCCGAGCGCCACGACCGCGTCGTGACCTGCGGCCAAAGCCTGTGCCACCACCGGTATCTCGATGGCCCCGAGCACACGCACCACCGTGGGGTCGTCGATGCCGGCTTCGGCCGCGACCTTGCGGGCGCCGTCGAGCAGGGCGTCACAGATCTGCTGGTGCCAGGTGCTGGCGACGATCGCCAGCTTGATGTCCGACGCGTCGAGCTCCGGCAGGTCCGGGACCCCGGCCGCCGGGCTCACCGGGCGCCGCCGGAGTCACGCGGATCGCCGGCCGGGCGACGGTCGCCGAGTAGGTAGACCGCCTCGTCGTAGCCGTCCATCGTGTGCGCCTCTTCGAAGTCGTCCAGGCCGATCAGGTCGTGGCCCATGCGGTCGCGTTTGGTCATCAGATAACGGATGTTCTCGGAGTTGGCCCGCACCGGCAACGGCACCCGCTCGATGATGTGCAGCCCGTACCCGTCGAGGCCGACGCGCTTGGCGGGATTGTTGGTCAGCAGCCGCATCGACCGCACACCCAGATCGACGAGGATCTGCGCCCCGATGCCGTAGTCCCTCGCGTCGGCGGGCAGGCCCAGCTTGAGGTTCGCGTCGACAGTGTCGTCGCCGGCGTCCTGCAGCTGATAGGCCTGCAGCTTGTGCATCAGGCCGATGCCGCGGCCCTCGTGGCCGCGCATGTACAGCACGATGCCGCGGCCCTCACGGGCCACCATCGCCATGGCGGCGTCCAGCTGCGGCCCGCAGTCGCAGCGCCGGGAGCCGAACACGTCACCGGTCAGGCACTCCGAGTGCACACGGACCAGCACGTCGTGGCCGTCACCGTGTGGGCCGGCCACATCGCCGCGCACCAGCGCCACGTGTTCGACGTCCTCGTAGATGCTGGTGTAGCCGACGGCACGGAACTCGCCGTGCCGGGTGGGGATGCGGGCCTCGGCGATACGGACGATGTGCTTCTCGTGCTTGCGCCGCCACTCGATGAGGTCGGCGATCGAGATCAGCGCGAGTTCGTGCTCGTCGGCGAAGACCCTCAGCTCGTCGGTCTGCGCCATCGCGCCCTCGTCCTTCTGGCTGACGATCTCGCAGATCGCCCCCGCGGGCTGCAGCCCCGACAGCCGCGCCAGATCGACCGCGGCCTCGGTGTGCCCGGGCCGGCGCAGCACGCCACCGTCCTTGGCGCGCAGCGGCACCACGTGGCCCGGCTTGGTGAAGTCCTCGGCCACGGCGCCGGGGTCGGCGAGCGCACGCATCGTCGTCGCCCGGTCGGAGGCCGAGATACCGGTTCCGACACCGACTTTCGCGTCCACGGTCACCGTGTAGGCGGTGCCGTGCTTGTCCTGGTTCACCGCGTACATCGGCAGCAGGCCGAGCCGGTCGCACACCTCGCCGCTCAGCGGCACGCACAGGTAGCCCGAGGTGTAGCGGACCATGAACGCGACGAGTTCGGGGGTGGCCTTCTCGGCGGCGAAGATCAGGTCGCCTTCGTTCTCGCGGTCCTCGTCGTCGATGACGACCACGGCCTTACCCGCCGCTATGTCGGCGATCGCCCGTTCGACAGAGTCGAGCCTGGTCATCTGCTGCCACCTTCACCGGATCCGAGACCTCGGTCGGTCGATTCGGAGACCGGGTCCACACCATCAGTATGAACCACTCGCAGGCGGCGATTATTGCCAGCTAGCCCGCCGTGGGACCCATCAGTCGCTCGACGTACTTGGCGATGATGTCGACCTCCAGGTTGACCGGGTCGCCGATGGCCGCGGAGCCCAGCGTCGTCAATTCCCGGGTGGTGGGGATCAACGAGACCTCGAACCAGTCGTCTCCCAGGCCCGACACGGTCAGCGACACACCGTTGACGGTGATGGACCCCTTCTCGACGACGTAGCGGGACAGCGACGCGGGCAGGTCGATCCGCATCACCTCCCAGTGCTCGAACGGTGTGCGCGCAATCACATGGCCGGTGCCGTCGACGTGGCCCTGCACGATGTGCCCGCCGAGCCGGCTGTTGACCGCCGCGGCGCGCTCCAGGTTGACCCGGCTGCCCTCGGCGATGTCGCGCAGGCTCGACCGGTTGAGGGTCTCGCCCATCACGTCGGTCGAGAACGATCCGTCGGCCAGCACGTCGACCACCGTCAGGCAGACGCCGTTGACCGCGATCGAGTCGCCGTGACCGGCGTCCGACGTGACGACCGGACCGCGGATGACCAGCCGGGCGGCGTCACCGAGGTCCTGTTTGTCGACGACCTCGCCCACCTCTTCGACGATTCCTGTGAACACGACGACCAGCCTATTCCGGCGCACCGGCGGATCGCCGGTGCGGGCGGCGAACTCGTCGGCGCGACGCGAACCTCTACGATGCAAGTCATGCGTCTGCGCCCACGCCACTCCCTGCATGCCTTCATCGCAATCCTTTTCGCCACCGCTTTGGTGGTGACCGGCTGTTCGTCGTCGCCGGAGCAGTCAAGCGAGCCGCTGCCCGACGCGGCCACCTTGCTGCAGGATTCCGCGAAGACCACCCGGGAGCTGCAGAGTGCGCACCTGATGCTCTCGACGACGGGCGAGATCCCGGAGCTGCCGATCGAGACCCTGGAAGGCGACCTGACCAACACGCCCGCGGTCGCCGCGCAGGGCACCACGAACCTCGCTCTGATGGGTCAGCGGCTCGAAGGTGTCCAGTTCGCCGTCGTCGACGGCACTCTGTACGCCGCGCTCACGCCGGGCAGCGGTCTGCAGGACTTCGGTCCGGCCGCCGACATCTTCGACGTCTCGGCGATCCTCGACCCGAACCGCGGTCTGGCCAACCTGCTGACCAATTTCACCGACGCCAAGGCCGACGGCCGCGAGAACATCGCGGGCGCCGACACCGTGCGGGTGACCGGCACGGTCAGCGCGGAGGCCGTCAACTCGATCGCCCCGCAGCTCGCCGCCACCGGCCCGGTGCCCGCCACGGCGTGGATCGCCGAGAACGACAAGAAAGAACTGGTGCAGGCACAGCTGCAGCCCAGGGACGGCGTGACCATCACCATGACGTTCACCGACTGGGGTAAGCCGGTCACCGTCACCAAGCCCGCGGTGTGATGACCTCTCCCACAGTGGAAGCCACGCCGAAGACAACGGTGCGCAGCCGCGGCATCGCGCTGAGCGCAGGCAGCCTTGCGGTGCTGCTTGGCGCGCTCGACACCTACGTCGTGATCACCATCATTCGCGACATCATGATGGACGTCGGGATCGCGATCAATCAGATCCAGCGGGTCACGCCGATCATCACCTGGTACCTGCTGGGTTACATCGCCGCGATGCCGCTGCTCGGCCGCGCGTCGGACCGATTCGGCCGCAAGCTGATGCTGCAGGTCAGCCTCGCCGGGTTCGCGATCGGCTCGGTGATCACCGCGATGTCGACCGACCTCGTGCTGATGGTCGTCGGCCGAACCATCCAGGGCGCCGCCAGCGGCGCACTGCTGCCGGTCACCCTCGCCCTGGCCGCCGATCTGTGGGCAAGCCGCCAACGCGCTGCCGTGCTCGGCGGGGTGGGCGCCGCCCAGGAACTCGGCGCCGTGCTGGGCCCGGTGTACGGCATCGCCATGGTCTGGGCGTTCCATCACTGGCAAGCGGTGTTCTGGGTCAACGTGCCGCTGGCGGTCATCGCGATGGTGATGATCCACTTCAGCCTGCCCGGTCGCAGACAGACCGACGAGCCGCAGAGGGTCGACGTGTTGGGCGGCGTGCTGCTCGCCGTCGCGCTCGGACTGGTGGTCATCGGGCTCTACAACCCCGCGCCGGACGGCAAGAAGATCCTCCCCGACTACGGCGCGCCGCTGCTGATCGCCGCCGCGGTGGTCACCGTCGGCTTCTTCGTCTGGGAGCGGTTCGCCCGCACCCGGCTGATCGAACCCGCGGGGGTGCGGTTCCGGCCGTTCCTCGCCGCACTCGGGGCGTCCCTCACCGCGGGCGCAGCGCTGATGGTGACGCTGGTCAACGTCGAACTGTTCGGGCAGGGTGTCCTCGGCCAGTCCCAGAACGAGGCCGCGTTCCTGCTGCTTCGATTCCTCATCGCGCTCCCGGTCGGCGCTCTGCTGGGCGGGTGGATCGCCAGCCGGGTCGGTGACCGAATGGTCGCGTTCGCCGGCCTGGTGATCGCCGCCGGCGGGTTCTTCCTGATCTCGAAGTGGCCGGTGGACCTGTTCGCGGCGCGCCACGACCTCGGATTCGTGTCGCTGCCGGTGCTCGACACCGATCTCGCGATCGCCGGCATCGGACTGGGCCTGGTGATCGGCCCGCTGACCTCGGCGACGCTGCGGGTGGTGCCGGCGGCCCAGCACGGTATCGCGTCGGCCGCGGTGGTGGTGGCGCGCATGATCGGCATGCTCGTCGGGATCGCCGCGCTGTCGGCGTGGGGGCTGTACCGGTTCAACCAGGCACTGGCTCAGCGCTTGGAGGAGCTGCCGCAGCCCGTCGTGAGCTCGCCCAGAGAGCAGGCGCTCGCTCAGGCCACCCGTTACACCCAGGCGACGCTCGAGGCGTACGTGATGCAGTTCCAGGACATCTTCCTGGCGACGGCCGTGGTCTGCATCGTCGGCGCGCTGCTGGGTCTGCTGATCGCGGGCCGCCACGAACACGCCGAGGAACTGGCCGAACCGGAGTCAGTGCCCTCCGCCGACCAGCCGGTGTCAGCGCCACCCGCCGACGAGCCCGTGCTCAGCGACCCGGCCGCCGCCGGGGCGGAGCCGCAGCTGGGCCGGCACCGGGCCGACTGACGTCAGCAGCGCTCGAGGCCGGGGCGCAACAGCGTCGGCTCGCTGCGGTCCTCCCTTTTGCCGGGCAGGACGCTGCGGAGGGGCGCGAAGACGAAGGTCTTCACCGATTGCGGGGTCACGGTGGGAATACTGAGCCAGTCCTGCAGTGCAGTCACGCTCAAGTCCTTTGCTCGGGGTCACCAGCGCGTGGGTCATCGGTGACAGCGCTCTGGTACGAGTGTACCGAGAGTGGCACCTCATTTGTTTGCCGTGGCTGCGCGTCGAGGGCGAGATAGCCCACAGTCGGTGTGGAAGCGGGCTGCCTGCCGGGTGAACCTTTTCGAGCGCCCACCCGTCGACAAGACATGACGAACTCGACCGCGGCCCTGGCCGCTGATGTGATGGACGCCCTCAACGCCCGGCAGCTGGACCGCCTCCACGACCTGGTCACCGACGACTTCGTCGACCACGGCTCTCCGGTGCCGCTGCCGCCGGGCCCCGACGGGTACATCGCGATCCTCACATTCGTCACGGAGGTGCTCGGCGTCCGCTACGAGGTCCACGACGTCGTGGAATCCGGCGACACCGTCGCGATCCGGGCCACCGCGCACGGTGTCAACGCGGTGTCGCCGGAGGGCGTGATGGCCACCGGCAGGCCGTTCGCCATGAAGACGGCGCACTTCTTCCGATCGCGGGGCGGTCGGTTGTGCGAGCACTGGGGCATCCGCGACGAACTCGACGTGCTGTATCAGGTCGGTGTGCTGACACCGCCCGCCCGCTTGGCGGTCGACTAGGCCGGGATCAGGCTCACCAGCAGGTCCGATCCGATGGCGTCCATGCCGTCGAACCGCCAGCGCCGGGCTGCGGCGATGGTCGGCACACCGACGTCGTCGACCGCGGTGATCGGCCCGCCGAGCAGGATCGGCGCCATGTACGCCAGGATCCGGTCGACCACGCCCGCCCGCACGAATGCGCCGGCCAGCGTCGGTCCGCCTTCGACGAGCACGTCGGTGCGGTCGGTCAGCGCCCGGATCACCTCGTGCGGGTCGTGGGTGCGGATCACCATGGTCCTCGAGTCGTCGTTGAGCACCCTCGCCTCCGAGGAGATCTCGCGCTGCCCCACGACGACGCGCAGGGGTTGCCGGTCGGCGAGGCTGCCGTCGGGCCTGCGGGCGGTCAGCGTGGGATCGTCGGCGAACACGGTGCCGGTGCCCACCACGATGGCGTCCGCCCGTGCCCGCCTGCGGTGCACATCGGCGCGGGCGGCCTCACCGGTGATCCACTGGCTGGTGCCGTCGGCCGCGGCGCTGCGGCCGTCGACGCTGGCGGCGAACTTCCACGTCACGTGCGGGCGGCCGGTGCGCTGCTTGTGCAGCCACTCCCGCAGCGGCCCACCCGAGACGACGTCGGCGAGCACCCCGGTCGCGACGTCGACGCCCGCCGCGGCGAGCCGGCCCGCTCCCCCGGCCGCCACCGGGTTCGGATCGCCGACCGCGTAGGCGACCGAGGACACCCCGGCCGTCAGCAGCGCGTCCACGCACGGCGGCGTGCGGCCGTGGTGGTTGCAGGGTTCCAGCGTGACGACCGCCGTTCCGCCGGCCGCCCTGGCGCCGGCCCGCCGCAGCGCGACCACCTCGGCATGCGGCCCGCCCGGCGGCTCGGTGGCGCCCACGCCGGCGACCTCACCCTCCGCGTCGAGGATCACCGCACCCACCGGCGGGTTGGGGTAGGTCGTGCCCTTCACGCGGTCGGCGTGTTCGACGGCCAGCCGCATCGCGGCCTCGGGGGTCACAGCACCAGGTGTCGGGATGCCCCTGCGGCCTGCTGGCGCAGCGATGCCACGGCGGCGGCGGGATCCTCGGCGCTGTAGACCGCGGACCCGGCGACGAAGCAGTCCACCCCGGCCTCGGCGGCCGCCTCGATGGTGTCGGCGTTGATGCCGCCGTCGATCTCGACCAGGATCGTCAGTTCGCCGGCGTCGACGAGCCGGCGGGCGATGGCCACCTTGGTCAGCACCTCGGGGATGAACTTCTGGCCGCCGAAGCCGGGCTCGACGGACATCACCAGCAGGGTGTCGAAGTCGCGGAGGATCTCCAGGTAGGGCTCCAGCGATGTCCCGGGCTTGACCGAGAGGCCGGCCTTGGCGCCTGCGGCGCGGATGTCGCGGGCCACGCCCACCGGGTTGTCCGTCGCCTCGGCGTGGAACGTGACGTTATAGGCGCCTGCCTCCGCGTACGGCGGGGCCCACCGGTCCGGATCCTCGATCATCAGATGGCAGTCCATCGGGATGTCGGTGACCTTGAGCAGCGACTCCACCACCGGCAGGCCGAGCGTGAGGTTCGGCACGAAGTGGTTGTCCATCACGTCGACGTGCAGCCAGTCGGCGCCCGTCACGACGGCGGTCTCGTCGGCCAGTCGGGCGAAGTCGGCGGCCAGGATCGACGGCGCGATCATCGGTTGCTCCGGCATGGATTTCACCCTACTTCCAGCGCCGCGGCGAACATCGCGTCGGTGCCGTGCCGGTGCGGCCACAGCTGGACGTACGGGCCGTCGCCGAGGTCGGGCAGCGGGTCGCGGCCCGCGGCGAACATCGGCCGGGTGTCCAGCGCGGTGACCGGGTGGCGGCGCAGCGCGTCGGCCACCACGCCCACCGTCTCGGCCAGGTGAGGCGAGCAGGTGGCGTAGAGCACCACGCCGCCCGGGCGGGTGAGCGCGATCGCCGCCGCGAGGAGTTCACGTTGCAGTTTCGCCAGGGCGGGCACGTCACCGGGCTGCCTGCGCCAGCGGGCCTCGGGTCTGCGGCGCAGCGCGCCGAGGCCGGTGCACGGCGCGTCGACCAGCACCCGGTCGAACCCGGGCGCCAGCCCGCTGTCGCGGCCGTCGGCGCGCACCACGTCGACCCCGAGGCCGAGGGTGTTCTGCTGCACCATGTCGGCGCGGGCGGGTGCCGGTTCGACGGCCGTCACCCGGGCGCCCGTCCCGGCGCCGATGGCGGCCAGCATCGCGGTCTTGCCACCCGGTCCGGAGCACAGGTCGAGCCAGCGGCCGGTGTCGCCGTCGACCGGAGCCCGCGTCAGGGCCAGGGCCACCAGCTGGCTGCCCTCGTCCTGCACCAGCGCGGTGCCGTTGCGCACCGGCTCGAGGGCGCCGGGGTCGCCGCTGGGCAGATGCACGGCGTACGGCGAGTAGCGGCCGACGGTGCCGCCGACGGCCTCGGCCAGCGCGTCGGCGCCGAGCACGCCGGGGCGGGCCGCCAGGTGCACCACCGGGCGTTCGTTGTCCGCCCCGAGCACGGCGTTCAGCTGTCCGGCGTCGGCGCCGAGCGCATCGGTGAACGCCTGCGCGATCCACCGCGGGTGGGCATGGGTGAACGCGGTGTGGCCGACCGGGTCGGTGTCCGCGGGCGGCGCGAGTTCGGAGATCCAGGACTGTTCGTCGCGCCTGCCGATCGTCCGCAACACGCCGTTCACGAAACCCGCCCGCGCCGTGTCGAATTCGATGCCGGCCTGTTCGACGGTGGTGGACACCGCGGCGTGAGGTTCCACCCGGGTGCGCAGCAGCTGATAGGCGCCCAGCCGCAGCAGGTCGAGCAGCATCGGGTCGATGCGGTCGACCGGCCGGCCTGCCGCGCGTTCGATCACGGCGTCGAGCAGGCCGCGGGTGCGGCAGGCGCCGTAGGTCAGTTCGGTCGCGAAAGCGGCGTCGCGGCCGGTGATCCCGCGTTCCCGCAGCATCGCGGGCAACGCCAGGTTGGCGTACGCGTCACGCTCGGACACCGCCCGCAGGACGTCGAGGGCGGCGCGGCGGGCCGGATCGAGCGGTGTCCGGCGGGGCCGCTTGGTGTTCCTGGGCCGGGTCACTGGGCGCGGACCGATCCGTCGAGGCGGGCGCCCCTGGCCCAGTCACCTGCACTCATCATCTTCTTGCCGGGCGGCTGAATGAGGTCCAGCCGGACGGCCGCCGAACCGGTGCCCACCAGCACGCCGCCGCGCGAAACACGAATCTCCCCGGGCGCCAAGGCATCTGCGGCGGTGTCGTCGATCGTGACCGGCCCCACCTTGACGCGGAGGTCACCGATCATGGTCCAGGCGCCGGGATTCGGCGTGACCGCCCGGATCCGGCGATCGACGGCGTGGGCGGGCAGGTCCCAGCGCACCCGCGCCTCGTCCACGGTGATCTTCGGCGCCACCGTCACCCCGTCGGACGGTTGCGGCACCGCGGTCAGGGTGCCGTCGGCGATGCCGTCGAGGGTGGTCTCGAGCAGGGCGGCGCCCGACACTGCGAGGCGTTCGAGGAGCCCACCGGCGGTGTCGGTGGGGCGGATGGTCTCGGTGACCACCCCGTAGACCGGTCCGGAGTCAAGCGCTGGTTCGATCAGGAACGTGGTGGCTCCGGTCACCGTGTCGCCGGCGGCGATCGCGGCCTGCACGGGCGCGGCGCCGCGCCAGGCGGGCAGCAGCGAGAAGTGCAGGTTGATCCAGCCGTTCCTGGGCACGGCCAGCAGCGGCTCGCGCAGCAGCGCGCCGTAGGCGACCACCGCGCAGCAGTCCGGTTGCAGGGCGCTCAGTTCGGCGACGAACTCCTCGGAGTTGGGCCGTTGCGGGCGCAGCACCGGTACACCGTGTTCGACGGCCACCTCGGCGACCGGCGACGGCGAGGGCTTCGCGCGCCTGCCCGACGCGGCGTCCGGGCGGGTGAGCACGGCGATCACCTCGTGGTGAGGCGAGGCGAGCAGCCGTCGCAGCGACGGCACGGCGGGATCCGGCGTGCCGGCGAAGACGATGCGCACCGCGACAGTCTAGGGAAGCGCCGGCTCACCGGGGCGTCTGGTAGTACTCGCGCGTGGTGGTGCCCGCGAGCGGCGCGACGAATATCCACGGGATGGTGGTGGCCAGCCGGTTCAACGTGGCGACCGCGTCGTTGTAGTACTGGCGGGCGAATGCGAGCTTGTTCTCGGTGTCGGCGAGATTGTCCTGCAGCTGCAGGAAGTTGCTCGACGACGAGAGTTGCGGGTAGTTCTGCCCCAGCGCGACCACCTCGCGCACCGCGGTGTCGAGATCGCGTTCGGCGGTGCTGCGCTGGGGCACCGACGTGCTGCCGGTGGCCGCCGTCAGCGCCGCGCGTGCCGCGGTGACGTGGTCGAGGATCGCCTTCTCGTGCGCGGCGAACGTCGTGACGGTGTGCACCAGGCCGGGGATCAACGAGGCCCGCCGGGTCAACTCGACGTCGATGCCGGCGAGGGCCTCGGCGACGCGGACGTCGGCGGCCCGAAGCCGGTTGTAGCCCATCACGAACCCCACCAGCACCGCGACGGCCAGCACCAGGATCAGTACGAGCAGGAATCTCACCACGAGCCGCCTCCTCCTCCGCCGCCACCACCGCCGCCGCCGCCACTGCTGGAGCTGCTGCTGCTACTACTACTCGACGACGAGGACGCCTGCGAGGCGGTGTAGGCCCCGATCGACGACGACAGCGCCGACTCGAAGCTGTCGAAGTCACCGCCGGCGGACCCCGTGAATCCGGAGCCCGTCGACGACGACGAGTTGTACCACTGCGGTTGCGGCGCAGGCATTCCCATCGTGGTCTGATATTTCGCAGCCCACAGCGCCGCGGCGCCCGCAGCGACCGCGAAGGGCATGTAGGCGGTGTAGAGGTCCTTGCGCGCGGCGAAGTCGAACCGGGTCTCGGCCGAGTCGGTGGCCAGCATCCGGTGGAATCCGCCCACCTGCGACCACAGTTCGCGGCCGGCGGCGGTACGCCGGGTGCCCACCCCTTTCGACCATGACGACAGGGAGAACAGGAAGAAGGCGGCGAACGGCAGCCCCCACATGGTGGCCGGGAAGCCCCACCGGAAGAACCCGCACACCGCAAGGACGAACGCGATGCCACTGGCGATCGTGGCCCACAGCTCCTTCTTCTGCTTGACCAGCAGCCCGCCGTCGAAGGCCCACTTCTCGACGGCCGCAGCCATCTCCTTCTTGGCCTTCTCGAGCTTCTTGCCCGCAGAAACCGCCTTCTTGGCCTCGAACTCCGAGCCGGGCGACATCACCTTGAGCGCCGATCCGACCGCGACGCTGACCGGGTCGACGTCGGCCCAGGCGCCGCGTTCGGCGACCCCGCGCACGTTCCACTGACCGGAATTGACCTGCCGCAGGTCGACCAGGCCGCGGTCGGCCAGGTGGAACAGCGTGGCCGTCAACCCGTGCTTGGGGACGGTCTCGGTGCGGATGTA
This sequence comes from Mycobacterium hippophais, assembly GCF_027529605.1. Taxonomy (NCBI): domain Bacteria; kingdom Bacillati; phylum Actinomycetota; class Actinomycetes; order Mycobacteriales; family Mycobacteriaceae; genus Mycobacterium; species Mycobacterium hippophais. Next base: position 106,093 of record NZ_JAPZPY010000004.1, on the reverse strand, counting down.
CTCGACCTGAACCGGTCCGAGACCCGGCGGCGGCGCGTACTGCAGCGGGAATCCCGGCGGCGTTTCGCGCGTCGCGCGTGACGACAGCCACCCGCCGGCGGCGCCCAGTGCGGTGAGCGCGGCGACCCAGGCGGCGGTGGTGGTCGACCGTCCGAAGATGCGGTCCCAGTTATAGGTCCACGGCAGTTCGGCGCGGGCGGGCGTCGCGATGTCCAGCCCCGCGCGCAGCGTCACCGGCGTACCCGGCTTCAGGTTCAGCGCCTGGAGGGTGACGGTGTCACCGTCGACGGCGAGGTCGCGGCAGGCCCGACCGACGCCCACCCCGACGCTGCACTGCGCCCCGGTGACCGGCCCCGGCAGTCGCACCGTGATGTCGGCCCGCTCGATGGTGTTGTTCCACGCCGGTGCGATGACGTTCCAGTAGAACGCCGAGCGGGAGTTCGGCTCACCGGTGGTCGCGGCGAAGGTCCGGTCGGCGCCCGTACTTCCCGGGTCCAGCACACCCGGGATCGCGTAACGGATCTCGAAGATGTGCGCACCTGCGTCGAGCGTGATGTCGGCGTCGCCGATCTTGGCCACCCGGAACCGGTCGCCGCTCTCCCAGAGCATCCGGTAGTTCGCGGGCGCACCGTCGAGGATGATCGACGTGATCTCCGGGATCTGCCGCACGTGCGGGCTGCTCCGGTTGCCGACGTCCCAGTACCGGAACAGGCCGTGCCGTCCGCCCGGGAACTCGGCGGTGATGGTCTCGGTCGCGTACAAAGTGCCGTCGGCGGCGACGGTGTACTCGGCGCGATAGTTGCTGAACACCACCGGATCGTCGACCTGGCCACCGCCGCCGCCGGCTTCCAGGAGAAGCGGCCAGAGCAACCCGATCGCGATGACTCCCGCGGTGATCAGCCAGGCGATCGGCCGCCGCATGAGAACCTCCCGTCCGGCGTGAGACGCCGCGTGCGACTCACCCTATGTGCAACGGGTCCATCTGCACCCGAACCGGTTCGTGTTCGCGCCGCGCGCTCTGCACACGGATCGCCCGGCGCAGCGCGGCGGCCAGTTCGTGGCCGCGTCCGCGGTCGACGCGCACCAACATCCGGATCACCTCAGCGCCTGCGGGAAGGCCGGCCGGCCTGCGCACACCGGGCGGCAGTTCGACCGGGCCGAGTACGTCTGTCCCGGCGGGGAGTTCGGCCCCGTCGAGCAGCGCGGTCACCGCGGGCGGCAGGCCGTCGACCGCGGCCATGTGCGAGCTCGGTGGCAGACCCACCTCGGCGCGCGAATCGAGTTCCAGTTCGGCGTGACCGACCGGATCCCAGCGGATCAGCGCCTGCACGGTCGGCAGCGACGTCTCGGCGACCACGACGACCACGCCGCCGTCCCCGCGCGGGCGGACCAGTGTGGCCACCGAAAGCCACCTCCGCAGTGTGTCCTCCGCGGCGCGCAGGTCCTGGCGGCCCAGCAGGGCCCAGCTGTCCAGCAGCAGCGCCGCTCCGTACCCCTGGGGGGCGGCGGGTTCGGCTCCCGGGGTGGCGACGACGAGTGCCGGTCCCTCGCCCACCGTCGCGACCACCGACTCCCCCGACGACGTGATCACCGACTGCCCGGGAAACGCCCGGCCGAGTTCCTCCGCGGTGCGGCGGGCGCCGACGACCACCGCCCGCACCGCACCCGACCCGCACCGCGTGCAGCGCAACACCGGGTCGTGCCTGCCGCACCACCGGCACACCGCGCCCTCGCCGCCCCGCTCCGACAGCGACAGCGGTCCCGCGCAGTGCCTGCACCGGGCCACGGTCCGGCACTTCGCACACGCCAGCGAGGGGACGTAGCCGCGGCGCGGCACCTGCACCAGCACCGGCCGCGACGCATCGAGCGCGGTGCGTGCGGCGCGCAACGCCACCGAGGGCAGGCGGGCGGAGCGGGCGGCGGGATCGCGTTCCTCGGCGTAGCCGCCGTCCTCGAGCCCCACCACCCGCGGCGAACACGACCGCACGACGGGCCGCGCCGCCACCAGGTCGTGGGCCCAGCCGGATCGCACCAGCGCCTGCGCTTCGGCGGTGCGCGTCCAGCCGCCGATGACCGCCGCGCAACGCAATTGGTGCGCGCGCAGCATCGCGACCTCCCTGGCGTGCGGATACGGAGCCCGTGGCTCGGACAGCGAGTCGTCACCGTCGTCCCACACCAGCACCAGGCCGAGGTCGTGCACCGGCGCGAACACCGCACTGCGCGTGCCGATCACCACCCGGGCACGGCCACGCAACACCGCCAGCCACCGCCGGTACCGCGCGGCCGGGCCGAGACCCGCTGCCAGCGCCACGGTGTCATCGGCGCCGCAGCGGGCCGCCACGGCCTCGTGTAGCAGGTCGACGTCCTTCTGGTCGGGCACCACCGCCAGCACGCTGCGCCCGCCGCAGAGCGCCGCGGCGGCGGCCTCGGCGAACCGGTCGGCCCAAAGTTCACCGGGCAGCGCCTGCCACACCGCGCGGGCGGCACGGTTCTCCCCCAGCGCGGCCAGGAATCGTTCGCCGCGCTGGTAACGCGCCCACCCCGCCGGATCGGGCGGCTGCTGCACGGAAACCACTGCGGGCGATGACGTTTCGCGTTCCACCCGGGCGTGGCGGGGTGGGATCGCCAACCGCAGCACGTCCGGCCGGGTGCCGGCGTAGCGCGCTGCGACCGCGTCGACGAGGCGCCGGATCTCCGGTGTCAGCACCGGTTCGGCCGACACCACCCGGTCCAGGCGGCCGAGCTTGCCTGCGTGGTCGGTGTCCGAGCGGCGCTCCAGCACGAAGGCGTCGACCAGGCGCCCGTGGAACCGCACCCGCACCCGCACCCCCGGCTGGGCGTCGTCGGACTGCTCGGCGGTCACCAGGTAGTCGAAGTCACGGTCCAGGTGCGGCACCGTCAGCATCGGCACCACCCTGGCGATGGGCTCGTGCTCGGCGGGCAGCCTCGGGTCGCTCACCCCGCCGGTTTAGCAGACGGCGCCGACGTCCGGCCGGCGAAGAATCCGGCGGTGATCAACAGCAGCGACGCCGCGTACGCCCACCAGATCGGCACGGCCAGGGCCTCCGAACGCAGCACGAAGCGGCCGATGCCGATCATGGCGTCGGACACCGCGAAGCACACGGCGCCCAGCGCTGTCCACGGCGTGGGCAGCCGGGCCAGCAGCGCCGCGCACACCATCGCGCCCAGCACCGCGATGTAGAGCGTCACCGGCACCGCCATCCCGTCCGCCGTCAGCGACGGCCAGAACCACACCAGCAGCGCCGCGCACGCCACCACCGTGACCGCCGCGGCGACCAGCCTCGGGGTCGACCGCGAAACCAGCGGCAGGAGCGCCAGCAGGAAGCACAGATGCGCGACGAGGAACGCTGCGAGGCCGAGCACGAAGGACGGTTCCCACCACGGCATCGCGAGCAGGAAGTCACCGGCCGCGGAGAACACCAGCGCAGGCACCAGCCAGCGGCGCTCCCGGCCGATCCGGTGGGCCGCGGCGGCCACCGCGAGCAGGACCGCCGGCAGCGCCTTCACCGCCGGTTGCAGCGCGAACTGTCCGGTCAGCTCCGACCCGGCGGGCAACCGCAGCGCGGTGACGAGCAGGAACACCCCGTACAGGGCGCCGACGACGGCCGCGGCCAGCCACAGTGTGCGGATCCGGCGGGCGTACGGTGTCGTCGTGTCCATGGGTAGTGAAGAGCGAGAGAAGCCGGCCGTCGACGCCATTCTGATGAAGGTACTGGAGGCGGTGCCGTTCCAGTTGACAACCGACGGCGGACCGGAGGACGCCCGCCGCCGGTTCCGCGACCTGCCCCGCAAGCCCATGCTGCCCGAGCTGCGTGTCGAGGACCGCACCATCGACGGCCCCGGCGGGCCGATCCCGATCCGGGTGTACTGGCCGGCCGAGGAGGGTTCGGCACCGCCACCGGTGCTGGTCTGGCTGCACGGCGGTGGCTGGGTGGTCGGCGATCTTGACACCTACGACAACACCGCCCGGCAGCACGCCGCAGGCGCGGGCGCCGTGGTGGTGTCGGTGGACTACCGGCTGGCCCCGGAGCACCCCTACCCCGCCGCCGTCGAAGACGTCTGGGTCGCAACGCAATGGGTCGCCGAACACGCCGGCGAGCTCGGCGCCGACGGCGACCGGCTGGCCGTAGCCGGCGACTCGGCGGGCGGCAACCTCGCCGCGGTGGTCGCACAGCTGGCCCGCGACGCGGGTGGACCGGCGCTGTGCCATCAGCTGCTGTGGTATCCCGCCACCACATGGGATTCGTCGCTGCCGTCGTTCCGGGAGAACGCCGACGCCCCGGTGCTGAACACCGCCGCGACCAAGGCCTTCTCCCGCTGGTACGCCGGCGACGTGGATCTCGCGGAACCGCCGGCCACGCTGGTGCCTGCGCGCGCGGCCGACCTGAGCGGGCTGCCGCCGGCCTACATCGCCGTCGCCGGCCACGACCCGCTGCGCGACGACGGCATCCGCTACGCCGAACTGCTCGCCGCCGCCGATGTGCCGGTCGAGATCCACAACGCCGAGACACTGGTGCACGGGTACCTCGGCTACGCCGGGATCGTGCCCGCCGCGACCGAGGCGATGGACCGCGGACTCGCGGCGCTGCGCACGGCTTTCGCCGGCGGGCGGCCATGACCGACCGCAGCGGCATCGACCCGACCCTGCGTGCCCTGCTCGACCTGGTGCCGTTGAAGTTCGACGCCGCCGACGGCGTCGAGGTCGCCAGGGAGAGGATGCGGCAGGTGAGGCCGCAGCCGGAAACCCTGCCGCCCATGCGGATCGAGGAACGGACCGTCGGGTACGGGGACGTCACCGACGTCCCGGTTCGTATCTACTGGCCGCCTGTCGAGGCATCCGGTCCGTTGCCGGTGGTGGTCTACTTCCACGGCGGCGGCTGGTGCCTGGGCGACCTGGACACCCACGACGGGGTGGCGCGCGCCCATGCCCTCGGCGCGGAGGCGATCGTGGTGTCCGTCGACTACCGGCTGGCGCCGGAGCATCCGTGGCCCGCGGGCATCGACGACTCCTGGGCGGCACTGCGCTGGGTCGGCGGACACGCTGCCGAACTCGGCGGCGATCCGGCGCGGATCGCGGTGGCCGGCGATTCGGCGGGCGCCAACATCTCGGCCGTGCTGGCGCAGCTGGCGCGCGACCAGGGCGGCCCGCCGCTGGTGTTCCAGCTGCTGTGGTACCCGCCCACCACCGGGGACATGACGCTGCCGTCGTTCGTGCAGAACGCCGACGCCCCCGTGCTCGACCGCGTCATGGCCGAGGCGTTCCTGCAGTGGTATCTGCCCGAGACGGTGATGAGCGACCCGGCCAACCTGCCGCCGACCTTGGCGCCGGCGAACTTCGGCGACCTGTCCGAGCTGCCGCCGGCGTTCATCGGCACCGCCGAACACGATCCGCTGCGCGACGACGGCGCCCGATACGCCGAATACCTCCGCACCGCAGGGGTTTCGGTGGAGCTCCGCAACGAGCCGGCGCTCGTGCACGGTTACGTGAGCTTCGCCTCGGTGGTGCCCGCGGCCGCCGAGGCCACCGACCGGGGACTCTCGGCGCTGCGCGCCGCCCTGCACGGCGCATGAACGAGCCCGAGGTCCTCGAGGCCCGCACCGTCGGCGAGTGGGAGGACTGGCTGACCCACCACCACGATTCGGAGACGGAGATCTGGCTGCGGCTGTACAACAAGAGCGCCCCCGAGCCGGGCATGAGCTACGGCGAGGCCGTGGAGGTGGCGCTGTGCTTCGGCTGGATCGACAGCCTCGCCCGCAGGTACGACGACGTGTCGCGCATCCAGCGGTTCAGTCCGCGCAAGTCACGCAGCCCATGGTCGGCGTCGAATGTGCAACGAGTGCAACGCCTCATCGACTCGGGGCGGATGCGCGAGGCCGGACTGCGCCAGGTCGAGGCGGCGAAAGCGGACGGACGGTGGCCGGCGAGCCACGGGTAGCGTGGGCGCATGCGCGTCAACGGTGACGACAGGAGGGCCATGACCGCACCCGACTACCGGACCGTCATCGTCGGCGCCGGCTTCTCCGGCATCGGCACGGCGATAGAACTGGACCGTGCCGGCATGGGTGACTACCTCATCATCGAAGCCGGAGCCGAGGCCGGAGGCACCTGGTACTGGAACACCTATCCCGGTATCGGCGTCGACATCCCGTCCTACTCCTACCAGTTCTCGTTCGAACAGAGCCCGCACTGGTCGCGCACATACGCCCCGGGCCGCGAACTGAAGGCGTACGCCGACCACTGCGTCGAGAAGTACGGCATCCGCGACAAGATCCGGTTCGACACCGAGGTCACCGGCGCTGCGTTCGACGAGCAGGACAACCTCTGGCGGCTGTCCACCGACGCGGGCGACACCGTCACCGCACGGTTCCTGGTGAATGCAGCCGGCGTCCTCAACGTCCCGAAGCCGCCGGACATCGACGGGGTGGACAGCTTCGCCGGCGTCACGCTGCACACTGCGCGCTGGGACCACAGCCAGGACCTCACCGGTAAGCGGGTGGCGATCATCGGCACGGGCGCGTCGGCGGTACAGGTGATCCCCGAGATCGCCCCGGCGGTCGAGCGGCTGACCGTCTTCCAGCGCACGCCGATCTGGTGTTTCCCCAAGTTCGACGTTCCGCTGCCGCCCGCGGTGCGCGGACTGATGCGGCTGCCCGGCGGCAGTGCGGTGCAGCGACTGCTCAGCCAGGCCTTCGTCGAGGTGACGTTCCCGATTTCGGCGCAGTACCACGGCGTCTTCCCGCTCGCGCACCGGGCGGAGAAGGTCGGCCGGGCCTACCTGCGCAAGGAGGTCAAAGATCCGGTCCTGCGCGAGAAGCTGACGCCGCAGTACGCCGTCGGGTGCAAGCGGCCCGGATTCCACAACAGCTACCTGTCCACCTACAACCGGGACAACGTGCGGCTGGTGACCGATCCGATCGCGAAGGTGACGCCCTCCGGTGTGGACACCACCGACGGTGAGCACCACGACGCCGACGTGCTGATCCTCGCCACCGGGTTCCGGGTGATGGACGTGGATTCGGGCACGTTCGCCATCACCGGGACCGGTGGCCGGTCGCTCGCCGACTTCTGGAGCGAGCACCGGATGCAGGCCTATGAGGGCGTCAGCGTGCCCGGCTTCCCCAACTTCTTCAACATCTGCGGGCCGTACGGCTATGTCGGCTCGTCGTTCTTCGCGCTGATCGAGACGCAGACCCGCCACATCGTGCGGTGCCTGCGGCGCGCCCGCGACGAGCAGGCCAGCCGCGTCGAGGTGACGCAGGAGGCCAACGACCGCTACTTCGCGGAGATGATGCGCAAGCGGCACCGCCAGATCTTCTGGCAGGACAGCTGCCAGAAGGCCAACAGCTACTACTTCGACAAGAACGGCGACGTGCCGCTGCGGCCGGCGACCACGCTGGAGGCGTCCTGGCGCAGCCGCCGGTTCCCGCTGGACGATTACGCGTTCAGCGGGTAGCGCGGTCTAGACGGCGTTCTTCAGGGCGTCGACCTTGTCGAGCCGCTCCCATGGCAGGTCGACGTCGGTGCGGCCGAAGTGGCCGTACGCGGCGGTGTTCGCGTAGATCGGGCGCAGCAGGTCCAGGTCGCGCACGATGGCGCCCGGACGCAGGTCGAACACCTCGGTGATCGCTTTCTCGATGATGTCCGGATCGACCGTCGCGGTGCCGAAGGTCTCGACGAACAGCCCGACCGGGGCGGCCTTGCCGATCGCGTAGGCCACCTGCACCTCGACCCGCTCCGCCAGACCGGCGGCGACGACGTTCTTGGCCACCCAGCGCATCGCGTAGGCCGCCGAGCGGTCCACCTTGGACGGATCCTTGCCCGAGAAGGCGCCGCCACCGTGGCGGGCCCAGCCGCCGTAGGTGTCGACGATGATCTTGCGGCCGGTCAGACCGGCGTCACCCATCGGACCGCCGAGCACGAACTTGCCGGTCGGGTTGACAAGCAGCCGGAAGTCGGAGGTGTCCATGGTGTCGTGGCCGAGGTCGGCCAGCACGGTGTTGACCACCTTCTCCCGGATGTCGGGAGTCAGGGTGCCGTCCAGGTCGATGCCCGCCGCGTGCTGGGTGGACAGCACGACGGTGTCCAGCCGGACCGGTGTGGTGCCGTCGTACTGCACGGTCACCTGGGTCTTGCCGTCGGGCCGCAGGTAGTCCAGCACGCCGCTCTTGCGGACCTCGGTCAGCCGCCGGGCCAACCGGTGGGCCAGCGCGATCGGCAGCGGCATCAGCTCGGGCGTGTCCTTGATGGCGTAGCCGAACATCAAGCCCTGGTCGCCGGCGCCCTGCAGGTCCAGCGGATCGCCGGCACCCTCAACACGCGTCTCGTGGGCGGTGTCGACGCCCTGGGCGATGTCGGGCGACTGCGCGCCGATGCCGATGTTGACACCGCAGGTGGTGCCGTCGAACCCCTTCTCGGACGAGTCGTAACCGATGTCGAGGATGCGGGCCCGCACAGTGTTGGTGATGTCGGCGAACGCTTCCTTGGCCGACGTGGTCACCTCACCCACGACATGCACCTGACCGGTGGTCACGAGCGTCTCCACCGCGACGCGCGAACGCGGATCGGCGGCGATGAGCGCATCGAGCACCGAGTCGCTGATCGCGTCGCAGATCTTGTCGGGATGGCCCTCGGTCACCGATTCACTGGTGAACAGCCGTCCTTTGCTCACGGTGGTGCATCCTTCCGTTCGAGCTCTCTCGAGATACTTAGTCAATCAAATTTTGTACGTGCCCTGTTGCACCCAAGCGTTTCAATCGCCTGTGCGCAACCCTTTCGCGCAACATGGCGCGTGCGCTGAAGATCACTCGTCTTTGCTGTGCAGGAACCCCACGATCGCGTCCACGATACGGCTGGCCATCAACGTCTTCGAACCGTGTTCCAGCGCCGACTCGGTGCCGTCGGACGCGAGCAGCCAGCCGGCGTTGTCCTCCACCTCGAACGCCCGGTTGTCACCGACGGCGTTCACTACCAGCAGGTCGCAGCCCTTGCGCGCGAGCTTGGCCCTGGCGTGGAACAGCACGTCGCCGTTGGCATCGCCGGTCTCGGCGGCGAATCCGACGATCGCCCGCATGTTGGGCAGCTGACCGTCGGCGCGACCGCGCACCGCACCGGCCAGCACGTCGTCGGTGCGGGTGAGTTCGATCACCGGCGCGGACTCGGAGTCGCCGGACTTCTTGATCTTGCTGGTCTGCACCTGCGTCGGCCGGAAGTCGGCGACGGCGGCGGCCATCACGAGGACGTGGGCGTCGGGCACGTGCTTGGACACCGCGTCCTTGAGCTGAGCGGCCGAACCGATGCGCTCCACATCGACGCCGGCCGGATCGACCAGGCCCACGGTGTTGCCGGCGATCAGCGTCACGTCGGCGCCGCGCTGGGCCAGCACGCGGGCCATCGCGTAGCCCTGCTTGCCCGAGCTGCGGTTGCCGATGAACCGCACCGGGTCGATGGGTTCGCGGGTGCCGCCCGCGGTCACCAGGACTTTGACGCCGGCCAGGTCGTAGGGCAGCGCATCGCCACGGGCCAGCAGCAGCTGGGCCAGGGTGGCGATCTCCTCGGCCTCGGGCAGCCGTCCTGCGCCGCTGTCCGCGCCCGTGAGCCGTCCCGACGCGGGCTCGAGGACGACCGCCCCGCGGCGGCGCAGGGTGGCCACGTTGTCCACGGTGGCCGGGTGCAGCCACATCTCGGTGTGCATGGCCGGCGCGAACAGCACCGGACATCGCGCGGTCAGCAGGGTGGCGGTGAGCAGGTCGTCGGCGCGGCCTGCGACGGCACGGGCCAGCAGGTCCGCGGTCGAGGGAGCGACGACCACCAGGTCGGCCTCCTGACCGAAGCGGACATGCGGTACCTCGTGGACGTCGTCCCACACCCCGGTGTGCACCGGATTGCCCGACAGCGCCTCGAACGTCGCGGCGCCGACGAACCGCAGGGCGGACTCGGTGGGCACCACGCGAACGGAATGGCCGGCCTCGGCCAGCTGGCGGATCAGCGTGCACGCCTTGTAGGCGGCGATGCCTCCTGCGACGCCGACGATGATCCGCTTGCGATCCGTCGTCACGTCGTCTGCTTCTCGCCCACGAGGCTGATCACTGGCCTACCCGGCGCTTACTCGCCCTCGGTGTGCTCGAGCAGGTCTTCGTGGATCTCGCGCATCGCGATCGAGAGCGGCTTCTCCTGCAGTCCCGGCTCGACGAGCGGGCCGACGTATTCGAGGATGCCGTCGCCGAGCTGGTTGTAGTAGTCGTTGATCTGGCGAGCGCGCTTGGCTGCGTAGATCACCAGGGCGTACTTGCTGGACGCGCGACTCAGCAGTTCATCGATGGGCGGGTTCGTGATGCCCAACGGCGTGTCGTAGGAGCCGGCGGCGATCGAATCGACGGACCGGTCGTCCACAGCGGTCAGCTGTGCGTCGGCGTGCGGGGTGCTCACGTAAAGATTCTCCTGGCGGTGTGCATCAAACTTGATGGCTGTTCGGCGGCCTGGGGGCGGCTCGCACCGGCCCAGCAGGACCGGTCGGCGCGTGGTGTCAATCGGTGCCCACCAGCAAGGATACCAATTCGGCGCAGGCCGACTCCAATCGGCTGTTGACCACGACCTCGTCGAACTCCTGCTGAGCGGCCAATTCGGTGCGCGCGGTGGCCAGTCGGCGGGCCATCACCTCGGCGGTTTCGGTGCCGCGCCCGACGAGTCGCTGCTCGAGCGCCTCCCAGCTGGGCGGGGCGAGGAACACGCTGATCGCCTCGGGCATCGCACGTTTGACGGCGCGTGCCCCGGCGAGATCCACCTCGATGAGCACGGGGAGACCGGCCGCGGTTGCATCGACGACGGGCTGCCGAGGCGTGCCCGAACGGTGCAGGCCACCGTGGATGTCGGCCCATTCGAGCAGTGCTCCGGTGTCGATGAGCTGCTGGAACCGCTCCGCCGACACGAATGTGTAGTCGACGCCGTCGACCTCACCCGGACGCGGAGCCCTGGTGGTCACCGAGACGCTGAAGTGCAGTTCGGGGATCCGTTCGCGCAGACAGCGGACCACGGTGGATTTCCCGACGGCTGAGGGGCCGGACAGCACGATGACGCGTCCGGCCCCTCGGCCGGGACTCACTGAGGCGCCTAGTTCTGGTCGAACTTTTCGAGCAGAGCCTTGCGCTGACGATCGCCGAGTCCCCGCAGGCGGCGGGTCGGAGCGATCTCGAGTTCGGTCATGATCTCCTGCGCCTTGACCTTGCCGACCTTCGGCAGAGCTTCCAGCAGCGCGGAAACCTTCATCTTGCCCAAGACCTCGTCGGTCTCGGCGTCCTTGAGCACCTGCTTGAGGTTGGTGCCGCCACGCTTGAGCCGGTCTTTGAGCTCGGCACGCGCTCGACGAGCGGCAGCAGCCTTCTCCAACGCTGCCGCGCGCTGTTCGTCGGTCAACTGGGGAAGGGCCACGGGTGTTCCTCCGTCTCTGGCATTTACTTGGGCCATCATTTACTTGTCTCGGCTGGTCAAACCAGCCAGCGACGACGACCGTACCCACGCAGTCTGACGAACGCTAACCCCACCCCCGCGTTCTGGCGTCAAAACCGCAGGTTGTAGTACGCCTGCCGGCGCACGACCACCTGCGCGGGAACCGCATCCCAGCAATCGCGTCACAGCGGTAACGACCGTGTTTTGCCTGCACAACCGGGCTTTTTGCGGCGCCACCGCGACCGAGGCCGGTGGTCGGGACATGTGCGGGTGGCCGGCCGCCGACCCGTCACCTCGGGGTTTAGGGAAATTTTCCCAGGTCGTGGCGTGTCGGGCGTGTTGCTGCACTGACGGGTGCGTCAGTTTCGACGCCGCTCGGCGCGCCCAGCTCGCTCTCACGTTCGGGACAGCCGACACCTAGCTTCGCTAACTAGCTTGGTCAGGTCGGGGTCCTACACCAGAGGTGCCGTTCGCCTCGGAGAGAAGCTCACATGGACATCAGACGTCTGGCCTACGCGACCGCGACGGCCGTGGTCATCGGTGCCTCGACCCTTGCCGCCACGCCCGCCGTGGCCGTCGCACAGCCCGGACAGCCCTGCCGTTCCGGCGACTGCCGGGGCCCGGGTGGCGGTCCCCAGGGTGGTCACGACGGGCCGGGACGGCCCGGCGGCCCGGGTGGTCCGAGACGGCCGGACGGGCCCGGCGGGTCGCGGTGGGACGCTCCGCCACCACCGCCGCGTGATCAGGGCTGGCGCGGCATCGACCAGGGGCGCTACGACCACCAGCCGTTCAACTACCGCGGCAGCTGGGTGACGCCGATCTTCAACCCGGAGTTCCGCAACTGGGGCTTCTGGTTCTTCGGACTGTGGATCCCGCTGTGACCCGATGACGACGAGCTCGACTGTCCCCCAGTCGATCTCATCTCGTCAGATGCACAGCGGGCGCCTCGACCGGACACAGGGCGCACCCATCCACTGTTCGTAGCGTCGCCCCGTGCGGCGAATCAGCGCCGCACCGAGCAGAAGTGAGAGGCAGAGATGACCTTCAAGCGAGCCATGTACGCGTCGACCCTGGCCGCCGGAGTCGGAGTCGCCGGCGTGTTCGGCGTCGGCCTCGGTACGGCGTCCGCCCAGCCCGGGCAGCCGTGTGCCACGCAGCACCCGCAGGCGTGCGGCCCCGGTCAGCAGCGCGACAACCGTGCACCCGCGCCCGCTGCCAACGATTGGCAGGGACGAGGAGTCGACCAGGGCCGCAACGACCACCGGCCGTTCAACTGGCGCGGCCAGCAGGTCACCCCGATGCCCGCAGGCAACGGTCACGGGTGGGGTTTCTGGTTCCTCGGCACCTGGATTCCGCTGTAGCGGCGGGGGTCAGGCGCTCACCCACGCGTTCACGGTGGCGGCGGCGAAGCCCGTCGTCACCGTGGCGTCGTGGCCGCTATGCCAGGTATGCCACCGCGTCGCGCATCCGTTCGGCGGCCGCCCGCAGCGCCGCCACGGTGGGCCCGGCGCGCAGGACCTCGCGCGACACCGCGGGCAGCAGTTGGCCCGGCAGTGCGCCCCCGAGGCCGCCGAGCGCCTCGGGCCTGCCGCCCTGGGCGCCGACGCCCGGCACCAGGACGGGGCCGGCCAGGGCGCTCACGTCCGGCGGTTCGGCCAGGGTGGCGCCGACCACGACGCCGATCGATCCGGGCTCGGGAGCGATGGCGCGGTTGACCGCTGCGGCGGCGTCGACGACGGACTGCGCGACCGTGCGCCCGTCGGCCGGCCCGTCGACCAGGGCACGCTGCACCGACGCACCTTCCGGATTCGACGTCGCGGCCAGTACGAAGACTCCCCTGCCGTGGGCGGCCGCCGTGTCCAGCAGCGGCTGCAGCGCGCCGAAACCGAGATACGGCGACGCGGTGACAGCGTCGGCGGCCAGCGGCGAGTCGCCGGCCCAGGCCTCGGCGTAGGCCGCCATGGTGGACCCGATGTCGCCCCGTTTGGCGTCGGCCAGCACCAGCACGCCGGCCGCCCGCAACTCGGCGATGGTCTCCTCGAGCACGGCGAAGCCCGCGGCGCCGTACGGCTCGAAGAACGCGACCTGCGGCTTGACGATGGCGAAGTCGCCGAACGCCGCCACGCATGTCTGGCAGAACGTCCGCAGCCCGTCCACCCCGGTGGACAGCCCCCAGTCCCGCAGCAGCGCGGGGTGCGGATCGATGCCCGGGCACAGCGGCCCGCTACGCGCCACCGCCTCGGCGAGCCGACGACCGAATCCCGGCACGGTCAGCGTGATTCCAGCTCGCTGTGCAATTCCTGAAGACTCATCACCCCGATGTCGCCGCGGATGCCGGCCTCGATGCCCTGCACCGCCGCCGACGCGCCCTGCACCGTCGTCACGCACGGGATGTTCATGGACACCGCCGCCGACCGGATCTCGTATCCGTCGATGCGCGGCCCGGAGTTGCCGTACGGGGTGTTGATCACCATGTCCACCTCGCCGGCGCGGATGGCGTCCACCGCCGAGAGCCGCTTGTCGTCGGCTCCACTCGGACTCTCGTAGTGCTTGCGCACCTCGTCGCATGGAATTCCGTTGCGGCGCAGCATCTCCGCGGTGCCCTCGGTGGCCAGCACCCGGAAGCCCAGGTCGGCGAGCCGCTTGACCGGGAACACCAGCGAACGCTTGTCGCGGTTGGCCACCGAGACGAAGATCGTGCCCTCCTTGGGCAGTGACCCGTACGCCGCGGTCTGACTCTTGGCGAAGGCGCTGCCGAAGTCGTGGTCGATTCCCATCACCTCGCCGGTCGACTTCATCTCCGGGCCGAGCAGCGAATCCACCTGGGCGCCGTCGGCGCGCCGGAACCGGTGGAACGGCAGCACCGCCTCCTTGACCGCCACCGGGGCGTTGCGCGGCGTGGTGGCGCCGTCGCCGGTCGCAGCCAGCAGTCCTTCCTCGCGCAGCTGGGCGATGTTGGTGCCGAGCATGATCCGCGCACACGCCTTGGCCAGCGGCACTGACGTCGCCTTGGACACGAACGGGACGGTGCGGCTGGCGCGCGGATTCGCCTCGAGCACGTAGAGCACGTCGTCCTTGAGCGCGTACTGCACGTTGAGCAGGCCGACCACGCCGATGCCGTGCGCGATCGCCTCGGTGGCCCGGCGTACCGACTCGATGTCGCTGCGGCCAAGCGTCACCGGCGGCAGCGCGCACGCCGAGTCGCCGGAGTGGATGCCGGCCTCCTCGATGTGCTCCATGATCCCGCCGATGTACACCTCGGTGCCGTCGCAGAGTGCGTCGACGTCGATCTCGATGGCGTCCTCGAGGAACCGGTCCACCAGCACCGGGTGCTCGGGCGACAGTTCGGTCGCCCGGGTGATGTAGCCGTGCAGGGTCTCGTCGTCGTAGACGATCTCCATGCCGCGCCCGCCGAGCACGTAGGACGGCCGCACCAGCACCGGGTAGCCGATGTCGGCGGCGATGCGGCGGGCCTGATCGAAACTGGTCGCCATGCCGAACCTCGGCGCGGGCAGCCCCGCGGAGTTCAGCAGTTCCCCGAACGCCCCGCGGTCCTCGGCGAGGTCGATGGCCTTGGGGCTGGTGCCGACGATCGGCACCCCGGCCTTCTCCAGCCGTTCGGCCAGCCCGAGCGGGGTCTGCCCGCCGAGCTGCACGATCACACCGGTGACACCGGGTCCACCTGCCCCCGAGGCAGATTCGGCGTAGTAGACCTCGAGCACGTCCTCGAAGGTCAGCGGCTCGAAGTACAGCCGGTCGGCGGTGTCGTAGTCGGTGGACACCGTCTCGGGGTTGCAGTTGACCATCACGGTCTCGAACCCGGCCGCGCTCAGCGTGGTGGCGGCGTGCACGCAGGAGTAGTCGAACTCGATGCCCTGGCCGATGCGGTTGGGCCCGGAGCCCAGGATGAGCACCTTGGGCTTCTCCGCCTGCGGCGCGACCTCGGTCTCGGCGGCCGGATCGAGCTCGTAGCTGCTGTAGTGGTACGGCGTCTTGGCCTCGAACTCGGCGGCGCAGGTGTCGACCGTCTTGAACACCGGGTGGATGCCGAGCCGCTGGCGTAGCGCCCGCACACCCATCTCGCCGGCCAGTTCCGGTCGCAGCGCCGCGATCTGGCCGTCGGACAGGCCGCTGTGCTTGGCCCGGCGCAGCAGCGACCCGTCGAGCACCGGCGCCTCGAGGATCTCGGCGCGCAGCGCCACCAGCCCGTTGATCTGGTCGACGAACCACGGGTCGACGCCGGAGGCCTCGGCCACCTGCTCGACCGTCGCACCGAGGCGCAGCGCCAGCTCGATGTCATAGACCCGGCCGTCGGTCGGGGTGCGCAGCCCGGTGAGCACCTCGTCGACCGTGAGGTCGGGATCCGGTGTGGTCCAGAACCCGGCCCGCTTGGTCTCCAGTGAGCGCATCACCTTGCCGAGCGCCTCGATGAAGTTGCGGCCCAGCGACATCGCCTCGCCGACCGACTTCATGGTGGTGGTCAGGGTGGCGTCTGCGCCGGGGAACTTCTCGAACGCGAAGCGCGGTGCCTTGACCACCACGTAGTCGAGCGTCGGCTCGAAGCAGGCCGGCGTCTCCTTGGTGATGTCGTTGATGATCTCGTCGAGGGTGTAGCCGATGGCCAGCTTCGCGGCGATCTTCGCGATCGGGAAGCCGGTCGCCTTGGAGGCCAGCGCACTCGAGCGCGACACCCGCGGGTTCATCTCGATGACGATCAGCCTGCCGTCGGCCGGGTTCACCGCGAACTGGATGTTGCAGCCGCCGGTGTCGACGCCGACCTCGCGCAGGATGTCGATTCCCAGGTCGCGCATGGTCTGGTACTCGCGGTCGGTGAGCGTCATCGCCGGCGCCACCGTCACCGAATCGCCGGTGTGCACGCCCATCGGGTCGAAATTCTCGATCGAGCACACCACCACCACGTTGTCGCGATGGTCGCGCATCAGCTCGAGCTCGTATTCCTTCCACCCGTAGATGGATTCCTCGATCAGCACATTGGCCGACGGTGATGAGGCCAGGCCGTGGCCGGCCATCCGTTCGACGTCCTCGGCGGAGTACGCCATGCCCGACCCCAGCCCACCCATGGTGAACGACGGGCGGACGACAACCGGCAGCCCGAGGTCCTCGACGGTCTCACGGACCTCGTCCATGGTGAAACAGACCCGGCTGCGCGCCGATTCGCCGCCCACCTTGGCGACGATGTCCTTGAACTTCTGCCGGTCCTCACCGCGCTGGATCGCCTCGAAGTCGGCGCCGATCATCTCGATGCCATATCGCTCGAGTGCGCCGTTCTCGTAGAGCGACACAGCGGTGTTGAGCGCGGTCTGCCCGCCGAGCGTCGCCAGCAGCGCGTCGATCTTGTTGCCGCGCTCGGCCTGTGCGGCGATCACCCTTTCCACGAACGCCGGCGTGATCGGCTCGACGTAGGTGTGGTCGGCGTACTCCGGGTCGGTCATGATCGTCGCCGGGTTGGAGTTGATCAGGCTGACCTGCAGTCCTTCGTCGCGCAGCACGCGGCAGGCCTGGGTGCCGGAGTAGTCGAACTCGGCGGCCTGGCCGATCAGGATCGGACCGGAGCCGATCACCAGGATGTGGTTGAGATCTTCGCGGCGCGGCATCTACTTCTCCTCCGCCATCAGGTCGACGAATTGGTCGAACAGGTAGTTGGCGTCGTGCGGACCGGCCGCCGCCTCGGGGTGGTACTGCACCGAGAATGCGCGGCCGTCAACCAATTTCAGACCCTCGACGGTGCCGTCGTTGGCGCAGGTGTGGCTGACGACGGCCCGCCCGAACGGGGTGTCGAACTCCTCCCCCGCCTCACCTTCGAGCGCGAAGCCGTGGTTCTGCGCGGTGATCGCGACACTGCCGGTCTGGTGGTCGATCACGGGGATGTTGATGCCGCGGTGGCCGAACACCATCTTGTACGTCGACCGGCCCAGCGCGCGGCCGAAGATCTGGTTGCCGAAACAGATGCCGAAGAGCGGGATCCCGGCGCCAAGCACCTCGCGGGTGACACCGACGATGTGGTCGGCGGTGGCCGGGTCGCCGGGGCCGTTGGACAGGAACACCCCGTCCGGTTTCAGGTCGGCGATCTGGGCGAACGTGGCATCCGACGGCAGCACGTGGCTGCGGATGCCGCGGCGGGCGAAGTTGCGCGGCGTATTGGTCTTGATGCCGAGGTCGATGGCGGCGACGGTGAGCCGGTGGCCGCCCTCGGACTCCACCACGTAGGTGACATCGGTGCTGACCTGACCGGCGAGATCGGCACCGAGCATCGCGGGCTGGTTGCGCACCCGCTCCAGCAGTTCGTCGGCGCCGGCCAGCGCGTCACCGGAGAAAATGCCCGCCTTCATCGACCCGCGGCTGCGCAGGTGCCGCACCAGCGCCCGAGTGTCGATGCCGGCGATCCCGACGATGCCCTGCTGCACCAGTTCGGCGTCCAGAGTGCCGGTGGCGCGCCAGTTCGACGGGCGCGGCGACGGATCGCGCACCGCGTAGCCGGACACCCAGATCTTGTCGCCGCGACTCTCGGCGTCCTCGTGGTTCCAGCCGGTGTTGCCGATCTGCGGGGCGGTGGCCACCACGATCTGACCGTGGTAGCTCGGGTCGGTGAGCGTCTCCTGGTAGCCCGACATGCCGGTGGAGAACACCGCCTCGCCCAGCGTCTGGCCGACGGCGCCGAACTCCGTCCCGGTGAACGTCCGCCCGTCCTCGAGCACCAGTAGAGCAACAGATGTCACGCTGTCTTGCCTTCCACGTTGTCGCCGACGCTGTCGGTCGGGGGCGTCTGAACCCATTCGGCGTAGCGGTGCCGGTCGTCGGCCCGGAACCCGGTGTCGATCTCCACACCGGACGGCAGCCGCCACCGGATCGCCAGCACGCCGTCGCCACGGTCGGCCCCGCGGTGTGGGATCACCTTGCCGGCGATACCCATCTCGGTGCGGATGGCCACGATCGTGTCCTCGGGGATCCAGATCGGCCCGGCGCCGGTGCGCTGCACCATGATCCCCTCCGGGTAGCGGGTGAGGACGGCCTTGGCCCGGAACCCGAGATCGGCCGCGGCGACGCGGTCCTGCCAGCTCGGCGACAGTGTGGTGCCGACGTAGAGGCCAGGGGTGGCGGTGACGGTCGCGGAGCCCACGGTGTCGGGCAGTGCGGGCAGCTTGCCGATCAACTCCGCCTGCCGCTGCGCGCGATGCACCCAGCCGCGCAGCATCTGCCGGATGAAGAACGCAATCAGCAGCACCACCAGTGCGGCCATGATCAGCGATGCGATCAACGTCGGGGTGTTCACAGTGCCGATCCCCCGGTCACTTCGTTCCTGCCCGCCGACAAGGGACTCTTCCCGTCGCGGGCGGTGATCCTGCCGCGCAGCATCGTGAGCGTGACCACCGCGGGCAGCGTCATCTGCTCGAAAGGCGTGTTGTCCGAACGGCTGGCGAGATCCGAGCCCGCCACGGTCCAGGTGGTGTCGGGGTCGACGACCGTCAGGTTGGCCGGCTCACCGACCTCCAGCGGACGGCCGTGATCGGGCAGCCCGACGATGCGCGCGGGGTTCTCGCTCATCACCCTGGCCACGTCGCGCCAGGTCAGCAGGCCCGACCGCACCATCGTCTCGACCACCACCGACAACGCGGTCTGCAGGCCGAGCATGCCCGGGCGCGCGTGGGCGAACTCGCACATCTTCTCGTGCTCGGCGTGCGGGGCGTGGTCGGTCGCGACGCAGTCGATGACGCCGTCGGCCAGCGCCTGCCGCAGCGCCTCGGCGTCGCCGGCCTCCCGCAGCGGCGGATTCACCCGGTTGCGTCCGTCGTAGTCGGCCAACCGGCTGTCGTCGAGCAGCAGGTGGTGCGGGGTCACCTCGGCGGTGATCGCGATGCCCTGTTCCTTCGCCCACCGGACGAGTTCGACGGTGCCCGCGGTGGACGCGTGACAGATGTGCACGCGCGCGCCGGCGTCGCGGGCCAGCAGCGCGTCGCGCGCGACGATCGACTCCTCGGCGGCACGCGGCCAGCCGGCCAGTCCCAGCCGCGCGGCAGTGGGACCCTCGTGGGCGACGGCGCCGACGGTCAGCCGGGGCTCCTCGGCGTGCTGGGCGATCAGCGCGCCCAGGCCGGTCGCGTACTCCAGCGCACGCCGCATCATCAGCGGGTCGTGCACGCAGATGCCGTCGTCGGAGAACATCCGGACCTGCCCGGCCCCGGCGGCCATCATGCCCATCTCGGTGAGTTGGGTTCCGGCCAGGCCGACGGTGACCGCGCCGACGGGGTGCACGTCGACCAGCCCGACCTGCTGCCCGCGGTGCCAGACGTGGTCGGTGACCACCACGCTGTCGGCGACGGGATCGGTGTTGGCCATCGCGAACACCGCGGTGAATCCACCCAGTGCCGCTGCGGCCGAACCGGTTTCGATGTCCTCGGCGTACTCGCGGCCGGGTTCGCGCAGATGGGTGTGCAGGTCGACGAAACCCGGCAGCAGGATCTGCCCGCTCGCATCGATCACGTCGGCGTCGTCCGGAACGGCGAGGCCGGCGCCGATCTCGGCGATCTGGCCGTCGTCGACCAGCACGTCGACCGGTTCACCTTCGCCGTAGGGGCGCACGCCCCGGATCAGGACAGTGGCACTCATGCGCTGATCGCCTCCTGTTCGGCGCCGACGAGCAGATGGAACAGCACGGCCATCCGGACGTGCACGCCGTTGGACACCTGTTGCAGCACCGCGGATTGCGACGAGTCGGCGACCGAGGAGGCGATCTCCATCCCGCGCAGCATCGGCCCGGGATGCAGGACGACGGCATTGCCCGGCAGCAGCGCCTGACGCTTCTGCGACAGGCCGTAGCGCACCGAGTACTCCCGGCTGGACGGGAAGAAGCCGCCGTTCATCCGTTCGGCCTGCACCCGCAGCATCAGCACCGCGTCGGCGCCGGGCAGTTCGGCGTCGAGGTGGTGCGACACCGTGACCGGCCACTCGCTCGCACCGACGGGCAGCAGCGTCGGCGGCGCCACGAGCACCACCTCGGCGCCGAGGGTGTGCAGCAGCGACACGTTGGACCGCGCGACCCGGCTGTGCAGGACGTCGCCGACGATCACCACCCGCCTGCCCTCGATCCCGCCGAGCCGCTGGCGGATGGTCAGCGCGTCGAGCAGCGCCTGGGTCGGATGCTCGTGGGTGCCGTCACCGGCGTTGATCACGCACGGGCCGCCGTTATTGGGCTCGGCCGTCCACTCCGACAGCTGTTGCGCCGCCCCGGATGCGGGATGGCGGATGATCAGCGCGTCGGCGCCCGCGGCCCGCAGTGTCAGCGCGGTGTCGCGCAGCGACTCCCCCTTGGCGACCGAGGATCCCGATGAGCTGACGTTGATCACATCGGCGCTCATCCATTTGCCCGCCACCTCGAACGACACCCGGGTGCGGGTCGAGTTCTCGTAGAACATCGTGATCACCGTGCGGCCGCGCAGTGTCGGCAGCTTCTTGACCTCACGGCCGAGCAGCGCCTGGCTGAACCGGTCGGCGTCGTCGAGGATCGCCGTGGCCTCGTCGCGACTCAGGTCGGCGGCAGAGAGCAGATGCTTCACCTTTTCGGCCCTCCCTGGGGTGCGATGGACACGCCGTCGCGTCCGCCGTCGTTCTCGACCAGCCGCACCTTGACGTTCTCGCTCCGCGAGGTGGGCACGTTCTTGCCGACGTAGTCGGCGCGCAGCGGCAGTTCGCGGTGCCCACGATCCACCAGCACGGCGAGCTGCACGATCCGGGGCCGGCCGATGTCTCGCAGCGCGTCCAGCGCCGAGCGCACCGAACGCCCCGTGTAGAGCACGTCGTCGACCAGGATCACCAGCGCACCGTCGATGCCGCCCGCGGGGATCGACGTCTCCTCGAGCGGGCGCGGCGGCTTGCCGGCCAGGTCGTCGCGGTACAGCGTGATGTCCAGCGCACCGTGCCCCACGGTCACGCCGGAGAACTCGCCGATGTTGGCTGCCAGCCGCGCCGCCAGCGTGACGCCGCGGGTGGGAATGCCGAGCAGCACCACGCGGGGCGCATCGGCGCCGCCGTCGAGTGCGGTCTTCTCGATGATCTGATGCGCGATACGGGAAATGGTGCGGCCCACGTCCGCCGCCGTCATCAATTCCCGGTCGGGGGTGTCAGGACTGCCCACGCGCGATCCAGACCTCCTTCTCCGCCTCGCCGGACGGATCGTTAAAGGATGTCAAACTGCCGCGGAGCCTACCACCGCGGCGGCGCCCGCCCGCGCTGGCTAGCCTGGCTAGGTGAATCTCAGTGGTAATCAGGCCTCCATCCGGGACGCGGTCGACGCCGGGGTGCTCGCCGGCGCGGTGACCCTGGTGTGGCGCGGCGGACGCATCGAGCAGGTCAACGAGATCGGCCACCGCGACATCGAGGCCGGGTTGCCGATGCGGCGCGACACGGTGTTCCGCATCGCGTCGATGACCAAACCGGTGACGGTCGCGGCGGCCATGGCCCTGGTCGAGGAGGGCAAGCTCGCCCTGACCGACCCGGTGACGAAGTGGCTGCCCGAACTGGCCGACCTGCGGGTGCTCGACACCCCGGGCGGGCCGCTGGACCGCACGCACCCGGCCCGCCGCCCGATCACGGTCGACGACCTGATGACCCACCGCAGCGGACTCGCGTACTTCTTCTCGGTCACCGGGCCGCTCGCGCGCGCGTACGGCCGCATCTCGGCGAAGCAGTCGCCGGACGCCTGGCTCGCCGAGATCGCCGCCCTGCCGCTGCAGCACCAGCCCGGCGACCGGATGACCTACAGCAACGCCACCGACGTGCTCGGCGTGCTGCTCGAACGCATCGAGGGCGTGACGCTGCAGGAGGTCATGACCGAACGGATCCTCGGGCCGCTCGGCATGGCCGACACCGGGTTCTTCGTGGATCCGAGCAACCGCGGCCGGGTCGCGACGATGTACAAGCTCACCGATGACGACACGCTCAGCCACGACGCGATGGGGCCGCCGACCACCACGCCGCCGCCGTTCTGCATGGGTGGGGCGAACCTGTTCTCCACCGCCGACGACTACCTGCGCTTCGCCCGGATGCTGTTGGAGGGTGGCACCGTCGACGGTGTCCGGGTGCTCTCGGAGGAGTCGGTGCGGTCGATGCGCACCGACCGGCTCACTCCCGAGCAGAAGCGCCAGCCGTTCCTCGGCATGCCGTTCTGGATCGGGCGCGGCTTCGGGCTGAACCTGTCGGTGGTCACCGACCCGGCCAAGTCACGTCAGCTGTTCGGGCCCGGCGGGGCGGGCACCTTCGGCTGGCCCGGCGCATATGGGACGTGGTGGCAGGCTGACCCCGCCGCCGACATGATCCTGATTTACCTGATCCAGAATCTGCCCAACTTCGGCGCCGACGCGGCGGCCGCCGTGGCGGGCAACACATCGCTGCTGACCCTGCAGTCCGTGCAACCGAAGTTCGTCCGCCGGACGTACCAGGCGCTCGACCTTTGAGCCCTCAGCCGGCCAGCGCCCGGCGCGCGTAGGCACGGACGTCGGCGTCACCGTCGTCGAGCGCCAGTCCCAGCGCGTCGCGGGCGGCCTGCTCGGAGGACGCCCACCGGGTGAGGCTGAGCACTGCGGCCTTGCGGACGTCGAGGTGCGGATCGGCCAACGCCCGCGACAGCGGGGGCACGGCCGTCGAGGGCGACGGAGCCCCCGCCAGCGCCCGCGCCGCGCCCTGACGGATCTGCCAGGCCGACGCTGCGAGAGCGCCCTCGACCGTCAGTCCGTCGTCGGCGCCCCATCCGATCGCCCCCATGGCGGCCAGCGCGGCGGCGCGCACCAGCGGGTCGGCGTCGTCGATCAGGGCGCGGACCGTGTCGGCGCCCGCCCCGAGGGTGCCAAGGCCGTTGGCGACGGCGATGCGCACCTCTCGGTTCTCGTCGGTGGCGCCGGCTGCGACCCCGTCGACGTCGTCGACCGACACCAGCGCCCGCACCGCCTCGATGCGCACCCGGTGGTCGGCGTCGGACAGCGCCTCGCGATAGGCGTCCGCCGCACCCACCCGCCGCGAACTGAGCAGATAGAGGGCGACGGCCCGCACCACCGCGTCCGGCGAGCGCAGATGGCCCGCAACGGCTTCGGGTGCCGGTAGCACCTCGACCAGCTCACGCACGCTCTCGGCCGCGACGGCCCGCACCTCGGGCGCCTCGTCGCCCAGTGCGCGGAACAGCCCGTCGGCGTAGCCGTCCGGCAGTACCTCGACCAGCGTGGCCACCGCCGTGCGCCGCACCCCCGGATCGGGATCGGTGAGGAACCCGGCGAGGTCGGCCACCGAGGGCTCCTCCAGCGCGAGCACCGCCGCGATACGCGGGGACGGCGGTTCGGCGGCCACTTCGCGCGGCCGGATCTTCTCGTCCAGCGGGACGCGGCCTCCGACCAGCTCCGGCTGCGCCACCGTGGTCACTGGGGCATCCGACGGCAGATGGTCCAGTCCCGGCACCGGCACGAAATACGCTGCGACGGGCCGCTTGAGGAACTCCATCGACCCGTCGGCTGTCTTGCGCAGGTTCAGGTGGTAGCGCCAGTTCTCGTCATCGCGGCCGGGCAGGTCGGCACGATCGTGGTAGAGCCCCCAGCGGGATTCGGTGCGGGTCAGCGACGACCTGGCGGCCATCTCCGCGCAGTCGCGGATGAACGACACCTCCACCGCGCGCATCAGCTCGTGCGGTGTGGTGGCGCCCATCCCGGCGATCTCGCTGCGCATCCGTTCGAACGTCTGCACGGCGATCGACAGCTTGGTGGCCGATTTCGGCGGCGCCACATAGTCGTTGACGAACCGGCGCAGCTTGTACTCGACCTGCGGCTGTGGCGGCCCGGACGGATGCCGCAGCGGCCGGTAGATGAGGTCGTGCGCCTCCTGCAGCTGGTCGCGCGGCAGGGCGGCGAGAACCGGTACGTCCGCGAGCGTCCCTGCCGCGTGCGATCCGGCCAGGTCGCCGTAGACGAAGGCGCCGATCATGTAGTTGTGCGGCACACAAGCCAGGTCGCCCGCCGCGTAGAGGCCGGGCACCGTGGTGCGGGCATGCTCGTCCACCCAGACACCGGACGCGGAATGGCCACTGCACAACCCGATCTCGGAGATGTGCATCTCGATGTCGTGGGTGCGGTAGTCGTGACCGCGGTTGGCGTGGAAGGTGCCCCGGGTCGGCCGCTCCGTGGTGTGCAGGATGTTCTCCAGCGCCGACAGCGTCTCGTCGGGCAGGTGCGACACCTTGAGGTAGATCGGTCCGCGGGCGGACTCGATCTCCTGCTTGACCTCCGCCATCATCTGGCCCGACCAGTAGTCGGAGTCGACGAAGCGTTCACCGAGGGCGTTGACCTGGTAGCCGCCGAACGGGTTGGCGACGTAGGCGCATGCCGGGCCGTTGTAGTCCTTGATGAGCGGATTGACCTGGAAGCACTCGATTCCGGACAGCTCGGCGCCGGCGTGGAAGGCCATCGAGTAGCCGTCCCCTGCGTTCGTCGGGTTCTCGTAGGTGCCGTAGAGGTAGCCCGATGCCGGCAGTCCCAGCCGTCCGCACGCCCCGGTCGCGAGCACCACGGCCTTGGCCGCGACGGTGACGAACTCGCCGGTGCGGGTGTTGAACGCGGCGGCGCCCACGGCCCGACCACCATTGGTGAGCACGCGGACCGGCATCAGGCGGTTCTCGATCTGGATCTTCTCGCGCATCGACCGTTGCCGCAGCACCCGGTAGAGCGCCTTCTTGACGTCCTTGCCCTCCGGCATCGGCAGCACGTAGGAACCGGACCGGTGCACGCGGCGCACGGCGTACTCGCCGTGCTCGTCCTTCTCGAACTTCACGCCGTAGCGCTCGAGCCGCTGCACCATCGCGAATCCGCGGGTCGCGGTCTGGTAGATGTTGCGCTGGTTGACGATTCCGTCGTTGGCGCGGGTGATCTCGGCGACGTAGTCCTCCGGCGTCGCCTTGCCGGGGATGACGGCGTTGTTGACGCCGTCCATGCCCATGGCCAGTGCGCCCGAGTGCCGGACGTGGGCCTTCTCCATCAGCAGCACCGTCGCGCCGTGTTCGGCGGCCGACAGCGCGGCCATCGTGCCCGCGGTGCCGCCGCCGATGACCAGCACGTCGCAGTCCAGTCGGGTGGGCTCGGGGGCGAGAGTCGGGATGTCCATCAGCTGACGAGCTCCGAGCGGTCGGGGGCGGTGCCCAGGTTCGAGATCGCCTCGGCGCGTAGCGCGGTGCGGTCGACGGTGTGGTCGCGTGGGTTCGGCACGTCCAGCAGCGCGCGCAGCGGCTGCCCGGCGCGTCCGAGCACCCCGATGCGGTCGCCGATCAGCAGGGCCTCGTCGACGTCGTGGGTCACGAACACCACGGTCGTGGGATGCGCGCGCCAGGTGTCGATCAGCAGCCGCTGCATGGTGGTCCGGGTCTGGGCGTCCAGCGCGCCGAACGGCTCGTCCATCATCACCGCGCGCGGCTCGCCGGCGAGGCCGCGGGCCAGTTGCACCCGCTGGCGCATTCCGCCGGACAGACTCTTGGGCAGGTAGCGCTCGAAGCCGGTGAGGCCGACGTCGGCGATCCACTTCAGCGCCTCGTCGCGCCGGCCCTGCCGCGGCCGGCCCGCCAACTTCAGTGCCAGTTCGACATTCGACTGCACGGTGCGCCACGGCAGCAGCGCGTTGTCCTGGAACACCATCGCCCGGTCCCGCGACGTCGTGGTGACGGGCGCCCCGTCGGCGAGCACCTCGCCGGCGTCGGGTGTCAGCAGGCCGGCCAGCGCCCGCAGCACCGTCGACTTGCCGCATCCCGACGGGCCGGTGAGCACCAGGATCTCGCCCGGCCGCACGTCGAGGTCGAGGCCGTCGATCACCGGCGCGCCGCCGTAGCTGAGCACGAGATCCCGCAGGGTGAGGTTCATGCCGGTCATCGGTTACTCCCCTCACCGCGCGGCAGCCAGCGGGTGACGCGGCGGCCGATCAGTTCGACGGCGGCCGAGGTGGCGAATCCGAGCACCCCGATGGTGATGATGCCGACGAACACCTGCGGGTAGGCGAGCACGGTGTAGGCCTGCCAGGTGCGGTATCCCACACCGAGCCGGCCCGAGATCATCTCTGCGGAAATGACGCAGATCCATGCGACGCCGATGCCGACCGACAGTCCGCCGAACACGCCGGGCAGGATGCCGGGCAGCACGACCCTGGCGATGACGTCCCAGCGGTTGCCACCGAGGGTGCGTACCGAGTCCTCCCATAGCGTGGGCAGCGCGCGCACAGCGTGCCGGGTGCTGACCATGATCGGGAAGTACGCGGCCAGGAAGGTGATGAACACGATCCCGGCCTCGTCGGTCGGGAACAGCAGGATCGCCACGGGCACGATGGCGATGGCGGGGATGGGCCGGGCGAGTTCGGTCAGCGGGCCGAAGACGTTGGCGAACCTCGGTGAGCGGCCCAGCACGATGCCGGTGACCACGCCGGCGACGGCGGCCAGCGCGAAGCCGGTGAGGATCCGGATCAGTGACTGGCCGAGGTCGAGCCAGTAGTCCTGGGTGCCGAGGCGGCTTCCGAACGCGGCGATCACCTCGGTGACCGTCGGCAGGGTGTCGAAGCGGAGCCACAGCCGGACGTCGTTGGCGGTCAGCAGCTGCCATAGCGCGATGGCGGCAGCCACCGACGCGATGCGCACCGCCCACGAGGCAAGGGGGCGGCGCCGCAGCGCAGGTCGGGACGGTGCCGCCGATACGGCGACGGCGGGTTCATCGGCGGTCAGCACCGCAGGCGGGGCGGTCACACCGCACCCGCCAGTGCCTGCTGGTAGTCGACGACGGTCGCCCCGGGATGGGTTCCGGTGTAGCGCTGAGCGCCGGCGAGCGTGCCGAACGGCAGGTACTGCGGCCGCTGTTGATCACCGGAGCGCACCCAGACGGACTTGTCGGCGAACCACCGCGTGCCGTACTCGGTGTCGGACACGTAGGCCGCCCGGACGTTCTCACCGCGTGCGGTGGCCTCGCGCACGGCGCGCAGTAGGCATCCCGGGTTCGCCGCCGGCTGGGTGGCGTCGCGGCTGTCGAGCCAGAGTTCGCCCGCCAGGCGGGGATCGGTGACGTCGGCATTGCACACCGGGTCCCGGCCGCGGATCACCGAAGGGTTGGCGGTGCTGTCGCGTGCGGCGTCGTAGTCGACTCCGCGTTCGGCGAAGGCCTTGCGGATCGCCTCGTCGGAGACGAACCCGTCGACGTCCAGATCGGCGAAGTCGCCGATGGACTTCAGGTAGGGCACATCGCCTTTGAAGGCCTCGATGAGCGACGGCTTGAGGGTGGTGTCGAAGCTGGTGCCGCCCGGGCCGTTGTAGAGGTAGACGACCTCCTCGGGCAGCCCGCTGCCCTCGGCGACGAGTTTCGCCGACTCCAGCGGCTTGTCGTTGAGGAAGTCGGTGGCGTCGAGCTGGGCCTGCAGGAAGGCGTCGAGCACCTCGGGGTGACGGCCGGCGTAGTCACGCCGGACGACGACACCGTGGAAGGTGGGGTAGTCGCCTTCTGCGCCGTCGTAGAGCAGCTTCGCCTTGTCCTGGAAGACCAGCAGCCCCGGCCACGCGACGAACTGCGAAAGCGCTTGCGCTTGACCGGATTCCAGAGCCGACGCACCGACCTGCGGCTGCTGGTTGAGCACCTCGACGCCGGTCCTGGGGTCGATACCTGCGTTGTCGAGCGCCCGGACCAGGGTGCCGTGCCCGGCCGAACCCACACTGGCCGAGACCTTCTTGCCCTTCAGGTCGGTGACCGACCTGATCGGCGAATCCGGCGGCACCACGATCATGTTCAGCGACCCGGTGGGGCTGTAGCCGGTGACGGAGACGAACTCGGTGCGGGCCCGCTCGTTGGCCTGGGTCTTGGAGCCGTTGATCAGCAGCGGGTAGTCGCCCATGGAGCCGATGTCGATCTTCTCGGCGACCATCTGCGCGGTGATCGGCGCGCCGGTGTCGTAGTCCTGCCATTGCACGTTGTAGTCGACGCCGGTGGACTCGCTGACGTCGGCGAGCCGCTGTTCCAGGAAACCCTTGGCCTTCAACAGGGTTCCGGCGGTGACGGTGTTGATGGTCTTCGACTGGTAGCCGATGACCACGTTAACGGTGCCGTCGGATTGCGACTGGGAGTCCAGCGAGCAGGCGGCCAGCGAGCCGACGGTGGCGGCGGCGAGCGCCACGGCGATGGTGCGTTTCATGTGCGGGTGTCCTGGGAGGTCGGGGCTGACGAGCCGGACTAGCGGATCAGGTAGGGCATGTTGACCGTGACGGCGCCGGTGGGACAGCGGGCCGCGCACGGGCCGCAGTACCAGCATTCGTCGACGTGCATGAACGCCTTGCCGTTCTCCGGGTTGATCGCCAGCGAGTCGAGCGGGCACACGTCGACGCACAGGGTGCAGCCCTCGATGCACAGCGATTCGTCGATCGTCACCGGGACGTCGGCGCGTTGGTTGTTCACCAGCGTCATCAGTCACTCCTGATCAGGTTGCCGCGCATGGTGATCCGATCACCACGCATGCGGATGTACTCCAGGTCGACGGGCCTGCCGTCGTCGAGACTGGCGAGGCGTTCGAGCATCAGCAGCGCGGCGCCGTCGGGCACCTGCAGCGTCGCCGCCGAATGCGGGTCCGCCGAGACCGCTTCCAGCGCCAGCGTCGCCGCGCCGAGGCGCTGCCCGCTCACCTGCTCGATGAGGGCGAACACGTCGTTGTTCTCCAACCGGTGTTCGAGCACCTGCTCCCCGATGTCGGGGGCGAGGTAGGTCAGGTCGAGGGAGAGCGGGAGGTCACCGAGATAGCGCAGCCGCTCGACGAACACCACCTGCGCGCCGGGCGGGAGTTGCAGCCGGCGCGCCACGGCGGGCGGGGCGGCCAGCCGCATCGCCGCCCGGACCTCGTTGCGCACCTCGCCGTAGCCCTTGAACGTCTCCTTGAGACCGGCCAGCGCGTCGAGTCCGTGGTCGTACTTGCGGACCGCGACGTGGGTGCCGACCCGTGGACCGCGGTCGATGAGGCCCTCGTTCTTCAGCACCGCGAGCGCCTCGCGAACGGTGTTGCGGGAGACGAAGAACTCGGCGGCCAGATCCTGCTCGGCGGGAAGCCCATCGGCGTAGGCGCCGGCGTGGATCTGATGGCGAAGCACGTCGGCCACCTGGCGGGCCCGGTCCGCGCGGGCACGCCGGCCGGGCAGCGGGATGGCTCCCGCTTCGTGGCCCGGTTCGTGACCGGCTGGGGCGTGTGACACGCGAATCACGTTAAGGCGCTTTCCGCAAGGCCTTCCCGCTGCGCGCGGGCAGCGCGGGCAGCGCGGGCCGCGGCCGCCCATTGCGCCGTCCCGCACCGCTGCCGACCTGCTGAATCAGCCGTACCTCCGGCGAATGCGCCACCTCCGGGCGGGGCCGGGGCATTGCAATCGCGCTGAGCGAAAAGCCGCGCCCGCGCGAGGCCTCCGGGAGCGGCTCAGCGCATGCAGCGCGACAGCACCCGGCCGAACTGCAGCAGCCGCTGCATCTGCGCCAGACCGCCGTTGTCGACGGTCTTGTGGTAGCGAAACGACTCGCAGTACACGTCGGTCTCGGTGGCCGACTTCTGCCGCGCCCGCGTGATCAGTTGGGTGTACATCCGCAGCCGCACCTCGGACAGTCGGCGGGTGCCGTCGTCGAGCACCTCGTACTCGGTGGTGAGCACGTGGTCGGTGATCGACGACAGCTGAATGGTGCGCACCGAGGCGTCGAGCACGCGGCGCTCACGGTCGCCGGTGGACGACACCGAGTCGTCGGCCCGCCACATGATCAACCGCGACCCGTCGGTCAGCACGACCTCCTGCCACAGCACCTCGTCCTCGTCGCTCCACGAGTCGTCCGCGGTGGCGCGGGACATGATGAACGACGTGATCTGCGGGAGGTCGACCACGGCGCGCAGCTGGTCGAGCGCGAGCTCGGGATCGCGCAGGTACACCCGCGCCGCGTCCTCCACGCTCGAGTACGGCGCCCAGTCCTGAGGTGAACCCATGACGTCCCTAGCCTTCCGGGGTTCCCCGCACCGCCTCCCGTACGGCTTGGGATGCGGCTCGGATCTGCGGAGTCACCAGCATCACCTGGCCGAGCACACCGTTGACGAAGCTCGGCGAGTCATCGGTGGACAGCTGCTTGGCGAGTTCGACAGCCTCGTCGACGGCCACCGGCGGGGGCACATCGTCGGCGTGCAGCAGCTCCCACACCGCGACCCGCAGGATGGCCCGGTCCACCGCGGGCAGCCGCTCCAGCGTCCAGCCCTGCAGGTGCGCCGAGATCAGGTCGTCGATGTGGGCGCGATGTTCGGTCACACCGTGCGCCACGGTGACGGTGTAGGGGTTGAGCGCGAAGACGTCGGCCTGGGTGTGCGACAACGCCGTTCTCGCCTCGGCCACCTCGGCCGGGCTGATGCCCCTGGCCTCGGCCTCGAACAGCAGGTCGACCGCCCGCTTACGGGCCTGGTGCCGGCCCTTGTCAGGCCGGTCAGGCATCGATCCGGCCTCCGGTGCGGTCAGGCATTGACCCGGCCGAGATAGTTGCCGTCGCGCGAATCCACCTTGAGCTTGTCGCCGGTGTTGATGAACAGCGGGACCTGGATCTCGGCGCCGGTCTCCAGGGTCGCCGGCTTGGTGCCCGCGCTGGAGCGGTCGCCCTGCAGGCCCGGCTCGGTGGACGCGACCACGAGCTCCACGGTCACCGGCAACTCAAGGTACAGCGGCACCCCGTCGTGGAACGCGATCTGCACCGCCATGCCCTCGAGCAGGAAGCCCGCGGCACGGCCCACCAGCGCCTCCGGCAGCGGATGCTGTTCGTAGTCCTCGGAGTCCATGAAGACGAAGTCCGACCCGTCGCGGTACAGGTAGGTGGCGTCGCGGCGGTCGACCGTCGCCGTCTCCACCTTCACGCCGGCGTTGTAGGTCTTGTCGACGACCTTGCCCGACAGCACGTTCTTGAGCTTGGTGCGCACGAAGGCGGGTCCCTTGCCGGGCTTGACGTGCTGGAATTCGGTGATCTGCCACAGCTGGCCGTCGATGTTGAGGACGAGCCCGTTCTTGAAGTCGGCGGTCGATGCCACGGTCGGTACTGCTCCTAGCTCTCTGTGTCAGAGGATGGCCAGTTCCTTGGGGAACCGGGTGAGTAAGTCGGGGGTGTCTGATTCCTCACTGACGACCAGCGTGTCCTCGATGCGGACGCCGCCGCGGCCGGGTAGGTAGACACCGGGTTCCACGGTGACCGCGGAGCCAGCAAGCAGTGTACCGGCGGCCGAGGAGTTGATCCCCGGCGCTTCGTGGATCTGCAATCCCACCCCGTGGCCGAGGCCGTGACCGAAGTTCTCGGCGTGGCCTGCGGCGGCGATGACCTGCCGGGACGCGGCGTCTACGTCCTTGAGGGCCGCCCCTGCCGCGAGCGCCTCACGGCCGGCGCGCTGCGCGTCGGACACCAGGGCGTAGACGTCGTGCTGCCACTGCTCGGCACGTTCGAGCACGAAGGTGCGGGTCATGTCGGAGTGGTAGCCGGCGACCAGCGCCCCGAAGTCGATCTTCACGAAGTCGCCGGTGGCGAGCACGGCGTCGGTCGGCCGGTGATGCGGGATCGCCGAGTTGGCGCCTGCCGCCACGATGGTCTCGAAGGACACGCCGTCGGCGCCGTGGTCGAGCATCAGTGACTCGAGTTCTCGGCCGACCTCCTTCTCGGTGCGGCCCGGCCGCAACCCGCCGCGCTCCACCAGATCGGTCAGCGCGGCGTCGGCGGCCTCGCAGGCGAGCCGCAGCAGCGCGATCTCCCCGGCGTCCTTGACCTCGCGCAGCGCCTCCACGGTGCGCGGCGCGCGCACCAGTTCGATGTCCGTCGCCGCCTCGAGCAGTCCGCGATGACCGTCGACGGTGACCACGTGACTCTCGAAGCCCAGGCGGCCGACCCGCGCCGCCCCGGCACGTGCCACCAGGCACGGCCCGACCGCCCGGTCGATCACGGCCGCCACGTCGGGCGCCTGCTGCGCGGCCTGCGTGCGGTACCGCCCGTCGGTGGCCAGCACGGCGCCCGGCGTGTCGGTGAAGATCAGCAGCGCGGCGTTCGAGCCGGAGAACCCGGACAGATAACGCACGTTGACCAGGTCCGTGACCAGCATGGCAGCCAGGTCGGTGGCCTCGAGGCGGGCACGCAACCGATCTCTACGCTGGGAATGAGTCACAGCCGCTGACGGTACTCGCTACGCTGTGCCCTCATGAGCAAGTGGTTACTGCGCGGACTGGTCTTCGCTGCCCTGATGGTGATCGTCCGGTTGGTGCAGGGAGCGGCGATCAATGTGTGGGAGACGAAAGCCTCCCTCATCAGCGTCGTCCTCGTTCTTCTCTTCATCATCGCCGTGTTCGCCTGGGGAATGATCGACGGGCGGGCCGACGCGCGCAGCAACCCCGATCCCGAGCGGCGTTCCGACCTCGCGATGACCTGGCTGCTGGCCGGGCTGTTCGCGGGCATCGTCAGCGGCTTCGTCGCGTGGTTCATCGGGATCTTCTACAAGAACCTCTACGTCGAGGGACTGCTGAACGAACTCACCACGTTCGCGGCGTTCACCGCGCTGCTGACGTTCCTGTTCGCGATCCTCGGCGCCACGATCGGCCGGTGGCTGGTGGACCGCAAGGCGGTCCAGCAGCCCCGCCGCCGTGAGGGCATGGACGACGACCGGGCCGACACCGACGTGTTCGCCGCGGTGCGCAGCGGCGGCCCTCGGGACGACGGGACCGAGACTCAGCAGACCACGCCGGTGTCCACACAGGGCGGCGGCACCGAGCGGGCGGACGAGCCGACCACCCCGCGCCAGCAGCAGCCCTAGTCGAGCGTCGCCAGGTAGCGCAGCGCCGCGACGTAGCCCTGTACGCCGAGACCGACGATCACGCCGGTCGCGACCTCGCTCAGATACGAGTGGTGCCGGAACTGTTCGCGCCGGTGCACGTTCGAGATGTGCACCTCGATCAGTGGGGCGCTCAGTTCGGCGCAGGCGTCGCGCAGCGCGATCGAGGTGTGGGTGAACGCGCCGGCGTTGAGCACCACGGCCTCCCCCGCATCCGCCGCGTCGTGCACCCAGCCCAGCAGGTCGGCCTCGCTGTCGCTCTGGCGCACCGACACCTCGAGCCCCAGGTCGGCGGCTTCGCGTTCGATCAGCGCGACCAGGTCGTCATGGGTGGTGCTGCCGTAGACCTCGGGTTCCCGGCGGCCCAGCCGGCCGAGGTTGGGGCCGTTGAGCACCCGCACGGTCGTCACGATCCGGCTCCGATCTCGGCGTAGGCGGCGGCCAGCAGCGCCGGGTCCGGGCCCTCCAGCCGGCCCGGCTTGGCGAGCCCGTCGAGCACCACGAAGCGCAGCACTCCCGAGCGGGTCTTCTTGTCGCCGGCCATGAACTCCACCAGCTGCGGCAGCGCGTCGGCGTCGTAGTGCACCGGCAGCCCGAGCGCGGTGAGCACCCTGCGGTGCCGTTCGGCGGTGTCGTCGTCGAGGCGGCCCGCCAGCCGGCCCAGTTCAGCGGCGAACACCAGCCCCACCGAGACCGCCGCGCCGTGGCGCCACTGATAGCGCTCGCGCCGCTCGATGGCGTGCGCCAGCGTGTGGCCGTAGTTGAGGATCTCGCGCAGCGCCGACTCCTTCTCGTCGGCGGCCACCACCTCGGCCTTGACCGTGACCGATCGCCGGATCAGTTCGGGCAGAACGTCTTTCGTGGGATCCAGGGCCGCCTGCGGGTCGGCCTCGATGAGGTCGAGGATCACCGGGTCGGCGATGAAGCCGGCCTTCACGATCTCGGCCATGCCGGCGACGATCTCGTTGCGGGGCAGGGTCGCCAGGGTGGCGAGGTCGACCAGCACCGCGGCCGGCTGGTGGAACGCGCCGACGAGGTTCTTGCCCGCGTCGGTGTTGATGCCCGTCTTCCCGCCCACGGCGGCGTCGACCATCGCGAGCAGCGTGGTCGGCACGTGGACGATGTCGACCCCGCGCAGCCAGGTGGCCGCGGCGAAGCCGGCCACGTCGGTGGCCGCTCCCCCGCCCAGGCTGACGACGGCGTCCTTGCGGCCGATACCGATGCGGCCGAACACTTCCCAGAGGAAGCCGACGACCGGCAGCTCCTTGCCCGCCTCGGCGTCGGGGATCTCGACGCGGTGGGCGTCGACACCCTGCTCGGCCAGGTGGTGCCGGATGGCCTCGGCGGTCTGGGCGAGGGTCGGCTGGTACAGCACCGCGACCTTGTGCCTGCCCGCCAGTGTGCGGCCCAGCTCGCCGAGCAGGCCGGTGCCGATGATCACGGGGTAGGGCCTGTCGACGAGCACGTCGACGACGACCGGGTCAGTCATTCCTTCGCTCCGGGTGCCGTGCGGCCATGACCGCGGGGGTGGGCGGGGTGTCGCTCTGCTGCTGGCCGGCGGGGCCGCGCCGCCACGGCGGCCTGCGGCGCCTGCGGGGCCGGGCGGCCGGCTTCCCGGTCGGCACCGGTGCCGGTGCGGCGTCGAGCCGGGCCACGATGTGGCGCACGACCGCCCCGGGATTGCGCCGGTTGGTGTTGATCCGCATGGTGGCCACCCGGCGGTACAGCGGCGCCCGGGCGGCCATCAGCTCGCGGAACTTCTCCGCCCGGTCGGGCCCGGCCAGCAGCGGTCGCACGGTGCTGCCGCCGGTGCGGCGCACCCCCTCGGCGGCGCTGATCTCCAGGTAGATGACGGTGTGACCGGCCAGCGCCTCGCGCACACCCGGTGTGGTGACGGCGCCGCCACCGAGAGACAGCACGCCGTCGTGGGTCTGCAGCGCCGAGCGCACGACCTGCTCCTCGATGCGGCGGAACTCCTGCTCGCCGTCGGTGCTGAAGATGTCGGCGATGGTGCGGCCGGTGGTCTGCTCGATCGCGGCGTCGGTGTCGAGCAGGGCCAGGCCGGTCGCCTTGGCCAGCCGGCGCCCGATGGTGGACTTACCCGACCCGGGCAGACCGACGAGCACCGCCTTGGGTGCCATCAGCCCGACGCCTGCGCCGCGTGACCCGAGGGCTCACGCTCGGCGACCGCCCGCAGGTAGGAGTCGATGTTGGTCCGGGTCTCGGCCAGCGAGTCGCCGCCGAACTTCTGCAGCGCGGCGCGGGCGACGACGAGCGCGACCATCGTCTCGACGACGACACCGGCGGCAGGCACCGCGCACACGTCGGAGCGCTGGTGGATCGCGACGGCCTCGTCGCCGGTGGTCATGTCGACCGTGGCGAGCGCGCGGGGCACGGTGGAGATCGGCTTCATCGCCGCCCGCACCCGCAGCGCCTGGCCGTTGGTCATGCCGCCCTCGAGACCGCCTGCGCGGTTGGTCGAGCGCAGCACACCGTCGGGACCCGGGTACATCTCGTCGTGGGCGACGCTGCCGCGGCGGCGCGCGGTCTCGAAACCGTCGCCGATCTCGACGCCCTTGATCGCCTGGATGCCCATCACGGCGGCGGCCAGCTGGCTGTCCAGGCGGTTGTCGCCGCTGGTGAACGAGCCGAGGCCGACCGGGAGCCCGGACACCACGACCTCGACGACGCCACCGAGGGTGTCACCGTCGCGCTTGGCGGCCTCGATCTCGGTGATCATCGCGTCCTCGGCGTCCTTGTCGAACGCCCGGACCGGGCTGTCGTCGATCGCGGTCAGATCGGCGGGCTGCGGCGGCGGGCCGTCGTAGGGCTTGCTCGCGCCGATGGAGATGACGTGGGAGAGCACCTCGACGCCGAGGGCCTCACGCAGGAAGCCGCGCGCGACGGTGCCCGCGGCGACCCGGGCGGCCGTCTCGCGGGCGCTGGCGCGTTCCAGCACCGGGCGGGCGTCGTCGAAGCCGTACTTGAGCATGCCGGCGTAGTCGGCGTGGCCGGGCCGGGGCCGCGTCAGCGGCGCATTGCGGGCGATGTCGGCCAGTTCGGCGGGGTCGACCGGGTCGGCGGCCATCACCGTCTCCCACTTCGGCCACTCGGTGTTGCCGATCTCGATGGCGATCGGCCCGCCGAGGGTCAGGCCGTGCCGGACCCCGGCCAGCACCGTCACCTGGTCCTGCTCGAACTTCATCCGGGCGCCGCGGCCGTAGCCGAGCCGACGGCGTTTCAGCTGGGCGCCGATGTCCTCGGAGGTGACGTGCACACCGGCGACCATGCCCTCGAGCATGGCCACCAGGGCGCGGCCGTGCGATTCCCCGGCAGTGGTCCAACGCAACACGCGTCCCATCTTCCCACGTCGCGTTTCCCGGACGTAATTCGCCGATCCACGGCGCGTAGCCGACCGCCTCGGTCGCCGAAATCCTGGTGCCGGCGGCCGCACCGCCATGGCACAGTCGAGCGGTGCGCACGCTCGTCACCGGAAGCTCAGGTCACCTCGGCGAGGCGCTGGTGCGCACGCTGCGGCAACGCGACGGCGACGTGATCGGGCTCGACCAGCGGCCGTCCGCATGGACCGATGTGGTGGGGTCCATCACCGACGCCGGACTCGTCGGCGAGTTGATGCGCGACGTGACCGCGGTGCTGCACACCGCGACCCTCCACAAGCCGCAGATCGCGTTCCTGCCCCGGCAGACGTTCGTCGACACCAACGTCACCGGCACCCTCACCCTGCTCGACGCGGCCGCCGCCGCCGGAGTGCGGGCGTTCGTCATGTCGTCGTCGACGACGGTGTTCGGCGACGCGCTGATCCCGGCTCCGGGAGCGCCCGCCGCCTGGATCGACGAGTCGGTGACACCGGTGCCGAAGAACATCTACGGCGCCACCAAGGCCGCCGCCGAGGACCTGTGCCACCTGGCCGCCCGCAACCAGGGGCTGCCGTGTGTCGTACTGCGCGTGGCGCGGTTCTTCCCCGAATCCGACGACAGCCCCGGCGCGCACGAGGGCCGGTGCGATGCCAACGTCAAGGCCGACGAGTACGCGTCGCGGCGGGTGGCGCTCGACGACGCGATCGACGCGCATCTGCTCGCCTCCGAGCGCGCACCGGAACTCGGCTTCGCCCGGTACGTCGTCTCGGCCACCACGCCGTTCACTCCCGACGATCTGCCGCAGCTGCGGACCGAGGCGGCCGCGGTGTTCTCCCGTCGAGCGCCGCGGACCGCCCAGGTGTGGGCCGATCGCGGCTGGCGGTTCCCCTCGCGGCTCGACCGGGTGTACGTCAACACCGCGGCGCGCCGCGACCTCGGCTGGCGGCCGCGCTATGACCTCGATGCGATCGCCGAGACGGTGGCGGCCACCGGTGACGTCGCCACTCCGTGGAGTCGCATCGTCGGCTCCAAGCCATATGCCGAAAGCGGCTACCACGCAGGGGTCTTCACCCCCTGAGCCGCGCCCCCGCGCGGTCGACCACCAGCGATTTCGGCGTGATGTCGCGCGCTCAACGCTCGCGATCACGCCGAAATCACAGGACGGCGAGGGTCACGGCGGCGGCCGTCGCCGCGCACATCGCCGGACCGTGCGGCACCGTCGATCCCCGCCGGCGCAGCAGCGCCACCACGGCCCACCCGGCAGTCAGCAGTGGGGCCGTCAGGGCGGCCAGCACCCACACGTCGGGCCCGAAGGCACCGGTGAGACCGCCGACGCCGAGCGCCAGCTTGACGTCACCGGCACCCATCGCGGCCGGTGACACCAGGTGGACCGCGGCGTAGCAGGCGAACAGCGCGGCGGCGCCCAGCGTGGCGGGCCCCGCACGGCCGGCGAGCACGGCGGCCGCGAGCACCAGCACGGCGCCGGGCAGCGTCAACGCGTTGGGCAGCCGCCGCTTCCGGATGTCGCAGATCGACAACGCCACCAGCCAGCATGCGGCAGCCACCAGAACCCCCGCCCCCATCCGTCGAGGCTAAGGTCAGCGCAGCGCGGCCCTCATCACCTCTTTGGGCGCCGGCATCCCGGTGAACAACTCGACCTGCGCGAAGGCCTGGTTCAGCAGCATCTCCAGCCCGCTGACCACCCGGCCGCCGGCGGCCGCGACCGCCGACGCCAAAGGCGTCGGCCAGGGATCGTAGATGGCGTCCAGCAGCACCGGCGTGCCCGCGAGATCCACCGCGTACGGGCGGGCGGCATCGGCCGGGATCGTGCTCACCAGCACGTCGGCGGGCGCGGCGGCCACCCGCTCGCCGATCAGCTGGCACCACTGCGCCGCCACCCCGCATCTGGCGGCCAGCCGCACCAGCGGCGCAGCCCGGTCCTCGCTGCGCGCGGCCACGGTGATGCGCCGGACACCGAGGCTCGCCAGCGCCACCACGGCGGCAGGGGCGGTGCCCCCGGACCCCAGCACCATCGCGTGACCTGAGGCGCTGCCGAGCGCACCGATGATCCCCTCGACGTCGGTGTTGTCGGCCCGCCAGCCCCGGCCGCTGCGCACCAGGGTGTTGGCTGAGCCGACGAGGTCTGCGCGCTCGGTGCGCTCGTCGGCGAACCGAAGCGCCGCGAACTTGTTCGGCATGGTCACCGACAGGCCCACCCACTCGGCACCGAGGCCACCCACCAGTTCGGGCAGCTGATCGGCGGTGCACTCGATCCGGTCGTAGGTCCAGCTGTCCAGCCCGAGCGCCCGGTAGGCGGCCAGGTGCACCTGCGGCGACCGCGAGTGCGCGATCGGCGAGCCCAGTACCGCGGCCCGGCGCACCTCGTCGGAGCTACCGTGCCGAGTCGAGCACACCGTTGCGCTGCGCCAGTTCGATGTTGGCCAGGTGCTGGTTGTAGTCGCGGGTGAACAGGGTGGTGCCCTGCATGTCGATGGTCACGAAGTACAGCCAGTCACCAGGGGCGGGCTGCTCGGCGGCCACCAGCGCCGGTCGGCTCGGTGAACAGATCGGCGTGGCGGGCAGTCCCGGCCGCACGTAGGTGTTCCACGGGTTGCCCTGGGCCCGGTCGCCGTCGGTGGTGGCCACCTCGATCCGGTCCAGCGGGTAGTTCACGGTGGAGTCGAATTCCAGGGTGCGGTTCTCGGCCAGCCGGTTGTAGATGACCCGGGCCACCTTCGCGAAGTCCTCCGGTTTGGACTCGCGCTGCACCAGCGAGGCCACGGTCAGCACCTGGTAGGGCGACAGGTTCATCGCCGTCGCGGTCTCCTGGATGCCCGCCTGCGCGTACTGCGTGGCGCTCGCGCCGATCAGGGTCGACAGGATCTCGGTCGGTGTGGCCGACGGGTCGATGTTCCACGCCCCGGCCATGATCAGGCCCTCGATGCGACGGTGGTCGGCACCCATCGCCGTCACCGGCTGGACGGCCCACTCGGGCACGGCCAGGGCGGACAGCGGCGCCGAACCGGCGATCTGGCGCAGTTCGTCGGCGGCCACGCAGCGCTCGGCGCCGTCGAGGTCGACACAGGTGGCCTTGGAGACGAGGGTGAGGATGCCCTCGGTGACGGCGTTGGTCTTGACGTCGCGCACGTCGTCGAGCTGGCGGCCCTCCGGGATGACCAGCTTTCCGACCCGGCTGCCCGGGTCGACGAGGCGTTCGACGGCGCTGGCGCCCGAGATCTCGGTGCGCAGCTTGTAGAAGCCGGGCTGGATCGCCGAGATGGCCGAGTTGCCCGCCGCGGCGTTGACGAACGACTGCACGGTCGCGACGACCTTGTTCTCGGCGAGCGTCTCGCCGATCGCCGTCGTCGAGTCGCCGTCCTGGACCTGGATCACGACGTCGGAGACACCGTCACCGGCGAAGTCCTCCCCGCCGCCGCCGAAGATGCCGTGCCACAGCTTCGAGCCGAGGAACACCGCGCCGACGATCACGACGACCAGCAGCGCCAGGGTGAATGCCCTCGCGACGCGTCGCTTGCGCCGGATGCGGTCCGCGCGCATCCGGTCGGACCGGCTCATCCGGCTCCGTGGCGGCCCAACCGCCACCGGCTCCGCCCTGCTCCGGCCGTTCCAGTTCTCAGTCATCCACGCCCTCTCCGGGCGCCGCCAGGGCCGCGCGCCGCTGATCCAGCCAGCTCTGCAGAATTCCCACGGCGGCGGCCTGGTCGATGATGGCCCGCTGCCCTTTCGCCCGTACCCCTGCCTCGCGCAGCGAACGCTGCGCCGACACGGTGGTGAGCCGTTCGTCGGCCAGCCGCACCGGTACCGGCGACACGCGCCGCGCCAGTTCGTCGGCGAGCGCGATCGCGTCCTGGGCGGCCGGACCCGTCCGGTCCGCGAGCGTACGCGGCAGGCCCACCACCACCTCGACCGCCGCCAACTCGCCGACCAGCTCGGTCAGCCGTCGCAGGTGACGGTCCTTGCGGCGGCGGTCACGCGTCACCGTCTCGACCGGCGTGGCCAGGATCGCGTCGGGGTCACTCACGGCGACGCCGATCCGCACGCTCCCGACGTCGATGCCGATGCGCCGGCCGCGACCCGGATCGGGGTCACCGCCCGCTGCCCCGGGCCGATCCGGGAGCCGGTGATCGGTGT
This sequence comes from Mycobacterium hippophais, assembly GCF_027529605.1. Lineage (NCBI taxonomy): Bacteria > Bacillati > Actinomycetota > Actinomycetes > Mycobacteriales > Mycobacteriaceae > Mycobacterium > Mycobacterium hippophais. The sequence goes on along the minus strand of NZ_JAPZPY010000004.1, from coordinate 65,239 downwards.
CGGCCACCAAGTCAGCTCCGGCCTATCTCGGCGCGCAACGCGGCCATCGCCGCGTCGATCCCCGCCGCCCCCTTACCGGAACCCTGCGCCAGATCGGCCTTGCCGCCCCCACGGCCGTTGACCGCCGCACCGAATGTCTTGACCAGGTCGTCGGCACGCAGGCCGAGATCCTGTGCGGCCGGGTTGACGGCCACCACGAACGGCACGGTGTCGTTGTCGCCCTCGGCGACCAGTGCGACGACGGCCGGTTCGGCGCCCAGCTTGCCGCGGATGTCGCCGACGAGGCTGCGCAGATCCGCCGCCGACATCCCGCCGGCCATCCGCTGCGCCACGACACGCACCTTACCGACAAGATCAGCACCGGCGGCGGCGTTCGCCGCGGCGGCGCGCGCGTTCGCGAGCCGCATGCGGTCCAGTTCCTTCTCCGCTGCCCGCAGCCGTTCCACCAGCGTGGCGACCCTGGCGGGCACCTCCTCGGAGGGCACCTTCAGCGACGATGCGAGGCCGGCCATCAGCGCCCGCTCCTTGGCGAGGTGGCGGAACGAGTCGAGGCCGACGTAGGCCTCGACGCGGCGCACCCCGGAGCCGACGGACGACTCGCCGAGGATGGTGACCGGACCGATCTGTGCCGAATTGCGCACATGGGTGCCGCCGCACAGCTCGATGGAGAACGGTCCGCCGATCTCGACGACGCGCACCTCCTCGGGGTAGTTCTCGCCGAACAGCGCCATCGCGCCCATCGCCTTGGCCCGCTCGAGTCCGGTGGTGAAGCTGTGCACCTCGAAGTCGGCTTCGACCGCCTCATTGGTGACCTCTTCGATCTCGCTGCGTTGGTCGTCGGTCAGCGCGCCCTGCCAGTTGAAGTCGAAGCGCAGATAACCCGGCCGGTTCAGCGATCCCGCTTGCACGGCGTTGGGGCCGAGCACCTGGCGCAGTGCGGCGTGCACCATGTGCGTGCCCGAATGTCCCTGGGTGGCGCCGTGCCGCCAGCGCGGGTCGACGGCGGCGACGACGGTGTCACCCTCGACGAACTCGCCGGATTCGACGTTCACCCGGTGCGTCCACAGCGTCTTGGCGATCTTCTGCACGTCGGTGACCGCCGCCTTCGACGTCGCAGACGCGCCCGTCCCCGTCACGGTTCCCTCGTCGGCGATCTGCCCACCCGACTCCGCGTAGAACGGGCTGCGGTCGAGCACCAACTCGACGCGCCCCGGCGAAATGTCGCCGTCGCCGGCGTGGGTGACCACCGGAACCCGGCGGCCGTCGACGAAGATGCCGAGAATCGTTGCTTCGGTGGACAATTCGTCGAATCCGGTGAACTCGGTCGGCCCTGCGTCGACCAGCTCCCGGTACGCCGACAGGTCGCTGTGCGCCTGCTTGCGCGCGGCGGCGTCGGCCTTGGCGCGCCGGCGCTGCTCGGCCATCAGGCCGCGGAAGCCCTCCTCGTCGACGCTCAGGCCGGCCTCGGCGGCCATCTCCAGGGTCAGCTCGAGGGGGAAGCCGTAGGTGTCGTGCAGGGTGAACGCGTCGTTGCCGGACAGCACCGTGGCGCCGGACGCCCTGGTGCTGCGGGCGGCCTCGTCGAACAGCCGCGAGCCCGAGGCCAGCGTCCGGTTGAACGCGGTCTCCTCGGCGACGGCGATGCGCTGGATGCGGTCGAAGTCGGCGGCCAGGTCGGGGTACGACGGACCCATCGCGTCGCGCACCGTGGTCATCAGGTCGGCCATCACCGGCTGTTCGACGCCCAGCAGTTTCGCCGAGCGGATGATCCGCCGCAGCAACCGCCGCAGCACGTAGCCGCGGCCTTCGTTGCCCGGGCTGACGCCGTCGCCGATGATGATCGCCGCGGTGCGGCTGTGGTCGGCGATGATCCGGTATCGCACGTCGTCTGCGTGGCTGCCCGCCCCGTAGCCGCGCGGCGCGATGCCCGCGACGAGGTCGATCACCGGGCGCAGCAGGTCGGTCTCGTAGACGTTGTCGACGTCCTGCAGCAGACACGCCACCCGCTCGACGCCCATGCCGGTGTCGATGTTCTTGCGCGGCAGCGGGCCGAGGATCTCGAAGTCCTCCTTCGACGTGCCCTCGCCGCGCTCGTTCTGCATGAACACGAGATTCCAGATCTCGATGTAGCGGTCCTCGTTGGCCTCGGGGCCGCCCTCGACGCCGTACTGGGGTCCGCGGTCGTAGTAGATCTCCGACGACGGCCCGCAGGGTCCGGGGATGCCCATCGACCAGTAGTTGTCGGCCATCCCGCGGCGCTGGATCCGCTCGAGCGGCAGGCCCGCGACCTCCTGCCACAGCGCGATGGCCTCGTCGTCGTCGAGATAGACCGTCGCCCACAGTCTTTCCGGGTCGAGGCCGTAACCACCCTGGTCCTGCGGGTTGGTCAGCAGCGTCCAGGCGAACTCGATGGCGCCCTTCTTGAAGTAGTCGCCGAACGAGAAGTTGCCGGCCATCTGGAAGAAGGTGTTGTGCCGGGTGGTGATGCCGACCTCGTCGATGTCGGGTGTGCGGATGCACTTCTGGATGCTCACCGCACGGTCCCACGGCGCGGTCCGCGCGCCGAGGAAGTACGGCACGAACTGCACCATGCCGGCGTTGACGAACAGCAGGTTGGGGTCATCGAGGATCACCGAAGCGCTGGGCACTTCGGTGTGACCTGCCTTCACGAAATGATCGAGGAAGCGTTTCCTGATCTCGTGTGTCTGCACGTTCCTGCTGTCCTTGCTGGTAGTCGTGGTCGCGAACAAATCGACCGCACCACAGTACCGGTCGACGGTGCCGGCCCACCGGCCCGCCGAACCCCGTGACGACGCAGCCGCCCTGCCGGGCCCCGGCTCAGGCGCCGAGGAAGCTGAGCCGCACCGAGCGCTTCGGATTGTCCCTGTTCAGGTCGACGAGCACCACGCTCTGCCAGGTGCCGAGCAGCGGGCGGCCGCCCTGCACCGGGACCGTGACCGACGGGGCCACCAGCGCCGGCAGCACATGGTCGGCGCCGTGCCCGGGTGAGCCGTGCGCGTGCCGGTACCGGTCGTCGCGCGGCAGCAGCGCCTCCAGCGTGTCGATCAGGTCGTCGTCGGAGCCCGCGCCGGTCTCGATGATCGCCACGCCTGCGGTCGCGTGCGGGACGAAGATGTTGCACAGGCCGTCACCGTGGTCGCCGCAGAACGCGCGCACCTCGTCGGTCAGGTCGACTATGCGGCGGCGTGTGGTGTCGACGTCGAGTACATCGGTGTCCATGCCATCGAGCCTACGAGCCGTCGGGCGCGGCCTCCACCAGCGCCGCGCGGGGTCGTTTGACGCTCGCGTTTATTTTCTGCGGGCCAAGGGTAATTCAGCTCCAGCCACACTTCCCCTTGGAGGAGAAATGACACCCACCGGCATCATCACCGCAATCCTGATCGGCGTCGTGGTCGGCGTTCTCGGCCGCCTGGCGCTACCCGGCCGCCAGCCGATCGGATTCCTGATCACCGTGCTCGTCGGCATCGTGTCGGCGTTCATCGGCACCGCCGTCGCCCGCGCGATCGGCATCCCCACCGCGACGAATGGGATCGACTGGCTGGAACTCCTGGTCCAGGTCATCGTCGCCGCGCTCGGCGTGGCCCTGGTCGCCGCACTGATGGGACGTCGCCGTACCGGCGTCATGGGTGGCAGCCGTGGCGGCGCGCTGGGTGGCCGTCGCCGGTCCATGTTCCGCTGACCTCTTCGCACTCGGTCCCGGCTGGCTACGGTCAGCCGGGACTTTTTTTGCCCGCTGCCAGTGCGGCCGGTGGTCCTTCGCGCAGTCCGAGCCGGTCGTGCAACCGCACGAGAGGTCCGGGCGACCACCAGTTCCAGTGGCCGAGGACGCGCATGAAGGCGGGCACCAGGATCATCCGGACCAGCGTCGCATCGGCCAGCACCGCCAGCGTGAGTCCCAGACCGAACATCCGCATGAACGACACGTTCGCCGCGATCAGCGCGGCGAACGAGATCGACATCACCGCAGCGGCCGCGGTGATGACGCGGCCGGTGTGCGCCAGCCCGAGCGCGACACTCTCGGTGACGTCGGCCGCCGTGCGCCCGGAGGCCAGCCAGAACTCGCGGATCCGCGACATCAGGAAGACCTCGTAGTCCATCGACAGCCCGAATGCGATGCAGAACAGCAGCACCGGGATGTTGGCGACCACGGTCCCCGTCGGAGTGGTGCCGAAGGCGCCGAGGTGGCCGTCCTGGAAGATCCACACCATCGCGCCGAACGCCGCGGTCAGCGAGAGGATGTTCAGGGCAACGGCTTTCAGTGGCAGCACCACGCTGCCGGTCAACAGGAACAGCAGGCAGTAGGTGGACAGCGCGATCAGGCCGAGCACGATCGGCAACCGGGACGTGATGGCCCTGACGCTGTCGCGGTTCGACGGTGCGACCCCGGCCAGCTGGACCTGCCCGCCGCCGGGCGCGGCGACCTCCTGCAGGCGGTCGAGCTGCTGTTCCGAGCGGTCGGAGAACAGCGGCGCATCGGTGGCGACGGTGAGGAACGCGCTGCCGTCACGCTCACCGGCGGCCGCCGTCGGCGGGCCTGCCGCCCGGCCGTCGACGAAGGTGCCCACCGTCGCCGACACCGCCGTGACGTCGGCCACGCGGGACAGTTCGGCGGCGTAGCGGCCGAGTTCGTCGGGGGTGATCCCGCCGGAATCCGGCAGCACGACGGTCACGTCGGTCGCCGGGTCGTCGGCGAACCCGTCGCGCAGCTGGTCACCCACCTGGTGCGCGGAGGACGAGGCGGGCAGCACCCGGTCGTCAGGCAGACCCCAGCGGACACCCAGGAACGGCGCGCCGAGCACCAGTAGCAACGTGATCCCTGCCAGTCCGATCGGGATCACCCGCCGCATCACGAAGTGCGTTGACCGATACCAGAACTGACGCTGCACAGGCCGCGGCGCCGGGTCGCCGCGGCGGAGGATGCCGCGCGCCAGGCGACGCACGTCCATCGCGTCGATGCGATCACCGAGAAGGACGATGGCCGCGGGGGTCACCACCAGCGCCGCCACCGCCGCGAACACCACGGTCGCGACACCGGCGTATGCGAACGACTTGAGGAAGTACATCGGGAACAGCACCATGGTGACCATCGGCAGCGCCACCGTCGTCGCCGAGAAGACGACCGTGCGGCCGGCGGTCATCATCATGCGCAGCACGGCCTCGTCGGGATGTGCGCCGTCCGCCAGTTCGTCGCGGTACCTGCTGATCATCAGCAGCGTGTAGTCGATCGCCAAGGCCAGACCCATCGCCATGCAGAGGTTGAGGGCGAAGATCGACACATCGGTGGCGAATGTGATGGCGTGCAGCACCGCCAGTGCGCCGACGATCGCGATCACCCCGACGGCCAGGGGCAGCGCGGCGGCCAGCAGTCCGCCGAACACCCACACCAGCACAAGGAAACTGAACGGGATGGCGATCGACTCCATCAGCAGCAGATCGCGCTGGGACTGTGCGGTGACCTGCTCGTTGACCATCGCGACACCACCGGCGCGCACGCTCACCCCGTTGCGCTCGAAGCTCTCGCCGCCGATCGCGTCGACGAGGGCCGCGGTGTTGCCGTCGGCCTGTTTCTCGCCACCGGTCACCCCCGCGATCACCAGCCCGGACCGGCCGTCCTCGCTGAACATCCGGGCCGCGGCTGGTCCCGGCGCCGTCCAGGCCGAGGTCACCGACGCGACGTCGGGTGAGCTGCGGAGCTTCGCTTCGACGTCATTGGCGACGGAGGTGGCGGCGGCGCTGCGCGCACCGTCCGGTGAGGACACCGTGATGAGCAGTTGTGCGTCGCCCCTGTCGAACCGTTCGGTCAACAGCTCGGCGGCCCTTGCCGATTCGGAGCCGGGGTCCTGGAACCCGCCGGCGGCGAGCTTGCCCGCGACGGGGACGCCGAAGATGCCGGCTGCGACCAGCGTCAGCACGGCGATGACGAGGATTCGCCGCGGTGCGGCGATGGCAGCACAGGCCAGGCCCGCCAGGACGCCCGGATGGCGTACGTCCAAGGTCACACCGGTCCGGCGCCGGTACGCGATGCGCTGTGCACCGGCACATCCTGCCCGAAGGCGCGCCTGATCGGTGGGCTCCCCTCGGCCGCCTGCCTTTTCGTCCCCGTCGCGCGGGTCATGCGTATCCCAGGGCGAGGTTCTCGGCCCGGATCCGGACGGTCAGCACCAGCGCGTTGACGACGGTGAACACGATCGCGGTCAGCCATGCCGAGTGCACCAGCGGCAGAGCCGCCACCTCTGCGGCGACCGCGGTGTAGTTCGGATGGTGCAGCCAGCGGTACGGGCCGCGACGGACCAGCGGAGCGCCTGGAATGACGATCAACCGCGGATTCCAGTGCCTGCCGAGCGTGGCCACACACCACCACCGGACGCCGGTGCTCGCCACCACGACGGCGACCATCGGCCAGCCCAGCCAGGGGATGAACGGGCGGTTCCCGCCGTACACCTCGACGAGGCAGGCCACCAGCAGAAGTGCGTGGCTCGCGACGATCACCGGATAGTGCCGGCGGCCGAATTCCCTGCCGCCGTTGGCGATCGACCAGCGGGCGTGGCGGCGGGCCACCAGGAGCTCGACCAGCCGCTCGGCCGCGATCACGAGGATGAACACCAGATACGCCATGGCTCACCAGCTCAGCAGCAGCAGTTCGAAGCTGAAACCCGGGCCCATGGCGAGCATCAGACCGAGCGATCCTTCGGGCGGCCGTTCGGCGACCGTGCGGCCCAGGACGTCGAGCACCGAGGCCGACGAGATGTTGCCGTTGTCGCGCAGCGAGTCCCAGCTGTGCCGCAGCGCCTCGGCAGGGACGCCGACGGCATCCTGGATCGCCTCCAGCACCTTGGGCCCGCCCGGATGACAGATCCACGTGGAGATGTCGGAGACGTTAAGGCCGTGGTCGGCGAGGAAGCGGGTCACCTCGTCGCCGAGATGGTCGGCCGCCATTCTCGGCACGTCGCGTGACATCACCAGCTGGAAGCCGCTGGCGCTGACATTCCAGCCCATCACGTCGGCCGTGTCGGGGAACAGCCTGCTTCGGGTGCGCAGCACGCGGGGCCCGGATTGTGCGGCCGCGCCTGCCCGGCGTGCGCCGGTGGCCACCACGGCGGCCGCTCCGTCGCCGAACAGGCACACCCCGATCAGCGCCGGAATCGAGACGTCGTCGCGTTGCAGCGTCAGCGAGCACAGCTCCACCGACAGCAGGACCGCGACGTGCGTGGGGTATCCGCGCAGGTAGTCGTGCACGCGCGCCATACCTGCCGCACCGGCGACGCAACCGAGTCCGAACAGCGGTACGCGCTTGACGTCGGGCCGGAATCCGATGCGGGAACTGATCGCGGCGTCGATGGTGGGCACGGCGACGCCGGTGCTCGATACGCACACGATCAGGTCCACCTCGTCGGGCCGGATGGCCGCGGCGTGCAGCGCCGTGCGGACAGCGCGCTCACCGAGTTCCGTCGCCACCTCGACATAGGCGGTGTTGGCCTCGGTGAATCCGCTCAGCTCCGGGTATCGCTGGATCGGCAGCGCCAGGTTGCGGTGTTCGACACCGCTGGTGCGTGCGAAGCGGGCGAATCCGGTGTCGGTGAAGTCGGTGAGCTCGCGGGCCACCTCGTCCTGTGTGTAGCGGTAGGGCGTGAACGCCATCGCCGTGCCGGCAATATGCGGTGCACCGGGAAAAGCGGTGGCGTCCATTGTTTCGGAAATTGCAGTATCGGTCATGGGATGTGTAACGGCAATTTCCCGCTATTAGTCCATTTTTCGGCCGGCCGTGAATTTTCCTACACTCGATCGAAGATGTGCCGAATCGGGTGTATAAGTCCAGTTGGAAGGAGGTTTCCTGGCAATTATCCCACCGCCACACAGGCCCTCAACGCCAATTCACAGGCACGCTTCGAATTCTGTGCGATGAATGGACGCCGAAGGGCGGATCACTGTGAGCCGACCAAATATCAATCCAGCGATCTCACAGCGTCGGCAGTACCGCGTCCAGCCGCTCGTAGCCCTCGGTCATGCCGCGCTCCATGCCCGAGGACAGCAGCCCGTCGCGGGCGTCGGTGGTCGGGCAGATCGACCGGCCACGCAGCCGGCTGCGGTTTCCGCCGAGGTCCTCGAACCACAGGTACTCGATGTTGACGCTGTCGGGAAAGCCCTCGTACTCGAAGGTCTGGATGATCAGCTCGCCGTCGCGAACGGTGTGGAACACCCCGTTGAACCGGTACTCCCCGTCGCCGTCGCTGTGCAGGTACCGGTAGCCGCCGCCGGTACGGAACTCCCAGCGGTCGATGGTCATCTCGACATCGTGCGGCCCGAGCCATTGCCGGACCAGCTCGGGCTCGGCGTGCGCCCGGAACAGCGCCTGCACCGGGGCGTCGAAGTCCCGGGTGAATTCCATGGCCAGCGTGTCGACCGGGGCGTTGAGTTCGAGTGCCTTCGTCATGATGTGTTTCCTCTTTCGGTGTCGGTGTTCTCTTCGGACAATCCCGCCAGCACGTCGTCCAGCCGGCGGTAGCTGCGTTCGGCGTTGAGCCGGTAGGTGTCGATCCAGGCAGTCAGCCGCTCGAGGGCGGCGGCGTCCAGATGGACGGGACGACGCTGAGCGTCGCGGGTCCGGGTGACCAGCCCCGCCGATTCGAGCACCTGAATGTGTTTCGAGACAGCTTGTTTGGTGATGTCGAACGGTTGGGCCAATTCGTTGACCGTGGCAGGTCCCCTGGAGAGGCGGGCCACGATCGCCCGCCGCACCGGGTCGGCCAGCGCCAGGAACGCCCGGTTCAACCGGTCGTCCTCGCCGCCCGCCATTATCAACCTCACGCTTGATCAATGAATTGGTTGATTACGAGGTTAAGCGCGACGGTGGGGGGTGTCAAGAGTGGATTCGATTGCGCCGGAAGCGGCGTTCAGCGCTTCTTGCGGATGATGGCGCGCAGCCGCTCCAACCGCCCGGAGATCTCGCGTTCGGCCCCACGCGCGGTCGGCCGGTAATAGTCGGTGCCGACCAGCTCATCCGGCGGATACTGCTGTGGCACAACGCCGTCCGGATGATCGTGGGCGTAACGGTAGCCCACGGCGTTGCCCAGCTTCTGCGCACCCGAGTAGTGGCCGTCGCGCAGGTGCGGAGGCACCATTCCCGCCTTGCCGGCGCGGATGTCGCCCATCGCCGCGCCCAGCGCCGTCGTCACCGCATTCGACTTCGGCGCGGTCGCCAGGTGCACCGTCGCGTGCGCGAGCGTCAGCTGGGCCTCCGGCATACCGATCAGCTGCACCGTCTGCGCGGCGGCGACGGCCGTCAGCAGCGCCGTCGGATCGGCCATCCCGATGTCCTCGCTGGCCAGGATCATCAGCCTGCGCGCCAGGAACCGCGGGTCCTCCCCCGCCACCAGCATCCTCGACAGGTAGTGCAGCGCAGCGTCGACGTCGGAGCCGCGCACCGACTTGATGAAGGCGCTGACGACGTCGTAGTGCTGGTCGCCGTCGCGGTCGTAGCGCACCGCCGCCTTGTCCAGCGACTGCTCGATGGTCTCGACGGTGACCCGCTCACCCGCCTCGGCTGCCACCTCGAGCGCGGTGAGCGCCCGGCGGGCATCGCCTGCCGACAGTTGCACCAGCAGGTCGACGGCGTCCTCGGTGACCTCGACCGCGCCGGCGAGGCCACGCGGATCATCGACGGCGCGGCGCACCACCGTGCGGACATCGTCGGGCGTGAGCGGTTGCAACTGCAGGATCAGCGACCGGGACAGCAGCGGCGCCACCACCGAGAACGACGGATTCTCGGTGGTGGCCGCGACGAGCAGCACCACCCGGTTCTCGACCGCCGACAGCAGCGCGTCCTGCTGGGTCTTGGAGAACCGGTGCACCTCGTCGATGAAGAGCACCGTCTGCTCGCCGTGCGCGGCGGCCCGGCGCGCCACGTCGATGACCGCGCGCACCTCCTTGACCCCCGCCGACAGGGCCGACAGCGCCTCGAAGCGCCGGCCGGTGGCCTGCGAGATCAGCGATGCCAGCGTGGTCTTGCCGGTGCCCGGCGGGCCGTAGAGGATGACCGACGCCGCGCCGGAGCCCTCGACGAGGCGGCGCATCGGCGAGCCCGGCTGAAGCAGGTGCTGCTGGCCGACGACCTCGTCGAGGCTCGCCGGCCGCATGCGCACGGCCAGTGGCGACGCCGGCGCGGGGCGGCCGGGTGGCCGGTCGACGGGCGCGCCGCCGTCGGACACGTCGAACAGGCCGTCGGACACGCTTCAGGCATACCACGCCCGTCGGACGCCATGGCGTCAGCGCATGAACCCGTGCCGCTAGCCCGCCGGCTGGGTCACGAAATCGATCAGCTCCTCGACGCGGCCGATCAGCGCGGGCTCGAGGTCGGTCCAGTCCCGTACCCGGCCGCGGATCCGACGCCACGCACCGGCGATGTCGGCCTGCGAGTCGTGCGGCCACCCGAGCGCGTCGCACACGCCGTGTTTCCAGTCCACGCCGCGGGGCACGTCGGGCCACGCCGTCACCCCGAGCCGAGCCGGCTTCACGGCCTGCCAGATGTCGATGTAGGGATGGCCGACCACGAGGGTGTGCGCCCCTCCCGGCCCGCGCCGCACCGCGTCGGCGATGCGGGACTCCTTGGACCCGGCGACCAGGTGGTCGACCAGCACGCCGAGGCGCCGGCCGGGGCCGGGCGCGAAGTCGGCCACGATCGCGGCCAGATCGTCGACGCCGCCGAGGTGCTCGACGACCACGCCCTCGACACGAAGGTCGTGACCCCACACCTGCTCGACGAGTTCGGCGTCGTGGCGGCCCTCCACGTAGATGCGGCTGGCCAGCGCGGTGCGCGCCCGAACCTTCGGGACGGCCACCGACCCCGACGCGGTGCGGGCGGGCACGGCCGCCGGGCCGCGCGGGGCGGTGAGGATGACCGGCTTGCCCTCCAGCAGGAAACCGGGCCCGAGGGGAAAGGACCGGACGCGACCGTTACGGTCCTCGAGGTCCACCCGCCCCCTCTCGATCCGCACGACGGCGCCCACGAAGCCGCTCTGCGCGTCCTCCACCACCATGTCGCGCTCGACGGGCTGTTCGGTGGACAGGACACGCTTGGACCTGTGCGGGTCACGGGCGAGGATGTCGGGGCCGTAGCGATCGTTCACCCGGCTGATCCTAGGAACGCGGGGCCCCGATCTCCGGTTGCGACATACGATCACCGGCGTGCTGATCAACCAGGCCACCGCGCGGGGCATCGCCGACGGCACGATCACGCTGGTGCTGCGGCGGTGGGATGCGCCGCGGGCGAAGGTGGGCGGCACCCAGCGCACACCGGCGGGAACCATCCGCATCGACGGTGTGGTCGAGCGCCCGGCGCGGTACCGGGTCACCGCGGCGCAGGCCCGCGCCGCCGGGTTCGCGGACGCGCGGACCGCGCAGGCCGAGCTGGACCGCAGGCCGGCCGCGCACACCTACCTGATCTCGGTGTCCTACCTGGCGCCCGACGAACGGCCCGACCTGGCCGCCGACGACCGGCTGACCCCCGACGACGTGGCGGCGATCAGAGCGCGGCTGACGCGCTGGGACGCGTCGGGAACACCCTGGACCCGGCAGTACCTGGAGATGATCGGCGCCAACGAGGCGGTGCGCGCACCGGATCTCGCCGACCGGGTCGGCCTGGACGTGCCGCGCTTCAAGCGGCGGGTGCGTCAGCTCAAAGGCCTCGGGCTGACGATCAGCCTCGATGTCGGCTACCGCCTGTCGCCCCGCGGCCGCGCCTATCTGCGCCACACCGCCTGAGGCGCAGTCAGCCCTGGGTCTGCTGCTGTGAGGCGCTGACCGACTCGAGTTTGACGGGATCACTGGTGATCTCGTCGATGACGGCGTGCACGAACCGCATCTTCTCCAGCACCGGCGGCGCCAGCACGAACGGATACAGGTCCTCGCGGCCCATCGAGCGGTTCACCATGTTCAGCGACCAGGCCAACGGCAGCCACAGGTCGATGATAGTGTCGAACCCGCTGGGCCCCAGCACCTTGCGCTCGAAGGTCGCGCCCGCGGGAGCGAACCCGAACGCCGCCGCGGTGTCGAGGGTGTCGCGGATGTGCAGATAGTGCGCGAAGGTCTCGGCCCAGTCCTCTGCGGGATGCATGGTGGCGTAGGAGGAGACGTAGTCCTTCTCCCAGCCTGCGGGCGCGCCCTCGTTGTAGTGGCGGTCGAGCGCGGCCTGATAGTCCAGGTCCGGGTCGCCGAACAGGTCGTTGAACCGCGCCAGGTAGTCGGGCGACGGGCTGACCAGCCGGTAGAAGTAGTAGTGCCCGATCTCGTGGCGGAAGTGGCCGAGCAGTGTCCGGTACGGCTCGTCCATCGCGACCCGCAACTGTTCGCGGTGCACGTCGTCGCCCTCGGCGAGGTCGAGAGTGATGACCCCGTTGGCATGGCCGGTGAAGACCTTCTCGAATTCACTCGACAGGAGGTCGAACGCCAGGCCGTAGTCGGGGTCCGCGTCACGGCCGACGATCGGCAATTTCAGCTCGTGCAGTTCGACGATCATCCGGCGCTTGGCCTTCTCGGCGGCCGCGAACGCCGGGAGCGCCTTGGCGTCGGCGTCGTTGGGCCGGGTGCGGGTCAACGCACACGACGTGCAGAGCCGCCGCACCGGCGCCTTCTCCACCAGCCAGTTGCATTTGGCCAGATACAGATTGGCGCACAACTGGTAGCGGCTCTCGTCCACCGCGCCCGCGTGCTCGCTCTCCTCCTCCGGCGCGATCACCAGCAGTGCCATGTCCTCCAGCGAGAAGCCAAGCCTGCTGCCGCAATTCAGGCACAGCGAGTTCTCGAACGCCAGGCGCTGACCGCAGTTGGGGCAGGTGAAGTCACGCATTCCCGACACCAACCGGCGCGACGTCGACCGCCACCTCGATGACGCTGCTCTCGCTCTCGGTGTAGATGATGCCGCGCAGGGGCGGGACGTCGGCGTAGTCGCGGCCGAAACCCACCACCACATAACGTTCGTCGACCATCTTGTCGTTGGTCGGGTCCAGGCTCAGCCACTGGTCCTGCGGAGTCCACACCGATGCCCAGGCATGGGTCGCGTCAACGCCTATCATGCGTTCCTTTCCCGGAGGGGGGTCGGTCGCCAGGTATCCCGAGACGTAGCTGGCTGCCAGACCGTGAGTGCGCAGACAGGCGATCGCCAGGCGCGCGAAGTCCTGGCATACCCCTTCGCGGGCAACCAAAACCTCGTCGACCCTGGTCGAGACGGTCGTCGAGCCCGAACGGTAGGTGAAGTCGGCATGGATGCGCGACGTCAGCTCGCGGAGCACCTCGACCAGCGGCCTGCCGGGCGTGAAGCTGGGTGCGGCATAGTCCCGTACCGCCGCCGTGATCTCCGGCGGACGCAGGTCGAGGGCGAACTCGGTGGCGAGCGCGGCGTCGGGGCCGACGGGACGGGAGAGCTCCCACGGTGCCCTGGCAGAGCCGCCGGTGTACAGCTCCGCCGGCGGCGGGTCGACCTCCACCAGCGACGTGCTGGTCACGCTCAGCGTGTCGTGGTGCTCGGTGACGTGGAAGTACGAACTCAGGTTTCCGTACCCGTCGCGGCTGGTCGAGCTGTCGGCGGGCGCGGGGTCGACGACGAGTTCGTGGGTCAGGCACCGTTGCCCGGCCAGGTCGCGCGGGGTGAGGAAGCCCCGGCCGTAGGAACTGGTCACCACGTCCGAATACCGGTACACCGTGCGGTGATCGATGCGGTAGGTGCGGGTCGACGGGCCGGCGCTCACGGCAGCACCCGGCGCTCGCTGGGCCCCCACAGCGGCTGCATGTCGCCGGGCAGCGACAGGTGCGTGGTGGTGATCACCGTGGACAGTTCGCGCAACCCGGTGTGCAGATCGGTCAGCAGCGCGACGAGTTCGGGACGCATGCCCTCGTCGTCGACGTCTTCGAGGTCGGCCGGATCCAGCCGGCGCAGCCGGATCGCGAGTTCCTCGGCGAGGCGCTCCGGCCGCGACGACCCCGACGACCCCGGCAGCACCCGCAGCCCGGACCGGAGCCGGTCGAACTGATACACCAGCGAGCGCGGGTTCTCCGAGTCGAAGAGCAACAGGTCCGCCACGGCGGACACGCTCACCGCGCCGAGGGTGCGGCGCCGGTAGCTGATCGACGACTCGCACGCCACCAACGCGGATTCGGTGATCGTCTGCTCGGCCGCCGCGTGCCGCGCGGTGGTCAGCGTGGCGCGCAGTAGCGCCGTCAGGCCGAGACCGCGCTCGATGCGCTTGCCGATGTCCATCATCGTCCACCCGACGTCCTGCACCATCGACTCGGCGGCCACCCCCGCAAGGGCCAGCATGCCCGACAGCGTCTGCCGATGTGCGGCAACGAGATACGCCTCACCCTCGGTTTGCGACTCCGGCGGCGGTCCCGGTGGTCGCAGCACCGCGCGCTCGACGGTGGCCAGCACCATCCAGGTGTCGTTGGACAGCTGGTCGCGCACCGAGCGCGCGGCGAGGCCGAGCCGTTCCACCGCCTGGGCGAGCGAGCCCGGGCGGTGCCGGTCGGCCGTGATCGACCACAGCGTGGTCGGCGCGATCGCGATCATCTCGTGGTCGTCGCCGTCGGCGCCGGTGTCGGTTCCGGTGATCCGTCCGATCGCGGTGAGCAGCACCGGCACACACTCGCCGCCTGCAAGGTCGGGCCGGTACCGGAACTCGTGATAGCGCTCGCGGGTCACCGTGAGCAGCCGCGCCGTGTGCTCCGCGCGTTCGGCGTAGCGTCCCAGCCAGAACAGGTCCGACAGCATGCGCGGCGAGCTCACCGCACGGGTCGGGCTCGGTGTCATCGCAGGCAACCCGGCAGGCAGTCGCTCGGCCCGCACCCGGGTCGACGTGCGCACCCACACGTCCTTTGCCGCAACGGTGTTCATCTCGTAGGCGGCCGCGCCCGGTGCGAGCAGGTAGCCCAGCCCGCCGATCATCGGGGCGTAACCGCTGCGCTGGGCGACGGTGAACAGCCGCATCCCGACGGCGGCCGCCGACAACCCGCCGCGGAGGTGATTGGTGGGCGCCGAGGAGAACTGGGGCAGCTCCTGGCCCACCCACTGCCACGGCGCAGCCTCGATCCGCGCGGCCAGCTCCTCGCGCCGGCGCACGGACAGCTGGGGGCCGACGACGACCTCGTCGCCGGTCACGGACTTGATCAACAGGGACGACAGCTTCGTGAGCAGGTGGGAACGCTCGAGGTCGATGCCGCCCCAATACAGCGGTGCGGTCTCCAGCAGCGGCGTCTCGTCGAGCAGCGACCGGGCCAGTTCGGGCAGGAAGCGCAGCAGCCCAGGGCTTTCCAGGATTCCGCTGCCCAGGGTGTTGACGACGGTGACGGCGCCGCGGCGCAGCACCTCGACCAGTCCGACCACGCCGAGGCGGGAGTCGGCGCGCAGGTCGAGCGGGTCGGCGTATTCGGCGTCGACGCGGCGCAGCACGACGTCTACCCGCTTGAGCGTGCCCAGCGAGCGCATCCACAGCTTGCCGTCGCGGACCACCAGGTCGGCGCTCTCGACCAGCGGAAAACCCAGCACGCTGGCGAGGTAGGCCTGGTCGAACGCCGTCTCGGAGTGGCTGCCCGGGCTGAGCACCACCACCACGGGTTCCTCGGCGGATTCGGGCGCGGCGTCGATCAGCGCCAGTCGCAGTGCCTGCGCCCACGGCGACGCGGGCCGCGGCGCGATGCGCTCGTAGAGGTCGGGGATGGCGTGGGCGACGACGCGCCGGTCCGCGAGTGCGTAACCGGCACCGGACGGCGCCTGCGACCAGTCGGCGTTCACCACGAACCGCCCGGCCGCGTCGCGGCTGACATCGCAGCCGTGCAGGAACAGCTGGTGCCGGCCGGGGACCACGATGCCGTGCGCCGCGCGGACGTATCCCGGGTGGGCGAACACCAGGGCGGCGGGTAGCACGCCGCTGGTGATCGCGCGCCGGTCGCCGTAGAGGTCGGTCAGCACCGCGTCGAGCAACCGGGAGCGTTGCACCAGTCCGGCTTCGAGTCCGTCCCAGTCGGCGGCCGACACGATCAGCGGCAGGGCGTCGAGGTGCCACTGGCCCGGCGCGGAGGCGCCGTCGGCCTGGTCCTGCGGGTCGTGCTGGACGTAGCTGATGCCGTCGTAGTCGACGAGGCCGCGCACGGTCGACCGCAGCCCGTCCAGCCCGTCGCGGCCCCGCTCGCCGATGCCCTCGGCGAGTTCGCGCCAGGCCGGCCGGATGTCGCCGGTGTCGTCGACGAACTCGTCGTAGCGGGCTCCGGCGCCGCCTGCCACGTCGAACAGTGCCTGCTGCGCCCGCGCAGCGCGGTACCCCGCCAGCACGTCGTCGACGTCATCGGCGGCGGGCACCGGCTCCGACGAACCGTTCGCGTGCAGCACCATCAACGCAGAACGGTACGCACCCGGCGCAGGTCGAGAATGCCCGGTGCGCCCACGTCGGTGGACTGGCGGGCCTGCTTCTCCCTGATGTCGGACATGTCGATGCGGCCCGCGGTGAAGCCGGTCGCCTCGAACCGGCGGCCGCGGCGGGATTCCGCCTCGACGGCGTTCACCGGCGGGGTGTCGTAGGAACGTCCACCGGGGTGGGAGACGTGGTAGGTGCAGCCGCCCCGTGAGGTGCCGCTGGCGGTGTCGAGGAGTTCGAACCGCAGCGGACCGTCGACGGTGATGGTGGGGTGCAGCGCGCTGGGCGGCTGCCACGCCCGGTACCGCACTCCCCCCACCTGGATGTCGGGGTTGTCGGTGGCCAGCAGTGGGACCGGCTGCCCGTTGACGGTGACGATGTAGCGGTGCCGGTCGGCCCCGATCAGCCGCACCTGGATGCGCTCCACCGACGAGTCCACGTAGCGCGCGGTGCCGGTGGCGGTGGCCTCCTCGCCGAGCACGTTCCACGGTTCGATGGCTCCGCGCAGTTCCAGCTCGACGCCGCCGAACACGGCGGTGCCGATGCGCGGGAAGCGGAATTCGGTGAACGGATCGAGCCAGCTGGTGTCGAAGTCGACGCCGTGCGCGCGCAGATCGGCCGCGACGTCGGCGATGTCGTGGATCAGGAAGTGCGGCAACAGATATCGGCCGTGCAGATTCGCGCCGTGACGGATCAGCGGGGCGCGCAGCGGCTCGTCCCAGAACCAGGACACCAGCGAGCGCACCAGCAGCGCCTGCACCATCGCCATCTGGTGGTGGGGCGGCATCTCGAACCCGCGCAGCTCGAGCAGGCCGAGCCGGCCGCGGGTGCCGTCGGGGCTGTAGAGCTTGTCGATGCAGAACTCGGCGCGGTGGGTGTTGCCGGTGATGTCGGTGAGCAGATGGCGCAGCGCGCGGTCGGTGATCCACGGTTTTGCCGCCCCGGGCGCGCCGCCCGACGACGGCGCCAGCCGCGCGATCTCGGCGAAGGCGATCTCGAGTTCGTAGAGCGCCTCGGAGCGGCCCTCGTCGACCCGCGGCGCCTGCGAGGTGGTGCCGATGAACCGGCCGGAGAACAGGTACGACAGCGCCGGGTGGCGCTGCCAGTAGGTCAGCATCGACACCAGCAGGTCGGGGCGGCGCAGCAGTGGTGAGTCGGCAGGCGTGCGGCCGCCGAGCGTGATGTGGTTGCCGCCGCCGGTGCCCCCGTGGGTGCCGTCGACGGCGAAGGACTCGGTGGACAGCCGGGCGAGCCGGGCCTGTTCGTAGAGCGTGTGCAGCTGCTCGCGCTGTTCGGCGAACGATGCCGTGGGGGCGACGTTGACCTCGATCACGCCGGGGTCGGGGGTGACCGACATCGAGGTGATGCGGGGGTCCTGCGGCGGGCCGTAGCCCTCGATCACCACCGGGGTCTCGATGGCGGCGGCGGCCGCCTCGATCCGGGCGATCAGGTCGACGAAGTGGTCGAGCTCGTTGGTGGGCGGCAGATAGACGTACAGCAGCCCGGACCGGATCTCGGCGACCAGCGCGGTGGTCGGGGCGGCGTCGGCGTCCTCGACGACGGCCGCCTCCTCGCCGTCGGAGCCGGCTTTCAGCCTGCCGCGCGGCTTCAGCGGATCGGCGTCGTGCGTCGCGGGTGGCGGCTGCCAGCTGATCGCGTCGAGCGGCAACCGCAGCCCGGCGGGCGAGTTGCCGTCGAGCAGCACGATCCGGCCGCGGCGCAGCCGCCAGTCGGCGCTCGCCCAGCCGGACTCGTCGTCGAGGCGGTGCAGCGGCAGCACGTGAGCCGCCGGCGCGGCCACCGATTCGTCGAGCCGGGCCAGCAGGGCCGCGCGTGCGCCGGGCGAGTCCGCGGCGAGGTCGTCGGCGGCCGCGACGGGTGCGCCGTCGGGCATCCGCACCGCGCGGGCGAGGCGGCTCAGCGGGTCCTCGAAGGCCGCGCGGACCTGGGTGGCGGGCAGGCCCAGGCCGGCCGCGATCTCGCCGAGCAGCCGTTCACCGGCGTCGGGGGCGACCTCGACGTGGTCGGGCTCTTCGGGCCACGGGTCGGCCAGCAGCGTGTCGTCATGCCACAGCGGCTCGCCGTCGGTGCGCCAGAACAAGCCGATCTGCCAGCGCGGCAACGGCTCTGAGGGATACCACTTGCCCTGGCTGCGCTGCACCAGGCCGTGGGGCGCCCACACCTTCTTCAGCCGCGCCGCGAGCACCGAGGCGCGGCGGCGTTTGTCCGACCCGTCCGCGGCGATGGTCCACTCCGGGTCGACCTGGTTGTCGATCGACACGAAGGTGGGCTCGCCGCCGATGGTGAGGCGGACGTCCCGCTCGGCGAGTCGCTCGTCGACCCGGGCGCCCAGCGCGCTGATCGCGGCCCATGCCCCGTCGTCGTAGGGCTTCGTGACCCGCGGGTCCTCGTGCACGCGCGTGACGATGTTGGAGAAGTCGAGCGTGGTGTCACACGGTTCGGTGGCGCCGGTGATGGGCGCCGCGGACGCCGGGTGCGGCGTCGCCGACAGTGGGATGTGTCCTTCGCCGGCGAACAGACCCGAGGTGGGGTCGAGGCCGATCCAGCCGGCCCCGGGAATGTAGACCTCGGTCCAGGCGTGCAGATCGGTGAAATCGGCGGCGGGACCGGACGGTCCGTCGAGCGCCTTGACGTCGGACGTCAGCTGCACCAGGTACCCGGACACGAAGCGGGCGGCGAGGCCGAGCTGCCGCAGCACCGACACCAGCAGCCATGCCGAGTCGCGGCACGATCCGATTCCGTTGCGCAGCGTGTGATCCGGGGTGTGCACGCCGGGCTCCAGGCGCACGCTGTAGCCGACGTCGGCGTTGACCGCCCGGTTGATCGCGACGAGGAAGTTGATGATGGCGGTACCCGGGGCGACCGAGAAGTTCTGTGCCCAGTCGCGGGCCACCTCGCCGGGCCCCGACCCCACACCGCCCTCGTCGACCGGCCGCAGATACGGTTCGAGGTCGTCGGCCAGCGCCTGGGGGTAGGTGAACCCCCCTGCACCGGGCCAACACTCGGCGTAGCTCTCGACGAAGAAGTCGAACGGGTTGATCACCTTGAGGTCGGCGATCAGTCCCACGGTGATGGTCAGCTCCCGGCTACGGGTCGGGAAAACAAGTCGTGCAACATAATTGCCGAACGCGTCCTGCTGCCAGTTGACGAAGTGGTCGTCGGGCTGCACGCTCAACGAGTAGGCCTCGATCGGCGTACGGGAGTGCGGCGCCGGGCGCAACCGCACCACGTGGGGGAACACCTCCACCAGTCGGTCGAACGTGTAGCTGGTCTGATGCTCCAGCGCCACCTTGATGCCCATCGGATGATCCCATCACACGGGATCGGACTGCGCATGACGCGCGGCCGCGCGACGGCGGTGCAGATGTTGGTGCAGCCAGAGCACCAGCATGCCCGCGACCACGATCCCGACCAGGTTCAGCAGTAGCTGCAGGGCCGATTTCGCGGCGACGTCCCACTCCCCGACCGTGGCGGCGACCACCGCGAAGCCCGCGGCGGGCACGGTGGTGACCGAGATGAACACCCCGACCAGCGCTGCCGACTTCGAGGACACCAGCGACAGCATCCCGGCCGCCCCGGCGAGCAGCGCCACCACCAGCGAGAGCGGTCCCACCCGGAAGATGTAGTCGACCTCCTGCAGCTGGCGGGTGGTCTCCAGCGGGATCCAGCCGGCCCACTCTCCCGCCAGCACGGCGGCGGCGGTGATGAGCATCGCCAGTGGGAATCCGACCGTCAGCGCGATCGACGCCCGGATCGCCATGTTGCGCCTGCGCCGGACGGCGGCCACGGCCAGCGCCGCGAGCGGCCCGAACTCGGGGCCGACCACCATGCCGCCGAGCAGGGTCACCGTGGAGTCGGTCACAACACCCACCGCGACGAGCAGACACGCTAGGCACAGGAAGGCGAGGAACGTGACGTTGAGCCGCGACTCGTCGCGGGTGCGCTCGGCGAGCTCGTCCCAGACGATGGCGTCGGCCGGGTCGCCCTCGGCGTCCTTCTCGGCCTGATAGGCGGCGGTCGAGACGACGGTGTCGACGACGTCGAGCGTGATCGCGCCGTCGCGCTGCAAGCACAGGTCCTTGAGCTGGTCCACCACGTCGTTGGCGCACTCGCGGGCGATGTCGGCGGTGATCTCGTCCCCCGCCGGTTCGACGGCCGCGTCGACGTGGATCACCACGTGGGTCGCGCCGGGTTCGCTGCGCAGCACCTCCAGGACAGCGTCCCGCCGCTCGGCCGGCGAGATCACCCGCAAATGCAGCACGGCGCTGAGACTAGCCATTTCTCGGGGCGCACAATCACGAGATGGCTGATTGGGCGGAGGTGGCGCGGATCGCCGGCGGACTTCCGGAGACGTCCCCGCGCACGTGGCGGGTGCGCAAAAAACTCGTCGTGTGGGAGCGCCCGTTGCGCAAGGCCGACGTCGAGGCGTTGGGCGACGCTGCCCCTGACGGGGAGATCCTCGGGGCGCACGTCGCCGACGAAGGCGTCAAGTTCGCACTGATCGCCGACCGGCCGGCGGTGTTCTTCACCACGCCGCACTTCGACGGCTATCCGTCGGTGCTGGTGCGCCTGGCGGCGATCGACACGCCGGAGCTGACCGAACTCATCACCGAGGCGTGGCTGGCGCAGGCGCCGCGAACACTGGTGAAGGCGTTCCTGGCAGGCGGCTAGACCCGGCGGGTCAACGCGACCGCGAGTTCGTCGGCCGGCACGTCGTGGCCGTCGGCGCAGCGCACCGTCACGGTCGCCTCGGCGCCGCAGCCGTCGTGCACCAACCGCACCCGCGAGCGATGCGGCAGATGCCGCCTGCCCCACTCGAACATCGACCAGACCACCGGCATGAAGTCGGTGCCGGCGTCGGTCAGCACGTACTCGTCGCGGCTGCGCTGGCCGGGCACCTGGTAGGGGCGCCGGGTTAGCAGGCCCGCGTCGACGAGTTCGGACAGCCGTGCCGAGGTGGCGGCCTTGGTGATGCCGACCCGGCGGGCGAAATCGTCGAATCGTGTTGTGCCGTAGTAGGCCTCGCGCATGATCAGCATCGCCGACTTGGTGCCGAGCAACGCCATCGTCTTCTCGATGGGGCACTCGCCCACCGCAGACCAGGCGTCGCGATCGGCGAGCGGCCCCTGCAGCACTGCCATGGAATCAAACCCCATCCCTGAGTTGTTCTAACTATACCCAGGTGGTATATCTGGGTGCACATCAGAATACTCAGCGCTGAGCATCAGGAGGCAATTCATGGCTGGATTCGCAGGACGGGACGCCGTCATCGTCGGAGCCGTCCGCACGCCGGTAGGCAAGGGCAAGGCCAGTGGCGCCCTGCACGACGTACTGCCCGTTGACCTGCTCGCGCACAGTCTCAAGGAACTGATCGCCCGCACCGGCGTTGATCCCGCCGAGATCGACGACGTGATCGCAGGCGCCGTGACGCAGGTGGGCGACCAGGCGGTCAACATCGCCCGCAACGCGGTGCTCGGCGCCGGCCTCCCCGAGACCGTGCCCGGCACCACCATCGACCGGCAGTGCGGCAGCAGCCAGCAGGCCATCCACTTCGCCGCCCAGGGCGTCATCTCCGGCGCCTACGACATCGTCGTCGCGGCCGGTGTCGAGTCGATGTCACGCGCCCCGATGGGTTCCAGCGTGCTGCCCGGCAGCGATCCGTTCGGCGCCGGCTTCGCCGCGCGCTACCCGGAGGGCCTGGTGCCTCAGGGCATCAGCGCGGAACTGATCGCCGCGAAGTGGGGGCTCTCGCGCACCGAACTCGACGAGTTCTCCGCGAGCAGCCACGAGAAGGCCGCGACCGCCACCAAGGAGGGCCGCTTCGACGGCGAGCTGGCGCCGATCGCCGGGCTGAGCACCGACGAGATCATCCGTCCGGGCACCACGGTGGAGACACTGGCCGGCCTCAAGCCCGCGTTCTACAACCCGGCATACGAGGCACGGTTCCCGCAGATCGGGTGGTCGATCACGCCGGGCAACTCCTCACCGCTGTCCGACGGCAGCGCCGCGGTGCTGATCACCACCACCGAGGCGGCCAACCGGCTGGGTCTGCGGCCGCTCGCGCGCATCCACTCGATGACGGTGGTGGGATCCGACCCGCTGTACATGCTCACCGGCGTCATCCCCGCCACGGAGAAGGTGCTGGCGCGTGCCGGTCTGACGCTCGCTGACATCGACCTGTTCGAGGTCAACGAGGCGTTCGCCCCGGTGGTGCTGGCGTGGGCTCGCGACACCGGCGCCGACCTGGCGAAGACCAACGTCAACGGTGGCGCCATCGCGATCGGGCATCCGCTCGGGGCCAGCGGCGCCCGGATCATGACCACGATGGTCAACGCGCTGGAACAACGCGGCGGCCGGTACGCCCTGCAGACCATGTGTGAGGGCGGCGGCATGGCCAACGCGACGATCATCGAGCGGCTCTAGGTCCCCGCGGAACTCATTCCCGGCGACGAAGCGGCTCGCTTGACGACCGGGAATGCAGTTCCGGCGCGGAGGGGGGTGCCCTGGTTGCGACGGAAGTCAGTCCGCGGAGCTGGTAACCAGGCCCGGTCTCTCGGGTATCTCGCCGGGCCGGTACCCGGGGAGTCGTGATGCCGGCAGGATGGCGACCGCGCTGATCCCGGCCAGGATCAGCAGACCGAGTTTGAGTGCCCGTAGCCGCGCGTCGGTGTTGATCTGCACCGCGGCATCCACTTCGGCGTCCGAGGCATCGGTTCTTGAGAGGACCTCGCGCAGCTGGTCGTTGCTGATGAAGTTGACCTGATCGAGGTCGACCTGGGCGATGAGCCGGTCCGGGATGGCCACGTCGTTGATCACGGCCTGCCCGACGTTGAGGGACAGGATGCCGACGAGCATGGCCCCGGCGAGCGCTGTGCCGACCGCCGAGGCGAGGTTCTGTGTGGTGCCGCGCACCGAGCCGACATCACCGGCCAACTCTTTGGGCGCCGCGGTCACCAGGACGTTGAAGACAAGTGTCACCAGGGCACCCTGGCCGATGCCGAAGACGATCAGCCCGAAGATCGTCGGCAGCGTCTCCCAGTTGTTGGTGACGACGAACGACAGCCACAGCAGCGCGGCGGTTGTCAGCGTGAAGGAGGAGACCCCGATGACGCGTGGGCTGAATCGTTTGTAGAACCGCACCACCAGCGTTGCGGTGATGAACACCGTCAGGTTGAACGGCAACATCGCCAGCGAGGTGTCGAACGGTGTTCGACCCTGGACGATCTGGATGTACAAGGGCACCGTGAAGTTCAGTGCGGCCTCCAGCGACACCACGACGAACATCGCATACACCGCGGCCCGCTCCCGGGACGAGCCGAACACCGACAGACTCACCAACGGAACCTTGTCGGTCCGAGTCCGGTGCCGCGTCCACACGAAGAACGCCTGCCCCAGCACGATTCCGATGAGCACCAGCACCGGCGCCGGCGACAACCCGCCGATGTCGAACGGCGCCGCACCGGTCGCCTGCAGCACGCCCCACCCGTTGAGGTTGTTGAAACCGAGGGTCAGCGCCACGATGCCGCTGCCGATCAGCAACGCAGCCAGGACGTCGATCTGGACCGACTTGTCTCCGGCTGCGGAGTGCAGACGGAAGCTGAAGAGGAAGACCGCGATCGCCAGCGCAAGGACGACCATGAAGACCGGGCGCCAGCCCACGAAGGTGCCGAGCGTGCCGCCGATCAGAAACGCACTGACTCCGGACAGTGCCCGCGCCGAACCGAGTGAACCGACAGCGGTAGCCTGTTGCGCGCCACGGTAATTGGCAGCAATCAACGCCACCAACGAGGGCACGATGATCGCCGCCGACGCGCCTGCCACCGCCTGTGCGGCGATCACCCACGTGACCGAGGGCGCGAGGATCATCATCAGCGCTGAACCGGCGAACGCAGCGACCACGAACCGGAAGACCACGATCCAGCCGATGCGGTGTCCGAGCTTGGCGCCCACCATGACCAGCGCTGCCACCACCAGTCCGTAGGTGACGATGGCGGTGCTGACCGCGGTCGGCGGTACCCCGAAATCCTCGACCATCCCGCCGATCGAGACGGGGAGCGCCGCGACGTTGAAGGACATCAGCATCTGGGCCAGGAACAGCGCCACCATCGGGATCCACGAGACCCGTTCGTCGGTGTGCGGTGACGGTTGAGTGGTCACGCGCGGTCCTTCCTCTGAGCGGCGAGAGTATGGGCGTGGGAAGCGAAGATGTTGAGGCCCAACACCCGTGACAGGTACGCCGTTGCCCGTTGTCCGCGCACGCTGTTACCGGCCGCGTCCAGGGGTGGGGAGAAGGTACCGATGCCGGCCTTGCCCGGGGCCACCGTCACCAGGCCGCCCGCCACGCCCGATTTACCCGGCAATCCGATTTCGAACAGCCATTCCCCGGACCGCTCGTAAGCACCGTTGGCCGCAAGGATCGCCAAGGTGTCCCGGCAGACCCCGGCCGAGACCACTCGCTGTCCGGTCACGGGGTTCACTCCCCCGTCAGCAAGCGTCGCACCCATCACCGCCAGGTCCCTCGCGGTCACCCGCAGCGCACACTGGCGGGTGTAGACATCGACCACGGCCAGCGGATCCAACTCGATACGGCCGTAGCTCTCCAGCAGGCGTGCGATCGCCCGGTTGCGTTGATTGGTGTCGGCTTCCGAGCGGTACACGGTGTCGTCGACGGTCAGGGGGCGGCCGGCGAACGCCGACAATCCCGAAACGATGTTGTCCCACTGTTCGTCCGGGGTGGCGCCGGGCATCAACGCGGTCGTGGCGATCGCGCCGGCGTTGACCATCGGATTCATCGGATGGCCGTCGTTGAGTTCGATCGCGATCACCGAATTGAAGGCCAGGCCGGTGTTGTTCACCCCGATCCGGTCGCGCACCACCTCGTGGCCGTACTCCTGGCACACCAACGCGCAGACGAAGGCCTTGGAGATGGACTGGATGGAGAATTCGACCTGGATGTCACCCGCCGTGTGCACGCCGCCGTCGACCTCGGCGACACAGACGGCGAACAATTCCGGATCGGCTTGCGCCAACACCGGAATGTAGTCGGCGACCGTACCGTCGGCGTCGGACTTGAAGCGCCGGTGCGCCGCTTCGACCAGTGACTCGACCTCGGACCACTCGGGCAGGTGGCCGGTATACGCCGCCTGGGCGACGTCCCCCACGTCGACATCCATTTTCCGAACCCTCCCCGAGCGCAGCCCGCGGCGACCACGGCACGTGCGCCTGCGGACATTCGGAGCCTAGGCGACCACACAGCAGGGCGGAGTGTGTTCGAGGGGCTGCGCTCCGCCCGGCCATATGCGCGCTTGTGCCCGACGGCGAATTCGCCGGAACGGCATTCCCGGCGACGAAGCGGCTCGCTTGATGACCGGGAATGCAGTTCCGGCGCGAAGGGCCGGCGCGACGACTACGCCCGGACGAGCTCGAAGAGCGGAATGACGCGGTCGGTCTTCGACTGGTACTCGCCGAACTGTGGAGCCAGCTCGACGACGCGGGGGTACAGCGCGTTGCGCTCGTCCAGCGGCAGCTCGTGGGCGTCGGCGTCGAAGGCCTCGGTGCCGATCTCCACATGCACTCTCGGATTGGCCCGCAGGTTGTGCACCCAGGCCGGCGCCTTCGGTGCGCCGCCGAAGGAACCGGCGATCAGGATCCGGCCGTCGACGGGGAAATACACCAACGGCGACACCCG
Organism: Mycobacterium hippophais; assembly: GCF_027529605.1. Taxonomy (NCBI): domain Bacteria; kingdom Bacillati; phylum Actinomycetota; class Actinomycetes; order Mycobacteriales; family Mycobacteriaceae; genus Mycobacterium; species Mycobacterium hippophais. Next base: position 39,112 of record NZ_JAPZPY010000004.1, on the reverse strand, counting down.
CGGCTTCCCGGACTTGGCGCCGACGTTGGTCATCAGCACGATGTCGGAGCCGGCGAACGGACCGCCGACCTTGCCGCCGTTGGCCCGGAACTCCTCGACCACCTTGCGATTGACGTCGTCGAGCACGTCGCGGTCGGACGCCATCTTGTCTGCGTCGAAATCGTTGTCGAATTCAGTCACGACACAAGTCGACCGCGGCGAGGGCGAATCTATTCCCGGCGCGTCAGCTCGAACAGCGGGATGGCCCGATCGGTCTTGGCCTGGTAGTCGGCGAAGACCGGCGCCAACTCGACGATCTTCGGGTACGTCGCGTCGCGCTCGTCGGCGGGCAGCTCGCGCACGTCGACGTCGTAGGCCTCGGTGCCCACCTCGATGTGTGCGCGGGGGTGTGCCCGCAGGTTGTGCACCCACGCCGGGTCCTTGGGCGCGCCGGCGTAGGAGCCGACGATCAGCATCCTGCCGTCGACGGTCAGGTAGGCCAGCGGCGACAGCCGGGGCTTGCCGCTCTTGGCGCCGGTGGTGTGCAGCAACAGCAGGGTGCCGCCCTCGAAGGGACCGCCGACCTTGCCGCCGTTGGCGCGGAACTCCTCGACGATGGCCTTGTTGAAGTCGTCCAGCGCCGCGGTGTCCGCGACGAGCTTGTCCTTGTCGATGTCGCTCATGGTTGATCAGACTTCTTCGGCTTGGCGTCTATTCCCGACTCCCTGCGCTGCTGCGCGGTGATCGGCGCCGGCGCCCCGGTCAGCGGGTCGGCGCCGCCGCCGGACTTCGGGAACGCGATCACCTCGCGGATCGAGTCCGTGCCGGCAAGCAGCGCCGTGATGCGATCCCAGCCGAAGGCGATCCCGCCGTGCGGCGGCGCGCCGAAGGTGAACGCCTCCAACAGGAAGCCGAACTTCTCCTGCGCCTCGTCGCGGTCGATGCCCATCATCGCGAACACCCGCTCCTGGACGTCGCGACGGTGGATACGGATCGACCCGCCGCCGATCTCGTTGCCGTTGCAGACGATGTCATAGGCGTTGGCCAGGGCGGCGCCCGGATCGGTGTCGAAGATCGCCTCCGACTCGGGCTTGGGTGCCGTGAACGCATGGTGCACGGCCGTCCACGCCCCGGATCCGACCGCGACATCGCCCGCGGCCGTTGCCTCTTCGGCCATCTCGAACAGCGGCCAGTCCACCACCCAGGTGAAGGCCCAGGCGGTCGGGTCGATCATGTCGAGCCGCTTGGCGATCTCGATGCGCGCGGCGCCGAGCAGTGCGCGCGCCGAGCGGGCGGTACCGGCGGCGAAGAACACACAGTCCCCCGGTGCGGCGCCGACGTGGGCGGCCAGGCCGTCGCGTTCGGCGTCGGTGAGGTTCTTGGCGACCGGGCCGCCGAGTGTGCCGTCCTCGCCGACCAGCACGTAGGCCAGCCCCTTGGCGCCACGCTGCTTGGCCCACTCCTGCCAGCCGTCGAGCGTCCGCCGTGGCTGCGAGGCGCCGCCCGGCATCACCACCGCACCGACGTAGGGCGACTGGAAGACGCGGAACGGCGTCTCGGCGAAGTACTCGGTGCACTCGACGAGTTCCAGGTCGAAGCGCAGGTCGGGCTTGTCGGAGCCGAAGCGGCGCATCGCGTCGTCGTAGGTGATCCGCGGCAGCGGCAGCGGCAGGTCGTAGCCGATCAACGCCCACAGTGCGCGCAGCACCTGCTCGGAGATCGCGATGACGTCCTCGGCGTCGACGAAGCTCATCTCCATGTCGAGCTGGGTGAACTCCGGCTGCCGGTCGGCCCGGAAGTCCTCGTCGCGGTAGCAGCGGGCGATCTGGTAGTAGCGCTCCATGCCCGCCACCATCAGCAGCTGCTTGAACAGCTGCGGGCTCTGCGGCAGCGCGTAGAACGATCCGGGCTGCAGCCGGGCAGGCACCAGGAAGTCGCGCGCCCCCTCCGGCGTCGACCGCGTCATCGTCGGCGTCTCGATCTCGACGAAGTCGTGATCGGCGAGCACCGCCCTGGCGGCAGCATTGACCCGCGACCGCAACCGGATCGCCTGGCCGGGCCCCTCGCGGCGCAGGTCGAGGTAGCGGTACCGCAGCCGCGCCTCCTCGCCGGCGACCTCGTCGAGCTGGAACGGCAGCGGTGCGCTCTCGCTCAGCACGGTGAGCGACGTGGCGTTCACCTCGATCTCACCGGTCGCGATCTCGGCGTTCGCGTTGCCCTCGGGCCGGGTCTCCACCACGCCCTCGACGGCGACGCAGAACTCGGCCCGCAGCCGGTGGGCTGCCTCGAGCACCCCCGCCTCGCGGAAGACCACCTGGGTCACCCCCGACGCATCCCGCAGATCGATGAAGATGACGCCGCCGTGGTCGCGCCGGCGCGCCACCCAGCCGGCCAGCGTCACCGTCTGACCGGTGTCGGCGGGCCGCAACGAACCGGCGGCATGACTGCGCAGCACGAAATCTCCTGGGGGTTGCCTGACAAGACGACCGCCACAGTGTAGTGGTGGCACCCGCGTCGGTAGCTTGGCGCGTATGGGCACACGCGTCGCGGTCATCGGTCCCGGGGCCATCGGCGCCACCGTCGCCGCCTACCTGCACGCCGCAGGCCAGCCGGTGCTGCTGTGCGGCCGCAGCGCCCGTGACGGCGTCGAGGTACGCCGCGACGACCGGGACCCGATCGTCGTGCCCGGGCCGGTGCACACCGATCCCACCGCCGTCGAGGCGGCGGTCGACGTCGTGCTGCTGGCCGTCAAGGACACCCAGAACGAACAGGCCGGCCAGTGGCTGGCCCGACTGGCCGACGAGAACACCGTGGTCTGCGCGCTGCAGAACGGGGTCGAGCAGACCGAGCGGGTGGGCAGGTACTGCCCGGCGGCGACGGTGGTGCCCGCCGCGGTGTGGATCTCGGCGGAGGTGCAGGCGCAGGGCTGGGTCCGGCTGCGCACCGACGCGCGGCTCGTGCTGCCCGACACCCCGGCGGCCGGGACACTCGCCGACCTGCTGCGGCCCACCGGGATGACCGTGGAGCTCGAACCGGATTTCATCTCCGCCGCCTGGCACAAGCTGCTGATGAACGCCGTCATCGGGTTGATGGTCCTCACCGGCCGGCGGACCGGGATGTTCCGCCGCGACGACGTCGACGCGCTGGCGCGGCGCTACCTCGCCGAGTGCCTCGCGGTGGCACGCGCGGACGGCGCCACCCTCGGCGACGGCGTGGCCGAAGAGATCCTCGGGATGCTGCGGCAGTCGCCGCCGGACATCACCACCTCGATGCTGACCGACCGCGAGGCACACCGGCCGCTGGAGTGGGACATCCGCAACGGCGTGATCGCCCGCAAGGCGGCGGGCTACGGGGTGGCGACGCCAGTCAGCGATGTGCTGGTGCCCCTGCTCGCGGCGGCCAGTGACGGCCCCGGCTAGACACCGTGCCCTAGGGTGTATGCCCATGTTCCCCTGCGAGCGCGTCCCCCTCACGTTCGTCGACACGGCGCCGTACCGCTTCGTCAGCACCGTGGATCTCGCGATCACCCCGGAGCAGGTGTTCGAGGTGCTCGCCGACGAGACGTCGTGGCCGCAGTGGGCGACGGTGATCACCAAGGTGACGTGGACCAGCCCCGAACCGCGCGCCGTGGGCACCACCCGTCGGGTGGAGATGCAGGGCGGCATCGTCGGCGACGAGGAATTCCTGGCCTGGACGCCGTTCAGTCATATGGCGTTCCGCTTCAACGAGGCCTCGACCCGCAGCATCGCCGCGTTCGCCGAGGACTACCGCGTTGTCCCGACGCCCACCGGCAGCCACCTCACCTGGGTGATGGCCATGAAGCCGAACGGTGTCGCGGCGCGGGTGGGCATGACGCTCGGCAAGCCCGTCATGGGTTGGCTGTTCCAGCGCTTCCTGCACAACCTGCGCCGCTACACCGACGAGCGGTATCCGACCGCCGCCTAGTACATCCCGTCCCAGGCGTTGCGGCGGACCTCGTCGGGGTCGTCGACCGACACGTCGCGGGTGGACCGGATCACCCGCGTGCGGCGCTGCTCGGCGTCGTAGCGCGGCCAGTCCTCGCGCCACACCTGCCCCGGCGCCCAGCCGCGGGTGGCGAAGTCCAGCCAGGTGCTCTGCATCCGCCGCCCCACCGCCGGCTGCACCCGCCTGCCCAGCGGATGGATCTTGCGGCCCAGGTAGGAGGCGTAGCTGTGCTGGATGTGCACGATCTCGCTGCCGTGCGTGGCGCCGAGGCCCAGTGCCCGCAGCGTCCAGGTGGTGTGGTCGAAGCGGTAGACGTAGGTGGGCGCATGCGCGCTGTAGGCGTCGGCGAACGCCCACGTCGGCGCGCCGAACATGACGTCGGAGCCGAAGGCGATCAGTGCGCGGCGGCGGGGGAACTCCGGGTATGCGGCCAGCAGCCGGTCGCGCACCTCCGGCGGCCGCCGGCGCAGGTAGGCCTCGACGCCGGCCACCGTCGTGGGCAGCATCGGCGGCTTGCCCCAGGCGAACATCGACGCCTCGTGGCTGTTCGTGCCGATGATCAAGGGCACCGGGGCGACGGCGCCGGCCCGGGCCGCGTCGATCGGGTGCTGCGGCAGCAGGTCGACACCGTGGGTGAGCCCGTAGGCGAGAGTCGGGCTCTCGGCCGCGCTCTCCAGCTGCAGCTGACCGGCCGCGCGGCGTAACTGCCGCTGCGGCAGGGTCTTCAGCGAAGCCGGGCCGGTGCCGACCAGCTGCAGGAACCGCTCGGACCGGCGCGCCCTGATCTCCCGGTCGGCGATGAGCGGCAGTGCCGGGCTCTGCGCGATCGCACGGCTGAACAACCCGCGGGCGGCCGGGCTGGCCAGCAGGGCGAGCACCGACGTCGCACCCGCGGATTCGCCGAACACCGTCACGTGGTCCGGGTCGCCCCCGAACGCGGCGATGTTGTCACGGACCCAGCGCAGCGCGGCAATCTGGTCGCGCAGGCACAGATTGTCGTCGAAGCCGTGGCCCAGGTCGCCCAGCTCGAAGCCCCCGAATACGCCCAGCCGGTAGGTCACGTTCACCACGACGACGTTGCCGTTGGCGGCCAGCCGCGACCCGTTGTAGAGCTGAAGCTGGCCGGCGCCGTAGACGAACGCGCCGCCCGGGATCCAAACCATCACCGGCAGCGCGGCCCCGGGGAGCGAGGCCGGGGACCACACCGTCAGGGTCAGGCACGCCTCGTCGCGGATCTTCGGGTCGTCGCGGCCGCCGCCGACGAATGACCGGCCCTGCGGCGGCAGCGGTCCGTGCTCCACCGCGTCGCGCACCCCGGTCCACGGCCGCGGCGGCAGCGGCGCGGTGAACCTGCGCTCGCCGACCGGCTGGCGGGCATACTCGATCCCGCGCCACACGGCGACGCCACCCTCGGTGGAGCCGCGCAGCCGGCCGAGCGTCGTGTGCGCGACGGTGGGCACTTCGGCGACGACGGACACGCCTGAATCGTAGTGTGGCAAGCTGAACGCGGCGTATCGCCGAGCGTCACGGCCAGTACAGATGGGGTGTGCGATGACCTTCAACGAAGGTATGCAGATCGACACGAGCACCACATCCACCGGCGGAGGGGGTCGCGGCCCGGGCCGCGGCATCGCGGTCGGTGGCGGTGGGCTCGGCCTGATCGTGCTCGTCGTCGCGCTGTTCCTCGGCGTTGACCCGAGCACGGTGATGCCGGAGCAGGGCGCACCCGGTGCCGAGGCGGAGGGCTTCGACACGAGCCAGTGCCGCACCGGCGCCGACGCCAACCGCATCGCCGAGTGCCGGGTGATCGCGACCGCCAACTCCCTCGACGGCATCTGGCCGCAGCTGCTGCCGGACTACACCCGGCCGCGCGTGAAGCTGTTCACCGGCCAGGTCAACACCGCCTGCGGAGCCGCGTCCAGCGAGGTCGGCCCGTTCTACTGCCCCGGCGATCAGACGGCGTACTTCGACGTCGGGTTCTTCGACGTGCTGAAAGACCAGTTCGGTTCCAGCGGTGGACCGTTGGCGCAGGAATACGTCGTCGCCCACGAGTTCGGCCACCATGTACAGCAGCTGCAGGGTTCGCTGGTGCGCGCCCAGCAGGATCCCGAGGGCCCGACGGGCGGCGGAGTGCGCACCGAACTGCAGGCCGACTGCTACGCCGGCGTGTGGGCGCACTACGCCGCGATCACCAAGCAGCCGGGCACCGATGTGACGTACCTGCAGCCGCTGACCGACAAGGACATCGCCGACGCGCTGTCCGCCGCGTCGGCCGTCGGCGACGACCGCATCCAGGAGGCCGCCACCGGCCGGGTCAACCCCGAGGCGTGGACGCACGGTTCGTCCGAGCAGCGGCAGAAGTGGTTCACCGAGGGCTACCGGACCGGCGATCCGGCGTCCTGCGACACCTTCGCCGCCACCGACCTTGGGTAGGGCGGCCACGGCCGTCGACACCGTCGCGGAACGCTACCTGGACACCGTCGCGGCGCTCGATCCCTGCGCCGCAACGGAAATGGGCATAGTCGGGCACGACGACGACATCACCGACTACTCCCCCGACGGCGTGACCGCCCGCGCCGAGGCGGCCCGCGCCGCGCTGCGCGAGCTCGACGGGGCGACACCGGTCGACGAGACCGACCGGGTGACCGTTGCCGCCATGCGGGAGCGCCTCGGCGTGCTGATCGACCTGAACGACGCCGGGCTCGACCTCGGCGAGCTCAACGTGATCGCCTCGCCGCTGCAGTCCATGCGCGACGTGTTCGACCTGATGGCCACCGACACCGAGGACGACTGGGTACTGATCGCCCGGCGCCTCGCCCGGCTGCCCGACCGGGTGGCCGGTTACGCGCAGGCCCTGCGCACCGCCGCCGAGAGCGGCCGCGCGCCGGCGGTGCGCCAGGTGGCGCGGGGCATCGAACAGGCCGCGGGGATCCAGCACCTGCTGGTCGACATGGTCGCGGGCGCGGCGCCGCAGAGCGCCGCGCTGCACGAGGACCTGCAGCAGGCGGCCGCGAACGCCGCGAACGCCTACCACGAGCTGGCCAGGGTGCTCGGCGACGACATCGCCCCGCAGGCCCACCAGGAGGACGCGGTCGGCCGCGACCGGTACCGGCTCTGGTCGCGGTCCTTCCTTGGCGCGGCCGTCGACTTCGACGAGACCTACGAGTGGGGCCTTGCGCTGCTCGACGACATTGTGGCCGAACAGAAGTCGATCGCCGACCGGCTCTACCCCGGGTCGTCGGTCGCCGGCGCGCTCCGGCAGCTCGAACACGAGCCGCGGTACGTGGTGCACGGCACCGACGCGCTGCAGGCGTGGATGCAGGACCTCTCCGACCGGGCGGTCGAGTCGCTGGCGGGCACCCATTTCGAGATCGACCCGGCGCTGCGCAACCTGGAGTGCCGGATCGCACCGACGCACACCGGTGGCATCTACTACACCGGGCCCTCGGAGGACCTGAGCCGGCCGGGCCGGATGTGGTGGTCCGTCCCGCATGGGGTGGACGTGTTCCACACCTGGCAGGAGACGACGACCGTCTTCCACGAGGGCGTGCCGGGGCATCACCTGCAGATCGGTCGCGCGGTGGTGCTGGCCGACAGGCTCAACCGCTGGCGCAGGCTGGGCTGCTGGGTCTCGGGTCATGGCGAGGGGTGGGCCCTCTACGCCGAGCGGCTGATGGCCGAACTCGGCTGGCTCGACGACGACGGCAACCGGATGGGCATGCTCGACGCGCAACGGTTCCGCGCCGCCCGCGTCGTCATCGACATCGGTGTGCACTGCGGGATGACCGCACCCGACGGCGGTACCTGGGACGCCGAGCGGGCGTGGAACTTCCTGCAGTCCCACAGCGCGATGGCCGAGGAGAACCTGCGCTTCGAACTCGACCGCTATCTGGGCTGGCCCGGACAGGCGCCGTCGTATGCGATAGGTCAACGGATCTGGCAGCAGCTGCGCGACACCACGCTGGGCAGCGGTGTTGCCCTCAAGGAATTCCACCGGCGCGCACTCGATCTCGGCGGTCTGCCGCTGGACGTGCTCAGCGCGGCGGTGTCAGGCGACTTCGCCGATGACTGACGGCGGACTCGAACCCGACACCAAGGACTGGACCTGGGTGCTGTCGCAGCCCTGCCCGGAATGCGGGTTCGACGCCGGCGCCGTCTCGCATCTCGACGTCGCCGACCGCATCCGCTCGGACGCCGACGACTGGCTGCGCCGGCTGGGTGCGGCCGACGCGGCGATCCGGCGCAGACCCGCGGTGTGGTCCACCCTCGAGTACGGCTGTCACGTGCGCGACGTCCACCGGATCTTCCACACCCGCGTGCAGGCGATGCTCACCCAGACCGAGCCGCTGTTCCCGAACTGGGATCAGGACCAGACCGCGCGCGACGACGACTACGCCGCGCAGAGCCCAGCCGTGGTGGCCGGTGAACTGTTCGACGCCGCTGTCACCGTCGCCGACACGTACGCCGCGGTCCCGCCGGACGCCTGGTCGCGCCGCGGACTGCGCAGCAACGGAAGCGAATTCACCGTCGCCTCCATCGCCGTCTACCATCTGCACGACGTCGTGCACCACGCGTACGACGTCGACGTCGCGGGACGCTGAGGCCGGCCACCGCTCACCGATAGCGAAGGCCGTGGCCGAACCGGAACACCGGGTCGGCGGTGTCGAACGCGATGTCCGACCGGCTCGCCGCCACCGCGGCGTCGGAACGCGGCAGGTCGAACGGCAGTGATCCGCGGGGCGCCGACTCACCGAACAGCACCTCGACCAGCGCGTCGGCGGCGACACCGAAGTTCGCGATGATCGCACCCGCCGAATCCACGAGCGGCGTCAGCACGGCGGGCCGCTCCAAATAGACGTCGATGATGGTGGGCACGGCGGCACACACGTCGCCGACCTCCTGCAGCACCTCGGCGGCGAACTCCAGTGAGCCGTGGTGGAACATCGCCGCGATGCCTGGGGCGGCCGGCTCGTACGGCGTGGCGAGCCGCAGCAGCGCGACGTCGGCCTGCTTCGGATCGTCGACCAGAGTGGCGCGGCCCGCGACGTCGTCGGGCGACAACTCTGGGGCATAGAGCCGGATGCCGGGTGGCAACGGCAGCAACGGGTTCGCCGCTGTGCCGTTGGTGAGCAGGGTCAGCGCGTCCTGCTGCGCACGGCGCCCGGCGGCGACGAAGTCGGCACGCCCGACTGTGACGGCGGCGTGTTCGGGATCGACGAACGGCTCGTCGAAGAGGCCGAGCGCGAACTTGACCCGCAGTAGCCGGCGCGCCGATTCGTCGATGCGGGCCTCGCTGACACGGCCGTCGGCGACGAGGTCGAGCAGGACGTCGGTGCAGTGCTCGCCGCCGAACTGGTCGACGCCGGCATCGAGCACCTTCAACATCCGCTCGTGCCGGTCGAGGTGCTCGACGCCCCACGCCCGTGCCGTGCCGAGGTCCCCGAGTCCGGGGTTGTCGGTGATCAGTCCCCAGTCAGTGCACACCACACCGTCGAACCCGAGTTCCTCCCGCAGCACACCGGTGATCACCGACCGGTTGAATCCGAATCCGACTTCCTCCCAGTCGGTTCCGACCGGCATGCCGTAGTAGGGCATCACCTCGGCCGCGCCGGCCGCCAGCGCGGACCGGAACGGCCGCAGGTGGTACTCCCTCGCCCCGCCCGGGTAGACCTGTTCCCGGCCCCACGCGAAGTGCGGGTCGTTGCCGTCGCGCTGCGGCCCGCCGCCGGGGAAGTGCTTGATCATCGCGGCCACCGACGCGACGCTCAACGAATCACCCTGCAGTCCTTCGACATACGCGGCGCCGAGCCGTGACGTCAGGTCGGCGTCCTCGCCGAACGTCGCGTTGATCCGCGGCCAGCGGGCCTCGGTGGCCAGGTCGATCTGCGGGTGCAGCGCGACGCGCAGCCCGACCGCGAGGTACTCCTGCCGGGCGATGTCGGCGAACTCGCGCACCCGCTCCGCCGACCCGATCGCCGCCAGCCCGAGAGGTTCCGGCCAACGGGAGTACGCCCCGGCCATCATCTGGGCGAGCGGGTTGTCGGTGAAGTGGTGCCGGGGGTCGGTCGAGAACGTCACCGGTATCGGATGCGGCCGCTGCAACGCCCGGCGTTGCACACCGTTGGCCCAGTCGGCGAACTCGCGACCGTCCGGGCTGGGGCCCAGCAGGTTGAGATGCGTCAGCCCCAGGTCGAGCAGCGTCTGCAGGGACGGCAGGGGCAGGCCCTCGAAGCCGTCGCCCTGATCGCCGATGACGGCCATGGTGTGGAACATCAGCGCGACCTTCTCGCCGATCGGCAGCCGGGCGAGCAGATCGTCGACGCGGCGTTCGAGGTCTGGTCCGTCGGTCACCGAATCCAGCGTGCCGGAAGTCCGGCAGTGCTGCCAGCGGCTACAGCCGGGAGTGCTCCGCGATACCGGTGTCGGTGGTCCGCAGCGGGCGGATCAACGCGTCCTGGCTGAAGGAGGCCAGCAGTTCGCCCGCCTCGGTGTGCACGGCCCCGCGGACGTAGGACATGCCCGCGCCCACCTGGGTGCTCTCATGGGAGTAGAGCAGCCACCCGTCCCAGCGCACCGGCTCGTGGAAGCTGACGGTGGCGGTCATCGGCGCGGTCGACACCGTCAGGTGCGCCTGCGCGGTGCCGATGCCCTCGTGGGCCCGCATGGTCGTCGAAATACCCAGGTGGCCGGTGAAATACGCGATGAGCGCCTTGGCCAGATCGTCGCGGTCGGGCACCGGGTCGTAGTGCAGCCAGGCGTAGAGCTCGGGCGGGCCGACCTCGTCGGGGCTGTTGACGTCCACCACGTCGACCAGCCGCACCTGCCTGCCGGTCATCGGCATCGAGGATTCGTTCGCGTCGTCGGGGCCCGCCACCTCCGGACGCGGCAGGTGGTGGCGGATGACGTCGCCCGACGGCACGTCGGTGAACACCGTCACCGTGATGGCGCTCTTGCCGTTCTGCGACGCCGACACCACGGCGGTCGCCGTCGACCGGCCTTCGGCCACCACGTCGATCTCGAGCTCCACCGGCGGACCGACGAGCACGGCACGGGCGAAGACCGCGTGCACCGAACGCACCGACTTCTCCGGGAAGCGTTTCGCCGCAGCCACGATCGCGGCGCCGAGGATCTGCGTGCCCTCCACCACCTGGCGTTCGTCGACTCCGGCGATGCCGGTCTGCACGGTGAAGCGGTTGTCCCCGGCCGGTTCGGCGTCGAACAGATCGAGCAGCATCCCGATCGTCCACTGCGCCTGCGCGGAGTCCGTCGATTCCGTCGTCATAGGTCCTGACCCCTCGTTCAAATCGTGTCTCGTCGGTGCACGGCGGTCTTCTGCGAGGAACACAGTAGCCGGAAGGCGCACGAGCCTCTACAAAAGCGGTAACGTCATTCTCGCAGCTGCAGCCGGACGGGAAGGTGCTCCCATGGCGAACGCGAACGGCCGGGCGGTGACCCCGGGCCGGGTCGATTCCGAAGCGCGCGCCGCGCGGTTCATGAAGTCGGCGCTGACCATCCTGGGCGAGACGGGCCGCACCGACTTCACGGTGCTGGAGGTGGTGGAGCGGTCCAAGACCTCACTGCGGTCGTTCTACCAGCACTTCTCCACCAAGGATGAACTCCTGCTGGCGCTCATCGAGCGGATCATGGCCGAGTCGACACAGCAGTGGCGCGCACAGACCGACGGCCTTGGCGGTGTCGAAGCCCTTCGCGTGCTGATCGACGGGATCTGCACCCCGGCCGAGAGCAGCACCCAGGATCGGGTGAACCGCGGCCTGACGTTCTACAACGACCATCTCTCCGAGAGCCTGCCGCAGGACTACGCCCGCGTGCTGTCGCCCCTACACCGGCTGATCGGCGACATCATCGGCCGCGGGATCGCCGATGGCACGTTCCGCGACGACGTCGACGTCGACAGCACCGCGGCGCTGATCATGCAGAACGTGCTGGGCGCCATGCGGTTACGGGTGCTGGGCGCCGAGCTGAACGGCGTACCGATCGAGGGCGGACACATCTTCGACTTCTGCTCTCGCAGCCTGCTCGCGCATCCCGGATGAGCCACCCGACGGCGTTACACCTGAGGCCGGTTTCGTCACCCGCACGAAAGTGGTAATTTCATTACCACTTGCAGCCAACAAGACTTCCAGGAGGCGGAAATGCCCTCACGCGATCTGTCGTATCCGGTGTTCGACGCCGACAACCACTTCTACGAGCCGAAGGAAGCGCTGACGCAGTTCCTGCCGGACAAGCGCAAGGGCGTCATCGACTACATCGACGTCAAGGGCCGCACCAAGATCGTCGTGCGCAACCACATCAGCGACTACATCCCGAACCCCACGTTCGAGGTGGTCGCCAAGCCCGGCGCGCAGGAGGAGTACTTCCGGCACGGCAGCGGCGGCAAGAGCTTCCGCGAGATCATGGGCAAGCCGATGAAGGCCATCCCCGCGTTCCGCAACCCCGAGGCCCGCCTCGAGGTGCTCGACGGCCTCGGCCTGGACTACACGATCATGTTCCCGACCCTGGCCAGCCTGGTCGAGGAGCGGCTCAAGGACGACCCGGACGCGATCCTCGACATCATCCACGCGCTCAACCAGTGGATGTACGAGACGTGGCAGTTCAACTACCAGGACCGGATCTTCTCCACGCCGGTCATCAACCTGAGCGTCGTCGACCGGGCACTCGAGGAACTCGAGTGGTGTCTGGAGCGCGGCGCCAAGACCGTCCTGGTGCGCCCCGCGCCGGTGCCCGGCTACCGCGGCACCCGGTCGATGGGCCTGCCCGAGTTCGACCCGTTCTGGGACGCCTGCGTCAAGGCCGGCATTCCGGTCTGCATGCACGCCTCCGACAGCGGCTACGCGGAGTACCTGAACGACTGGGAACCCGCCGACGAATACCTGCCGTTCAAGCCGACCGCATTCCGCATGGTCTCGATGGGCAAGCGGCCCATCGAGGACACCATGGCGGCGCTGGTCTGCCACGGCGCACTGACCCGCAACCCCGATCTGCGCATCCTTTCGGTCGAGAACGGCGCGTCGTGGGTGCCGTACCTGTTCAAGCAGTTCAAGGACGTCTACTCGAAGATGCCGCAGGAGTTCCCCGAGGACCCGATCCAGGCGTTCCGGCGCGGGGTGTACGTGGCCCCGTTCTGGGAAGACGACTTCAAGGAGATGGCCGACCTGATCGGCATCGACCGGGTGATCTTCGGCTCGGACTGGCCGCACCCCGAGGGCCTTGCCGACCCGATCAACCTGGTCGGCGACCTCGAGCAGATGGGCCTCGACGAAGAGGGCATCCGGAAGGTCATGGGCGGCAACCTCGTCGACCTGTTCAAGGTGCCGAACAAGAAGGTGTTCAAGCCCGACGTGCCCGCGCTCGTCATCGCTTGACCTGTGCGCTGAGCACCACCACCCTCCCACCCCCGCGCGAAGGCTGAACGGATCTCATGACCGAAGTGGCAAGTCCAGAACAGATGCTGTTCGCCTCGACCGCGCAGGCCTTCCTGGAGAAGGAGGCGTCGCTGACCCGGGTCCGGGAACTGCACGCCGACGGCGCCTCCTTCGACCCGGGGTGGTGGCGGCGCGCGGCCGAACTCGGCTGGACCAGCCTGCTGGTCCCCGAGGAGCTCGGCGGCGGAAGCGTGTCGGGCAACGGCGTCGAGGATCTCGCACTGGTCGCCGAACAGATCGGCCGTACCGTCGCCCCGGGACCGCTGCATCCGGTCAGCACGGTGCTCGCCGGGCTGGTCGACGCGTCCGACTCCGAACGGCACGCCGAGCTGATCGAGGCGCTGGTCTCCGGTGAGACGGTCGCGTCGTGGGCGGTCTGCGAGCCCGGTAGGTCCTGGAATCCGTTGTACGCCGGCGTCACCGCGACGCCGGCCGACGGCGGTTACCGCATCGACGGGGTCAAAGACCGGGTGGAGGCGGGCGCCCAGAGCGCGGTGTTGCTCGTCACGGCGCGCGTCGGCGACGACCTGCGGCAGTTCCTCGTACCGACCGATGCCGCCGGTGTCTCGATCACCGAGCAGCGTTCGGTCGACCTGGTGAAGCGCTACGCGCGGGTCGAGTTCAACGGCGTCGTCGACGAGTCGGCGGTCGTGGGGACGACCGCCGACACCGCAGCGCTGATCGACCGGCAGGCTCAGGTCGCCCAGATCCTGCAGTGCGCCGAGGTGGTCGGAATCCTGGACACCGTGGTGGGTTTCACCATCCAGTGGGCCTTCGACCGGCATTCCTTCGGCCGCCCGCTGGCGTCCTACCAGGCGCTCAAGCACCGCTTCGCGGACCTGAAGATCTGGCTCGAGGCCTGCCGCGCCGCCACCCGCGCCGCCGTCACGGCGGTGGCGGACCGCTCCCCAGGCGCGGCGTTCGCCGTCAGCGTCGCGAAATCCTATGTCGGAGAACACGCCGCACCGATGATCCAGCACGCCGTCCAGCTGCACGGCGGCATCGGCGTCACCTGGGAGCACGACCTGCACCTGTACCTGCGCCGCGCCACGCTGTACCGGTCGATGCTCGGCACGCCCGAAGACCACAACCTGCGCGTGTACGCGCTGTCCGAGGAACTGGAGTCCGCGTCATGACCGAGACCGCATCGCAGGATCAGGCGGCGCCGGCGGCAGGCGAGTCCGTCGAGGACTTCAAGGCCAGGGCGAAGGCGTGGCTCGCCGAGAACATGCCCCGCATCGACCCGGCGAACCCGCCGGACTCCGACCGCGGCGAGGAGGCCCCGTGGCTACGGGCCCGGGAACTCCAGAAGAAGCTGCACGCAGGCGGATTCGCCGGCATCTGCTTTCCCCGCGAGTACGGCGGCCTGGGCTACCCGATCGCCTACCAGCGAGCGTTCGACGCGGTGTCCAAGGACTACGAGCTGCCGATCATCCTCAACACACCGACGTTCACCATCTGCGCGGCGACGATCCTGGACACCGGTACCGAAGAGCAGAAGAGCGAGCACATCGCCGCGGCCATCCGCGGTGACGAGATCCTGGTGCAGCTGCTGTCCGAACCGAGCGGCGGATCAGACCTCGCCGGGGTGATCACCCGGGCCGACCGCAAGGGCGACACCTGGGTGATCAACGGCGCCAAGACGTGGAGCACCAGCGCCTTCGCCGCCGACTACGGCCTGCTGCTGGCCCGCACCGACTGGAACGTGCCCAAACACGAAGGGCTGACGATGTTCATGGTGCCGCTCGACGCACCGGGCATCACGATGCGGCGCATCAAGCAGGTCGACGGTGGCGACGAGTTCTGCGAGGAGTTCTTCGACAACCTCGAACTCGGCGACGACGCAGTGGTCGGCGAGGTGAACAAGGGCTGGGAGGTGGCCTCCCGGCAGCTCTACCACGAGCGGCGGGCGGTGGGCGGTGGCTCTGAGTTCGCCAGCGGCATCGGCCCGGAGGGTGTGACCGATCAACCGGTCGACTACCGGGCACTGCTGGCGGAGACCGGCCAGGCCGACAGCGAACGCGCCCGCGAGATGGCCGGCCGGGCTCTGGTGCGGCGTGCGGTGCAGGAGCAGCTGATCGACCACGTCTACCACGGTGTGCTGGACGGGTCGCTGCCACCGGCCGCCGGGTCGATCATCCGGATCACCCACGCCGAGTCGATCCAATTCGAGATCGACACGGCGGTGGCGCTTTCCGGGGCGGCCGGCGTGGTCGACGCGGGAGACCGGCTGATCCGCTACGGCGACCGCTACCTGTCGCGGCAGACCGCGTCGCTGGGCGGCGGGACCACCGAGATCGCCCGCAACATCATCGGCGAACGGGTGCTCGGCTTCCCCCGGGAACAGGCCGCCGACCGCGGTGTGCCGTTCAAGGACGTCAAGCGCAACAAGGTCTGACCTAGAACAGCGTTGCCTGTACCGGCTGCGCCGCCGCGACCGCGGGAACGGTGTCCGGCGTCGTGACCCGCCGGTCCCTGGCCAGACCGTGCCGGGCGATCAGCGGCGCCGCGCGGTCGTGCAGCGACCGGCGGTAGTCCTCGGGCAGATACGCACCGCGGCGGTACAACTCGCGGTAGCGCGCGACCAGATGCGGGTGCGAGCGCGCCAGCCACGACATGAACCAGCCGCGGGTGGAACCGCGCAGGTGCAGTCCGAACACCGTGACGCTGTCGGCGCCCGCGGCGGCTATCTGCCCGAGCAGTCCGTCGAGGTGCTCGGTGGAGTCGGTCAGATGTGGCAGCACCGGCGCCACCATCACATGGCACGGCAGCCCGGCGTCGCGGATCGCGGCGATGAGACCGAGCCGGGCCTGCGGCGAGGGCGTCCCCGGTTCGACGTCGCGGTGCAGTTCCGGGTCGCCGACCGCGAGCGACACCGCGACGCTCACCGGCACCCGCCGCGCCGCGTCGGCCAGCTGGGGCAGGTCGCGCCGGAGCAGTGTCCCCTTGGTGAGGATGGACATCGGTGTTCCCGAATCAGTCAGCGCGGCAATGATTCCCGGCATGAGTTCATAACGGCCCTCGGCCCGCTGATAGGGGTCGGTGTTGGTGCCCAGCGCCACCGTGTCCCGCGTCCACGACGGCCTGCGCAGTTCGCGGCGAAGCACGTCGACGACGTTGGTCTTGACCACCACCTGGGAGTCGAAGTCGGCGCCGTTGTCGAAGTCGAGGTACTCGTGGGTGGGGCGGGCGAAACAGTACCGGCAGGCGTGCGAACAGCCGCGGTAGCCGTTGACCGTGTACTGGAACGGCAGCATCGAGGAGTTCGGCACCTTGTTCAGCGCCGACTTGCACAGCACCTCGTGGAACGTGATGCCGTCGAACTGCGGCGTGCGGACGCTTCGGACGAAGCCGATGCGCTGCAGGCCCGGCAGCGCTCCGTCATCGACGCCGACACCCTGTCCGTCCCACCGCACCTCTTCATTCGAACTTGTGTTCGATCAGATGTCAAGTAGCGCGTCGCCGGGCGGGCCGGACCTTGGTGTACGTCTTTACGGACTGAGCGGCTACCGCGCTACCACTGCGACCCGAAGCACTGCGGGCTGTAAGGGTGGTCCTGCGCGACGATGACCTGGCCGTCGGCGGTGACCTCACAGTGCGCGTTGGGCGCCGCGACGCCGCCGCGGGTGGCGCTGCTCACCTGGAGGAACGCCCACTGTGGATCCTCGAGCGACGTCTCGAACACCCACGGCGCGCCCGGTGCGATGGTCAGCTTGTCGCGCTTGATGTAGGCGTACGCGTCGGCGTTGTAGGCGTCCATGCTGGGCGGTTGCGCGGTCAGGTAGGTCAGCGTGAAGTCCGCGGGCCCGGCCACCGCGAGGGTGTATGTGACCTTCTGCCCGGCCGGCTGCGCGACCGACGTCGCCTGGCTCACCGCACATCCCGCGGCCGCCACCACGAGTGCCGCCCCGATCCGCATCGTCGCTGTTCGCATGTCCGTCACATCGACGCAGGCTACCCGACCGTTACAGCCGCGCGCGGCACCCGGTGTCGGACAGGACAACACACGCTGACCAACAGGTTAACCGGTTCGTCACACGGCGACATTTCGAAGAAACACCAGCGCTCTAACGTGCCGATTCGACACCGCTACGGTGCCCCACCTGCGTGTTCCCCGGCAGAGATATTTCGGTGAGACCGCAGTTGACATGACGAAAGGCTGTTCATGCGACTACCTCGACGTGCTGCGTTCACCAGGTCCGCCCTGGCGACGGGAAGCATCGCGCTGGCCACCGCGATGGTGCTGGCGGGCTGCGGCACCCGTGCCGGCGACACCGAGGCGGCCAGCGCCGAATCCTGCGTGGACACCTCGGGTCCCACCATCAAGGTGGGGTCGCTGAACTCGCTGTCGGGCACGATGGCCATCTCCGAGGTCACCGTCCGCGATGCCATTAAGCTCGCGGTCGACGAGATCAACGCCGCAGGCGGTGTGTCCGGCAAGCAGATCCAGCTCATCGGGGAGGACGGCGCGTCCGAACCGACCGTCTTCGCCGAGAAGGCCGAGAAGCTGATCAGCAGTGACTGCGTGGCCGCGGTGTTCGGCGGCTGGACGTCGTCGAGCCGCAAGGCGATGCTCCCGGTCTTCGAGAGCGCCAATTCACTGCTGTACTACCCGGTGCAGTACGAGGGCCTCGAGTCGAGCAAGAACATCTTCTACACCGGCGCCACCACCAACCAGCAGATCGTCCCCGCGCTGGACTACCTCAAGCAGCGCGGCGTCAAGTCGCTCTACCTCGTCGGTAGCGACTACGTGTTCCCGCAGACCGCCAACCGGATCATCAAGGCCTACGCCGGCGCCAACGGAATCGAGATCAAGGGCGAGGACTACACCCCGCTCGGCTCGACGGACTTCTCGACGATCGTCAACAAGGTGCGCACCGCCGACGCGGACGCAGTGTTCAACACGCTCAACGGCGATTCCAACGTGGCGTTCTTCCGCGAGTACAAGAACGTCGGGCTGACCCCGCAGGCGATGCCGGTGGTGTCGGTGTCGATCGCCGAGGAGGAGGTCGGCGGCATCGGTGTGCAGAACGTCACCGGGCAGCTCACCGCGTGGAACTACTACCAGACCATCGACACGCCGGTGAATAAGGCGTTCGTCTCGGCCTACAAGAAGGCCTACGGCGCGAACAAGCCCACCTCGGATCCGATGGAGGCCGCCTACGTGTCGGTCTACCTGTGGAAGAACACCGTCGAGAAGGCGAAGTCGTTCGACGTCAAGGCTATTCAGGACAACGCGGGCGGTGTCTCCTTCGACGCACCGGAGGGCAAGGTCACCATCGACGGGGAGAACCACCACATCACCAAGACCGCCCGCATCGGCGAGATCCGGCCCGACGGGCTGATCTACACGATCTGGGAGTCGCCGGGCCCGATCGAGCCGGACCCGTACCTGAAGTCCTATCCGTGGGCCGCCGGCCTGTCCAGCTGATCCTATGGACGTCCTGATCGGACAGCTGGCAACGGGATTGAGCCTCGGCTCGATCCTGTTGCTGGCCGCACTCGGGCTCTCGCTGACCTTCGGTCAGATGGGGGTCATCAACATGGCCCACGGCGAGTTCATCATGGCCGGCTGCTACACCGCCTACGTGGTGCAGCAGCTCGTCACCAGCGCCGGTGCCTCGCTGCTGATCTCGCTGGCGGTCGGATTCGTGGTGGGCGGCGCGATGGGCGCCCTGCTCGAGGTGACACTGATCCAGCGGATGTACCACCGGCCACTGGACACCCTGCTGGTCACGTTCGGCGTCGGACTGGTCCTGCAGCAGGTGGCCCGCGACATCTTCGGCGCCCCCGCGGTCAATGTGGTGGCCCCGGCGTGGCTGTCGGGCGGGGTGGAGATCTTCGGCGCCGTGGTGCCGAGAACGCGGATCTTCATCCTGGTGCTCGCGGTCGCCTGTGTGGCCGTGCTCGCCACCATGCTCAAGGCCAGCCCGATGGGCAGGCGCATCCGCGCGGTGGTGGCCAACCGCGACCTCGCGGAGACGAGCGGGATCTCCTCGCGCAAGACCGACATCACCACCTTCTTCATCGGTTCGGGGCTGGCCTCGGTGGCCGGTGTCGCGCTGACGTTGATCGGCTCCACCAGCCCAACCATCGGGCAGAGCTTCCTGATCGACGCGTTCCTGGTGGTGGTCGTGGGCGGGCTGGGTCAGATCAAGGGCACCGTGATCGCGGCGCTGGCGCTGGGCTTCTTGAACTCGTTCATCGAGTACAACACCACCGCGTCGCTGGCCAAGGTGATCGTGTTCGTGATCATCGTCATCTTCCTGCAGGTCCGCCCCCAGGGCCTGTTCACCGTCCGCACGAGGAGTCTCGTATGAGGACATTGATCGGACGGTGGCAGACGTGGGCGGCCTTCGGGGTCGCGGCGCTCGTGTTGTTCGTCGCCGCGCCCGCCGTGCTCTCGGACTTCCGGCTCGGCCTGCTCGGCAAGTTCCTGTGCTTCGCGATCGTGGCCGTCGGCATCGGATTGGCCTGGGGCCGCGGCGGAATGCTCGTGCTGGGCCAGGGCGTGTTCTTCGGCCTCGGCGGCTACATGATGGGTATGCACCTCAAGATCGCCGATGCGCAGATCCGCGGCGACGACGTGCCGGACTTCATGCAGATCGCCGGCGTGCGCGAGTTGCCCTCCTACTGGGCGCCGTTCGCCTCGCCGGCGTTCACCCTGCTGGCGATCGTGGTGGTGCCCGCGGGCATCGCCGCCGCGCTCGGCCTCGGGGTGTTCAAGCGCCGCGTCAAGGGCGCGTACTTCGCGATCCTGTCGCAGGCGCTGGCGGCGGCGCTGGCCATCCTGCTCGTCGGCCAGATGAGTCTCGGTGGCAGCAACGGGCTCAGCGGCTTCCGCACATTCTTCGGGTTCACGCTCAACGACCCGGTGAACCGGCGGATGCTGTTCTTCATCGCGGCGGCCACCCTGCTGGTCGTGGTGGCCGTGGTCCGCCAGTTGATGCAGAGCCGCTACGGCGAACTGCTGGTGGCGGTGCGTGACGGTGAGGAGCGGGTGCGCTTCCTGGGCTACGACCCGGCCAACATCAAGGTGGTGGCGTACACCGTGGCGGCGCTGTTCGCGAGCGTCGCGGGTGCTCTGTTCACCCCGATCGTCGGCTTCATCGCGCCGTCCCAGGTCGGGATCCTGCCGTCGATCGCGTTCCTGATCGGCGTGGCGATCGGCGGCCGCACCACGCTGCTGGGCCCCGTGCTCGGTGCGATCGGTGTGGCGTGGGCGCAGACGGTGTTCTCCGAACGTTTTCCGTCGGAGTGGATCTACGCCCAGGGCCTGCTGTTCATCATCGTGGTCGGCTTCTTCCCGGCCGGCTTCGCCGGCCTGAGCGTGCTGGCCCGGCGCTCCCGGCGGCGCAGACCCGATGCACCACCCGGTGATCCGGCGCCCGCAGAACAGGTCGACGAGCCCGAATCCGACACCAGAGTGGGAGCCCCGACATGACCACCGCGCAGGCACAGTCGCAGCCGGTGGCGGGCGGCAACGTCGGCATGGGCACCGAGTACCTCGAAGTACGGGGACTGACAGTCGATTTCGACGGGTTCAAGGCGGTCAGCGACGTCGACCTGACATTGTTCCAAGGCGACCTGCGATTCCTGATCGGACCCAACGGCGCCGGGAAGACCACGGTGATCGACGCCATCACCGGCCTGGTGGCCGCCTCGGGTTCGGTGAACAAGTCGGGGGTGGAACTGCTCGGCAAGAAGGTGCACCAGATCGCCAGGCGGGGCGTCGGGCGAACCTTCCAGACGGCCAGCGTGTTCGAACAGCTCACGGTGCTGCAGAACCTGGACATCGCGGCGGGCGCGGGCCGCTCACCGTGGACGCTGCTGCGCCGGCGGTCCGGCGTGCTGCCGGCCATCGAGGAGGCCCTGGAGACCATCGGCCTGACCGACCTGGCGGGCAAGCCGGCCGGGGTGCTGGCCCACGGGCAGAAGCAGTGGCTGGAGATCGGCATGCTGCTGGTGCAGAACGCCGACGTGCTGCTGCTCGACGAGCCGGTGGCCGGCATGAGCACCGAGGAGCGCGAGGAGACCGGAAACCTGCTGCGCCGCATCGGCGGTGAACGCACCGTGGTGGTCGTCGAGCACGACATGGACTTCATGCGCGCCTTCGCCACCTCGGTGACGGTGCTGGCGCGGGGCCAGGTGATCGCCGAGGGTTCGGTGGCCGAGGTCCAGGCCAACCCCAAGGTGCAGGAGGTGTACCTCGGCACCGCCGCGGCGGGCGCCGAGGGCATACCGAACGAACTGATCGAGGAAGTTGGCGACTGATGCTCGAACTCATCGACGTCCGCACCGGGTACGGCCGGTCGGAGGTCATCCACGGTGTCAGCCTGAAGGTGCCGTCCGACGGGGTCGCCGCGGTCATGGGCCACAACGGCGCGGGCAAGACGACGCTGCTGCGCGCCGCGGTCGGGCTGCTGAAATGCACTGCGGGCAAGGTGGTGTTCAAGGGTGAGGACATCACCAAGCTGCGGCCGAGCGCGCGGGTGGCGCGTGGGCTGGCCTACGTGCCGCAGGGTCAGCAGTCGTTCGGGCAGCTGACGACGGCGGAGAACCTCCAGGTCGTCGCGGACGGGCGGAAGAACGGCAGGCAACTGATCGACGAGCAACTCGACCTGTTCCCCGCGCTGAAAGAACTGCTGACCCGGCGGGCGGGTCTGCTGTCCGGTGGGCAGCGTCAGCAGTTGGCGATCGCACGTGCTCTGATCACGTCACCCACCTGCCTCATCCTCGACGAGCCGACCGAGGGTATCCAGCCGTCGGTGGTGGCCGAGATCGAGGCGGCGATCACCGCGCTGACCGGGCGGGGCGATCTCGGCGTGCTGCTGGTCGAGCAGCACATCGGTTTCGCCCTGGAGTCGTCGCAGCACTACTACATCGTGGAGGCCGGCCGGGTCACGTCGAGCGGCACCGGCGGATCGGCATCGGAGGCCGACGTGCGCGCCGCGATGGCCATCTAGCTCGGGTTTCTGCCGCGAGCGTGCCGGGGACACCTCCGCCATGTGGGCGAGTTTGTCGGACGACACGCGCGAAAACCGGGCATCCGCGCACGATCATGCCCGTCGAGCGGGCACACTCTCCGCGTGACCGAACCATCAGTGCTCGCGGATGCCGGCAGATTCGTGGTCGCGGAGGACGGCCCGAAGGTCCTGGTGATCGACCGCGGCCGCACCCCACCCGAGGTGATGGTGCTGCTCCTGACGATCTTCAGCCTCGTCTTCGGCGGTTTCGGCGTCGTCTCGCTGTTCTCGGCCGTCACCGGCACGATCTCGCTCCGGTCGTTGGTGATCGGCGGCGTCTTCTTCGCCATCGGCGTGGCGTCGCTGCTGGTGATGAACTGGATCAACGCATCCATCCAGCGGGCCCGGTCGATGCCGCTGAGCACGATGCGGCCGGTGGCAGTGTTCGACCGCAGACACCGGGTGTACCTCGACGCGGACGGCGAAGTCGTCGCGCCGCTCGACCAGGTCCGCTTCGAACGCAGGATGCAGATGACGTCGAGCGCGTCGAAGCTCGTGGCGGTCACGCCCGCCGGTGCACGGGATCTGCTGCGCGGCACGCCGTTCAACAGTGTCGGCAAGCTCGACGGGGTGCTGACGGCCCTCGTGCACGCCGAGCGGTGAACGCTTGTCGACGGTCGAGACTGTCGACGTTCGGGTCACGGCCGCCCGGCTGTGACCTAGCATCACGCTCATGGCCGACGGTTGCGGGTGCTCGGAGCCACTGTCCGCGCTGTCACGCCGCGCCATGATCACGGCGTCGATGTCGGCGGTCATCGGCGGCGCCGCCGTCGGCTCGGCCGGCGTCGGTTCGGCAGCGCCGCCCCAGGCGCAGACGCTGCCGGAGAACGCCCTCGTCACACTGGGTGTGCAGGCCGGGCCACCGCCCGTTCCGCACAAGACCGGCGTCTCGTCGGCACTGAAGATCGGCTCCGACGTCTACCAGATCGACTGCGGACTGGGCTCACTGAACGCCTTCACCAACGCGGGCTTCCGATTCGACGACCTGCAGAGCATGTTCATCACCCACCTGCACACCGACCACATCGTCGACTACTACAGCTTCTTCCTCTCCGGCGGATACACCGCCGCCAAAGGCAAGACGGCGGTGCGCGTCTACGGACCCGGGCCGGCGGGCGGCCTGCCGCCCAGCGAGGTCGGTGACCCGCAGCCGGCCACCGTCAACCCCGCCGACCCCACGCCGGGTCTGGCGGCGACGAGCCGGGCGCTCCTGCAGGCCTACGCCTACACCAGCAACATCTTCATACGCGACATGGGCACCGTCGACATCGAGGACCTGATCGAGGTGCACGAGATCGCGGTGCCACCGGGCTCCAGTCACACCGACAGGTCACCCAGAACGGCGCCCTTCCCCGTCATGTCCGACCACAATGTGACCGTCACCGCGACGCTGGTCTCGCACTACGACGTGTACCCGGCGTTCGGATTCCGCTTCGACATGACGAAGATGCCGCTCTCCGTGACCTTCTCCGGTGACACCACCAAGTCCGACAATCTCGTGGAACTGGCCCGTGATACCGACATCCTGGTGCACGAGGCACAATTCAGCCTCGACGACGCGTACTACCACGACAGGTTCCCGCCCGACTACCTCGTGCGATCCCACACCTCCGCCGAGCAGGTCGGTGAGGTCGCGGCCGCGGCGAACGCCCGCCACCTCGTCCTGAGCCACTACTCCCCGACCGATCTGCCCGATTCGCAATGGCTGGCGGCGATCGGGAAGCACTACGCGGGTCCGGTCACCGTCGCCAGGGACGGCCAGGTGTTCGCGCTGTGATCAGCCCAGCCGTCCCGGCAGGCGGCCGGCGAACAGCCGCAGCGCGTTTCCGCAACTGACCTTGCGGCGAGTCGCCTCGTCCATCGGGAACGCGGCGAGGAACTCGGCCCCGGCCCGGTTGTCGTCCATCGGATAGTCGACCGAGAACATCACCCGGTCGGCGCCCATCACCTCCAGCGTGCATGCGAACGCCGACGGACAGAAGTTGCCGCTCGTCGTCACGAAGACGTTGCGGCGCAGATACTCCGACGGCAGGCGCTGCAGCCGGCGAGCCGAGTCCGAGCCGCCGAGCCCGTAGTAGCGGTCGATGCGGTACGCGGCGAACGGCAGCATCTCCCCGAGGTGGCCGATGATCATCTGCAGCCTTGGGAACCTGTCGAACAGGCCCGAATAGATCAACCGCAGCAGGTGTGTTCCGGTCTCGACGGCGAAGCCCCACGATGCGAGGTGCAGCCCGGCGTCGACGTAGGGAGCGAACCAGGCGTCCATCACCGCCGGGTGCGGCGTGGTGGGGTGCAGGTAAATCGGCACCCCCAGAGCCTCGGCCTCGCCGAAAAGGTCCGAGTAGGCGGGATCGTCGAGATACCGCCCGCGACTGTGCCCGTTGATCAGGGCACCGACGAGGCCCAGATCGACCACCGATCGCCGAAGCTCATCGGCCGCGGCGCGGGGATCCTGTGTCGCGAGGGTGGCGAAACCACCGAAGCGATCAGGGTTTTCGCGCACCGTCTCGGCCAGGTCGTCGTTCGCCAGGCGCGCCAACTCGACGGCGCGCGCGACGTCGTCCTCCTGCTGGACGCCCGGATCGAACAGGGACAGGATCTGGAAGTCGATGCCCGCGGCGTCCATCTGCTCCAGCCGCAGCGGGCCACGGTCGTACAGCCTGTCGTGGGCGACGCTGTCGTGAGTCTGCAGCCAGGTGCCCACCACGTTGCCGGCGCTGGCCGGGTCCCACGCGTAGTGCTCCTCGAGCGCGATCAGCGACATGGCACCTCCGGCGGGTCGGTGAACGGACCCTACCGCGACGGCCGACGCGGGTGGAAGATTCTCGCGAACGGGGCGTCAGCTCAGGTTGTTCGGGCGTACCTTGGCAACGCGATGACCCGGCCAGGACGGAGCCCGAGAATTTCAGCCGCACGGCCCGAGAGTGACAACGCCCGACGACGCGCCGAAAGCCGCGCCGCCGACCGGCGGGCGTCCAACGAGCGGTGGGTAGCCATCCTCGAAGGCGCGTCGGCGGTCCTCCGCCGCAGGGGCTTCGCCCGCGCACGACTCGAGGACGTCGCCGTCGAAGTGGGGATCAACCGGGCGTCGCTGTACTACTACGTGGGCACCAAGGAAGAGCTACTCGTGGCGCTGATCGAGCAACCCGCACACGCGATGACCGCCCACTGCCGCGCCGCACTGGGATCCGACGCACCCGACGACGAGAAGCTGCGCCGGGCGCTCGGCGCATACATCGCCGATCTGCAGAACTTTCCCGAACTGTTCCTGTTGTTCAGAGAGAGTCAGCACATCGCGGTGATCCCCGAGGCCGAGCGCATCATCGCCAACGCCGACGCGTACGCCAAGACGCTGCTGGCGATCATCGACCAGGGCATCGCCTCGGGGACCTTCCGCAGCGATCTCGACTCCCGGCTGGTGATGCTCGGCATCCTCCGGATGCACAACTGGATCCACCGCTGGTACGCCCCCGGCGGACGCAACACCCTCGACCAAATCGGCGAAACCTTCGCCGAGCTGGTGCTGTCCGGCGTCCGCACCTGACGTCGATTTCGCCGGCAGCTCGACCGCTGAAAGGACGCCAGAATGCCCCGCCTGAACCAGGTTCCACGCGCGGAGGTCCGCGACCAGTTCACGCTGAACATGTACGACTTCATGTTCGGCGACCGCGACCCGGTGGCCGAACCCGGCACCGTCGGCGGCACCACCGGCGACTGGTGGACGGTGTTCGCCCAGTCCCCCGCCGCCCTGCGGCACGCCGTGCGCGGGTTCCGGCTGTACCGCGAAGAGGTCAGCATCCGCGCCGACCACCGCGAGCTCGGTCAGATCCGGGCCGGCTGGGTGGTGGGCAGCCAATTCGTCTTCTCCCAGCACTGCAAGGCCTGCCGGTCGGCGGGGCTGTCCGAGGAGAAGATAGCCGCCATCCCGTCCTGGCAGACCGCCGACTGCTACGACCACACCGAGCGGCTGCTGCTGGCCTACACCGATTGCCTTGCCGGACAGCAGGGCCGGGTCCCCGAGACGCTGTTCGCCCAACTGCGCGAGGTGTTCACCGACCAGGAGATCCTCGAGTTCAGCTACACGACGACGATGTACGTCATGCACGCGATCATGTCGCGGGCGCTGCGCCTGGAGTTCGACGACCGCGACGATCCCGTCGTGGAGGTGGGCGGCGAGGACGGTGAGCCACTCGACATCGGTGCCGCCACCTCCGGCCGGGGATGACGTCCGCCGAGTGTGCGGCGTGTCGTCGTCTACCTACCCGCCGAGCGGCGACACGCCGCACGGTCGACGAGTAGGTCAGCCCAGGCGCTGCAGGACGTCGGCGACCGCGGCGTCGAGCTGCACGTCGACCTGCGTACCGGTGGCGAGGTCCTTCACGCCGACGGTGCCCGCATCGATGTCCCGGTCACCGGCGACCAGTGCGAGCACCGCACCCGACCGGTCGGCGGCGCGCAGCGCGCCCTTGAGCCCGCGGTCGCCGTAGGCCAGGTCGACGCTCACCCCGGCGCCGCGCAGTTCGGCGGCCAGCACCGCGAGGCGGAGCTTGGCCCGCTCGCCCAGCGGCACCCCGAACACGTCGACAGCCCTGGCCCGTCCGACCTGCCTGCCCTCGGCCTGCAGCGCCAGCAGCGTGCGGTCCACCCCGAGCCCGAAGCCGATCCCGGACACGTCCTGCCCGCCGAGCCGGCGCATCAGGCCGTCGTAGCGCCCGCCGCCGCCGATCCCCGACTGGGCACCGAGCCCGTCGTGCACGAACTCGAACGTGGTCTTGGTGTAGTAGTCCAGACCGCGCACCATCCGCGGGTTGACCACATACGGCACGCCCAGTGCCTGCAGGTGGGTCTGCACGGTCTCGAAGTGCTGCTTGGCACTCTCGGAGAGGTGGTCGAGCATCACCGGCGCGTCGGCGGTCATCTCCCGGACGTGCGGCCGCTTGTCGTCGAGCACCCGCAACGGATTGATCTCCGCGCGGCGCCTGGTGTCGTCGTCGAGATCGAGCTCGAACAGGAACTCCTGCAGCAGCTGCCGGTACTGCGGACGGCAGGTGTCGTCGCCCAGGGAGGTCAGCTCGAGCCGGAAGCCGTCGAGGCCCAGCGACCGGAAGCCGGTGTCGGCGATCGCGATCACCTCGGCGTCCAGCGCGGGGTCGTCGACGCCGATGGCCTCCACGCCGACTTGCTGCAGCTGCCGGTACCGGCCGGCCTGCGGGCGCTCGTACCGGAAGAACGGCCCCGAGTAACAGAGCTTCACCGGCAGCGCGCCGCGGTCGAGCCGGTGCTGGATGACCGCGCGGATGACGCCGGCAGTGCCTTCGGGCCGCAGCGTCACCGACCGGTCGCCGCGGTCGGCGAAGGTGTACATCTCCTTGGACACCACGTCGGTCGACTCCCCCACGCCGCGGGCGAACAGCGCGGTGTCCTCGAAGATCGGCAGCTCCACGTCGCCGTATCCGGCGCGCCGCGCCGTCGCGAGCAGGCCGTCGCGCACGGCGACGAAGCCCGCCGACTCGGGCGGCAGGTAGTCCGGGACGCCCTTGGGCGCCTGGAAAGCAGACGAATCCGTCACGTTGTCAGCCTCTGAGGAACGGGTTGGTGCGGCGCTCGTCGCCGATCGTGGACTTCTCGCCGTGGCCCGGCAGTACCACGGTGGCGTCGTCGAGCACCAACAGTTTGGTCAGGATCGAGCCCAGCAGGTCGCGGCCACTGCCGCCGGGCAGATCGGTGCGGCCCACCGACCGGCGGAACAGGGTGTCGCCGGTGAGCGCCACCTCGGTGCCGTCGCCCTCGAGCCGGAACACCACCGAACCCCGGGTGTGGCCCGGGGTGTGGTCGACGGTCACCACCATGTCGCCGAGGTCGAGCTTCTCGCCGTCGGCGTCGAGTTCGATCACCTGCCGCGGTTCGCGGAACACGGCGCCGAACGCCATCCGGCCCAGGCCGCCGATGAAGCCGGAGGTGAAGTCCTTGACCGGGTCGGTCAGCATGTACCGGTCCTCGGGATGGATGAACGCCGGGCAGCCGTACATGTCGGCGACCTTCTGTGCCGACCAGATGTGGTCGATGTGGCCGTGGGTGAGCAGCACCGCCGCCGGGGTGAGGCGGTGTTCGTCGAGGATGCGGCGCAACGGGCCGAACGCCCGCTGGCCCGGGTCGACGATCACCGCGTCCGATCCCGGCCGCGGGGCCAGCACGTAGCAGTTGCACTGCAACATGCCCGCGGGGAAACCGGTGATCAACACGACCACGAGTTTCCCATGCCCGATCGCGGGCGCCGATCCCGTGGGTCGTTCACCGCGCACTCAGCTCGCTTTGGCACACTCGGTGCCGACCGGACGCGACAGCGGCGGATGCGAGAAGGGACTACCGGCGGTGCCCACCAACGAACAACGACGTGCAGCGGCCAAGCGCAAGCTCGAGCGACAGCTGGAGCGGCGGGCACAACAGGAGCGCAGGCGCCGTCAGCTCATGATCATCGGAGCGGTGGTCGGCGTCCTGGTCGTCGTCGGCGCCGCGGTCTTCGGCTTCCTCTTCTTCAAGGACGACTCGAACGCCGACACCGCCTCGCCCGCCCCGAGCAGCTCCACCACCTCGGCCGCACCGGCGCCGTCGGCAGAGGGCCTGCCCCAGCTGCCGCCGTTCGCCGCACCCGCCGGGCTTGGCTCGAGCTGCGAGTACCCGGTCACCCAGGAGCCGGCGAGCAAGAAGGTCAACCCGCCGCGCGCCGGTGAGGTGCCCACCGACCCGGCGGAGGTCAGCGTCAGCATGACCACCAATCAGGGCAACCTCGGCCTCGTGCTCGACAACGCCAAGGCGCCGTGCACCGTCAACAGCTTCGCCAGTCTTGCCCAGCAGGGCTACTTCAACGACACGGTGTGCCACCGGCTGACCGCCAGCGAAGGCCTCAAGGTGCTGCAGTGCGGCGATCCGACCGGCAAGGGCACCGGCGGACCGGGCTACGGCTTCGACAACGAGTACCCGACCAACCAGTTCCAGCCCGACGACCCGGCGCTGCAGAGTCCGGTGGTCTACCCGCGCGGCACCCTGGCGATGGCCAACACGGGCGCGCCGGGTTCCAACGGCAGCCAGTTCTTCCTGGTCTACGGCGACTCCCAATTGCCGCCGAACTACACGGTGTTCGGCAAGATCGACGAGACCGGTCTGGCCACCCTCGACAAGATCGCCGGCGCGGGCGTCGTTCCCGGAGAACGCGGAGCCGACGATGGCGCGCCGACCAACGAGGTGAAGGTCACCTCGGTACTGCTCGACTGAGTCCGGCACATCCGACGTGACAGCGCCGCCGCCCTACGGCGGGTATCCGCCCTACCCCGCACCGCCGCCCCGCTCCACCAACGGGATGGCGATCGCCGCGCTGGTGTGTGCGTTCCTGTTCGCGCCGCTCGGCATCATCTTCGGCCACATATCGCTGGCGCAGATCAAGCGCACCGGGGAGGACGGCCGCGGCCTGGCACTCACCGGCCTGATCGTCGGCTACGTCGCGACCGCGCTGAGCATCGTCTTCCTCGTGCTCATGGTGCTGTTCCTCGTCGCGCTGTCCCAGGGGATCGAGAACCGGCCGAGCGGCCCGGTCTACACCGCCGCTCCGCCGCCACCCGCGCAGGAGCTGCCCGCGTTCGACCCGCCGCAACCGCTGGGCACCAACTGCCAGTACCCGGCGACCCCGGCTCCGGCGAGCAAGAAGGCCGCCGCGCCGCGGAGCGGCAGGGTGCCCACCGATCCGGCGACGGTCGGCGCAGGCATCGAGACCAGCCGCGGCAACATCGGTCTGACGCTGCACAACGCCGAGGCGCCGTGCACCGTGAACAACTTCGCCAGCCTGGCCCAGCAGGGCTTCTTCGACGGCACCACGTGTCACCGGCTGACGACCTCGCCGGTGCTCAAAGTGCTGCAGTGCGGCGACCCGTCGGGCACCGGCGAGGGTGGACCGGGCTACCGCTTCCCCAACGAGTACCCCACCAACCAGTACCGGCTGTCCGATCCGGCGCTGAAACAGGCGGTGATCTATCCGCGCGGGACGGTGGCGATGGCCAACTCCGGTGTCGGCACGAACGGCAGCCAGTTCTTCCTGATGTACGACGACTCCCGGCTGCCGCCGACCTACACGGTGTTCGGCACCGTCGACGAGACCGGTCTGGCGACGCTCGACGAGATCGCGGCCGACGGTGTGGCCGACGGCGCCGACGACGGCCCACCGGCACAGGACGTCACGATCACCCAGGCGCGACTGGACTGACACCCCGGGGTGGCCGCATCAGCGCCGCCCAACCCCCGCCGGCCGGGGTGTAATGGTGTGACCCGGTTCGCGGGCGATGAGGGAGACGATCCGATGAGCATGGCGCCACCACCCGGCAGCCCATGGCCGCCGCCCGGCGCTGGTCACGGTCCGTGGCAGCCGATGTCGCCGGCCGCCCCGAACCGTGGATTGCGTTGGCTCGTGATCGCCGTGCTCGCCGTCGTCGTCTGCGGATACGCGTTCGCGCTGGTGCTCACCCGGGACAGGTGGGCGCCGGGCGCCGCCTCCGGGGAGCGCACCGAGCTGACGCTGCGGCCCGCCCCGGGATCGCCGGCGTCCGCGGACTCGCTCGAACGCGCCCGCGGCGTCGTCGAGGCCCGCGCCGCCGCCCGGGGTGGCATCGGCGCGGCGGCGACCGTCGACGACGACGCGATCATCCTGTCGGTACCCGGCGCCGACGACGAGTCGTGGAGCGACATCGGTGCGGCCGGCCGACTCGATCTGCGCCCGGTCATCCACGCGATCGAAGCGCAGCCGGCGGGCGGACCGACCGCCAGACCGAAGACGCCGAGCCCGCAGGCGGTGGCCGACGAGAAAGAACTCCGGCAGAGCGCCGACCCGTCGATCCAGCTGCTCGCGTTGCAGTTCCAGGCCACCCGCTGCGGCGACAACGACGCACTGGCGGGCCGTGACGACCCGAACCAGCCGCTGGTCACCTGCTCGCGTGAGGGCGAGACGGTCTACCTGCTCGACGAGACGACCATCGACGGCGAGAGGATCGAGAGCGCGGGCCACGAGTTCGACGAAGGAAGCGGCCAATGGGTGGTGGACCTCGAATTCGACGGTGACGGCACGACGCGCTGGGCGGACTTCACCGCCGCCAACATCGGCACGCAGGTCGCCTTCACACTCGACACCGCCGTCCTCAGCGCACCCGAGATCAGGGAGGCGATGCCCGGCGGACGCACGCAGATCACCGGGGGTTTCACCGAGGACGACGCCCGCGACCTCGCCGCGGCGCTGCAGGGCGGGGCGTTGCCCTTCCCGCTGATCCTCGAGTCGTCGACCACCGAAACCGTGCCCCTGCAAGGGAGTCCGACCGTGTGGCGGATCGGTCTGCTCGCCGCAGGGGTGGTCGTCGTGACGCTGGTGATCGGCGGCGTGCTGCTGCTGGTCAATGCCGGCCGCGGCCGGGGCGTTCCGCCCGGCTACGCCGCCGACGTGACGCGGTACACGTCGTAGACGCCCTCCACATTGCGCACCACACTGAGCAGGTGACCCAGGTGTTTCGGGTCGCCCATCTCGAAGGTGAACCGGCTGATCGCCACCCGGTCGTTGGACGTGGTCACCGACGCCGACAGGATGTTGACCTTCTCGTCGGCCAGCACCCGGGTGACGTCGGACAGCAACCGGTGCCGATCGAGCGCCTCCACCTGGATCGCGACCAGGAACACCGATGACGGCGAGGGCGCCCACTCGACGTCGATGAGTCGTTCTGCTTGCAGCCGAAGGGAATCGGCGTTGGTGCAGTCGGTGCGGTGCACGCTCACCCCGCCACCGCGGGTGACGAAGCCCATGATCTTGTCGCCGGGAACCGGGGTGCAGCACTTGGCCAGCTTCGTCAGCACCCCCGGCGCGCCGGGCACCGCGACGCCGGTGTCGTCAGTGCTGCGCTGCCGCATCGGCATGGTGGCCGGTGTGGACCGCTCGGCGAGTTCGTCCTCGGCCGCCTCGTCGCCGCCGAACTGGGCGAGCAGGCGCTGCACCACGTGGCGGGCCGAGACGTGGCCCTCCCCCACCGCGGTGTAGAGCGCCGAGACGTCGACGTAGCGCAGTTCGCGGGCCAGCGCCGCCGTCGACTCCGCATTCATCAAGCGCTGCAACGGAAGTCCGCCGCGGCGCACCTCGCGGGCGATGGCGTCCTTGCCCGCCTCCAGTGCCTCCTCCCGCCGCTCCTTGGCGAACCACTGCCGGATCTTGGCCTTCGCCCGCGGTGACACCACGAAGCTCTGCCAGTCGCGGGACGGTCCGGCGTTGGGCGCCTTGGACGTGAAGATCTCGACCACTTCGCCGTTCTCGAGCGTGCGCTCCAACGCCACCAGCCGGCCGTTGACGCGCGCACCGATGCAGCGGTGGCCGACCTCGGTGTGCACCGCGTAGGCGAAGTCCACCGGCGTCGATCCCGTGGGCAGTGTGACCACGTCACCCTTGGGGGTGAACACGAAGATCTCCTGCACCGCGAGGTCGTAGCGCAGCGACTCCAGGAACTCACCGGGGTCGGCGGCCTCCCGCTGCCAGTCGAGGAGCTGGCGCATCCACGCCATGTCGTCGATCTCGGCGGCGGCGTGCCCGGCGGGTACCGCGTTGCGGCCCTTGGACTCCTTGTACCGCCAGTGCGCGGCGATGCCGTACTCGGCGGTGTGGTGCATGTCGCGGGTGCGGATCTGCACCTCGAGCGGCTTGCCCTCGGGTCCGACGACGGTGGTGTGCAGCGACTGGTACACGCCGTAGCGCGGCTGGGCGATGTAGTCCTTGAACCGGCCGGCCATCGGCTGCCACAGCGAGTGCACCACGCCGACCGCGGCGTAGCAGTCCCGGATCTCGTCGCACAGGATCCGCACGGCGACCAGGTCGTGGATGTCGTCGAAGTCGCGGCCCTTGACGATCATCTTCTGGTAGATCGACCAGTAGTGCTTGGGCCTGCCCTCGACCACGGCGTTGATCTTGGACTTGCTCAGCGTCGCGTTGATCTCGGCGCGGACCTTCGCCAGATAGGTGTCGCGCGACGGCGCCCGGTCGGCGACCAGGCGCACGATCTCCTCGTACTTCTTCGGGTGCAGGATCGCGAACGACAGGTCCTCGAGCTCCCACTTGACCGTCGCCATGCCGAGGCGGTGCGCCAGCGGCGCGATGACCTCGAGCGTCTCGCGGGCCTTGCGCGCCTGCTTCTCCGGCGGCAGGAACCGCATGGTGCGCATGTTGTGCAGCCGGTCGGCGACCTTGATCACCAGCACCCGCGGGTCGCGCGCCATCGCGATGATCATCTTGCGGATGGTCTCGCCCTCGGCGGCCGTGCCGAGCGCCACCTTGTCCAGCTTGGTCACCCCGTCGACGAGATGGCCGACCTCGCTGCCGAATTCGGCGGTCAGCGCGTCCAGCGTGTAACCGGTGTCCTCGACGGTGTCGTGCAGCAGTGCGGCCACCAGCGTGGTGGTGTCCATGCCCAGCTCGGCCAGGATGTTGGCCACCGCCAGCGGATGGGTGATGTAGGGGTCGCCCGAGCGCCGCAACTGGGTGGCGTGCCGCTCCTCGGCCACCTCGTAGGCCCGCTGCAGCAGCTGCAGGTTCGCCTTCGGGTGGATCTCGCGGTGCACCGCGACGAGCGGCTCGAGCACCGGGTTGAGCGTGCCGCGCTGGGCGGTCATCCGGCGCGCCAGCCGGGCGCGCACCCGCCGC
The DNA here is from genome assembly GCF_027529605.1 of Mycobacterium hippophais. Taxonomy (NCBI): domain Bacteria; kingdom Bacillati; phylum Actinomycetota; class Actinomycetes; order Mycobacteriales; family Mycobacteriaceae; genus Mycobacterium; species Mycobacterium hippophais. The sequence goes on along the minus strand of NZ_JAPZPY010000004.1, from coordinate 4,988 downwards.
GACGCGCTCGATGTCGTCTTGGGGGCCTCCGGCGGCGCGGCCTGCTCGGCCTCCGGTGACACCACGGGCATCGGCTGGGTCTGCGTCAGGGACCCGTCATCAGCCACTGTCACACCTCCTGCCCACGTCGCCGTCCGTGTCGAGGATATCCCTCACACCGTGTGCAAGCTGGTGACCGGGAGCGGCGCCACCACCTCGCGACCACCGAGCGCGGTCAGCTCCAGCACCACCGCGGCGCCCAGCACGGTCGCACCGCTGCTGATCAGCAGCTTGTTCGCGGCCGCGACGGTGCCCCCGGTGGCCAGCACGTCGTCGATGATCAAGATGGTGCGCCCGGTCAGGTCGAGGCCGTCGGCCGGGATCTCCAGCGTGGCGGTGCCGTACTCGAGCTGGTAGGTCTCGGTGTGCACCGGCGGCGGCAGCTTGCCGCCCTTGCGGACCGCCAGCACGCCGGTGCCCAGCCTGATGGCGACCGCGGCGCCGAGCAGGAATCCGCGGGCGTCGATACCCGCGATCAGGTCGGCGCCGTCGGCGGTGGCGGCCAGCGCGTCGGTGACCGCGGACAGCCCGCCGGCGTCGGCGAGCAGCGGAGTGAGGTCCTTGAACTGGATGCCGGGCTCCGGGAAGTCGGGCACCTCGCGCATCATCGTCGCGACGAGCCGGGAGATCTCAGTCCGCTCCTGCCCGCCGGTGCCAATCCCCGAGTCGCTTCGCTCCTGCCCGCCGGTCACTGCGACAGCCGCCAGCGGTCCATGTTCCAGCCCGCGCCCCAGCGCGTCGGATTACTGCTCACCGCATACATCTTGTCCGATGTGAGCAGCGTGCGCTGCTGGCGGTAGAGCGGCAGCGTCGGCACGTCGGCCCACAGCACCGGCGCGCCCTCGCCGATCAGCCGGGCGAGCTCCTTGGGATCCGAAGTCACCGCCAGCGCGCCGGTCACCCCGTCGATGCGCGGATTGGAGTAGCGCGGCAGGTTGTTGCCGTTGCCGGTGTGCAGCGCGTAGGCGTCCATCGCCGACGAGCCCGTCGATCCGCTGCCCGCCGCGCCGCCGGTGCTCGCCAGCAGGACGTCGATGTCATTGTTGCGCAAGGACAGCGGGCCGACCGCCGCGCCGGCGGCATCCTGCACGGTGATGCCCGCCGGTGCGCACGCCTTGGCGATGGCGCCGACGGTCGCCGCCAGCCGCGCGTTGGGTGTCTGATAGCCGACACGCACCGTGAGCGGCCGGTTGTTCAGCGCGGCCCGCGCGGCGACCGGATTGGCCGCCGTGAACTGCGCCGCCTCCGGAACGTTCTCGGTCGCGCCGAATGCGTCCTCGTTCGCCGGGTTGAGCCGCGAATTGGCGATCGGGAGCTGGGCGTTGCGGGCGATGATGTCGCGGGGTGTGCACAGCGCGACCGCACGGCGTGCCGGTGGCGCGGCCAGCGGCCCCACGGGCGCGAAGATGAGCTGCTCGATGCCCGCCGACGGGCTGTCGCTGCGGACGTAGTCCTCGGGCAGATTGAGCGTGCCCGACGACCCGGCCGCGATGTCGACCACGTCGAAGGCGCCCTCGTTCACCCGGTCCTGGATGTCGGCGCCGCGCGGCCACACCGTAATCCGGCCGGTGACCGCCTTGGCGCCCCACCACTTGTCGTTGGCCACCAGCACCACCGCGCCGTCGCCGGTCACCGACTCCAGCTTGTAGGGACCCGACGAGGGGAACTTCTTCAGGTCCACGTCCGGGCGGAGGTCCCAGGTGGTGTTCCACGCCTGCGCGATGCGGTCGATGGTGGGCAGGTCGCCGGACTGCAGCGCGGTGGTGACGTCGACGCCGAGTTCGTCGGCGAGGACATGCGAGGGCATCAGCGCGGTGGCGGCGAACAACTGGCCGAAGTCGACGAATCCCCGGTCGGGCGCGAAGGACACCCGGGCCCGCTTCTGGCCGGGTGCGCAGTCGACCGAGGCGATGTCGCTGTAGCCCGACCGGTTGGCGGCGTCGAAGCCCGGGAACCTGCCGGACTGGGCGATCCAGGCCAGCACCAGGTCGTCACAGGTGATCGGCTTGCCGTCGGAGTACACCGCCTTGTCGCTGATCTGATAGTCCAGCACCAGCGGCGTGCGGCCGAACACCGAGATGGTGCCGAAGTCGTGGTCGCCGACGATCTGGCCGTCGGGCCCGTGGTAGTTGAATCCGGTGAGGACCCGGGCGAACGCCTGCGGTCCGCCGGACGCGGCGCCGGTCACCGTGTTGGTGTTGTACGTGCTCAGCGACCCGTCGACGGCGTAGTCGATGGAATCGGCCGAGTTGCCCGAACACGCGGGCGCCAGCAGTGCGGTGATCGACAGCGCCGCCGCCAGCGCGACGGCGCGCCGCTTAAGGGCTGCCATCGGCGTCTACCGCCGGGGGCTCCGCTTGCCCGCGGGCCGCCCGGTCTTGCTGGCGGTCGGGCGCACCGGTCGCGCGCCCACAGCGGGTTTGGTGCCGGCCGAGGCGGTGACCGTCTCGGTCTGGTCGGCCTCTTTTGCGTCGCGGGCCTCGGTGGCGTCGTCGACCTCGGGGTCGATGTCGTCATCGGCTGCGCCGGCGTCGGCGGCCGCCGCCGAGCTCTTGGCGGCGGCACCCGTTCGGCGCCGCAGCACCCGGCGGTTGTGCGTGCGGACCTTGTCGGTGCGCTCCCGCAGCGTCACCAGCAGCGGGGTGGCGAAGAAGATCGACGAGTAGGTGCCGACGATGACGCCGACCAGCTGCACCAGCGCGAGATCCATCAGGGTGCCGACACCGAGCAGCCAGACCGCGATGACCATCAGCGCGAGGATCGGCAGCACGGAGATCAGGCTGGTGTTGATCGACCGCATGAAGGTCTGGTTGATCGCCAGGTTGGCGTGCTCGGCGAAGGTGCGCCGGGTCGTGTGCTCGAAGCCCTCGGTGTTCTCCTCGACCTTGTCGAACACGATGACCGTGTCGTAGAGCGAGAAACCGAGGATCGTCAGCAGGCCGATCACCGTTGCGGGCGTTACCTCGAATCCGACCAGTGAGTACACGCCGGCCGTGACGATGAGGTCGAAGAACAACGTGACGATGGCGGCGACGGCCATCCACAGTTCGTAGCGCAGCCCGATGTAGAGGGCCGCCAGCACCAGGAACACCAAGAGCGCGATCAGCGCCTTCTGGGTGATCTGGCCGCCCCACGTCTCGGACACCGCGGAATCGCTGATCACCTGTTCGCTGGGCTGGCCGTCGGCGCCCTTCGGCTGGAACTCATCGAACAGCGCGCTGCGCAGGTCCGCGGCCTCGTCGTTGCTCAGCGTCTCGGAACGGATCTGCACCGTCGCCGAGTCACCGCTGCCCACCACGACCACCGTTTCGGGCGGCCTGCCGACAGAGTCGGTGAACACGGTCTCGACCTGGGTGGTGGTCGCCGTGCCGTTGACGCCGTTGACCGGCATCGACACCTTGGTGCCGCCCTCGAAGTCGATGCCGAAGGTGAAGCCCCGCACGATGAAACTGAGGATGCAGACCGCCACGATCGCGCCGCTGATCAGGTACCACAACTTGCGGCGCCCGATCACCTCGAAGGCGCCGGTGCCGGTGTAGAGCCGGACGAAGAAGCCGTGTTTCGGTGCGGTGGAACCCGCTTCGACGGGAGCCGCCTCGACCGCGGTCGACGACTTCTTGGTGTTCCGGTTGATGGCCGCCATCTACTGTCCCCGTCCGGTGGTCGCGTGCGACGCGGCGCGTCGTTCCCGGGCGATCTGCTGCACCGCGCCGAGCCCGTTGTACTTGGGCTTGGCCAGTGTCGGAGACTTGGAGGCCAGATACACCAGCGGCCACGTCACCAGGAACACCACGACGACGTCGAGGATGGTGGTCAGGCCGAGCGTGAACGCGAAGCCCTTGACCTGCCCGACGGCCAGGAAGTACAGCACTGCGGCGGCCAGGAAGCTCACCGCGTTGCCGGACAGGATCGTCTTGCGCGCCCGCGCCCAGCCGCGTGGCACCGCCGAGCGGAACGACCTGCCCTCGCGGATCTCGTCCTTGATGCGTTCGAAGAACACCACGAACGAGTCGGCCGTGGTGCCGATACCGATGATCAGACCGGCGATGCCGGCCAGGTCGAGCGTGTAGTTGATGTACCTGCCCAGCAGCACCAGGATCGCGAAGACCACCGCGCCCGCGGCCACCAGCGACAAGGCGATGAGCAGACCGAGCACGCGGTAGTAGAGCAGCGAGTAGAGCAGCACGGCGGCCAGGCCGACGGCGCCGGCGATCAGGCCGGCCCGCAGCGACTGGAGCCCCAGCGAGGCCGAGACCGTCTCGGCCTCCGACGACTCGAACGACAGCGGCAGCGACCCGTACTTGAGCACGTTCGCGAGTTCGCGCGCCGTGTCGTTGGTGAACGACCCGGTGATCTGGGTGCGCCCGCCCGGGATGGCCTCGCGGATCTCGGGGGCGCTGACCACCTGTGAGTCGAGGGTGAACGCGGTCTGGGTGCCGACGTTGGCCGCGGTGAAGTCGGCCCAGATCTTGGCGCCCTCGTCCTTGAACTGGACGTCGACGACGTACTGACCCTGCTGCTGGTCCAGGCCGGACGTGGCGTCCTGGATCTGCTCACCGCTCATGATCGACTTGTTGAGCAGGTAGACCGTCTGGCCGTCGGTGGAGCAGGTGATCAATGGCAGGTTGGGATCGTCGTTGCCGGCGAGGACGTCCTCGTCGCCGCAGCGGGTGGCCTGGAACTGCAGGGCCAGCAGCTGGATGGACGGATCGGCGCTCTGCCTGAGCTGCTTCTCGTCGGAGATGCGCTGCGCCAGATCCTTACGCTCGTCGCTCTGACCGGGCGGGCTCTGCCCCGGTGGCGCGTTCTGCGCGGGCGGCGCCTGGCCGGGGGTGGCGGGCGCGGGTTCGGTGGTGGGGTCGGCCGGCGCAGGCTGCTGCGGGTAGGGCCGCGGCTGTGGCGCCGGCTGCTCGCCGGCCGGCGGCGCCCCTTGCGGCGGCAAGTCGGAG